>JAFIHF010000034.1 GCA_017848855.1 Rhodanobacter denitrificans | reverse complement strand
CGGATTGAACAGGCCATTTCTCTTGGTTACTTCTCTTGACTCCGGGCATCCTGCCCTCCGCCCTTCGGGCCGGCTTCGCCGTTCGCCACCGCTCCTGCGGTGGCGTGGGCCAGCAAAGAGAAGGAACTCGGGCGCCGGCAGGCGACCGAAACCGCCTTGTTCCTTGCGGCAGGCGACCGAAACCGCTCTGTCGCTTGCGATAGCGCGAGAGCAAAAAACCTCCCTGCAAGTGGGAGAGAGGATAAGCGCGTCAGCCGACCGCGTCGCGAATCGCCGCCGGCAGCGGCACCGGCTTGCCGGTGGCCGGGTCCATCCACACCAATACCACGTGGCCGTCGCAGTACAGGACGCCGGCGTCGCGGGCGTCCACGAGGCGGTGCGCGATGGTCATCGAGCTGTTGCCGATGCGTTCGCAGTAGAGCTGCACGTGCAGTTGCGCCGGCCATTCGATCGGGCGGCGGTAGTTGAGCTGGGCGGCGGCCATCACCGGCATGCTGTGTTCGTCGAACCACGGGCCGGGCACGTGTTTCAGCCACTGCAGCCGCGCTTCCTCCAGGTAGGTGAGGTAGTTCGAGTTGTTGACGTGGTTGAAGGCGTCGAGGTCGCGCCAGCGTGCGGCGAGTTCGGCGACGAACAGCGGGCGTGGTGCGGCATCGGCCGGCGCGGGAGACGTAGCCGGTGGCGTGACGTCGGTCGCTTCGGCGGCCGCCTTCTTGCGGCGGCGCGGGGGCTTGGGTGTTTCGCTGCTGGGCTTGCTCATGGGGTCTTCTTCTTTCCGCGCATCGGCTTGTGCTTGTCGGCCGAGGCGATGTGCTTGAGGGTGTTCTTCGCGCGCTTCGCGGTGGCGGGCTTGGCGGGCTTGAGGTGCGGCGCGAGGAAGTGGCCGGTGTGCGAGCCGGGCGTGGCGGCCACGGTTTCGGGCGTGCCGGCGACCAGGATGCGGCCGCCGCCGGCACCGCCTTCGGGGCCGAGGTCGACGATCCAGTCGGCGGTCTTGATCACGTCGAGGTTGTGCTCGATCACCACCACGGTGTTGCCCTGGTCGACCAGCTGGTGCAGCACGTCGAGCAGCTGCTCGATGTCGTGGAAGTGCAGGCCGGTGGTGGGCTCGTCGAGGATGTACAGCGTGTTGCCGGTGTCGCGCTTGCTCAACTCCTTCGAGAGCTTCACGCGCTGCGCCTCGCCGCCGGACAGCGTGGTCGCGCTCTGGCCAAGCTTGATGTAGTCGAGGCCCACCGCGCGCAGGGTGTCGAGCTTGCGCGCGATGGTGGGCACGTTCTCGAACAGCTTCAGCGCGTCCTCCACCGTCATGTCGAGCACGTCGGCGATGGTGTGGCCCTTGTAGTGGATCTCCAGCGTCTCGCGGTTGTAGCGCTTGCCGTGGCAGACGTCGCAGGGCACGTAGACGTCGGGCAGGAAGTGCATCTCCACCTTCAGCATGCCGTCGCCCTCGCATGCCTCGCAGCGGCCGCCGCGCACGTTGAAGCTGAAGCGGCCCGGCTCGTAGCCGCGTGCGCGCGCCTCGGGCACCTGGGCGAACAGCTCGCGCAGCGGGGTGAACAGGCCGGTGTAGGTGGCGGGGTTGGAGCGCGGCGTGCGGCCGATCGGCGACTGGTCGATGTCCACCACCTTGTCGAACAGCTGCAGGCCTTCCACCGACTTGAACGGGGCGGGCTGCGCGCTGGCGCCGTTGAGTTCGGTGGCGGCGAGGCGGAACAGGGTGTCGTTGATGAGCGTGGACTTGCCCGAGCCGGAGACGCCGGTGACGCAGGTGAACAGGCCGGCGGGAATCGCCAGGTCCACGTGCTTCAGGTTGTTGCCGCTGGCGCCGTGCAGGCGCAGCCAGTAGGCGTCGTCGTTGGGCTGGCGGCGCTGCTTCGGCACCTCGATCGCGCGCGTGCCGGAGAGGAACTGGCCGGTGACCGAGCGCGGCACGGCGAGGATGTCCTTCACCGTGCCCTGCGCCACCACCTCGCCGCCGTGCACGCCGGCGCCGGGGCCGATGTCGAGCACGTGGTCGGCCATGCGGATCGCGTCCTCGTCGTGCTCCACCACGATCACCGTGTTGCCGAGGTCGCGCAGGCGGGTGAGCGTGCCGAGCAGGCGCTCGTTGTCGCGCTGGTGCAGGCCGATGGAGGGCTCGTCCAGCACGTACATCACGCCGACCAGGCCGGCGCCGATCTGCGAGGCGAGGCGGATGCGCTGCGCCTCGCCGCCGGAGAGCGTGTCGGCCTGGCGGTCCAGCGTGAGGTAGTTGAGGCCGACGTCGTTGAGGAAAGTCAGGCGCTCGCGGATCTCCTTGACGATCTTCGCCGCGATCTCGCCGCGCCAGCCGCTGAGCGTGAGGTCCGCGAAGAACGCCAGCGCGTCGTCGATCGAGCGGTTGGTCAATGCGGGCAGCGCATGGTCGGCCACGAACACGTGGCGCGCCGAACGGTTCAGGCGCTGGCCTTCGCACTCGGGGCAGGGATGGTCGCTGATGTACTTCGCCAGCTCCTCGCGCACCGCGGCGGATTCGGTTTCCTTGTAGCGCCGTTCGAGGTTCGGCAGGATGCCTTCGAACGTGTGCTCGCGGGTGACCCGGCCGCCGCGCTCGGTGAGGTAGCGGAAGGCGATCTTCTCCTTGCCGCTGCCGTACAGCACCGCCTGCTGCGTCGCCTTGGGCAGGTCGGCCCAGGCGGTGTCCACGTCGAAGCCGTAATGCGCGGCCAGCGATTGCAGCATCTGGAAGTAGTGCGGGTTGCGCCGGTCCCAGCCGCGGATCGCGCCGGCGGACAGCGGCAGCTCCGGATGGCCCACCACGCGCGCGGGGTCGAACACCTGGGTCACGCCGAGGCCGTCGCAGCTCGGGCAGGCGCCCACCGGCGAGTTGAACGAGAACAACCGCGGTTCGAGTTCCGGCAGCGAGTAGTCGCACACCGGGCAGGAATAGCGCGAGGAGTACAGCTGCTCCTTCGCTTGCGGATCGTCCATGTCGGCCAGGATCACCAGGCCGTCGCCCAGCCGCAGCGCGGTCTCGAAGGATTCGGCGAGGCGCTGCTTGATGTCCTCGCGCGGGCGGAAGCGGTCGATCACCGCCTCGATGGTGTGCTTGATGCGCAGGCCCAGCGGCGGCACCGCGTCGAGGTCGTACACGGCGCCGTCCACGCGGGCGCGCACGAAGCCCTGTGCGCGCAGCTGCTCGAACACCTGCACGTGCTCGCCCTTGCGCTCGCGCACCACCGGGGCCAGCAGCATGTAGCGCTTCTCCGGATCGAGCGCGAGCGTGGCGTCCACCATCTGGCTCACCGTCTGCGCCTCCAGCGGGATGCCGTGGTCGGGGCAGCGCGGCGTGCCCACGCGGGCGTACAGCAGGCGCAGATAGTCGTAGACCTCGGTGATCGTGCCCACGGTGGAGCGCGGGTTGTGCGAGGTGGATTTCTGCTCGATCGAGATCGCCGGCGACAGGCCCTCGATGTGGTCGACGTCGGGCTTCTCCATCATCGACAGGAACTGCCGCGCGTAGGCCGATAGCGACTCCACGTAGCGGCGCTGGCCCTCCGCGTAGATGGTGTCGAAGGCGAGCGAGGATTTGCCGGAACCGGACAGGCCGGTGATCACGATCAGCTTGTCGCGCGGCAGGTCGAGATCGATGTTCTTGAGGTTGTGCGTGCGTGCACCGCGGATGCGGATGGTGTCCATGCGTGGGGTCGCAAGGGGAAAAGCGAACTATATCAAACCGGGCAGGTCAGTTATTGCCCGATGCAGGGCGTGCGCCGGGCCCGCGCTTCCCCGGCTGGTCAGGATTTGACCAGCGCCCCGCCGGCTGGCTACAATCCGCGGTTCGTCCGGCCCGAAAGGCCGCGACGGCACCCAAGAGAATAACGACAGAAGGGATATTCCCATGAGTTACGCAGTCATCAAGACCGGCGGCAAGCAGTACCGCGTGCAGCAGGGCGACGTCCTGCGCGTGGAGCTGCTGGACGCCGAAGAAGGCGCCGCCGTGAAGTTCGACCAGGTGCTGCTGGTCGGCGAAGGCGAGTCGATCACCGTCGGCGCGCCGACCGTGGCCGGCGCCACCGTGTCCGCCACCGTGCGCAAGCACGGCCGCGCCGACAAGGTGCGCATCGTCAAGTTCCGCCGCCGCAAGCACTTCAAGAAGCAGCAGGGCCATCGCCAGCACTTCACCGAAGTCGAGATCACGGGCATCAACGCCTGATACAGCCGGAGTAAACAGTCATGGCACACAAAAAAGGCGTAGGTTCGTCCCGCAACGGTCGCGACTCCAACCCGAAGTACCTGGGCGTGAAGGTGTACGGCGGCCAGGCCGTCGAGGCCGGCAACATCATCGTGCGTCAGCGCGGCACCCAGTTCCATGCCGGCACCGGCGTGGGCCTCGGCCGCGACCACACCCTGTTCGCCCTGGTGGACGGCAAGGTGGAGTTCAAGACCCGCGGCGAGCACAGCCGCCGCTTCGTCAGCGTCGTGAAAGCCTGAGCTTCCGCGACGTTGCAACGAAAGCCCCGCTTCGGCGGGGCTTTCGTTTTATGGAATGGGGGAGTTTGGGACGGTCTGATCAATCCGACTTCCTGCTCGTCATTCCTGCGAAAGCAGGAATCCAGCGCCGTTGCTTTCAGTGGTCTACAGACGCTGGATCCCAGCTTTCGCTGGGATGACGAGCAAAATCAGACCTTCCTTTGCCGTTGCGCGATTCGCAACCGCGTATGCTTCCCCCGAGTCCCGAGTCCCGAGTCCCGAGTCCCGAGTCCCGAGTCCCGCATCAATCAGGCCCAGCGATCCCCCATGAAATTCGTCGACGAAGCAATCATCCAGGTCCAGGCCGGCGCGGGCGGCAACGGCTGCGCGAGTTTCCGGCGCGAGAAGTTCATCCCGTTCGGCGGGCCGGATGGCGGCGACGGCGGCAGCGGCGGCTCGGTGTGGCTGGTGGCCGACGAGGGGCTCAATACCCTGGTCGATTTCCGCCACCAGCGCAGCTACAAGGCGCAGCGCGGCCAGAACGGCATGGGCAGCCAGATGTACGGCAAGGGCGGCGAGGACACCGTGATCCGCGTGCCGGTGGGCACCATGGTCACCAACGTGGCCACCGGCGAGACGATCGGCGACCTCACCGCCAACGGCCAGCGCCTGCTGGTGGCGCAGGGCGGCAAGGGTGGGCTCGGCAACATCCATTTCAAGAGCTCGGTGAACCGCGCGCCGCGCCAGTTCACCAACGGCACGCCGGGCGAGGAGCGCGAGCTGAAGCTGGAGCTGCGCCTGCTCGCCGACGTGGGCTTGCTCGGTTTCCCGAACGCGGGCAAGTCCACCTTCATCCGCGCGGTGTCGGCGGCCACGCCGCGGGTGGCGGATTACCCGTTCACCACCTTGCACCCGAACCTCGGCGTGGTCAGCCTGGGCACCGACCAGAGCTTCGTGATCGCCGACATCCCCGGCCTGATCGAGGGCGCCGCCGACGGCGCCGGGCTGGGCATCCAGTTCCTGCGCCACGTGTCGCGCACCAGCCTGCTGCTGCACCTGGTCGACATTGCGCCCGTCGACGACACCGACCCGGTGGAGCAGGTGCGCGCGATCGAGCACGAACTGGCGAAGTTCAATCCCGAGCTGCTGGAGCGGCCGCGCTGGCTGGTGCTGAACAAGTCCGACGCGCTGCCCGAGGACGAGCGCCAGCAGGTGGCCGAGGACATCGTGCGCCGCCTCGACTGGAAGGCGCCGTGGTTCCTCGTCTCCGCGCTGGCCCACGACAACACCATGGCGGTGTGCCAGCAGGTGCAGCGCTTCTTCGAGGAACAGCGCCAGGCGCAGGCCGAGGCCAAGGGCGATCTCGCCCCCGGCGACGTGCGTTTGCGCGGCGAATAGGCGCCGCCGTACGCTTTTCCCGAGTCCCGAGTCCCGAGTCCCGAGTCCCGTTACACGCCCCGGTGCAGCACCAGCTCCAGCACCGCCTTGCTGCCGAAGAAGGCCAAGAGCAGCACGACCATGCCGATCAAGCACAGGTTCACCGCGCTGCGCCCGCGCCAGCCGTGCTTCCAGCGACCCCACAGCAGCACGCCGAAGATCAACCAGGCCAGCACGCTGAGCACGGTGGTATGAATCAGGTGCTGGGCACGGATGTTCTGGATGAACAGCGCGCCGCTCAGCAGGGTCAATGTGAGCAGGGCGAAGCCGGCGCCGATCAGGCGGAACAGCAGCGACTCGGTCTGCACCAGCGGCGGCAGCGCGCGCATCAGCCGGATCGGGCGGTGCATGCGCAGCGCGCGCTCCTGCACCGCCAGCAGCACCGCCACCAGTGCGGCGATCGACAGCAGGCTGTAGCCGAGCAGGGCGATCGCCACGTGCAGGCTGATCTGCCAGTCCAGCGGGTTCGGCGTGGTCGGCGGCGCGAGGAACGCGTCCAGCGCCAGCAGCAGCGCCGCCAGCGGAAACACGATCACGCCCAGCCCGGCCACCGGTCGCGACAGGTTCACCAGCAGGGTCAGCGCCGCCACCACGCAGGCCACCAGCGACAGCGCGGCGAAGAAATGCAGGTCCAGCCGCCCGCCGTGCGCGCCCAGCAGTACCGCGACGTGCAGCAGCACGGCCAGCGTGGCAATGGACAGCCCGAGCCGCTGCGGTGCGCGCGGGCAGCCGGTGAGCGGCGCTGCCAGCAGGCTGGCGCCGCCGAGGTAGCACACGATGGCGAGGATGGAAGGCAGGACGAGCGACATGGCAGACGAGTTTCGCACAGGGCTGCGGTATGCGTGAACGACGGGGCGTGACTTCCGTCACTGGCGATATTTAGATGTTTGCCTAAATATCGATGCGCGTATCGGGTACGGCGAGGCAGATGAAGCAGCAGGAAGTGTTCAAGGCGCTGGCCGATCCCACCCGGCGCGCGATCCTCAAGCGCCTGCAGGGCGGCGCGCTGAGCGCCGGCGAGATCGGCGCGGCGTTCGACATCACGCCGGCCTCGCTGTCACACCACTTCGCGGTACTCAAGCACGCCGACCTGGTACGCACCGAGCGACAGGGCCAGTACATCGTCTACTCGCTCAACAGCACCGTGATGGAGGACTTCACGCGCATGGTGCTGGACCTGTTTCCGTCGATCGGGAGTCATGGAGGCAAACGATGAAACTGCATCGCAACCTGCTGGTGTCCGCGGCCTTCGTCGCGGTGGCGGTGGCCGCCGGCGCATGGTTGTACCCGCAACTGCCGGCGGCGGTACCGACGCACTGGGACATGCACAACCACGTCGACGGCGTCACGTCGCGTTTCTGGGCGGCTGCATTCCCGGCACTGGGTGTGCTTGGTCTCGTGCTGCTTTCCGTGGTGCTGCCGGCAGTTTCGCCGCGCCAGTTCGCGATCAGGCGGTTCGAAGGTGTGTGGGGCGTGCTGATGCTGGCCATGCAGGGCTTCGTGCTGGTCGCCAGCCTCGGCATCTTGCTGTCCGGGGCCGGCTATGCCGTATCGATGCCGACCATCGTCATGCTGGCGGCCGGCGTGCTGTACCTGCTGCTCGGCAACTACATGGGCAAGCTGCGGCGCAACTTCTTCATCGGCATCCGCACGCCGTGGACGCTGGCCAGCGACGTGGTGTGGGAGCAGACGCACCGCTTCGGCGGCCGGTTGTTCATGCTCGGCGGCTTGGCGGTAGTGCTCATCGCCTTGGCCGATCCCGCGCCCTGGTTGCTGCTGATCGTGCTGGCAGCGGTATGGCTGATTGCAGCGGCATATTCGTACTACGTCCACCTGCGGTTGGAAGGCAGCCGCTGATCGGGAGGGTTGAGACATGGTCAATCGAGCAAAGAGCGTAATGACCGCGCTGCTGGGCCTGACGCTGGCCGCACCCGTGGTGGCGAAGGCGACCGACGCCTGCCGCACCCACGGGCAAGCGGCGCTGGTGGCGTGGACGCAGGGACATTACGACCAGGTGGGCAAGGATTTCTCGCCGGTGATAGCCGGCAAGCTCACGCCCGACATGCTGCGCCAGGTCTGGGGCCAGCTGCAGGCGCAGGCCGGCAGCTTCAAGTCGCTGGGCGCCCTGGCGCCGCAATCGCTGGGCGGGCAGGAAGCGCTGGTGGCGCGGATGGAGTTCTCCGGCACGCCGCTGGCGGCGGTCATCCACTGCGATGCGCAGGATCGCATCGACGGCTTCCGCGTGGTGCCGGCGGCTTCGGTGCAAGCCGCGACTGCCGCGCCGGAGCCGGCGATCGCCAGCGCGGCGTCGCGGGCCTTGCCGGTGCCTTCGCCGCTGGGGCCGTTGCCGGGCACGCTGACCCTGCCCGAGGGCAAGGGACCGTTTCCGGCGGTGCTGCTGGTGGCCGGTTCCGGGCCGCACGACCGGGACGAGACAATCGACCCGAACAAGCCGTTCCGCGATCTCGCCGCGGGCCTGGCCAAGGCCGGCGTGGCTACGTTGCGTTACGACAAGCGCACGTATGCCCACGCCGCGCAGATCGACACACAGGCCTTTACCGTGGACGACGAGGTGACCGACGACGCGCTCGCCGCCGCGCGCCTGCTGGCGCAGCAGCCCGGCATCGATCCGCGGCGCGTGTTCGTGCTCGGCCACAGCCTGGGCGCGATGCTGGCGCCGCGTATCGGCCAGCGCGATCCGCAACTGGCCGGGCTGATCCTGCTGGCGGCGCCGGCGCGGCCCTTGCTGGATGTGTCGGCCCAGCAGGTGCGCGAGCAGGGCCAGCGCGGCCACGAGACGGCGGCGCAGATCGCGGCCGGCGAGCAGGCCATCGCGGCCGAGCGGAAACTGCTGGCCACGGCCGATCCGCGGCATCCGCCGGCGGGCTCGTTCGGCGGCCTGCCGCAGCGCTACTGGCTGAGCCTGCACGAGGTCCATCCGGTGGAGGCGGCGAAGGCGCTGCCGATGCCGTTGCTGATCCTGCAGGGCGGCAGCGATTTCCAGATCTCGCCCACGCTGGATTTCGCGCGCTGGCAGCAGGCGCTGGCGGGGCGGCCGCACACGGACTTTCACCTGTATCCCGGCCTCAGCCACCTGTTCATGCCGGCGGGCAAGACCGGCACGGTGGCCGATTACCAGGCGCCGGCCCACGTGGATGCGCAGGTGATCGGCGACATCGCGGCCTGGGTGAAGGCGCAGCCGGCGCGCTGAGCGGCCTCGGTTATAATCACCCGTTCGCTCATACCGACTGATGCCGCGCCCATGTTCGAATCGCTCAGCCAACGCCTGTCCGCCACCGTCAACCGCCTGCGCGGCCGCGGCCGGCTGACCGAGGAAAACATCCGCGAGGCCCTGCGCGAGGTGCGCATCGCGCTGCTGGAGGCCGACGTGGCGCTGCCGGTGGTGCAGGCGCTGATCCAGCGCGTGAAGGTGCGCGCGGTCGGCCAGGACGTGATGAAGAGCCTGTCGCCGGGCCAGGCGCTGGTGAAGGTGGTCAGCGACGAGCTGACCACGGTGATGGGCACCGCCAACAGCGAGTTGAACCTCGCGGTGACGCCGCCCGCGGTGGTGCTGATGGCCGGCCTGCAGGGCGCGGGCAAGACCACCACGGTGGCCAAGCTGGCGCGCCTGCTCACCGAGCGCAAGAAGAAAAAGGTGATGGTGGTGAGCTGCGACGTCTACCGTCCGGCCGCCATCGAGCAGCTGCGCACGCTGGCCGAACAGGTCGGCGTGAAGTTCTTCCCGTCCGAGGCCGGGCAGGATCCGGTCGAGATCGCGAAGAACGCGATCCTCGCCGCCCGCCGCGAGGTGGTCGACGTGCTGCTGGTCGATACCGCCGGCCGCCTGCACGTGGACGAGGCGATGATGGCCGAGATCAAGGCGCTGCACGCCGCGATCGCGCCGGTCGAAACGCTGTTCGTGGTCGACTCGATGACCGGCCAGGACGCCGCCACCACCGCCAAGGCGTTCAGCGACGCGCTGCCGCTCACCGGCGTGGTACTGACCAAGACCGACGGCGACGCCCGCGGCGGCGCGGCGCTGTCGGTGCGCTACGTCACCGGCCGGCCGATCAAGTTCCTCGGTGCCGGCGAGAAGACCGATGCGCTGGAGCCGTTCCACCCGGATCGCGTGGCGCAGCGCATCCTCGGCATGGGCGACGTGCTGTCGCTGGTCGAGGAGGTCGAGCGCAAGGTCGACCAGGAGAAGGCGCAGAAGCTCGCCCAGAAGGTGATGAAGGGCAAGCGCTTCGACTTGAACGACATGCGCGACCAGCTCGAACAGATGAACAACATGGGCGGCCTCGCCGGCCTGATGGACAAGCTGCCCGGCGTCTCCAGCCTGCCCGACAGCGTGAAGTCCAAGGTCAACGACGGCGAGATCAAGCGCATGGTGGCGATCATCGGCTCGATGACGCCGAAGGAACGCCGCCACCCCGACACCCTGAACGGCTCGCGTCGCGCCCGCGTGGCCAAGGGCTCCGGCACCCAGCCCGCCGACGTCAACCGCCTGCTCAAGCAGTACATGCAGATGGAGAAGATGATGTCCAAGCTCTCCAAGGGCGGCGGCAAGGGCCTGCTGCGGCAGATGAGCGGCGCACTGAAGGGCATGGGCGGGATGGGCGGCATGCTGCCGCCCCGCTGACGGGCAAGGCCCGTCAGCGCGGGCCATGGATGGCCCGCTCGTCCGGCAATCGCTTGGCGATTGCCGGACGGAGCCCCGGTCGGCGAGCCGACCGGGGCGAGCCTTTGAAGGGCAGGACTGCCCTTCAAAGGCATCAAGCAAGGCTCTGGCTTTTCAGGCGGACTGGCGCCCGAAACCGCGCCACCTCTTCCTTTTTCCCCCACGTCCCCCTAAAATGCCGCGTTTACCGCGCACGCCCACGTGCGTGTGGCCGGCGTTTCCGGCATCTCTGGAGCTTTCATCATGGTCAAGATTCGTCTTTCGCGCGGTGGCGCCAAGGGCCGCCCGTTCTACCACGTCGTGGTCACCGATCAGCGCAACAAGCGTGACGGCCGCAACATCGAGAACGTGGGCTACTACAACCCGGTCGCCTCGGGCAAGGACAAGCGTCTCGAGCTGAACGTGGCGCGCGTGCAGGAGTGGGTGGGCAAGGGCGCCCAGCTCTCCGACAAGGTCGCGGCGCTCGTGAAGGAAGCCGGCAAGCAGCAGGCGGCCTGAACGTGACGGCAGCCGGTCGGCGCGTCCCGGTCGGGCGCATCGTCGGGCTGTATGGCGTGCAGGGCTGGGTCAAGCTGGAATCCTGGACCGAGCCGCGCACGCAGATCTTCCGCTACCAACCCTGGCTGCTGGCAACGGCGCCGGAGGCGGTCACGGAGATCGCGGGAGCGCAAGGGCGCCCGCAGGGCAAGGGCCTGGTGGCCCACCTGCCCGGCGTGGACGACCGCGACACGGCAGCCGCCCTCGTCGGCAGCGACATCTACGTCGCCCGCGAGCAGCTGCCGCCTCCCGGCAAGGACGAGTATTACTGGGTCGACCTCGAAGGGCTTGAGGTCGTCACCACCGAAGGCGCGGCGCTCGGGCGGGTCAGCCACCTGTTCGCCACCGGCGCCAACGACGTGGTGGTGGTGCGGGACGGCACGCGCGAGCGGCTGATCCCCTTCATCCAGGGCAGTGTGGTGCGTTCGGTGGACTTGTCCGGCGGGCGCATGGTGGTGGACTGGGACCCGGAGTTCTAGGGTCGTGCGTATCGACGTCGTCACGCTGTTTCCCGACTTCATGCGCCAGTGCGCCGCGGTCGGTGTGGTGGGACGCGCGCAGCAGCGCGAGCTGCTGCAGGTGGAAACCTGGAACCCGCGCGACTACGCCACCGACCATTACCGTACCGTGGACGGCCGCACCTGCGGCGGCGGGCCCGGGATGGTGATGCTGATCCAGCCGCTGCGCGATGCCCTGAAGGCGATGCGCGAGGCCGCACCGGAACCGGTGCACGTGATTTACCTGAGTCCGCAGGGAGCGCGGCTCACGCAGGGCAGGGTGGAAGCGCTGGCCAAGCTGCCGCGCATCGCCTTGCTCTGCGGGCGTTACGAGGGCGTGGACGAACGCCTGCTGGCGCACGAGGTCGACGAGGAGCTTTCCATCGGCGACTACGTGCTGTCCGGCGGCGAGCTGGGCGCGGCGGTGGTGATCGACGCGGTGGGGCGGTTGCAGGACGGTGCGTTGAACGACGCGCAGTCCGCCGAGCAGGATTCGTTCTCGAACGGCCTGCTGGACTGCCCGCACTACGCCAAGCCGGTGCACGACGCCTACGGCGAGGTGCCGCCGGTGCTGCTCTCCGGCGACCACGCGGCGATCCGCCGCTGGCGCCTGAAGCAGGCGCTGGGCCGGACCTGGCTGCGGCGCCCGGAGCTGTTGGCGCAACGCGCGCTGGATGCGCAGTCCCGCGCGTTGCTGGAAGAATTCCGTCGCGAATACTGCGCGGCGGGTGGAAATTGAAGAGTGCGGTCATGGATGACCGCTGTTTGATTCTCGCGATCAAGGACGATCGCAAAAACCAACCTTGCGGTCAGGGATGGCCGCTTACAGAACTACCGCGGCACGGAACGTCGCAAACCACTGAGGTCGCCATGAACAAGATCATCCAGCAGTTCGAAGCCGAGCAGATCACCCGCCCCTTGCCGGAGTTCGGCGCCGGCGACACCGTGGTGGTCAACGTCAAGGTGAAGGAAGGCAACCGCGAGCGCGTGCAGGCGTTCGAGGGCATCGTCATCGCCAAGCGCAACCGCGGCCTGCATTCGGCCTTCACCGTGCGCAAGATTTCGCACGGCACCGGCGTGGAGCGCGTGTTCCAGGCGCACAGCCCGGCGATCGACTCGGTCGAAGTGAAGCGCAAGGGCAAGGTGCGCGGCGCCAAGCTGTATTACCTGCGCGGCCTGGAAGGCAAGGCGGCCCGCATCAAGGAAGACATCGCCGCCGCCGCCGCGATCAAGGCTGCCAACAAGGCTGCCGGTGCCAAGTAAGCGCACGCGCCTTTCGGCAAGCCGGAAACGAAAAACCCGCGGAGCGATCCGCGGGTTTTTCGCGTCCGCCGGCGCCGCGTTCAATCCAGCCGCTGCGGCACCTGCAGGAAGTTGCCCTGCACGAAGTCCACGCCCGCCGCGAACAGCAGCGAGGTGCTGGTGGCGTCCTCGACCCATTCGGCGATGGTCTGCTTCTGCAGCGCGCGCGCCTGCTGGCAGAGTTCGGCCACCTTCTTCTGGTTCTCGGGGTGCTGCGGCAGGTCGGCCATGTAGCTGCGGTCGATCTTCAGGTAGTCCGCGTCGATGTGGTTGAGCAGCTGGAACGAGTTGAGGCCGGAGCCGAACTGCTCCAGCGCGAAGCGGCCGCCGAGCTTCTTCCACGCCGTGACGAACTCCTGCGCGGGGCGCAGCAGGGTCATCACCTTGCTCTCGGTCATCTCCAGCACCAGCCGGCTGCGTTTCAGCGCGGCCTGGCGCAGCTGCTCGTCCAGCCAGGGCAGCAGGCTCGCGTCCTGCAGCGAGTCGGTGGTGAGCTTGACGAAGAAGGTGGTGGCGACGCCCTGGCGTTCGCGGCGGCGCAGCGCTTCGACGGCGTGCCTGAGCACGTAGCGGTCGATCGCGCCGTTCAGGCCGTGCTTCTCGGCGATCGGCATGAACACGCCGGGCATCACCTCGCCTTGCGGCCCGTTCATGCGCAGCAGGATCTCCGAGTAGTCGCCCTCGGCATCCTGCAGGCTGATCGTCTGCTGGTGGTAGAGCACCATGCCGTCGTTGGCCAGCGCCTGCTGCAGCAGCTCGAACCATTCGCGATCGCGCTGCTCGTCGGCCTTCTCGCGCGCCGCCGGGTCGTGCAGTTCCATCGTGTTGCCGCCCAGGTCCCTGGCGTTGCGCAGCGCGCGGCCGGCCTGTTCCAGCAACTGGTCGGCGTTCGCGTTCTTCTCGCCCAGCAGGCTGCCGCCGATGCTGGCGGTGATGGTGATGGAGCGGTTGCCGGCGTCGAAGATGTCCGCGCTGATCACATGCTGCAGCCGGTCGATCCAGGCGCGCACCGCCTCGTCCGGCCGCGGCGACAGGATCACGCCCAAGGTGTGCTCGGCCAGCATGCCGGCCACGTCGTCGGCGGCGAGCAGCTTGCGCACGCGGTCGGCGAAGCCGGCCAGCAGCTCGTCGGCCTTGCCCAGGCCCACGCTGGACACGATGGCCGCCCAGTTGTCCGGTTCGACCAGCAGCAAGGACTGGCCCTTCTTGCCGTTCGCGGCGGCGTGCACGGCGTCGTCCACGCATTCGAGCAGGCGCGCGCGGCTGTACAGGCCGGTGACCGGGTCGCGCTGCAGCTGCTCCAGCGCGGCCGGGTCGACCAGCTGGCGGCGGAACACGATCTGCAGGCAGGGCTCGCCCTCGAACGTGGCCGGGGCGAACTCCACGGTGGCGTCGAACGGGCTGCCGTCGGCGCGGCGGGCGCGCAGGCTGACCTGGTTCGGCAGCTTCTCCTGGCGGGCGTGGCCACGCAGCAGGTTCTTGAATTCGTTGATGTCGTCGGCGTCGATCATGTCAAGGATCGGCATGCCGAGCAGGTCGTCGAAGCTTTCGTGGCCGAAAGTCTCTAGGTAGGCCTGGTTGGCGCGCACGTGCACGCCCTCGTGCACGTAGGTGATGGCGTCGCGGGAGGAGTCGAGCAGGGCGTCGCAGCGGCGCTCCAGCTCGCGCTGCGTGGCTTCCAGCCGGCGCAGCTGGCGCCGGGCCTGCAAGGCGTCGAATTCGCGCTGCAGCACCGCCAGCAGCTGACCGGGCATGCCGCGCGCGGCGATGCCATGCACGCCCTGCTCGAACAGTTCGGCCACCTCGCGGTTGTCCAGCGCGCCGACCAGGCCGAGCAGGGAGTAGTCGCTGCCGTGGGCGTCGAGCATGCGCACCACCTCGGGCAGGGTGACGGCGCCGTTGGCGGGGTCGAACAGCACCAGGTCCGGCTCCAGCTCGACCAGCGCGGCCTGCACCTGGTCCGCGGTGGTGGCGCGCGCCGGCCGCACCGCGATGCCGGTGTTGCGCAGCAGGCTGATGATCTGCTCCGCCTCCTCGACCGAGTGTTCGATGAAGAGAATCCTGATGACGAAGTCTTTTTTCATGGGCTGCCGTGTTGCGGGAAGCAATGAAGGCCGCTCGCCTTCCCGGCGAGACGAAGTGCAGGCTCGGTTGTAACGGATCGGCGGCGGAACTGCCAGCGCAGCGCCGAGCGGCTGTGAACGGGCACCGGTTTACAACGGGCGCTTGGAGGGATCGCCGCCCACCTCGCGCACCAGCTTCGGCACCAGATAGCCGGGCAGGCGGGCGCGCAGCGCCTCCACGAGCGCCAGCGCGCGAGCGTCGTCCACCTCGAAGTGCGCAGCGCCCTGCACGCGGTCGAGCTGGTGCAGGTAGTAGGGCAGCACGCCGGCGGCGAACATGCGCTCGGACAGCGCAGCGAGGGCTTCGGCATCGTCGTTGACGCCGCGCAGCAGCACCGACTGGTTCAGCAGCGTGGCGCCGGCCGCGCGCAGGCGCGCGCAGGCGGCGTCCACGCCGTCGTCGAATTCGTTCGCGTGGTTCGCGTGCAGCACCACCACCTTCTGCAGCGGCAGGGCTTCCAGCCAGGCGACGAAGGCGTCGTCGATGCGCTCGGGCAGCACCACCGGCAGGCGGCTGTGGATGCGCAGGCGGGTGACGTGCGGGATGCCGGTGAGGCCGCGCGCCAGCTCCTCCAGCTTGGCGGTGGACAGCGCCAGCGGATCGCCGCCGGAGAGGATCAGCTCGCCGATCGTGGGATCCCGGCGCAGGTGCTCCAGCGCCTGCCGCCACTGGCCGGCGGCGGCCATTTCCTCGCCGTAGGGGAAGTGCCGGCGGAAGCAGTAGCGGCAATTCACCGCGCAGCTGCCGCTGGCGATCAGCAGGGCGCGGCCGTGGTACTTGTGCAGCACGCCCTGCGCCTCGCGCGCGGCGAGGTCGCCCACCGCGTCGGCGACGAAGCCGGGCACCTCGTCCAGCTCGGCCAGCTGCGGCAGCACCTGCAGCAGCAGCGGATCGCGCGGATCGCCGTGGCGCATGCGCGCCACGAAGCCGCGCGGCACGCGCAGGGCGAAGCCGGCATCGGCGGGCGGCAGCCCGGCGGCCAGGTGGGCCAGGCCGACCAGTTCCAGCAGTTCGCCGGCATCGGTGACGGCCTCGCGCCACAGCTGCCGCCAGTCGGCGGGCGGCGTGCTGGCGGGGGGCGTAATGCGTGGGCCGGGGCTTGCGGTTATCATGTGTGGCCTTGTCCGGCGCGTGCCGGATGCTCGAACCGTCCATTGTAGCCGCCGCTCACGGCGGTGGTGGCCGATCGAACCCCCGATACCCGTTCACCTCCTGGAGTTCACCGCATGGCCACCGCCGGTCTCAACGACGTCAAGAAGGGCATGAAGATCCTTCACAACAACGATCCGTGGATCATCACCGAAGCCGAGTTCATCAAGCCCGGCAAGGGCCAGGCGTTCACCCGCATCTTCATCCGCAACCTGAAGACCGGCCGCACCACCGAGCAGACGATGAAGTCCAGCGACTCCTTCGAGGTCGCCGACGTCACCGACACCGACATGCAGTACCTGTACTCCGACGGCGAGTTCTGGCACTTCATGCACCAGGAATCGTTCGAGCAGCACCAGGCCACCAAGGCCGGCGTGGGCGACGCCGCGAAGTGGCTGAAGGGCGAGGAAGAGTGCGTGGTCACCCTGTTCAACGGCGAGATCATCGCGGTGCAGGCGCCGAACTTCGTCGAGCTGAAGATCGTCGAGACCGACCCCGGCGTGCGCGGCGACACCTCCGGCGGCGGCGGCAAGCCGGCCACGCTGGAAACCGGCGCCGTGGTGCGCGTGCCGCTGTTCGTGGGTCAGGACGAGGTGATCAAGGTCGACACCCGCACCGGCGAATACGTCAGCCGCGTCGGCAAGTGACGAACCGGCGCGCGGGCTGAGCCCGCGCCTTTGCCGGTTCGTCATCCCGGCGAAAGCCGGGATCCAGTGAAGCACTCGCGCGTAGCGCTCGTTATTTTGTGTGCTTCGCACGAGTGTCACACTGGATTCCGGCCTGCGCCGGAATGACGAGCTTGGAGGGCGGCGCCGCAAGGTGGGCCGCCCTTTGCATATCCGAATCACGGAACCGATTGCCATGAGCGACACCCAGCCCCAACCCATCGACCTCCTGATCGAAGCCCGCTGGGTCGTCCCGGTCGAGCCGCACGCCGTGGTGCTGGAAGACCACGCGGTGGCGGTGAGCGGTGACCGCATCGTCGCAGTGCTGCCGATCGCCGACGCCCGCACGGCCTACGCCCCGCGCGAAACCGTGCGCCTGCCCGAGCACGCGCTGATCCCCGGCCTGGTCAACGCGCACACGCACAACCCGATGACCCTGCTGCGCGGCCTGGCCGACGATCTGCCGCTGATGGTCTGGCTGCAGCAGCACATCTGGCCCGCCGAGGCCAAGGTGATCGGGCCGGAATTCGTGCGCGACGGCGTGGAGCTGGCGGTGGCCGAGATGCTGCGCGGCGGCACCACCTGCGCCAACGAGAACTACTTCTTCCCCGACGCGATCGGCGCCACCTACCGCAAGCTGGGCTTCCGCGCGGTGGTCGGCCTGCCGGTGATCGAGTTCCCCACCGCGTGGGCGAAATCGCAGGACGAATACTTCGAGCGCGCCAGCGAAGTGCACGACAGCTTCCGCGGCGACGCGCTGGTGTCCACCGCGTTCGCGCCGCATGCGCCGTACACGGTGTCGGACGAGAGCTTCGCGCGCATCCGCGTGCTCGCCGACCACCTCGACATCCCGGTGCACCTGCACCTGCACGAGACCGCGCACGAGGTCGAGGAAGAAAAGAAAAAGAGCGGCCTGCGCCCGTTCCAGCGCCTGCAGAAGCTGGGCCTGGTCAACGACCGCCTGATCGCGGTGCACATGACCCAGCTCACCGACGGCGAGATCGCCGCCTGCGCCGAGGCCGGCGTGTCGGTAGTGCATTGCCCCGAATCCAACCTCAAGCTCGCCTCCGGTTTCTGCCCGGCGGAGAAGCTGCGCCGCGCCGGCGTGAACCTCGCCATCGGCACCGACGGCTGCGCCTCGAACAACGACCTCGACATGTTCGGCGAGCTGCGCACCGCGGCGCTGCTGGCCAAGGCGGTGGCGCAGGACGCCGCCGCGTTCGACGCCGCCAGCGCGCTGCACGCGGCCACGTTGGGCAGCGCGAAGGCGATGGGGCTGGAGGCGAAGATCGGCTCGATCGAGGCCGGCAAGCAGGCCGACCTCGCCGCCGTGCGCCTGTCGGACCTGGAAACCCAGCCGCTGTACCACGTGGCCTCGCAGCTGGCCTACGCCAGCGGTCGCCACCAGGTCAGCGACGTGTGGATCGCCGGCCGGCGCAAGCTTGCCGACCGCGAACTGGTGGACATGGACATGGCCGCCATCCTCGCTCGCGCGCATGCGTGGCGCGAGCGGCTCGCGGAGGGGTGATGACTCGTTATCTCGTCCTGCTCAAGCGTCGCCCGCAGCTCGATCCGGCGGTCGTGCCGCTGCATCGGCAGTTCCTCGACGAACTGCGCGCGCAGGGGCGCTGCGAAATGAACGGCCCGTTCGGCGACAAGAGCGGCGGCGCCTACCTGCTGCGCGCCGAGTCGGCCGCCGAGGCGCAGGTCATCGTCCAGCGCGATCCCGCGTACACCAGCGGCGGCTGGGACATCACGGTGCACGAATGGTTGGTGGATTAGTTTTGCTCTTGCGCTCATCCGTGAGCGCGAAGAGCAAGCGGCGGCCATCCCTGGCTGCACTTTTGAATAAAATCACGTATTCACCGTGGACCCGAACATGACCGTCGCCAACGTCAGCCCCGCCGAGATCGCCCGCTTCGACCAGCTGGCCGCGCGCTGGTGGGATCCGGACGGCGAATCGCGCCCGCTGCACGACCTCAATCCCGTGCGTGCGGGTTACGTCGCCGCGCGGGTGGACCTGCGCGGCGCGAAGGTGGCCGACGTGGGTTGCGGCGGCGGCCTGCTCAGCGAGGCGCTGGCGCGCGCGGGCGCCCAGGTCACCGGCATCGACCTTGGCCTCAAGGTGATCGAGATCGCGCGCCTGCACCTGCACGAATCCGGCCTCACGGTGGATTACCGCAAGCAGTCCTCGGCCGAGCTGGCGGAGGCCGAACCGGCGAGCTTCGACGCGGTGTGCTGCATGGAGCTGATCGAGCACGTGCCCGATCCCGCCGCGCTGGTGCGCGATCTCGCCGCGATGCTGAAACCCGGCGGGCGGCTGTTCCTGTCCACGCTCAACCGCACGCCGGCCGCGTTCGGCGCGGCGATCCTCGGCGCGGAATACCTGCTGCGCCTGCTGCCGCGCGGCACGCATCACTACGCGCAGTTCCTCAAGCCCTCCGAGCTGGCGCGCCTGCTGCGCCACGCGGGGCTGGAGCTGGAGGACGTCAGCGGCCTCGGCTACAACCCGCTCGGCCGCAAGGCATGGCTGAGCCGCGTCACCGCGATCAACTACATCCTCTGCGCCCGGAAACCCGCGTGAAACCGATGCCCAGCGAGGTGCAGGCGGTGCTGTTCGATCTCGACGGCACCCTGCTCGACAGCGCCGCCGATTTGTATGCCGCGCTGCAGGCGTACTGCGCCGAGGTCGGCGCCGCGGCGCCGCCGTATGCGGTGGTGCGCGAAGTGGTGTCGCGCGGCGGCCGCGCGATCCTGCGCTGCGCCTTCGCCGAGGACGACGCGGCGCTGCTGCAGCGCATGCCGCGCTACCTGGACATCTACGCGGAGCTCATGGCGCAGCACACGCGCCCGTTCGACGGCATCGAGCCGCTGCTGGCGGCGCTGGAAGCCGCCGAGCTGCGCTGGGGCATCGTCACCAACAAGCCCGGCTTCCTCACCGAGGAGCTGATCAGGCGCATGGACTGGGACCTGCGCGCCAGCGCCGTGGTCTGCGGCGATACCTTGCCGGTGAAGAAGCCCGATCCCGCGCCGGTGCTGCTGGCCTGCGAGCGCGCCGGCGTCGCGCCCGCGCGCTGCGTGTTCGTGGGCGACGACGCGCGCGACGTCGAGGCCGGCCGCGCCGCCGGCCTGTACACGGTGGCGGTGCGCTGGGGTTATCTCGACGGCGGCGATCCGCATGCCTGGGGCGCCGACGCGGTGATCGAGCATCCGCGCCAGCTGGCCGAGTTGCTGGCCTTGCAGGTGTCCGCGTGAGCGAGCTGGCGATTTCCCACGGCGCGCTGCAGAGCTACGTCGACAAGTGGCTGGCGGTGCAGCCGGCTCAGCGCATGGCGCTGGCCTTCGTCGATCCGGCGAAATACCCCGGCCACATCGCATTGGCCGCGCTGGAGCAGGAGCTGCTGTCCGCCGCCTACGGCATCCGCGAGCCGCAGGTGGCATTGGGCAAACTCAACTGGTGGGCCGAGGAGCTCTCCGGCGCCGCCGCCAGCGGCGGCCGCCATCCGCTGACCCAGGTTCTGTTCGACGACGAGCGCGCGCACGCGATGCCCGCCGAACGCTGGCTGGCCCCGGTCATGGCCGCGATGGCGCAGCTGGAAGAGGGCACGGCGGCGGATTTTCCCGCCCAGCTTGCCGCCGCCGATACCCTGCACGGCGCGCTGGCGGCGCTGGAAACCGCGTGGTGGTACGGCCCCGGGGCGGCACCGGAACGCGCCGCGCGCGTGGCCGTGCTCGGCCACTTGTTGTACGCCCTGCGCCGGCTGGAAGACGACGCCGAGCGCGACCGCCTGCCGCTGCCGATGGCGCGGCTGGCCCGCTACGACCTCGCCCGCACCGCCTTGCGCCAGCGCAGCACCGCGCGCGACGCGGCGGTCAAGGCGCAACTGGCCGACCTGCAATCGGCTTGGCGCGAGGCGGTGCGCCTGCCCGGGCCGCTCAGCGTGTTCCGCGCGCTGGAATCGCGCGAGGCCGAACGCCTGCTGCGCCGCGCCTGCGGTGCCGCCGACCCCTTGGCCGTGTTGCAGCAAGGCGTGCGGGCCGGCTTCGGCACGACCTTCGCGGCGTGGGGCGCGGCGCGCCGCTGGCACGGCAGCGGCGCGGGCTGAACGCTGCGTTCCCCACGGTCGGCTGTTGCAATGCGGCAGGCTGGCCCAAAATAGACAGCTTCGACGGCGGCCGCGCCGCGCCGTTTCACGGGAACACCCATGCACAGCCACGAGAACACCGCCCGCCTGATGCCCGACGTCGCCGCCCAGGCGCAGCCGCATCTGCGCGGCGCGCTGGACTGGGTGGGCATGGACGGCATCGAGGCGCCGGTGCGCTTCGACAGCGGCGACGGCGAGCCGCAGCGCGTGAACGCCCAGGTCGGCGCCTTCGTCAACCTGGTGCATCCGGACAAGCGCGGCATCCACATGTCGCGCCTGTACCTGCTGGTCGACCACCATCTCGCCACGCAGCCGCTCGGCGCGGCGATGCTGGAAAACCTGCTGCGCGCCTTCCTCGAATCGCACGCGGGCCTATCCGACCGCGCCCGCCTCAGCATCCGTTTCGACGCGCTGGTGCGCCGCAACGCCCTGCGCAGCGGCCACAGCGGCTGGCGCAGCTACCCGGTGTCGGTCGAGGCCAGCCTCGGCCCCGACGGTTTCCGGCTGGAGCTGGGCACCGAGGTGGTCTATTCCTCCACCTGTCCCGCCTCGGCTGCGCTGTCGCGCCAGCTGATCCAGGAACAGTTCGCCAAGGACTTCGACGCGGGCCAGCCGGTCGACCGCGCCGCCGTGCTGGCCTGGCTGGGCAGCGAACGCGGCATCGTCGCCACCCCGCACGCTCAGCGCAGCGTGGCGCGGCTGCTGGTGCGCCTGAAGGAAGGCGTGCCGTTCGACCTGATCGACACCCTCGACCGCGTGGAACACGCGCTGGGCACGCCGGTGCAGACCGCGGTGAAGCGCGAGGACGAACAGGCCTTCGCGCTCGCCAACGGCGGCAACCTGATGTTCTGCGAAGACGCCGCGCGCCGCATCCAGCTCGCGCTCGACGCCGACGAACGCCTCGCCGACTTCCACGTGCGCGTGGAGCACCAGGAAAGCCTGCATCCGCATGATGCGGTGGCGTATGCGAGCAAGGGAGTGCCGGGGGGCTTTGGCTCGCCGTGATGCTCCGCTTCCCCTTTTCCGCTTTGGGGGGGGGCTGCGGCAATTCTCTCCCTCTCCCCCAACAGCTTCATCGTTGGGGGAGAGGGTTGGGGTGAGGGGGCTTTGCTTTCGCGTTATCGCAAGTTTCAAAGCGGTTTCGAGCCGCTGCCGCGGCCCGAGCTACTTCTCTTTTGCTTGTCCACGCACGCGCAGGAGCGCGTGCGAACGGCGAAGCCGGCCCGAAGGGCGGAGGGCAGGATGCCCGAAGTCAAAGAGAAGTAGCCAAGAGAAAACGACACCCCGCGGCGCCGCTTTCCGTCCATCCATGGACGGAAAGTCCGTGAGTCGGGGCCGGGCTTTTCGAGCGGGCTCCTGCCCGCGCGAAAAGGCGTTGCCCTCCATGGCAACGCCCGCTGCGCGGCCTGATCGTCCCCGCCTCACCGTCGCCGAGGGGCCCTGGGAAAAGCAGCGCGCTCCTGCGCGCAGAAGCAACAGCACCCCACCCCAACCCTCCCCTGCACGCAGGGGAGGGAGACACGACGCCTGGCGAAGCGAAGCGCTGCGAAGTTTTGCCCCTCAGTTTCCAGATACGTCGCGGGGTGGCCGCTGTAGGGCGACGTGGCGACGAACGTTGGTCCAATGTCCTCGACACGGCAGGCTTGTAGGGTCGGCGGATTGAACCAGGCCATTTCTCTTGGTTACTTCTCTTTGGGCCAGCAAAGAGAAGTGACTCGGGCGCCGGCAGGCGACCGAAACCGCCTTGTCGCTTGCGAAAGCGCCAGAGCCAAAGGCCGTCCATGCAAGGCACGGCGAACCGTCCCATGCCCGCCGCAGGCGAAACCAGCCCGAACCCGCGATAATGCCGCGATGACCTCCCTCAACTTCAACGTCCTGGCGACCGACGGCGCCGCCCGGCGCGGCCGGCTTTCCTTTCCCCGCGGCACGGTGGAGACGCCGGCGTTCATGCCGGTGGGCACCTATGGTTCGGTGAAGGCGATGACGCCGCGCGACGTGCGCGAGACGGGCGCCGAGATCATCCTGGGCAACACCTTCCACCTGTATCTGCGGCCCGGCCTGCCGATCGTGGAGAAGTTCGGCGGGCTGCATCGTTTCATCGGCTGGGACAAGCCCATTCTCACCGACTCGGGCGGCTTCCAGGTGTTCTCGCTGGCGCACCGGCGCAAGCTCACCGAGGAGGGCGTGACGTTCGCCTCGCCGGTGGACGGCTCCAAGGTGTTCCTGTCGCCGGAAGTGTCGATGCGGATCCAGCACACGCTGGATGCGGACATCGCGATGATCTTCGACGAGTGCACGCCGTATCCGGCCACGGAAAAGCAGGCGTCCGATTCGATGGAGCTGTCGCTGCGCTGGGCCGAGCGTTCACGCCGCGCGTTCGACGAGTTGAAGAACCCCAACAACCTGTTCGGCATCGTGCAGGGCAGCGTGTACGAACCGCTGCGCCGGCGTTCCGCGCAGCGCCTGGTGGAGATCGGTTTCGACGGCTACGCGGTGGGCGGCCTCGCCGTGGGCGAGCCGGAGGAGGCGCGCAACCACACGCTGGATTTCACCGTGTCGCTGCTGCCGCAAGACAAGCCGCGCTACCTGATGGGCGTGGGCCGGCCCGAGGACATCGTGGCGGCGGTGTGCCGCGGCATCGACATGTTCGACTGCGTGATGCCCACCCGCAACGCGCGCAACGGCTTCCTGTTCACCGCCGAGGGCACGCTGCGCATCCGCAACGCGAAGTACGCCGACGACACCCGGGTGATCGAGGAGGGCTGCGACTGCCACGCCTGCGCGAACGGCTTCAGCCGCGCCTACCTGCGCCACCTCGACCGTTGCAACGAGATCCTCGGCAGCCAGCTCGCCACCATGCACAACCTGCGGCACTACCAGCGGCTGATGGCGGGCCTGCGCGAGGCGATCGCGGCAGGGCGCCTGCAGGATTTCGTGGCCACATTCCATGCGCGCCGGCAGGGCGCCGTCGTCGAGGCCTGAGCGGCGGCAGCTCCTGGCGCATGGAACGTGGCGGGTCCGCCAGTGCCGCCGGTTGGTGCGCCAAGGCCCGCCGGGCCGCCGTGCGATGGCCGGGAACGCATGGCATAATCAACGATCTTTTATCGGGCGTTCAGCGGAAAACCCTGCTGCCGCCATTACTTGCGAGACGAACCGATGAGTCTTCCGATGTCTGTCACGCTGGCCCAGGCGGCTGCGCCCGCGCAGGGCGGCGGCCTGTCCATGCTCATCATGATGGTGGTGCTGTTCGGCCTGATGTACTTCATGATGATCCGCCCGCAGATGAAGCGGCAGAAGGAGCACCGCGCGATGGTCTCCGCCCTCGCCAAGGGCGACGAAGTGGTGACCAACGGCGGTCTCGCCGGGCGCGTGGAAGAGGTGGGCGAAACCTTTATCACGATCGAGATCGCGCCGAACGTGAAGGTGAAGCTGCAGAAGGGCGCGGTGTCGCAGGTGCTGCCCAAGGGCTCGCTGAAGTCCTCCTGAGCCGGGTTGCCGGGGCGAGGCATTCCCTGATTTGGAAGTGCGGCCACGGACGGCTGCTTCTTGACGTTCGCGTTCACGGACGAGCGCAAACATAAACTTCTTCGGCCAGGGTTGGCTGCTTTTCGACGCAAGCGGTCACGGACGATGGCAAAGGATCACAGATGAGCGATTTCCCCCGCTGGAAGTACGCGCTGGTGGCGCTGGTGATGCTGTTCGGCGTCATCTACGCGCTGCCGAACGCCTACGTGCCGCTGTCGGCGGTGCAGGTCACCGCCAACAAGGGCGCGGCGCCGATCGACGACGCGCTGCGGCAGAAGGTGGCCGACGCGCTGGCCAAGGACCACATTGCGACCGGCGAGGTGCTGGTGCAGGGCGACCACCTGCTCGCCACCTTCGCCAACGCCGACGTGCAGAAGAGCGGCGCCGACGCGATCAAGACCCTGCTCGGCGACGGCTACACGGTGGCGTTCAAGCTGCAGTCCACGGTGCCGCGCTGGCTCACCATGATCGGCGCGAACTCCATGCCGCTGGGCCTGGACCTGCAGGGCGGCGTGCACTTCCTGATGCAGGTGGACCAGAGCGGCGTGGTCGACAAGCTGGAGAACAGCTATGCCGACGACATCCGCAACCAGCTGCGCCAGAAGGACATCCGCTACGAATCGGTGGCGCGCAGCGCGGTGGCCGGGCAGGGCATCGTGGTGGTGCTGCGTTCGGCGGCGGACCGCTCCAGCGCGGCCGACCTGATCGCCGGCAACTCGCCCGACCTGGCGGTGACCGACGGCCCCAGCACCGGCGACCGCTACGTGCTGTATGCCGCGATCAAGCCGACCAAGCTGCGCGATCTCTCGCTGGGCACGATCAAGCAGAACCTCGGCACGCTGCGCAACCGCATCAACAACCTCGGCGTGTCCGAGCCGCTGATCCAGCAGCAGGGCGAGCAGCACATCGTGGTCGAGCTGGCCGGCGTGCAGGATCCCACCGAAGCGAAGAAGATGATCGGCGCCACCGCCACGCTGGAATACCGCCCGGGCATCGGCTACCCCGGCGATCCGCGCGCGATCGAGGCGGCGCAGACCGGCAGCATCCCGCCGGACGCCAACCTCTACTACACCAGCAACGGCCACGTGCCGGTGCTGGTGGGCAAGCGCCCGATCGTCACCGGCGACGAGCTGATCAACGCCAGCTCCGGCATCGACCCGAACAACGGCACGCCTTCGGTGAACGTGACGCTGAACGCCTCCGGCGCGAAGAAGATGCAGGAGTTCACCAACGCCAACGTCGGCAAGCCGATGGCGGTGGTGCTGATCAACACGGTGTACGAAACCAGCACGGTCAACGGCAAGGAAGTGCGCACGCCCAAGACCACCTACGCGGTCATCAACGACGCCACCATCCAGAGCCCGTTCGGCAAGGAATTCTCCACCAACGGCCTGGGCAGCCCGAAGGAAGCCTCCGATCTGGCGCTGCTGCTGAAGAGCGGCGCGCTGGCCGCGCCGATGGACATCGTCGAGGAGAACGTGATCGGCCCCAGCCTCGGCCAGGAGAACATCAAGAAAGGCTTCGACGCGGTGATGCTGGGCCTGTTGCTGGTGCTGGTGTGCGCGGCGGTCTACTACAAGCTGTTCGGCCTGGTGGCGGACATCGCGCTGTTCTTCAACCTGCTGGTGCTGGTGGCGGTGATGTCGATGATCGGGGTGACCCTGACCATGCCGGGCATCGCGGGCATCGTGCTGACCCTGGGCATGGCGATCGACGCGAACGTGCTGATCTGCGAACGCGTGCGCGAGGAACTGCGCAACGGCTCGACCCCGCATGCGGCGATCCACGCCGGCTACGACAAGGCCTGGGCCACGATTCTCGACGCCAACGTCACCCACCTGATCGCCGCGCTGGCGCTGATGACGATGGGCACCGGCGCGATCCGCGGCTTCGGCGTCACGCTGTTCATCGGCATCCTGACCTCGATGTTCACCTCGGTGGTGATGACGCACGCGTTCACCGCGCTGATTCACGGCCGTCGCAAGCTCAAGACGCTGTCGGTCTAACCTGTATGGCCGGCGCAAGTCCTTCCTGGACTTGCGCTGGCTCGCCCGCTCCGGCGTCGCCGGAGCGGGCTCCGCGGAACGGCCGCTTGCGCGACCGTTCCGCGACCGGCCCTCCATGGCCGGTACACCTCTCGAGGAACTGGTAGATGGAAATCTTCAACCACAACAGCAATATCCACTTCCTGCGCATCCGCATGTTCAGCATCGCGGTGGCGGTTGCGCTGGTGGTCGCCTCGTTGGCGCTGCTCGCCACCAAGGGGCTGAACTACGGCCTGGACTTCACCGGCGGCGTTTCGCTGGTGGTGGACTACGCCCAGCCGGTGCAGACCAGCGACGTGCGCGACGCGCTGGAGAAGGGCGGCCTCGAGAACACGGTGGTGCAGAGCGTGGGCGGAAGCCGCGAGGTGTCGATCCGCATGCAGCCGACCAAGGACATGCTGGACGCCAAGGGCCAGGTGAACCTGGACAAGGTGGCCGGCACGGTGATGCAGGCGCTCAAGGCGCCGCGCCCCGACGCCACGCTGAAGAGCCGCTCCTCGGTCAGCGCCGAGGTGGGCGCCGAGCTGAAGAGCGACGGCATGGTGGCCGCGGTGTTCGTGATCCTCGGCATCATGGCCTACCTGTGGATCCGCTTCGAGCGCCGCTTCGCGATCGCCGCGGTGCTCACCGAAATCCACGACACCCTGGTGACGCTGGGCGTGCTGGCGCTGGTGCAGCGCGAGTTCGACATGACCGTGCTGGCCTCGGTGCTGGCGGT
This sequence comes from Rhodanobacter denitrificans, assembly GCA_017848855.1. Classification (GTDB taxonomy): domain Bacteria; phylum Pseudomonadota; class Gammaproteobacteria; order Xanthomonadales; family Rhodanobacteraceae; genus Rhodanobacter_A; species Rhodanobacter_A denitrificans_B. Next base: position 81,512 of record JAFIHF010000034.1, on the reverse strand, counting down.
GATCGGCTACTCGATCAACGACAAGGTGGTGGTGTTCGACCGCATCCGCGAGCTGTTCCGCCTCGCGCGCAAGGCCGAGCCGGAGGAGATCCTCAACCGCTCGATCAACAGCACGCTGTCGCGAACCATCATCACCTCGCTGTTCACCGGCATCACCATGGCCGCGCTGTTCTTCTACGGCGGCCCGGCGGTGCACAACTTCGCGATCACCATGCTGATCGGCATCGTGGTCGGCACGCTGTCGTCCATCTTCGTGGCCAGCCCGATCCTGCTGTGGCTGGGCGTGTCGAAGAAGGACCTGATGCCGGTGACGAAGGAAAACCCGGAGCTCGCCCGCCGCCCATGAGATCGCATCGCCCGTTGTGCGGGCGATTCTGTTTACTCTCCCCCGCTTGCGGGGGAGATGCCCGCAGGGCAGAGAGGGAGCCCCGCCTGCGGGGGCGATGCCCGCAGGGCAGAGAGGGCGCTCCGCTTGCGGGAGAGATGGCCGCAGGGCAGAGAGGGTGCTCTGTTTGCGGGAGTGCCGCCCGCAGGGCAGCAAGAGCGACAGCCTCGAATCGACGAAAGGCCCGGCATGACCGGGCCTTTCGTTTGCTGCGATCTGCGTCGGTCGGGATTCCCCGGGCGGGCCGCCTCACCACTGTCGCTTGGCGCTGCCTTCGAGCACGTTGTTCGAGGGGTTGGTCTGGATCATGTGCACCTCCAGGCCGAAGGGTTCGACGTAGATCGCGTAGGTGACGTTGTTCGCGTCCATGAAGTGCAGGGTGCCGGTGCAGTCGGCATTCACCGTGTACTCGCCGGCGGCGCCCGCCGGTGGCTGCAGGATCGCGCCGAAATCGCCGAACGGATTGGCGACCGTCAGCGACGGGGTGCTCACGCTGCCGTTGCCGTTGAACTGCAGTACCTCGAGGATCGCCTTGGGCACCCACGGCGTGCCGGGTGCGCTGGCCGGCGCCCGGGTGAAGCCGCTGGCCGTGAACACGTAGCGGCCGTTCAGCACACGGTTCGAGCAGGCGGCGAACGGGCCGGCGGCGGCGAGGCCGGGCAGGCAGGCCAGCGCCAGGCTCGCCAGGCATCCGGCGATCCGTGCCGTCCTGCGCCGGCTTGCGTGCTGGGCGATGGCGACCGGGTTTGCCGCTTTCGTCGATGAGCTGTTCATGTGTTGCTCTCCTGGGTCGTATGGATTCACGCTGATTCCGTGGCGAAGCCGGCGACCGCGCCTCGGGCCCTGCGGGCGAGGGTGGGTGCCGGCCGCGCGATCTTCCCCAGGCGGGGCGCAGGCGTCCTTCGGGTTTTCTGGAGTTTTTCCGGAGAAAGCGGTGGCGGCTGGATCGGGAACGCTCTAACGTGCGCCGGGAGCCCGGGAGAGGCGCCATGAAACGGATGGGGGAAGTCGGCTCGTCGACCGATTCCGCCGGCGCGGCCGGCCGGAGCGAGCCGTCGCGGGTACGGATCGGCGCCTGCCGGGTCGAGGCCGACCTGGACCGCATCGTCGCGCCCCACGGCGAAACCGCGCTGGAGCCCAAGACCATGGCGGTGCTGATGTACCTGGTCCGGCATCCGGGCCGGGTGGTCGGCGCCGGCGAGCTGATCGAGGCGGTCTGGCTGGGGCGGCCGATGGGCGACAACCCCGTCTACCGCTGCATCGCCCAGCTGCGCCGCGCGCTCGGCGACGATCCCAGGGTGCCGACCTACATCGCCACCGTGCCGACCAAGGGCTATCGCCTGATCGCGCCGGTGTCGCCGCTCGACCCGGAGCCGCTGACGCCGGCCGCACTGCCGGCATCCGTACCCGGCGACCCCGAGCCGGTGCCGGCGGCGCCCCCGCCGGCTTCCGCACGCCGCTGGAGCAGGCCGGTGCGGCTGGCGGCGCTGGCGCTGCTGGCCTGCCTGACGCTGCTGCTCGGCCACCGGCGGCCGGCTGCGGTGCCGCCCGGGGCGCCGGCGAACCGGCCGACCTTGGCCGTGCTGCCCTTGCAGGCGCCGGAACGCGATCGAAACGGCGCGCTGCTGGCGCAGGAAATGACCGAGCTGATCCACGATCGCCTCGCGCGCCTCGGTGGCCTGACCGTGATCGCGAGCGACTCGGCGGCAGGCGTGGCCGCTGCCGACGCGCGCCTGGCCGGGCGCCGGCAGCACGCGCCGTTCCTGCTGCGTGGCGGCACCGTGCTGAGAGACGGGCAACTGCACGTCGCCCTGCAGTTGGTCGATGCATCGTCCGGGCGGGTGCTCTGGTCGCAAGGCTACGAGCGGCCGTTGGCCGATGCCGCCGCGATCCGCGACGAGGTTTCGCAGCGCGTCGCCGGAGCGTTCGGGATCCCGCCGCCGGCGCCGTCCGCACTGCCGGCCGCTGGCGGCTTGGCCAGGCTCGACGCCTACGAGGCCTACCGGCAGGGCCTGCGGCAGCTGGACGACTACCATGACAACGCCGCGCTTGCGGCCGAGCTGTTCCGGCGTGCCACGATCCTGGATCCGGTTTTCGCACGAGCCTACCTGGAGCTGGGTCGGGCGCTCGTACGACAGACCGGCGACGACGCGAGCCGCGATGCCGGCTTGCGGCAGGAGGCCGGCAAGGCCTTCGAGCGTGCGCTGGAGCTGGATCCCGAATTGGGCGAGGCGTGGATCGGACAGGCCCGGCTCACGCGCGATCCCGTGGCGGCCGAGGCGCTGTACCGCAAGGGCCTGGCGCTGGCGCCCAACGACGGCGACGGCCACGTGCGCTATGCCCAATTCCTGTATGCCAACTCGCGCACCGGCGAGGCGATCGAGACGGTCGAGCAGGCGCGCCGGATCGATCCGCTGGCACCCCAACCGTGCCTGATGCAGGCGTTCTTCGTCATGGTCGAGCGCAGCGATGTGGCCGAGCACGACCGGCTGGTGCGCGAGTTGCTGGAGATCAACCCCAATCAGTCGGCGGCGCTCTACCAGCTGGCCTATTCCAACTGGGAATTCAGCGGCCGCTTTGCCGAGGCGGCGCGGCTTGCCGAGCGGGTCATCGCGGTCGATCCCGAGTTGGTCGAAGCCAGATGGCTGGCGCGCGACATCTATCTCGACCTCGGCGATCCGGCCGCTGCCGCCGCGGCCCTCGGCCCGTCGCCACCGCCGGAGGCGACCATGGAGCTGGCGCAATACCGCGGCGACGCCGCGCAGGCGGCCGCGGCGCTCAAGGGGCTGGCGCCGGCGGAGTGGCCGGACAAGGGGCCGCAGGCGGCGAAGGCGCAGGCGATCCGCGATGCGGCGATCGCCAGCGGGGATTTCGCGTCGGCGCTGGGCCTGCTGCAATCGGTGCAGGCCGTGCACGCGGCCCGGTTTCCGATGGCGTACCGCGGCTATGCGCTGGTCCATGCGCATACGCTGCTGCTGGCGGGCAAGCCCGAGCAGGGGCGCCGGCTGGCGCAGTCGACCCTGGCGCTGGTGGATGCGCACGGCCTCGGGCGTGCCCCGCACTGGTTCAGCCGCGAGCGCGCGGCGGCGTTCATGGTGCTGGGCGACGACGAGCAGGCGGTGCAGGAGCTGCGCTACAGCGTGGCGAACGGCCAGTTCTACCGCTGGTGGTATCTGGCGGAGCGCGATCCGCTCTATGCGCGGCTGCGCAACCGTCCGGACTTCCAGGCGCTGGACCGCCTGGCGCGCGCCCATCGCGACCGCCAGCGCGCCTTGCTCGCGGCCATGCGCCGCGGCTGACGCCGCGCGCGATCCGGCTCAGCCGGCGAGTTCGGCGTCCAGCTGCGCCAGCCGCTGCGGCGTGCCCACGTCGGTCCAGCGGCCGCGATGCAGTGAGCCGGCCAGCGTGCTGCGCGCCATCGCCGCTTCCAGCAGCGGCCGCAGCTTGAAACGCGGCGGCTTCGCCTCGACGCCCGCGGCGTCGCCCACCGCCGCGCGCCAGCCGTCCAGCAGTTCGCGGCGGAACACGCCGATGCCGCTGTAGGTGAGTCGCGGCGCGCCGTCGGCATGCAGCCGGCCTTGTGCGTCCAGCCGGAAATCGCCGTCGGGATGGTGCGCGGGATTCGCCACCATCAGCAGGTGGGCATCGCCTGCCGGCTCGGCGGGCAGGGCGGCGAAGTCGGCGTCGCACCATACGTCGCCGCTGATCGCCAGCACCGGCTCCGGCCCCAGCAGCGGCAGCGCGTTGAGCAGGCCGCCGCCGGTTTCCAGCGGAGTCGGGCCTTCGTACACGTAGCGGATGCGCAGGCCCCAGCGCGAGCCGTCGCCCAGCGCGGCAGGAAACTGTTCGGCGAGGTGCGAGGTGTTGATCGCCACGTAATTCACGCCGATCGCGGCGAGCTTCTCCAGATGCCACACGATCAGCGGCTTGCCGCCTGCGCGAAGCAAGGGTTTCGGCGTGTGGTCGGTGAGCGGCCGCATGCGCTCGCCCAGCCCCGCGGCGAAGATCAGTGCGTGCCTCATGGCCTGGCCCTGTGCCGATTGTCTTTTGTCGTCATTCCGGCTTTCGCCCACTGCTGTCCGGAATATTCGATGTTCCAGTTCGCAGACTCCAGGCGCCGCAGGCTCTCGCCTTGAACAACGAAGCCGAGCGACATGAATTCGCGCGGGCGCTGATTGGTGAATCCCTCTCCCTCCGGGAGAGGGTGCCGACCTGCAGGCGCTGACGCGCCTGCGGAACGGCGCAGCCGGCCCCGTAGGGGTGAGCGCCATGGATGGCGCGAATCCAGGCGGGTGAGGGTTCGGGCGGAGCGAAGTGGCGCGGCAAGTCCGTACCCTCACCCCCGACCCCTCTCCCGGTGGGAGAGGGGAGAAAGACGGCGGCGAAATATTCCCGACGACAGCAGGTGTTCGCCGAAGTGACGGGTGTGAAAGATCGCGGCATTCCCATCATGCTGCCGCCACCTGCGTCAAATCGCGGCCCGCCGCATGGCGCTCCAGCAAGGCCGCGAATGCCGCCAGCTCGGGGTAACTGCGCGCCACCTCGATCACGTAGCGATACACCTGCGGCACGTCCTTGAGGTAGCCCGGTTTGCCGTCGCGGTACCACAGCCGGTAGAACTGGCCCAGCACGCGCACGTGGCGGTGCAGGCCGGTGAGGTCGAACCAGCGCAGGAAGCGCGTGGCGTCGATGTCGTGGCCGATCGCGCCGGCATGGCGCAGGCGCAATCGATAGGACTCCACCCAGGCCGCCACGCGTTCGCGCGGCCAGGCGATGTAGGCGTCGCGCAGCAGCGAGGCGAGGTCGTAGGTGAGCGGGCCGTGCAGCGCGCCCTGGAAATCCAGGATGCCCGGATTGTTGTCATCCACCAGCAGCAGGTTGCGGCTGTGGTAGTCGCGGTGCACGAACACGCGTGGCTGCGCCAGCGCGTTGCGGACGATCACGTCGAACGCCGCTTCCAGCACGTCCCATTCCTCGCAGCTCGGCGTGTGGCCGAGATGGCGTTCGAGGAACCACTTGGGCATCACCTCCAGCCCGTTCACCAGCACCTGGTGGTCGAACGGCGGCAGGTCCGCGCAGGCCACCTTCGTCTGCATCACCAGCAGCGCGTCCATCGCGTCGCCGTAGAGCCGGTCCGCGTTCGCGTCGTCCAGCACGTCGAGATACAGCCGCGAGCCCAGGTCCTCGATCAGCAGGAAGCCTTGCTGCAAGTCCTGCGCCGCGACCTTCGGCACGTGCAGGCCGGCGGCGGCGAGGCGTGCGCCGATCGCCAGCCACGGGCGTGGGTCTTCGCGCTCCGGCGGCGAGTCCATCACGATCCAGCTCTGCCCCGCGTGCGTGGTGCGCCAGTAGCTGCGGAAGCTGGCGTCGGCGGAGGCGGGCTCCAGCGTGAGCGCGGGATCGCCCAGCGTGGCGCGGGTCCAGGCGAGGCGGGCGGCGGTGCGGTCGGGGGTGTGCATCGCGGCGATGATAGTTGCCATCGCCCCGGCAGTGGGCCTCGCTGCCGGCTTCCGGGGTTTCGGCAGCGGGAAGGGCGGCGGTTCGATTCCCTCCCGGCATCCGGGAAACGGGCTTCACGCATATCGCATTGACAAGCGGATTCGGTGCGGCGTAGGGAGTAGGGAGCAGCGACGGCGGGAGCGTGTCGTGATCTTCCAGAATGTCGTTTGGACGCTGGTCCTGGTGGGGATGGGACTGGTCGCCGTGGGCTTCATCTACGTCGTCGCCCAGGCGGGCAAGCCGGCCGACGAGGTGGCGACACGCAAGTCCACCCATACGGCTCACGTGCTGCAGGCGTGGCTGTTCGCGGTGTTGCTGGTCGGCTTCGTCGCCGGCAGCTGGGCCACCCTGCATCGCTTCCCGATCCCGCCGCAGCATGCCGAGCTCGGCGCGCCGCAGGTCGTGGAGGTGGTCGGGCGGCAGTGGTCGTGGCAGATCACGCCGGACACGGTGCAGGCCGGCAGCACGGTGGAGTTCCGCGTCACCAGCGCCGACGTCAATCACGGCTTCGCCATCTACGCGCCCGACGGCCGCATCGTGGCCCAGACCCAGGCGATGCCCGGCTTCACGAACAAGCTGTTGTACGCGTTCCGCCAGCCGGGTACCTACACCGTGCAATGCCTCGAATACTGCGGGCTCGCGCATGCGCCGATGCGGACCACGATCCAGGTGGTCGCGCCCGGAGGGAAGTGACCATGGCCTCACTCACGCTGTATCCGGACGACGAGCGGCTTGCGGGCGGCGAACGGGCCGCGTTCAACCTCTACCTCATCAGCGCCCTGGCCTTGTTCGTGCTGATGATGCTGGTGGGGCTGACCATGCGCATGGCCCAGGCGAAGTGGCTGAGCGTGCCGCCTAACCTGTTCTACGAATTGCTGTCCATGCACGGCGCGGGCATGGTCGGCACCATGGCGCTGGCGACGACCGCGGTGATGTGGTTCTTCCTGCGCAAATACGTGCGGCTGCACCTGTGGGCGTTCGTGGCGAACTACGTGCTGTTCATGCTCGGTGCGGTGTGCATCATCCTGTCGATCTTCGTCGGCGGCTACGGCGCGCTGTGGACGTTCCTGTATCCGCTGCCGGTGCGCGGGATGGGCTTGTGGACCTCGGACACGGCGGCGCTGTTCATGCTGGGCTATCTGCTGATCGGCGTCGGCTCGCTGCTGTTCTACCTCGACGGTGCGGCGGGCATCATCAAGGTGCACGGCAACCTGGGGCGCGCGCTGGGCCTGCCATGGCTGTTCGGCGGCAAGATCGACCCCGCCCATCCGAAGGCGGTGGTCGCCGGCACCATGGTGATCATCGCGAACTCGCTGGGCATCCTGGCCGGCGCGGTGGTGCTGGTGATGAGCCTGATCAACATCTTCTATCCGACGGTGCTGCTCAACGCGCTGGTGGCGAAGAACCTGATCTACTGGTTCGGGCACATGTACATCAACGCCACGATCTACATGGGCGTGATCGCCGTGTACGAGCTGCTGCCGCGCTACAGCGGCAAGCCGTACCCCGTCTCGCGGCCGTTCCTGTGGTCGTGGGCGGTGAGCACCCTGTTCGTGATCATCGTGTTTCCCCACCACCTGCTGATGGACTTCGCGCAGCCGCGCTGGCTGGCGATCATCGGCCAGGTGGTGTCGTGGGGCGCCGGGTTCCCGGTGTTCGTGGTGACCGCCTACGGCGCGCTCAGCAACATCAACCGTTCGGGCATGCGCTGGACGATGCCGTCCAGGCTGATGGTGCTGTCGGTGTTCGGCTGGGCGGCGGGCATCGTGCCGGCGATCATGGACGGCACGATCCGCATCAACCTGGTGATGCACAACACCCAATGGGTGCCGGGGCATTTCCATTTCTACCTGCTGCTCGGCGTGCTGGCGATGGTGCTGGCGCTGATGTTCCACGAGATCGGCAGCCGCGCGCACGCGCCGCCGAACTCGGGCGCGGACAAGCTGGGTTTCCCGATCTACCTGGTCGGCGGCCTGATCTTCGTGTTCGCCTTCCTCGATGCCGGCCACTTGAGCGTGCCGCGGCGCATGGCCGAGCATCTGGACGCGTGGACGCCCACCGACCGGCTCGGCTCGATCGGCGCGATCCTGGTGGTGCTGGCGATGCTGTACTTCGCGGTCCGGATCACCGTCGGTCTGTTGCGCGCGCCGCGGCTCGGAGCTTCCGGTGTCCGCGCTCAAGACGCTGCTGGCTAGTTTGCTGATCCTCGCGGCCGGGATCGCGGCGCTCGCCGCCGCCACCGACGGCTTCCGGGCCTTCACCAGCGAAACCGCGCGCCGCATCGCGGTGCGCGAGCATCCGCGCAGGCTGCCATCGCTGTCGCTGCAGGCCGCCGACGGCCGCATCGTCGAGCTCGGCGGCCTGCGCGGGCGTTGGCTGCTGGTGGATTTCATCTACACCCGCTGCATCACGTACTGCAGCGTGCAGGGCAGCGAATTCGCGCAACTGCAGGATCGCCTGGCCCGGCCGATCGCGGCGGGCCGGGCGCTGCTGCTCAGCATCAGCTTCGATCCGGCGCACGACGCGCCGGCACAACTGGCCGCCTACCAGCACCGCTCGGGCGACCGCGGCGCGGGCTGGATCGCGGCGCGTCCGCTGAACGCCGCGGATCTCGAAGCGCTGAAGCAGGTGTTCGGCGTGACCGCGATCCCCGACGGGCTCGGCGGCTACGTGCACAACGCCGCGATCGCCGTGGTCGATCCGCGCGGGCGGCTGGTGGCGATCACGGACTGGTCCGCACCGGATGAGGCGGCGCGGTACGTGTTCCAGGGGGCGCGGCCATGATCGTGCCGGCGCGCTGGAAAGCATGGCTGGGCCGGGCGCTGTGGCTGGCGCTGGCAGTGCCGCCGCTTCAACGCGCGCTCGAAGCCACGATGACGCTGCAGATGCTGGTGCAGATCCCGCTGCTCGCGCTGGCCGGGTGGTGGATGGCGGCGTCCCTCGCGCACCGCCCGGCCACCGCCTTGGCGGCGTGGAATCGCAGCGGCATCAGCGGGCTCCTGCTCGCCTCGCTGGCGGCGATGCTCTGGATGCTGCCGCGCACGCTGGATGCGGCGCTGGAGGTGCCGTGGGTCGCGCTGGCGAAATTCCTCGGCGTGCCGTGGCTGATCGGCATGCCGCTGGCGCTCAGCTGGCCGCGGGCGGGTTTCGTGGTGCGCGGCGTGTTCCTGCTCGAGGTCGTCGCGACGGCGTTCCGGCTGGGCTGGCTGTACACGGTCTCGCCCGTGCGCCTGTGCAGCAACTACCTGCTGGGCGACCAGCAGCAGCTCGGCAAGACCATGCTGGCGCTGGGTGTGGCGATATGCGTGCTGCTGGCGTGGCGATTGATGTGGGGGCATGTCGCCATCCATGGCGAGCGCTGAATGCGCATGCCGTCCATGGCTGCGAGTCAGCTCAGGTTGTACGCCCGCTCCTCGTGCTCGGCGAGATCCAGCCCCATCTGCTCCTGTTCCGCATCCACGCGCAGGCCGAGCACGCGGTCGAGCAGCTTGAGGATCGCGAAGCTCAGCACGGCGCTCCAGGCGATGGTGAAGCCCACGCCCTTGGCCTGGATCCACAGCTGGTGCCAGGCGGAATCGACGTGGCCGTAGCCGCCGAGGCTGGCTGCGGCGAACGGGCCGGTGAGCAGGGCGCCGACGATGCCGGCGATGGCGTGCACGCCGAACACGTCCAGCGTGTCGTCGTAGCCGAGGCGATACTTCAGCCGGGTGGCGGTGAAGAAGCTGATCGCGCCGGCGGCGAGGCCGATCAGCAGCGCGCCGCCGGGGCCGCAGGTGCCGGCGGCGGGCGTCACCGCGACCAGGCCGGCCACCGCGCCGGAGGCGATGCCGAGCACGCTGGCGCGCTTGTGCGCGATCCATTCCACCGCGGTCCAGCCGATCGCGGCGGCGGCGGCGGCGATCTGGGTCACCAGCATCGCCATGCCGGCGCTGCCGTTCGCGGCCACCGCCGAGCCGGCGTTGAAGCCGAACCAGCCCAGCCACAGCAGGCTGGCGCCGACCACGGTGTAGCCGAGGTTGTGCGGCGGCATGTGGGTGTGCGGCCAGCCGCGGCGCTTGCCGAGCACCAGGCAGGCGACCAGGCCGGCGATGCCGGCGTTGATGTGCACCACGGTGCCGCCGGCGAAGTCGAGCACGCCCATGTCGCCCAACAGCGAGCCGGGGCCGCTCCACACCATGTGCGCGATCGGCAGGTAGACGAGGCTGAGCCACAGCGCGGAGAACCACAGCATCGCGCTGAACTTCATGCGTTCGGCCCAGGCGCCCACGATCAGCGCCGGCGTGATCGCGGCGAAGGTGAGCTGGAACATCACGTACACGCTTTCCGGCACGGTCTGGTAGCGCGAGTCCGGCGTGAGCCCGGCCAGCATCGCGCGGTCCAGCCCGCCGATGAAGGAGTGCCAACTGGTGAGTCCGGCGTGCATGCCCTCGGTGCTGAAGGCCAGCGAGTAGCCGTAGACGATCCACAACACGGTGACCAGCGCGGTGACCGCGAAGCACTGCATCATCACCGACAGCAGGTTCTTCGCGCGCACCATGCCGCCGTAGAACAGCGCGACGCCGGGTATCGTCATCATCAGCACCAGCATGGACGCGGTGAGCATCCACGCGGTATCGCCGCTGTCGATGCCGGGCGCGCCCTGCGCGAAAGCCGGCGCGGCGAATAGACCAGCGACGAGCAGTGCCATGAGCTGGCGGCCGCGACGCTTGCCGAGTCCCGAGTGACTCGCCGCATCGGCGGCTCGCCCTGCGGGCCATCGGCTGCGCCGATGTTCGCTACGGCATCCTGCCTGCGCGAGCCGAGTCCCGAGTCCCGCCAGTTCAAAGCGCATCATCGTCCACCTCCTGCGTGCGGATGCGGATGGCCTGCTCCAGCGGATGCACGAACACCTTGCCGTCGCCCACCTTGCCGGTGCGCGCGGCTTCGACCAGCGCCTCGACCACGCGGTCGAGCTGGCCGTCGGCCACCGCCACCTCGATCTTCAGCTTGGGCAGGAAATCCACCACGTACTCGGCGCCGCGGTACAGCTCGGTATGACCGTGCTGGCGGCCGAAGCCCTTGACCTCGGTGACGGTCATGCCCTGCACGCCGGCCTCGGCCAGCGCTTCGCGTACTTCGTCCAGCTTGAACGGTTTGATGATTGCGGTGATCCAATGCATGCGGCGGCTCCAGGGCTTGGTCGCAGCAGGCTCAGCAGGATGCGTGCCAGCGCCGCAAACCGCGCCACGCCGCGTCTGGACGGCCAAACGGGTGCGGGCAACGGCGGGCTTGGTGCAAGCCCTGCCTGCTTTTGGTGCAAGCGGGGTGTCGGGCTGAAGCCCGACCTACGGCGGGTGGATCGTGGGTCGGGCTTCAGCCCGACACCCGCCACTGCGCGATTTGACCGCCCCTCACGCAATCTGTACCATTTTGGTCTGGATTAACGCACAGCCCACGCGCACGCTCCCTCCCCATGCTCCGCGTCAGCCGACTCACGGATTACGCCACGGTGGTGATGACCTGCATCGCCGCCCATCCGGACGACGTGCTGAGCACGGCGCAGATCGCCGACGAGACGCGCCTCGAACTGCCGACGGTGAGCAAGCTCTTGAAGTCGCTGGGCCACGCCGGCCTGGTGGAATCCTTCCGTGGCGTCAACGGCGGCTACCGGCTGGCGCGGTCCGCGCAGGCGATCACCCTCGCCGAGATCGTCGAGGCGATGGAAGGGCCGATCGGCATGACCGAATGCGGCGTCACCGAGGGCCAGTGCGAGCGCGAGGCGCAATGCGGCGTGCGCGGCAGCTGGCAGCGCATCAACAGCGTGCTCGACCACGCGCTGCGCGCGGTGAGCCTGGCCGACATGCTGCGGCCGCCGCCGCGCCGCAGCGAAGTGACGATCGACATCAGCACCCTGAAGGGCAGAACCACGGCATGAGCAGCGAGACCACAGCCAGCACCAATACCGCGCTGCGCGACAACGCCGAGGTCGCCGAGGCGCTGGGCCGCCACTACAGCGCCGGCTTCGTCACCGAGATCGAGATGACCGGCCTGCCGCCGGGCCTCGACGAGGAAACGATCCGCCAGCTCTCCGCGATCAAGCGCGAGCCGGAGTGGATGACCGAGTGGCGCCTCAAGGCCTACCGCCACTGGCTGGGCATGCCGCAGCCGGACTGGGCCAAGCTGAAGATGGATGCGATCGACTATCAGGCGATCAGCTACTACGCCGCGCCGAAGAAGAAGCCGAAGTCGCTGGACGAGGTCGATCCCGCGCTGCTGGAAACCTACGAGAAGCTGGGCGTGCCGCTGCACGAGCGCGCCGCGCTGGCCGGCGTGGCGGTGGACGCGGTGTTCGATTCCGTCTCCGTCGGCACCACTTTCCGCAAGCAGCTGGCCGAGGCCGGCGTGATCTTCTGCTCGATGAGCGAGGCGATCCGCGAGCACCCCGAACTGGTGCAGCAGTATCTCGGCAGCGTGGTGCCGCCGGGCGACAACTTCTTCGCCGCGCTGAACTCGGCGGTGTTCTCCGACGGCAGCTTCGTGTTCATCCCCAAGGGCGTGCGCTGCCCGATGGAGCTGTCCACCTACTTCCGCATCAACGCACAGAACACCGGCCAGTTCGAGCGCACGCTGATCATCGCCGAGGAAGGCGCGCACGTTTCCTACCTCGAAGGCTGCACCGCCCCCAAGCGCGACGAGAACCAGCTGCACGCCGCGGTGGTGGAACTGGTGGCGCTGGAGCGCGCGCAGATCAAGTATTCCACCGTGCAGAACTGGTACCCCGGCGACGAGAACGGCGTGGGCGGCATCTACAACCTGGTCACCAAGCGCGGCGACTGCCGCGGCGACGACAGCAAGATCAGCTGGACCCAGGTGGAAACCGGCTCGGCGATCACCTGGAAATATCCCAGTGTGGTGCTGCGCGGCGACCGCTCGGTGGGCGAGTTCCACTCGGTGGCGCTCACCCACCACTTCCAGCAGGCCGACACCGGCACCAAGATGATCCACATCGGCAAGGACACCAAGTCGAAGATCGTCTCCAAGGGCATCAGCGCCGGCAAGAGCAACAACAGCTACCGCGGCCTGGTGAAGGTGGAGAAGGGCGCCAGCGGCGCGCGCAACTACACCTCCTGCGATTCGCTCTTGATCGGCAAACAGTGCGGCGCGCACACCTTCCCCTACATGGAAGTGAAAAACCCCACCGCCATCGTCGAGCACGAGGCCACCACCTCGAAGATCTCCGACGACCAGATGTTCTACTGCCGCTCGCGCGGCATCCGCGAGGAGGATGCCGTGTCGATGATCGTCGACGGCTTCTGCAAGCAGGTGTTCCGCGAGCTGCCGATGGAGTTCGCGGTGGAGGCGAAGAAGCTGCTGGAAGTTTCGCTGGAAGGCGCGGTGGGCTGACGCTTTTCCCTTCCCCCTCCGGGGGAAGGTGCCCGCAGGGCGGATGAGGGTACGAGGCTTGCGTGGAGACTCCTGCAGGCGCCGAACCCTCACCCCAACCCCTCTCCCGGTGGGAGAGGGGCTCAAGACCAGGAATGACCATGCTGAAAATCGAAAACCTGCACGCCCGCGTCGAGGGCAAGGAAATCCTCAAGGGGCTGAGCCTCACGGTGAACCCCGGCGAGGTACACGCCATCATGGGTCCGAACGGTGCGGGCAAGTCGACGCTGGGCAACGTGCTCTGCGGCCGGCCCGGCTACGAGGTCACCGCGGGCAGCGTGATGCTGGACGACGTGAACCTGCTGGAGCTGGAGCCCGAGGCGCGCGCCGCCGCCGGCGTGTTCCTCGCGCTGCAGTACCCGGTGGAGATCCCCGGCGTCAACAACACCTACTTCCTGCGCACGGCGCTGAACGCGCAGCGCAAGGCGCGCGGGGAGAAGGAGCTGGACTCCATGGCCTTCCTGAAGCTGGTGCGCGAGAAGCTCAAGGTGATGCAGATCTCCGACGAGCTCTTGCACCGCGCGGTGAACGAAGGCTTCTCCGGCGGCGAGAAGAAGCGCAACGAAACCTTCCAGATGGCGCTGCTGGAACCCAGGCTCGCGATCCTCGACGAGACCGACTCGGGCCTGGACATCGACGCGCTGAAGCAGGTGTCGGCGGGTGTCAACGCGCTGCGCTCGCCCGAGCGTTCCTTCCTCGTCATCACCCACTACCAGCGCCTGCTCGACTACATCGAGCCGGACTTCGTGCACGTGCTGGCCGACGGCAAGATCGTCGAGAGCGGCGACAAGACGCTGGCGCTCAAGCTCGAAGAGCACGGCTACGCCTGGGTGTCCGAGCGCGCGCCGCAGGCCGCCGGAGCGCGCGCATGAACCAGCTGGCGCTGTCGCCCTTCGTGGAGTCGCAGCTCGCGGCGCTGCCGGACAGCGGCATCGCCTGGCTGGATGCGGCGCGCCGCGAACAGCTGGCCGCGTTCGCCGAAGCGGGCCTGCCCGGCACGCGCATGGAGGCGTGGAAATACACCGGTCTGCGCGCGTTGGGCCAGCGCCGTTTCGCCACCGGCGACGCGCAGGCCGCCGCACGCGAGGTGGACGTCTCCGCGTTCGCCTTGCCCGGCGTGGACGGCCCGCGCCTCGTGTTCGTCAACGGCGCCTTCCGCGCCGATCTCTCCGCGTTGGACAGCCTGCCGCAAGGAGTGGAACTGCGCCCGCTGTCGCAGGCGCTGCGCGAGGACGCCGAGCCGCTGCGCTTCCTGCTGTCGCGCCACGAGCCGGAGCAGGGCGACGCTTTCGTGCGCCTGAATGCCGCACTCGCCGATGATGGCGTGCTGCTGAAAGTGGCGGCCGGCGCCAAGCCCGCCGCGCCGGTGCATCTGCTGTTCCTGGGCGCGCCCGCCGAAGGCGACGTGGCCTGGCATCTGCGCCACCTGATCGAGCTGGGCGAAGGCGCGGAGCTGAGCCTGGTGGAGCACCACGCCGCCAGCGGCGAGCAGCGCCACCTGGGCACCGCCTGCGCCGACATCGTGCTGCGCGACGGCGCGGTGCTGCACCACGCGATCTTCCAGGACGCCGCCGAAGGCGCGAGCCTGATCCGCCGCAGCAAGCTGCAACTGGGCGCACGTGCCGCGGCGACCCTGCATGTGCTGGAACTGGGCGGTGCGCTGGTGCGCCACGACCTGCAGGCGGAACTGGTCGGCGACGGCGCGCACTTCACCACGCGCGGCGTGTTCAAGGTGCACGGCCGCCAGCACGTGGACACCCAGCTCGCGATCCGCCATCGCGCGCTGCACACCGCGTCCGATTCCATCTGGCGTGGCGTGGCCGACCAGCGCGGCCGCGGCGTGTTCCGCGGCGCGATCCTGGTGGCGCCCGGCGCCGACGGCAGCGACGCCAACCTCGGCAACAAGAACCTGCTGCTGTCCGATCAGGCCGAGATCGACACCAAGCCGGAACTGGAGATCTACGCCGACGAGGTGAAGGCCGCGCACGGCGCCACCGTGGGCCAGCTGGACGAGCGCTCGCTGTTCTATCTGCGCTCGCGCGGCATCCCGCTGCCCGAGGCACGCGCGCTGCTCACCGCCGCGTTCTGCCGCGCGGTGCTGGACGATCTGCCGAACACGGCGCTGCGCGAACACCTGGCCGGCCTGCTGACGGTGTAGGAGCGCACCCTGTGCGCGAACGCTCTTGCTTCGATCAAGCGCCATAGCCATCGCGCACAGGGTGCGCTCCTACCACAGCCTGGCCTCCGACACGGAACCCCTTCGACGATGAACGCACAAGCCGGCACGCCCGCCACCTTCGACGTCCAGCGTATCCGCGCGGATTTCCCGCTGCTCGCGCGCACGGTGCACGGCAAGCCGCTGGTGTATTTCGACAACGCGAACACCAGCCAGAAGCCGTACCAGGTGATCGAGGCGGTGGATCGCCACTACCGCGAGCACAACGCGAACGTGTCGCGCGCGGTGCATCTGCTCGGCGAGGAAGCCACCGCCGCCTACGAGGGCGCGCGCGACGCGCTGGCGCGCTTCATCCACGCGCCCTCGCGCGACGAGCTGGTGCTCACCTCGGGCACCACGCAGGCGGCGAACCTGGTGGCCTACAGCTTTGCGCTGCCGCGCCTGCGGCCGGGCGATGCCATCCTCACCACGGTGCTGGAGCACCACGCCAACATCGTGCCGTGGCAGCTCGTGGCCGGGCGCGCGGGCGCCACGGTGAAGGCGGCGCCGATCGACGAACGCGGCGAGCTGATCGTGGAGCAGTACCTCGCGATGCTCACGCCCGAGGTGAAGCTGGCCTGCGTGGGCCACGTCTCCAACGTGCTGGGCACGGTGAACCCGGTGCGCGAGATCGCGAAAGAGTGCCGCAAGCGCGGCATCCCGCTGTTCGTGGACGGCTCGCAGGCGGTGCCGCACCGTGCGGTGGACGTGCAGGCGCTGGGCTGCGATTTCTACGCGCTCACCGGCCACAAGATGCTGGCGCCCACCGGCACCGGCGCGCTGTGGGCGAAGAAGGAACACCTCGACGCGATGCCGCCGTTCTTCGGCGGCGGCGACATGATCCGCGAGGTGCGCTTCGACGGCACCACCTTCGCCGACGTACCGCACAAGTTCGAGGCGGGCACGCCGAACATCGCGGGCTTCGCCGGCGTGGCGGCGGCGATCGACTACTACGACGCGCTTGGCTTCGAGGCGCTGCGCGCCCACGAGAAGTCCCTGCTGGAACATGCCACCGCACGCCTGCGCGACATCCCGGGCCTGCGCATCTTCGGCGAGGCGGCGGACAAGGAGCCGGTGATCTCCTTCCTGATCGAAGGCGCACAGGCCACCGACCTCGCCACCCTGCTCGACCTCGAAGGTGTGGCGGTGCGCTCGGGCCACCACTGCGCGCATCCGCTGATGCAGTTCTTCGGCATCCCCGCCACGCTGCGCGCCTCGCTGGCGTTCTACAACACCCATGCCGAGGTGGATGCTTTCGTGGCGGCGCTGCTGAAGGTGCGCAAGCTGCTGCGATAAGCCGCGCCGCACGCAGGCCGCCATGCTTGCGCCGCTGCTTCACCGCCGGGATTCCGCCGCTTGCATTGCTGCCCGGCCTGATCCGTATGCCATTGGTCATGTGGCCGCCGGCACCGCGCGCGGGCGACTGAATACCGCGTGAGGCGGTAAGCCGCGACCTCGTCCGCCATCGCGGGCACCGCGGTAAGCTTGGCGGCGGCGGTTGTCATGCAAACAGCGATGTGGATCGACTGGATGGGTCGAAGGGGTGGAGGATGACGCTGGATCGAGGCCAAGCAAACCGGCTGCGCGCGAGGCTTGCCCATGGGTGAGAGCTTGCGACCGGCGACGGGATCGGGCGAAGCGCGCGGCTCCGGCGTGCTGCACGCCATCGCGCGGATGTCGTCCACCCGGACGAATTACCTGGTTGGCCAGACCGCCGATTTCGTGGTCAGCATCGCCCTGCTCGGCGCGGCGTTCTGGGTCGACCACAGCCAGCCGCTGCAGGCCGTGCTGGTGCTGCTGCTGGGCCTGTTCATCTTCAGCTTCATCGAATACGCCTTCCATCGCTGGCTGTTCCACGGGCCGGTGCCGCTGTTCGAGCGCGGCCACACCCTGCATCACGAGCAGCCGCTGGGCTACGACTCGCTGCCGTTCTTCTTCCCGCCGGCGGTGGTGCTGCTGCTCGCCGCGGCGCTGGCGCTGGTGCTGCCGGCCGCGACGGCGTTGCTGCTGTCCGGCGCGATCGCGCTGGGCTACGCGCTGTACGGCTTCAGCCACCTGATCATCCACCGCCGCCGCTTCACGCACCCGCTGGCGCGCAAGTGGGCGGCGGTGCACCACGTGCACCACTACCACCCCGACAAGAACTACGGCGTGACCTCGCCGCTGTGGGATTTCGTCCTGGGCACGTGGTATGTGTCCAAAAGCAAAGTGCGGGTGAGGTAATTTTTGCGATCGTCCCTGATCGCGAAGGTCAAACGGGCGGCCATGTAGGAGCGCACCCTGTGCGCGACTGACAAGGAGTGAGGAGTGAGAGAAAAGCCCAAGGCGCGAGCTGTACGCTCTCTCTCGCTTCTCACTCCTCTTCACTCACTTCCCGTTTTCGCGCACAGGGTGCGTTCCTACGGGTTTTCGCTCAATGAAAGGCCGCGCAGCTCCACGCCGCCGGCATCCACGCGCAGCACCGAGCCCTGTTCGTACCAGTCGCCCAGCACGATGCGTTCGGCGGGGGCGCCGTCGAGTTCGAAGCGGTGGATCGCGGGGCGGTGGGTGTGGCCGTGGATCAGCCGCGTGGTGCCGGCCGCACGCATGGCCTGCGCCACCGCGTCGGCGTTGACGTCCATGATGGCCTCCATCGCGCTGCCGGTGTGCGCGCGGCTTTCTGCGCGCGATTTCGCGGCGAAGGCGCGGCGTGCTGCCAAGGGCATGGCGAGGATCTGCGCCTTCCATTCCGGCGTGCGCACCTGCTTGCGCACGGACTGGTAAGCCACGTCGTCGGTGCACAGCACGTCGCCGTGCATCAGCAGGGTGGGGCGGCCGTACAGCGTGTGCACGCTGCCGTCGGCGAGCAGATCGAAACCGGCGCGGCGAGCGTAATCCTCGCCGAGCAGGAAGTCGCGGTTGCCGACCATGAAGTAGACCGGCACGCCGGCTTCGCGCACCGCGCGGGTGGCGGCGGCGATGCGCTGCGGCAGCTCGGCGTCGTCGTCGTCGCCGACCCACACCTCGACGAGGTCGCCGAGGATGTACAGCGCGTCGGCGCGGCGCACCTCGTCGCTGGCGAGGTAGCGTTCGAACAGTTCGGTGATCCGCGGCCGACTGTCGTCCAGATGCAGGTCGGCGATGAACAGCGTGCTCATGGAACCTCAGCCGCCATGCGCAGACTTGCGCGCACTGCGCTTCGCCGGTTTGGGCGCGGCGGCGGGTTCGACCGGGGCTGGCGCGCTGGCCGCGGCGGCGGGCACGGCCTCGCCGACCACCTGCGCGCTCTCGATCACCACCAGCGGGTTGGGCACGTCGGCGGCGAACGGGCCGATGCCGCGGGTGGGCAGGGCAGCGATCTTGTCCACCACGTCCATGCCCTTGACGACCTTGCCGAACACCGCGTAGCCCCAGGTGAGGCCGCTCTGGTTGCCCACGAAATCCAGCCGGCGGTTGTCGACCAGGTTGATGAAGAACTGCGCGGTACCGGAGTTCGGATCGGCGCCGCGCGCCACCGCGACGGTGCCGCGCAGGTTGGAGAGGCCGTTGTCCGCCTCGCTCTGGATCGCCGGGCGGGTGCGCCGCGGCTGCAGCTCGCGCGTGTACAGGCCGCCCTGCACCAGGTAGCCGGGGATCGCGCGGTGGAACACCGTGCCGGCGTAGAAGCCGTCGCGCACGTACTGCAGGAAATTCGCCACGCTCTTCGGCGCCTTGTCCGGATACAGCTCCAGCGTGATGTCGCCCTGCGAGGTGTGCAGCACCACCTCGGGATTCGCCGCGGCGGACGCGGGTTTGGCTTCCTGCGCCCACAGCGCAGGCGCGAACAGGGCGGCGAGCAGGAGCAGCAGGGCGAGCTTGAGCTTGGGCATGGCGTCGGATGCTTCGTGGTGTCCGCGCATGATACGCGGCCGCAATGGTACGTGTGCCTTTGAGAGTTCAGGGGGTGTTTTGAGGAGTGCGGCCATGGATGGCCGCTGGTAGCGTGAGGGCAGGGCGAGAGCTTGAAGCTTGCCGTTACCTGCCAATCTACGGCGATTCAGGACGAATCGCACTAGTACCGGAGTGCGGCCATGGCTTGCAGCCCGTTTGATCCTCGCGATCATGGACGAATCGCAAAAATCAATTCGCAGACAGCTCCAGCTCCAACCCCAGCTCGCCCATCGGTGCCTGTTCCTGCTGCAGGTCGGCCTCGCTGAGCGGGTGCTGCTCCAGCCACACGGCGGGCAGCGTGAGGCGCAGCCGCTGGCGGGTGGCGGCGAGCTTCATCGGCGGCAGCGATTCGGCGCGGCGGCCGCGGCGGAACAGCACCGCGAGGCGCAGCAGAGCGGTGGTGTAGCGAGCCAGCTGGCGGTAGCGCTGCGGCAGCACGGCGATCGCCGCCTTGTCCGGCTTGCGTCGGTGCATCTCGACCACCGCGGCGAGCAGTTGCTGCTCCTGCCGCGAGAAGCCGGCGAGGTCGGCGTGGCGCAGGATGTAGGCGCCGTGGTGGTGGTGCTGGCTGTGCGCGATGGCGAGGCCGATCTCGTGCACGCGCGCGGCCCAGGACAGCCACTCGCGCGCCTCGCCGTCCAGCTTCCACGCCTTCGCCACCTGGTCGAACAGCTGCAGCGCGGTGGACTCCACCCGCCGCGCCTGGGCGCGGTCCACGCCGTAACGGCTGGCCAGCGCGTCGATGCTGCCGGTGCGCGGGTCGCTGCCGGCGACGCGGCCGAGCAGGTCCCACAGCAGGCCTTCGCGCATCGAGCTTTCGCACACGCGCATGCGCGCGATGCCCAGCGCCTCGAACGCGGCCTCGAAGATCACCACCGCGCCGGCGAGCACCGGTGCGCGTTCCTCCACCAGGCCGGGCAGCTTCAGCGCGGCGATCGTGCCCTGCGCGAGGATCGCGTCGCGCAACCCGGCCAGCGCGGCGGGCGTGATGCCGTCGTCGGTGAGCTTCATCGCCTGCACCACCGCGCCGATCGCCTTGGCGCTGCCGGAGGAGCCGTAGGCCTCCTGCCAGCCCGACTCGCGGTAGTCCTCGGCGAATTGCTGCAGCAGCACGCCGATCTCGCCGCGCGCGCGCTGCCAGCGCTTGCGGTTGAGCTTGCCGCCGGGGAAGAAGCGCAGCGTGGAGGCGATGCAGCCGGCCTGCACGCTCTCGGTGTGCAGCGGCGCGAGGCCGCGGCCGATGATGAACTCGGTGCTGCCGCCGCCCACGTCCATCACCAGCCGCGGCTCGCGCGAGGCGGGCAGGTCGTGCGCGGCGCCGAGGAAGATCAGGCGGCCCTCCTCGCGGCCGGAAACCACCTCGATCGGATGCCCCAGCGCGGCCTCGGCGGCGCCGAGGAAAGCCTGCGGCGCCGCCAGCCGACGCACCGTGTTGGTGGCCACCGCGCGCACCCGTTGCGAGGGCAGGCCGGCGATGCGCTGGCCGAAGCGGGCGAGGCAATCCAGCGCGCGGGCGCGGCGGTCGGCGTCCAGCGAACCGTCGCTGCGCAGGCCGGCGGCCATGCGCACGCTGTCGCGCAGGCGGTCGATCACCCGCGGCTCGCCGTGCTCCATGCGCGCCACGATCAGGTGGAAGCTGTTCGAGCCCATGTCCACCGCGGCGAGCAGTTCGCCGTCGCGGATCGGGGTCTGGTCGGCTTGGCTCAAGCGGGGGTCCTTGTCGGCGCGGGGCGTGTTGCAGCGCACATCATGCCGTATTCGTGCGGGGCTTGGCATCGTGGCCGTGGGGTTCTGCGCCGGCCGCGGCCGGCGCCATCGATTCGACAGCCATCGCGATTGGGGGTAAGGTTTCCTTACTCGAGGACCTTGCCATGCTCGCCAAGCTGACCGCCAAGAACCAGCTCACCCTGCCCAAGGCCGCAGTCGAGGCCGCCGGCAACGCGGAATACTTCGAAGTCGAGGCGCGCGCAGGGCAACTGGTGCTGACGCCAGTACGCTTCCAGCGCGCGGATGCCGTGCGCGCCAAGCTGGCCGAGCTCGACCTGGGCGACGACGATCTGGCCGCCGCGGTGGCGTGGGTGCGCAAGCAGCCTGCGTCCGCCAAGACGGTGCGGGTGGCCGAGGCGCAAGGTGACTACCGCGCCAGGACCACGCGCAAACACCCGCCCGCGAAGCCGCGCAAGCCGTGAGCGCACCCGTGCGCAAGGAGCTGCGCTGGGTGCTCGACACCAACGCCGTGCTGTCGGCCCTGATCCGGCCTGGCGGCGTGAGCGGGCGGCTGCGCCTGGCTTGGCAAGCCGGGCTGTTCACGCCGCTGGTCAGCCGCGCCACGGCCTCGGAACTGATCCGCGTGCTCGCCTACCCGAAATTCAAGCTGAAGCATGCGGAGCAACACGAACTGCTGGCGGACTACCTGCCGTGGACGCAGGTGGTGCGGATTCCCGATCCGCCACCTGCGACACCAGCGTGCCGCGACCCGCACGATCTGCCCTTCCTGCACCTGGCTCTGGGCGCCAAGGCCGACGCCTTGGTCACCGGCGACGACGACCTGCTTTCGCTGGCGCCCTTGCGCGGCATCGCGCTGCTCACGCCGGCACAGGCGATCGAGGCGTTGGAGCAGGCGTCCTGATCGCCGCCTAGCTGGCTCGAACAGAGTGCCGAATCTTCAACGCGCGCGGCGATACACGTCGTCGAAGTTCACGTTGACCCCGCCGCAGTTGTGGTTGTCCGAGACCACGAGGTTGCCGTCGACCCACTGGAATTTCGCGACGCAGTCGTCAGCGTTCGTGCCTTCCGCCACGGTCAGCCGGTTGCCGTTCGGCGTGGCCGTGCCATCGATGCCGCCTTCGTGCACCACGTCGCCGTCTGGCCCGCCCTGCCAATAAGCCTTGCCGGATACTCGCAGTTTGCCGTCTGCGGCGAGCTTGATCTCGATCCGGTCGTCCCCTGCGCTCGGGAGCCAGGTGCCCACCCAGTCCGACAGTTGCGGGAGCGTTTCGGGCAGCGTCCGCACCGCGTCGGCCGGCAGCCAGCCCACGAACTCCTGCCGTTGGCCGAAATACCACACGCACGCCCAGCCATCCGTCGCCTGTGCCAGCAACACCTTGTTGCCGGGTACCAGGTAGGCCTTCTCCACGCAGCTCGCGTTCTCGGGACAGCCCTTGTCGTCGTTCCGAAAATGCACGCGGTCGTGCTCCGGCGCTATCTCGCCGGCGCGAACGCCTTCGAAGGATGGAAAGAGCCCGTTCCGGCACGTGCACGGCTCCACGGCGAGTGCACGGGTGGTGGCCAGCAGCAACAGCAACGCGATCCAAACCCGCATGGCAAATCTCCTGGTCGGGAAAAGCGGAGGTGGCTTGCGCATGGCTGCTGTATCGCCGCGCAAAGCGAGGCCCGCAATCAGGGAGAAAGTACTCCGCTTCCTGTTTTGCATGAACGTTGCGCGACCCGGCGCGTATTCCATCAGCTCTTGACGCCTCTGGAGCGCGCGGCAAGCTTGCCCTTGCGCAGCAGCCGTTCGGTGCGCATGACATGCAGCACGTACACGTTTCGGTCGTCGTGGCGGTAGAACACGCGGCAGGGAGGCTCGACGATTTGGCGATAGCGCGAACGCCCGAGTTCCTGCGGCCGGCTGCCGCTGTCCGGGTGATCGGCGAGCTGCTCGACGTGGCGGAAAACGCGCTGCACGACTCCCGCTGCGGCCAGCGGGTTCTCCAGTGCGATGTAGTCGGCGATGGCTTCCAGGTCGGCCAGCGCCGGTTCGGTCCAGATTATTTCAGCCATCTGCCGAGCCGTTCCCTGGCTTGTGCATGCGTCGCGGTGCGGCCCTCGGCCACGGCCTGCTCGCCGCGGGCGATGCCTTCGAGTATCGCCATGCGCTGCTGCAGCAGCTCGTAGCTCTCCACGTCCACCAGATACGCGCTGGGCAAGCCGTGCTGGGTGATCAGGATCGGCTCCCGGTCGCGCTCGATGTCCGAGAGCAGTTCGGTGGCCTGGCGCTTGAGCGTGGTGACGAGTTCGGTACGCATGCGAGTGATACTAAAATGGCACTTCCGGATGCGCAAGCGCAGATGGGGCCATGTTGCATCGCCACGCTCACGGACACAGCTTGTCCAGCAGCGCCTGTTGCGCACTGTAGGGCGCGTGCCGGCCCGGCGTGGCGCGGTGGTAGCGGCCATTGGCGTCCAGCAGCCAGGCCTGGGTGTTGTCGGCCAGGCCGTTGGCGAGGGTTTCCGCGTAGACGCGCGCGGCGAGTTCGGGGTCGCGGATCGGGAAGGCGATCTCGATGCGCCGCATCAGGTTGCGTTCCATCCAGTCGGCGCTGGCGCAGTAGAGCTCGGGCGTGCCGTCGTTGCCGAACCAGTACACGCGGCTGTGTTCGAGGAAGCGGCCGACGATGGAGCGCACGCGGATGCGTTCGGAGACGCCGGGCAGGCCGGGGCGCAGGGTGCAGGCGCCGCGCACGATCAGGTCGATCTCCACGCCGGCCTGCGAGGCGCGGTACAGCGCCTCGATCACGTGCGCCTCGTTCAGCGCGTTGAGCTTGGCCACGATGCGCGCGGGGCGGCCGGCGCGCGCGAGTTCCGTTTCGCGCGCGATGCGTTCCATCACGCCGGTGTAGAGCGTGAACGGCGAATGCAGCAGGCGCTTCAGCGCGATCCGCGGGCCGAGGCCGGAGAGTTGCTGGAACACCTTGTGCAGGTCCTCGCCGATCTCCGGATCGGCAGTCATCAGGCCGATGTCGGTGTAGGTGCGGCTGTTGATCTGGTGGTAGTTGCCGGTGGAGAGGTGCGCGTAGCGGCGCAGCGTGTCGCCCTCGCGGCGCACGATCAGCATCATCTTGGCGTGGGTCTTGTAGCCCACCACGCCGTACACCACCTGCACGCCGGCTTCCTGCAGGCGCGTGGCGAGGCGGATGTTGGCCTCCTCGTCGAAGCGCGCGCGCAGCTCGATCACCACGGTGACGTCCTTGCCGTGGCGCGCGGCTTCCACCAGCAGGTCCACCAGCGGCGTGTCCTCGCCGGCGCGGTACAGGGTCTGCTTGATCGCCAGCACCTTGGGGTCGGTGCTGGCCTGGCGCAGCAGGTCCACCACCGCGGCGAAGCTCTGGTAGGGGTGGTGCAGCAGCACGTCGCGCTGGGCGATCTGCTCGAACTTGTCGCGGCTGCCCTCCAGCCCGGCCGGCAGCTGCGGGGTGAAGCGCGGGTACTTCAGCTCGGGGCGCTCCAGCCAGTCGCAGATCAGCCCGGCGCGGATGATGTTGACCGGGCCGTCGCAGCGGTAGACGTCGGCCTCCTCCAGCTGGAAGTTCTGCGTCAGCATCGCGGTGATCGCCTGCGGGCAATCGTTCGCGATCTCCAGCCGCACCGGCCGCGCGTAGCCGCGCCCCACCAGTTCCTCGCTGAGCGCGCGGGCGAGGTTGTCCACCTCGGCCTCCTCCACCATCAGCTCGCTGTTGCGGGTGACGCGGAACTGGTAGGAGCCGACCACCTTGAAGCCGGGGAACATCAGGTCGACGAAGGCCTGCAGCAGCTCGGCGAGGAACACGAAGTGGTCGCCCTCGCCGCACACCTCGGCGGGCAGGCGGATGATCCGCGGCAGCGAGCGCGGCGCGCGCACCAGCGCCATGTGGCCCTCGTGGCCGAACGCGTCGCGGCCCTTCAGCACCACCGCGATGTTCAGCGTCTTGTTGAGGATGCGCGGGAACGGATGCGCCGGGTCCAGCCCCAGGGGCGAGAGCACCGGCAGCACCTCGTGCTCGAAATAGCCCTGCAGCCAGCGTCGCTGGCGTGCGCTCCATTGCGCGCGGGTGAGCACGCGGATGTGCTCGGCCTCCAGCTGCGGGCGCAGCTCCTGCTGCCAGATCGCATACTGCTCGGCGACCAGCTCCAGCACGCGGGCGCGGATGCGCGCGAGCAGCTCCGGCGGCGACAGGCCGTCCGGCCCCGGCGCGGCCGAGCCGTAGGCATGGTGGTGCTTGAGCATCGCCACGCGCACCTCGAAGAACTCGTCGAGGTTGTTCGCCACGATGCTGAGGAAGCGCAGCCGCTCCAGCAGCGGCACGCTGGCGTCGCGCGCCATCGCCAGCACGCGGAAGTTGAATTCCAGCGCGGCCAGCTCGCGGCTGAGATACAGCTCGGGCGCGGCGAGGTCGGCGGGGGCGGGCGGGAGGGCGTCGGGGCGTCGCATGGCCTGCATTCTGGCGCATGCGCGCCGGCGGATGCGCGACGTGCCGCGCAGCGCTTCAGCTTTCGTCGTGGCCGGTGCCTGGTGTCAGCAAACGTTCGGGTCCGAAGTGGCAGGCGAAGGTGGAGCCGTGGCCCGGCTCGCTTTCGATGCTCAGCCGCGCCTGGTGCAGGCTCAGCACGTGCTTGACGATGGACAGGCCCAGCCCGGTGCCGCCGCTGCCGCGCGAGCGGCTGGAGGAAACCCGGTAGAAGCGTTCGGTGAGCCGGGCGAGATGGCTGGCGGGGATGCCGTAGCCGGTGTCGCTGACCGAGTAGGTCGCGCCGTCGCCGCTGCGTCGCCAGCGGATCGCGATGCTGCCGCCGGCCGGGGTGTAGCGCACCGCATTGCTGACCAGGTTGGACAGCGCGCTGTGCAGGTCCTTCGGCGAGCCGAGCAGGTCGAGTCCGGCGTCGGCCTGCACGGTGACGGTGTGGCGGCCCTGGCTGAGCGCCTCGGCCTCCTTGCGCAGCGTGGCCAGCAGCGGCGCCATCGGCACGCGCTCGTCCTCGACGTGGTGCTGGGTTTCCAGTCGCGACAGGGTGAGCAGGTCTTCCACGATCTGGCCCATGCGCTTGGATTGCGCGCGCATCTCGCCGAGCACCGGCGCCAGCGCGGGCGCGTCCTCGGGATCGATCAGCTCGAGGTAGCCGTGGATCACGGTGAGCGGCGTGCGCAGTTCGTGCGAGACGTTGGCGACGAAGTCGCGGCGCATCTGTTCCAGCCGGGTGACGTGGCTGGTGTCGCGCGCCAGCAGCACCTGCTGGCGGCGGCCGAACGGCAGCAGGCTCACGCTGATCTGGCTGTCCGGCTTGCCGGGGGCGACGGTGTCGTGCAGCGGTTCGCGCTCGTTCTGGCGCAGCCAGTCGGCCAGTTCGGAGGCAGGCAGACGCTGGCCCAGCGTGGCGCCGCGGTCGCGCGGGGCATGCAGCCCGAGCAGGTTTTCGGCGGCACGGTTGAACCAGCGCACGTGCTGTTCGGTATCGAGCAGCACCACCGCATCGGGCAGCTGGCTGGCGGTGCGGCGCAGGTCGCGCAGACTGGAGGCGAGGCGGCGGTTGCGCGTCATGAGGCGGTCGTGTTTCGCGGCGGCGGTCGACGCCATGATGGGGCGCACCGGATGACGCTCGCGCGTCAGCAGCAAGACGATTTCCGCCACGGCGACGATCGCCACGCCAGCCGCGACGCGGCCGCCGGCCAGCCAGCCGAGCAGCGCGCCGGCGGCGAGGACGGCGAAGCAAAGGGCGGGGAGTTTCCAGCGTTGGGTGTTGGGCATCGGAGGGTGGGCAGGGCTGATGCGAAGAGCTTACAAGCGTTCCCCCTCACCCCGGCCCTCTCCCCCAAGCACAGAGCTTGGGGGATAGGGAGACTGGCGGCTCAGACGCTGGCCGAGAAGCGGTAGCCGCTGCCGCGCACGGTCTGCACCATGTCCTGCAGCTGCCACGGTTCCAGCGTCTTGCGCA
This sequence comes from Rhodanobacter denitrificans, assembly GCA_017848855.1. Classification (GTDB taxonomy): domain Bacteria; phylum Pseudomonadota; class Gammaproteobacteria; order Xanthomonadales; family Rhodanobacteraceae; genus Rhodanobacter_A; species Rhodanobacter_A denitrificans_B. Next base: position 54,394 of record JAFIHF010000034.1, on the reverse strand, counting down.
GGCGGCGGATGTGCACGTCCACGGTGCGTTCCTCCACGTACACGCTGCCGCCCCACACGTGGTCGAGCAGCTGCGCGCGCGAGTACACGCGCTCGGGGTGGGTCATGAAGAAGTGCAGCAGGCGGTATTCGGTGGGGCCGATCGTCACCGGCTCGTCGCCGGCGAACACGCGGTGCGCGGGGCCGTCGATACGCAGCCGGCCCTGTTCCACCACGCCGTCGCCGTCGTCGCCGTGGGTGCGGCGCAGCACCGCCTTGATCCGCGCGATCAGCTCGCGGGTGGAGAACGGCTTCACCACGTAGTCGTCGACGCCGGCCTCGAGGCCGTTGACGCGGTCCATCTCCTCGCCGCGCGCGGTGAGCATGATGATCGGAATCTCGCGGCTCAGCTCCTCCTTGCGCAGGCGGCGCGCCAGTTCCAGCCCGCTCATGCCCGGCAGCATCCAGTCCAGCAGGATCAGGTCGGGCACCTGCTCGGAGATCGCCATCTGCGCGGCGCGGGCGTCGGCCGCCTGCATCGCCTCCATGTCGGCCTTGCGCAGGGCGAACGCGATCATCTCGCGGATCGAGGTTTCGTCTTCGACGATCAGGATGCGTTTGTGCACGCGGGCAGGATCCGTTGGCCTGTGACCGGGATATTGCAATGCAGAAATGTTACGCGGCAATGACATGGGGTGCCGCGGGCTGCCTCAATCGCGGCTTGTATCCAGGCTGAAACACAGGCGCCCCGCGCAGCGCCCGTCCTGCAACTGCTGCGAACCGTTGCGGGTGGCGGGGTTGTCCGGGGTGGCGATCTTGCGCTTGCGCAGTTCCAGCACCAGTGGGGTGAGTTCGGCGATGCGCGCCTGGATGCGGGCGCGGGCGTAGTAGCTGAGGTCGTCGCGCTTGAGCAGGCGCTGCAGCTGTTCCATCGCGTCGAACGGGCGGCCGGAGTAGTAGCTGGCGTCGGCCCAGGCCTCGCCGGCGCGCTCGCCGTCGCCGGCCTTGTCGCTGGCGCGGGCGTAGGCGCTGTAGAGCTCGGGCTGGTCGCTGTTTTCCAGCAGCGGGCGCAGCAGCTCGGCCGCGTTGGCGGCCTGTTGCTTGTCGCCGTGTTCGGTGAGCGCGGTGGCGTAGGCCAATGCCACCGCCTTGTTGCGCGGCGATTGTTCGTTGAGGTTGCGGTACAGCGCCAGTGCGGCGTCGCGCTGGCCGGCCTGCAGCTGCGCATCGGCCAGCGCCAGGGTGAGGATCAGGCTGCCCGCATGCGCCTTGAGCAGCGGCTGCAGTTGCGCGATGGCCTGTGCGCCGTGGCCGCTGCGGGTGAGCGCCAGCGCGTAGCCGTAACGGTTGGCCGGCGTGTCGAAGCTGGGCTGGTTCCTGAAGTTGGCGCTGTAGTAGTTGCCGAGCTTGCCGGCGTCGCCGGACAGCACGCGCACGCGTTCGCGCATCAGCGCGTAGGTGTCGAGGCCGTTCGGGTCGGCGGCATTCCGGTCGAGCCGGATCGGCGCGCGTACGAACGGCATCGGCGCGGTGATCTGTTCCCACTGGCCCTTGAGCAGGGTGTCGCCGGAGGGGCGCTGCTTCTGCGCGGCGATCAGCGCGCCGGCGCGCGCCTTGGCGTCGGCGATGCGGTCGGTGGTGACCGGGTGGTCCTGCAGGAAGGAGGGCGCCTGGCCGCCCGCGCCGGCGCTCAGCACGTCCTCCATGTGGCCGAAGAACGCGGCCATCGCGTTCGGGTCGAAGCCGGCGTTGGCCAGCGTCTGGATGCCGGTGCGGTCGGCCTCGATCTCGTCCTTGCGGGTGAAGTTGATCTGCTTCTGCGCGAGCAGGCCCTGGCCGCCGGCGAGCACCGCCATCGGCGCGTCGCCGCTCTTGCTGCCGGCGCCGGCGGCGATCGCGCCCAGCAGCACCAGCGCCATCAGCGGCGCGTCCTTCTTCGAGGCCTCGAACGCGCGCTGCAGGTGGTTCTGGGTGATGTGGCCGATCTCGTGCGCGATCACGCCGGCCAGCTCGCTCTCGTTGCGGGTGATCGCGATCAGGCCCGCGTTCACCGCGATGTAGCCGCCGGGCGCGGCGAACGCGTTGATCTCGTTGTCCTTGACGATGAAGAACGCGAAGTGGTCGCGCGGCTTGGCGCAGGCGGCCACCAGGCGGAAGCCGAGGTCGTTGATGTAGTCGTCCAGCAGCGGGTCGTCCACCACCATGCCCAGCGCGCGCATCTGGCGCAGCATCGAGGCGCCGTAGTCCTGCGCCTCCTGCGGCGAGATCAGCGCGTTCGCCGAGCTGCCGAGGTCGGGCAGGCGATCCTGCGCCCCGGCGGCGAAGGCGAGGCCGGCGAGGATCAGGGCGGTCAGCAGGCGCGTGGCGGGGCGTCGTGGTGCCATGGGCGTGGGTTGGAGGACAATATCGCTATGACCATCGCCGGCGGGCGCAGTTCAGCGCCGGCCGGCTTGTTTTTCGAGCATGTGCCGCCATCTGGTCGGCAGCTTTCCGTGGAGCCTGGCAATGCCCAAGATCGAAGTCTATTCCACCGCGGTGTGCCCGTACTGCGTGGCGGCGAAGAACCTGCTCAAGGCCAAGGGGCTGAGCTGGGAGGAAGTGCGCGTGGATACCGATCCGGCCCAGCGCGACACCATGCTGGCGCGCAGCGGCGGCCGCCGCACCGTGCCGCAGATCTTCGTCAACGACCAGCACGTGGGCGGCTACGACGACCTGGTGGCCGCCGACCGCAGCGGCAAGCTGGCGGAGCTGCTGGGCGCAGCCGCATGAGCGGCGGCAGCCATGGCGGCAAGGACCGCGTGGCCGAGTTCACCGCGTTCCGCCAGCGCATGAACGAACGCATCCTGGCCGAGGACAACCAGGTGGTGCGGCGCTTCTTCGCGCTCGACACGCAGACCTACAAGCCCGGCGCGCTGGACGTGAAGACCAAGGAGCTGCTGGGCCTGGTCGCCTCGATGGTGCTGCGCTGCGACGACTGCATCAGCTACCACGTGGCGCAGTGCAAGGAAGCCGGCGTGACGCGCGAGGAATTCTTCGAGACCTTCAGCGTGGGCCTGGTGGTGGGCGGTTCCATCGTGATCCCGCACCTGCGCCGCGCGGTGGATTTCCTCGGCCAGCTCGAAGCCGGCGACGCCGCGCCCGGCGGCTGCGGCGAGCACGCCTGACGTGCATTTTCTCCCTCTCCCCCGAGTTTGCTCGGGGGAGAGGGCTGGGGCGAGGGGGCAAGCTCTTGCCTTGGGCATCCGCGCCACGCCACGCTGAAAGCCCCCCTCACCCCAACCCTCTCCCCCAACGGCTTCGCCGTTGGGGGAGAGGGAGTGTCCACGGCATGCCGTTTCCCGCAACGCTGCGTGCGAGGATTTTCAATCTCTTGCGCGCGCTCCCGCCTGTTCGCTGCCGTACGGATCGGCGATAATTGCAAGGTTGTCGACCCTGCATGCCGCGGCATCGGCACCGGTCGAACGGCTTCATTCCCCAAGGAGTTTCCCCCATGAGCAAGACCATCGCGGTGATCCCGGGCGACGGCATCGGCCCGGAGATCATGACCGCCACGCTGCGCGTGCTCGACGCGCTGGACTGCGGCTTGAAATACGACTTCGTCGACGCCGGCATGGTGGCGCTGGAGAAGCACGGCGACCTGCTGCCCAAGGCCACGCTGGACAAGATCGCCGAGCACCAGGTGGCGCTGAAGGGCCCGCTGACCACGCCGATCGGCGGCGGCTTCACCTCGGTCAACGTCACCCTGCGCCGCCATTTCGACCTGTACGCGAACGTGCGCCCAGCGGTTTCCTTCCCCGGCACCAAGGCACGCTTCGACAACATCGACATCATCACGGTGCGCGAGAACACCGAGGGCGCCTACCTGTCCGAAGGCCAGACCCTGTCCGAGGACGGCGAGGTGGCCACCGCGCTGGTGCGCAACACCCGCAAGGGCGCCAGCCGCATCGTGCGCTACGCGTTCGAGCTGGCGGTGAAGAAGGGCCGCAAGAAGGTCACCGCGGTGCACAAGGCGAACATCATCAAGACCGCCTCGGGCCTGTTCCTCAACGTGGCGCGCGAGATCGCCAAGGAATACCCGCAGATCGAGTTCAACGAGATGATCGTGGACAACACCTGCATGCAGCTGGTGATGAAGCCCGAGCAGTTCGACGTGATCGTCACCACCAACCTGTTCGGCGACATCCTCTCCGACCTCTGCGCCGGCCTGGTCGGCGGCCTGGGCCTGGCGCCGGGCGACAACATCGGCGAGCACGCGGCGATCTTCGAGGCGGTGCACGGCTCCGCGCCCGACATCGCCGGCAAGGGCATCGCCAACCCCTGCGCGCTGCTGCTGGCCGCGGCCGACATGCTCGACCACCTCGGCATGGTGGCCAAGGGCGACAAGCTGCGCGCCGCGATCCGCGACACCATGGCGAACGACCGCGACAGCGTGACGCCGGACCTCGGCGGCAAGGGCAGCACCGAGAGCTTCGGTGCGGCGATCGCCAAGCGCGTCGCCGCCTGATCCGTTTCGTCGGATACGAAAAAGCCGCGGGAAACCGCGGCTTTTTCGTGGGCGCCATGCTCGCCTTCAGTGTGCGGCGGGCTGGTAATGGCCGCCTTCGGTGCGCGTGGCGATGCTGAGCCGGTTCCACACGTTGATGACGCCGATCAGCAGGATGAGGTCGACCACGGCAGCCTCCTCGAAGTGCTTGCGCAGCTCGGCGTACATCGCGTCGGGCACCGGGGCATGGCCGGGCAGTTCGGTGAGCTCCTCGGCAAAGGCCAGCGCGGCGCGCTCGGCTTCGCTGTACAGCGCGGTTTCGCGCCAAGCATCGAGCAGGAACAGGCGCTGGGGAGTCTCGCCGCCGGCCAGCGCGTCCTTGCTGTGCATGTCGAGACAGTACGCGCAGCCGTTGATCTGCGAGCAGCGCATCAGCACCAGCTCGACCAGCTTGGGATCGAGATGGCCGCGTGCGCGGATTTGCTGGCCCAGTGTCACCAGCGGCTGCATGGCGGGGTAGTACGGATCGGTTGCGATGCGGGTCATGGGCTTGTCCTGCGGTTGTCTGGAAGCTGTGCCGCGTCGCGGGTCGTGGCATGCGAACGCGGCGTGGTCGGGTGCCGGTTGCCTCAGGCTCCGGTCAGCGACGTGCACTCGTCGCGGGTCATGCGGTAGCCCTGGGCCAACGGGGTGTGGCCAAGCAGCGTTGCCTTGCCCGGACTGCCTGACCGGTAAATCCGGATACCGTCCATGGCCGTGGCTTTTTCGCCGTCGATGCGGATGTCGGCAAGCGGGGCAGGTGCCGGGGTGCGCCCGGGCAGCCCGACCACGATGGCGGTACCGCCCCGGGGGATGCTGAGGTTGCCGATTTCCTGGTCGCCGTCGTCGGGCTGGAGGTACAGCTGTGCGCCGAGCTGGCCGTCGGGCAACACTTGCAGCACATACGTGCCCGGTGTTCCGGCGGGTGTCGGCACACCGATGCGCGTGAAGTACCTGCTGACGTCTTCGCCCGAAAACTCGACCTTCAGGTCGCCCTTGGCTTCGGTGATGGCCAGCGGGGGCGCTGCCGTGCAATCCAGCTTCGGCACCCGCTCGGAATACTTCCTCGCCTGGTATTTCAGCAGGGAGGCCAACTCCGCTCTGTCGCATTGGCCCAATGGTGTGGCGATGTCGCCGCCGGCGGGAGCCGGCCCGCCGCTGCCCGGCTGGCAGGAAACATCCTGGCCATGCGAGGTGTATATGCCGCCCTTGTGGAAGTCGTTGTACCGCGACACGAAGTAGCCGTCGCGTGCGTCGGGGCGAAGCAGCGACCGGCCAAGGGCGAATTTGGCGTTTGTCTCTATGCCCAAGAGGTCGAGCACGGTCGGCGCAATGTCGTAACCGGCGCCTTCCCCTTGCCTGGCTTTCGGGATGTCCTGGCCGATGACGATAAGCGGCAGCTTGTAGTTCCTTGCGTCATCGCCGAACAGGTCCAGCATTTGTTCGTTCGCAAAAACCTGATGGTCGCCGGTGATCACCAGTACCGTGTTTTCCAGCAGCTTGTCCTGCTTGAGCTGGTCGATCCATTGCCCGACGAGCTGGTCGGTGCAATGCACGGCGTTGAGGTAGCGGTCATGGCCGTCCCCATAAGGGCGGCAGCCGTCGTACGAGAAGCCCGGGATGTGCGTGCCGATGGTGAAGATGGTCAGGTTGTAGGGGCGGTGCGCTGCGTCGAGGCGCTTGATTTCCGCGATGGATTCCTGCAGCAGATCCTTGTCGCTGATGCCGTAGGAGCCGGGCGTCTGGTACACGTTCCGCCTGGCCCAGTCTTCCTGGCCGACGACGCGGTCGTATCCGTGGAGTTCGAGGAACGGCCCTGCGCCGGCGAAGTTCCGGCTGGTTCCGGCGTAGTAGATCTGCTCATAACCGGCCTTGTGCAGGACATCCCCGAGGCACGGCATCTGGTACACCCGGTTGCCGAAGCCGGCCATCGAGTCGTTGCCGCCTTCGAACGGCAGAAGGGTGCCGCATTGGGTATTGACCAGGCCCTCCATGGTGAAGTAGCTGCTCGCGTGGATGAACGGGACGAGGCTGTCCGTGCGGATCATTCGTTCGAAGTTCGGAGCGATGCCGGGGTATCTCGTTGCCGGCTTCATCATGACCCCGCCGGACTCCACGTAGAGCAGGATGAGATTGCGCGGCTGGGCGGCGGCCTTGGCCTGGAGCGACGATTTTGTCGGTAGATCCAGGTTGACGATCCTGTTGCCCGACCACTTTGCGGTCAGGCCGGGCGGGATCTCCACATTGCTGGGGTGTATCCAGGTTTTCGTGGCGGTGGCGAGCTGCCACAGCGGGATCGTGTGATAGCCCTTGGCGAGGAGGAACAGCGAAAGCAGGACGATGGCAACGGTGCCTTTCGGTCCGGTGACGGCGGGCCTCGATGCGTGAGCGTGGATGAACGCGTAAATGACGGCCAAGCCAACGCCGAAGATCACGAAGTACCGCGTGTATTGGTTCCAGGCCATATCGACGGCTTCCGCCTGAAGGCTCAGGAAAAAGCCGTCGTCGAAGCCGCGGCCCGAGAATTGGGCGGTGCCGAAATACAGGATGTGGGTAAAAAAGACGATGGTAACGACGATGGCAGCGGCGATCGACCATGTCTTTGGCGCGTACCTGTGCAAGGGCGCGCTGGCAAGCAGCAACCCGGTGATGCCAAGGCCGGCCGCCAGCCCTCGCCATGCGAATGCTCTTCCCGTGACGTAGTGGAGACCCAGCAAGAGCGGGGTGGACAACAGCAGCGCCATGGCTATCCATAGCCCCCAGGTCCTGACCCAGGCGGGGAGTGCGGGGGACTTGCGCATCAATGCGCTGGCTTCCGTGGAAGCCGGGGACGTGTCGTTGCTCATGGGCCTCCTGGCCGGCTGGCGGGTCTGCGGTCGCGGGGTGGATGTCAGGCAGTGCTGACGGGATCGGTGCGTGGGGTGCGGTTCAGCGCACCAGCGGCCACGGCGCCAGCACGAGCAGCCACAGCAGCAGCGCGATGCCGGCGTACTTCAAGGCGCGGAACAGGGCGGGGTGCTTGCGCTTGAACGCGCGGCTGCGCTCGCGGTTGCGCTGGTTGAGCGCGAACACGCGGTTGACGAAGCCGGTCTTCTCGGTGGGCGATTCCTGGTTCGGCGAGGCGGTGATCTTGCCCATGAAGGCGCCCACGCGGTGGTTGATCGCGCGCATCAGGGGCGACTTCAGCGGGCGCTCCACGTCGGCAAAAAAGATCACCCGGGGCTGGTCGGTCTTGTTCTCCACCCAGTGCACGTAGGTTTCGTCGAACACCACGTCCTTGCCGTCGCCCCAGGCGTGCTCCTCGCCGTCGACGAAGATCGCGCAGTCGCGCGAGTTCGGGGTGACGAGGCCCAGGTGGTAGCGCAGCGAGCCGGCAAACGGATCGCGGTGCGGGTTGAGCCTGCTGTGCGGGGCCAGCGTGGCGAACATCGCCGCCTTGATGCCGGGGATGGACTGCACCAGCGCCACGGTCTTCGGGCACAGCGCCTGCGCCGAAGGCAGCGGCTCGCCGTACCAGGTGAGGTAGAAGCGCTTCCAGCCCTGCTTGAAGAAGCTGGCGAAGCTGGCGTCGTTGCCGCGGGCCGCGGCGCGGATGTGGCCTTCGTCGGAGAGCGCCAGCGCCTCGTCGCGGATCGTCTTCCAGTTCGCCTGGATGATGTCGAGCTGCGGAAAGCCGCGCCGGTCGAGGATGGGCTTCGCCGGAACCGCCGAGAACGCGTACATCAGCAGGTTGTACGGGGCGAAGATCGCCGAGTGGTCGACGAGCTGGCGGTCGAAACGCAGCCGCGCCCGGCCGCGCAGGTGCACCAGCAGCACGCACAGCACGAACAGCAGGAGCAGGATCAGCAGGACGAGGCGCGGAGTCATCGGGATGGGCGGAAGGGAGCGGCGGGACAGAACGCCATTCTAGCGCCCGTGCCGCCAACCGCCGCAGCGCACCCGCTCAGTGCGACAACACACGCAAGGGCGCGCCGCCGGGCTGGTAGCCGTGCGCCAGCGCGCGCTGCACGTAGGCCACGGCACGCCGCACGGCGCTGCGCGGCGACTGCCCCTTGGCCAGTTCGGCGGCGATCGCCGAGGCCAGCGTGCAGCCGGTGCCATGGGCTTCCAGCTGCAGCCGCGGATGGCGCAGCTCCAGCACGCCGCGGTCATCGAAGAAGCGATCCACCACCTCGCGGCCGCTGCCGTGGCCGCCCTTGAGCAGCACGGCTTTCGCGCCCAGCGCGCGCAGCGCGGCGCCGGCATGGGCGCAGTCGTTCGCGCTGCGGATCGGGTGGCCCAGCAGCGCCTCGGCTTCGGGCAGGTTCGGCGTGAGCACGTCGGCCAGCGGAATCAGCTCGTTCGCCAGCACCGCGATCGCGCCCTCGTCGAGCAGGCGGGCGCCGCTGGTGGCGATCATCACCGGATCGACCACCAGCCATGCCGGCTGGCGCGCCGCCATCTCGCGCGCCACCAGCCGCACGATCGCCGCGCTGCCCAGCATGCCGGTCTTCGCCGCGGCGATCGGGAAGTCGTCGAACACCGCGGCGATCTGGCTGCGGATGTGCGCCAGCGGCACCGGATGCACCGCGGCCACGCCGCGCGTGTTCTGCGCGGTAATTGCGGCGATCGCCGACAGGCCGTGCACGCCACGCGCGTGGAAGGTCTTGAGGTCGGCCTGGATGCCCGCGCCACCGCCGGAGTCGGAGCCGGCGATGGTGAGGGCAACGGGGGGCGAGGTGGGGGGCATCGATGCTTGGGTGTTGTCGTGCTGTCAGGCGCGTTTGCTGCCGGATGACCAGCTTCGCTGTTGTGAAGCGCCTCTGGTCTTGACCGGAATGACGAGCACAAATCCCACAGCGCCCCTCATGCATGCTCTGCTTTTGATCGTCATTCCGGCGCAGGCCGGAATCCAGTCACAGTAGAGTTGGGTAGAGATCACGCCACTCGGGGTTTTCGCCTTCGATCAGTCGCAGCTTCCAGGCGCGTTTCCATTCCTTGAGTTGCTTTTCGCGGAGAATGGCAGACTCCATTGTTTCGTGCAGCTCGTACCAGACCAGGTCATGGACACGATAGCGGGAGGTGAAGCTTTCGACGGCTTCGCTGCGGTGCTCCCAGACACGTTTGACCAAGTTGCTGGTGACGCCAATGTACAACGTGCCGTTTCGCTCGCTGGAGAGCATGTATACGCAAGGTTGCCGCCTGTCCATGGCATTGTCTCCACTGGATTCCGGCCTGCGCCGGAATGACGATCAAAGGCACTCTTCCTTCGACCTTACAAGGCCTCGGACGCGAAATCCGCCAGCCTTGAGCGCTCGCCGCGACGCAGCGTGACGTGGGCCGAGTGCTCCCACTGCTTGAAGCGGTCCACCGCATAGGTGAGGCCGGAGGTGGTTTCGGTCAGATACGGCGTGTCGATCTGTTCCACGTTGCCGAGGCAGACGATCTTGGTGCCGGGGCCGGCGCGGGTGATCAGGGTCTTCATCTGCTTCGGCGTGAGGTTCTGCGCCTCGTCGATGATGAGATAACGCGACAGGAAGGTGCGGCCGCGCATGAAGTTCAGCGAGCGGATCTTGATGCGCGAGGCGAGCAGGTCGTTGGTGGCCTGGCGGCCCCAGCTGCCGCCTTCCTCGGGGTTGGCGAGCACCTCGAGGTTGTCGGTGAGCGCGCCCATCCACGGCGTCATCTTCTCCTCCTCGGTGCCGGGCAGGAAGCCGATGTCCTCGCCCACGCTCACGGTGGCGCGGGTCATGATGATCTCGCGGTAGCGCTGCTGGTCCATCACCTGCGCGAGGCCCGCGGCGAGCGCGAGCAGGGTCTTGCCGGTGCCGGCGGTGCCGAGCAGGGTGACGAAATCGATGTCGGGATCCATCAGCGCGTTGAGGGCGAAGTTCTGCTCGCGGTTGCGTGCGGCGATGCCCCAGACGTGGTGGTTGGCGTGGCTGTGGTCGTCCATCAGCACCAACGTGGCGCGGTCGTCGCCGTCCAGGTGCAGCACGCGCAGTTCCACGCCGCCCTCGCCGGGCAGGTACAGGCACTGGTTCGGGTACCAGTCCTCGTCCGCGTGGCGGTCGAGCTTGTAGTAGGTGCGGCCGCGCTCGTTCCAGGATTGCACTTCCGGATGCTTGTCCCAGAAATCCTCGGCCAGCGCCGCGGAGCCGGTGTAGAGCAGGGCGAAGTCGTCCAGCGCGCGGTCGTTCTCGTAATCCTCCGCGTCGATGCCGTAGATCTTCGCCTTGATGCGCAGGTTGATGTCCTTGCTGACCAGCACCACCGAGCGGTCGGGGTTCTGGTCGCGCAATTCGATCACCGCGGCGAGGATCAGGTTGTCCGCCTTGCCGTGGTTCGCGCTGGTGCGTTGCTGGAAGTACAGCCGGCCCACCGCGGCGCCGCGCTTGAGGTTCACGCCCTGCGGGTTGGCCAGCTCCAGCCCGTTGGAGATGCCGTGGCCGTTGCCGCGCACGATCAGCTCGTTCAAGAAGCGGCTGACCTGGCGGCCGTTGCGCGAGACTTCCGAGCCGCCCTTCTTCTTCTCGTCCAGTTCCTCCAGCACCGTCATCGGGATGAACACGTCGTGTTCCTCGAAACGGAACAGCGAGGTGGGATCGTGCAGCAGCACGTTGGTGTCCAGGGCGTAGATGCGCTTGCTTGCGGTCATGCGGCAGGAACCTCGCGTGGGACAATACGAAGGGAGCGCGGCATGGGGGCTGCCGCGGTGGCAACGGAGTGGGGCGGTACGGTCACTGGGCGGGGATGGCGTCGAGCACGGCCTGGGCGTGGCCGGCCACCTTCACGCCGCGCCATTCGGCGGCGAGCTTGCCGTCCGGGGCGATCAGGAAGCTGCTGCGCACCACGCCCAGGTGGCGCTTGCCGTACAGCACCTTCTCGTGGATCACGTCGAAGGCGCGGCACCAGATTTCGTCCGGGTCGGACACGAGCGGGAACGGCAGTGCCTGCTTGGCGGCGAAGTTCGCGTGGGATTTCGCCGAGTCGCGCGAGACGCCGACGATCTCGGCGTGGCGCTGCTTGAACCTCGGATAGAGGTCGCGGAAATCCTGCGCCTCGGTGGTGCAGCCGGGGGTGGAATCCTTCGGGTAGAAATACAGCACCACCCATTGGCCCTTGAGGTCGGCGAGCTTGAGCGTGTTGCCGTCGCCGGTGGTGCCGCTGAGGGCAGGGGCCTTCTTTCCGAGGTCTGGCATGGTCTCTCCGGAAACCCGACGGGGTTTCGCCTGTGCATGGGGCAGAGACTAGCGCGACGGATGTTACGGAGACAGCCTTGTCAGGCACGTCGTACAGGGTGCAAGCTAAAACTTCACCGGATCCATGATCGCATCCAGGTTCAGGCCGTCGCACAGCTCCAGGAAATCGTCGCGCAAGGCGGCGATGTGGATGTCGGCGGGGATGCCGATCGTGAACTGCGCCTGGAACATCTCCGCGCCGGTCTGCATCGCCAGGTAGCGGGTGGAGTGCAGCTGCTCCACGCTGATGCCCTGCTGGCTGAAGAATTCGACGATGCGCGCCACGATGCCCGGGCGGTCGGCGGAGATGATCTCGACCATGTAGGGCAGCAGGTGCGAATTCGGCTCGCGCGGCGCGGTGCGGTAATGCGCCAGGCGCAGGTTCTCGTCGCGCGCCAGCTTGTTCAGCGCCGTCTCCAGCTTGGCCAGCGCGTCCCACGCGCCGTTCGCCAGCAGCATGATCGAAACCTCGTTGCCGATCGTGGCCACGCGCGACTCGGCCAGGTTGCAGCCGGCGTCGGCGATGCGCCGGGTCAGCGCGGTGAGCGGCGAGTGCGCGGCCGAGGTCAGCGCGTGGATCAGCAACTGGTTGTCGCTGCCCGAGCGGGCGGAAGCGGAGGGCGTCGGTTTCAATGGAATGGCCTGTGCCGGAACCCGCGCGGCGCGGGCATTGCGCCGGCCAGCTTACTTGCCGCTCGCGCAAGCCCGCAAGTAACATGCAAGGCCCGATTCCTGAGCGGTATCCCACCTTGGACATTCGCGGAAGCATCTGCGCGCTGGCCACGCCGTTCGCGCCCGACGGCGCGCTCGACCTGCCGGCGTTCGCGCGCCTGCTCGATCATCAGCTCGCCGGCGGCACGCAGGCGCTGGTGGTGGCCGGTTCCACCGGCGAAGCGCACATGCTGGAGCACGACGAGTTCGACCGCCTGCTCGCGTTCGCGGTGGAACACGTTGCCGGCCGCGTGCCGGTGATCGCCGGCACCGGCGAGGCGGGCACCGCGAAGACCGTGGCGGCCACGCGCCGCGCGAAGGCGCTGGGCGCCGACGCCGCGCTGGTGGTGACGCCGTACTACGTGCGCCCCACCCAGGAAGGCATGCGCCGGCACTTCCTCGAAGTGGCCGAGCACGGCGGCCTGCCGGTCATTCTTTACAACGTGCCCAGCCGCACCGCCTGCGACCTGCTGCCGGAGACGGTGGCGCAGCTCGCCGGGCACCCCGGCATCGTCGGCATCAAGGAGGCGCGCGCCGACGCCGAGCGCATCGCCGCGCTGGCGGAACTTGCGCGCCCGGATTTCGTCTATCTCTCCGGCGACGACGGCACCGCCGGGCAGGCGATGCTGGCCGGCGCGGCCGGCACCATCTCGGTGGTGGCGAACCTGGTGCCCAAGGCGTTCCGCGCGCTGTGCGACGCGGCCACCGGCGGCGACCGCGCCGCCACCGCGCGTTGCGACGACTCGCTGGCGCCGCTGCTGCACGCGTTGAACTGCGCACCGAACCCGATCGCGGTGAAGGCCGGCTTGCCGGAACTGGGGCTGGGTTCGGCGCTGCCGCGGCTGCCGCTGGTGGAGCTGGCCGAGGGTCCGGAGCGCGCCCGCTTGCGCGAGGCCTTGTCCACTCTGGCATCCTTGGCGCACGCCGCCTGAGCGTTCGCCGCGTTGGCGAACACCATCGAACTTCCCACGGAACCCCATTGCATGAAGAAGTCCTTGCTCCTCGTGACCCTGCCGACGCTGGCCCTGGCCGGCCTGCTGCTCTCCGGTTGCGGCATGTTCCGATCCACGAAGGCGTGGGAAACGGCCAAGCAGGAGGCTCCGCTGGAAATTCCGCCGGGCCTGGACACGCCGCCGGCGAATGCCGCGCTGGTGATCCCGCCGCCGGGCTCCAACCAGCCGCAGGCCGCGTCCGCCAGCAGCGACCAGGTTGCCGACGGCTTCGTGGTCTCCGACAGCGTCGACAACACCTACCAGAAGGTGGGCCAGGCGCTGGCCGGCGGCAGCCTGGGCCAGGTGGTCAACCACGACGACAGTGCGCACAGCTACACGGTGAACGTGGTGGGTGGCGAAGCGCCGGCGCCGAAGAAGGGCTTCTTCAGCCGCCTGTTCGGGCACAAGGACAAGGGCGCGGCCGGCACGAGCGGCGGCGTCCACCCGGTGCAGATCACGGTGGGCACCAGCGGCACCAACGCCAGCGAAGTGCGCGCGCAGGGCAACGCCGGCGCGGTGGCCAAGGCGATCGACGTGCTGAAGGGCCGCCTCGGCGGCTGAGGCCGCAGCGGTATCCCACGAGCGAAAATGCCGCCCCAAGGGCGGCATTTTTCATGGCGGCGCCGCGCCGTGTTTCAGCGTTCGAGCAGGCCCAGCTTGTTCGGCTTGCCGTCCCAGTCCTTCGCGTCCGCCGGGGCGTCCTTGCGCTCGGTGATCACCGGCCACGCCTTCGCCAGTTCGGCGTTCAGTGCCACGAAGTTCTCCTGCCCGGCGGGCACGTCGTCCTCCGGGAAGATCGCGTTGGCCGGACACTCGGGCTCGCACAGCGTGCAGTCGATGCACTCGTCCGGGTCGATGGCGAGGAAGTTCGGGCCTTCGTGGAAGGCGTCCACCGGGCAGACTTCCACGCAGTCGGTGTACTTGCACTTGATGCAGTTGTCGGTGACGACAAAGGTCATGGGGGCGGGGCTCTTGCGTTGTGGCGTTTGCAAGTATGACTGCAACGCGTCGAAAGTGAGAAGTCGCTGGCGCGACTTGGGCGCTGTCCCTTCGCTTGCTTGCGGGAGTGGGGTTGGGAGAGAGGGGCTTTTGCTCTCGCGCTTTCGCAAGAAACAAAGCGGTTTCGGTCGCCTGCCGGCGCCCGAGTTCCTTCTCTTTGCTGGCCCAAAGAGAAGTAACCAAGAGAAATGGCCTGTTCAATCCGCCGACCCTACAAGCCCGCCATGTCGAGGGGGTTGGACCAACGCTCGTCGACACGTCGCCCCACAGTGGCCACCCTGCGTCGTATCTGGAGACTGAGGTTGGAGAGCGATTGCCGAAGAGCGGCTGCTGTGGCTTTTGCTCAAAAAAACAGCCGGCGCGACCTGGATCGTGCCGGCTGTTCCTGAGTAGTGCGGCCATGGATGGCCGCTGGTGGCGCTAGAGCGGAGCGAACGTTGAAAACTCGTCGCTACCTGTCACGCCACGGCGATTCCGGACGAATCGCAAATTTGAACAGTGCGGCCATGGATGGCCGCTGGTGGCGCTGGTACAAGGCGAGCGCTTGAAGCTTGCCGTACTGCCACGCCGTGCGGCGATTCCGGACGAATCGCACAAGCAAATGGCGCTCCCAACGAGGTTCGAACTCGTGTTCCCGCCTTGAGAGGGCGGTGTCCTGGGCCACTAGACGATGGGAGCGGATCGAAGCGGAGCGCGCTAGTATAGCCGAAATGTTTCGCCCGGCAATGCCCCGGCGATGGCGGGTAAGATGAGCGGCTGGGCCGCCGCGCCGCCGCCTTGGCAGCGCGCCGGACACGATAGCCGCAAGGACTCCACACGCTTGAATTCCGAAGCCAGGAACGACGCCAGGCCCGCGCTGCGCATCATCCCGCGCGAGCAGCACACGATTTCCCGCAAGAACATCAGCAAGGCCGCGCTGCGCGTGCTGTACCGGCTCAACGAGGCGGGTTACGACGCGTTCCTGGTCGGCGGCGCGGTGCGTGACCTGTTGCTGGGCGGCAAGCCCAAGGATTTCGACGTGGCCACCAACGCCACGCCGGACGAGGTGAAGAAGCTGTTCCGCAACTGCCGGCTGATCGGTCGCCGCTTCCGCCTCGCGCACGTGGTGTTCGGGCCGGAGATCATCGAGGTGGCCACCTTCCGCGGCACCGGCGAGGAAGAAGGCGCGGAGGGCGAGCGCCACATCGTCGACGGCCGCATCGTGCGCGACAACGTGTGGGGCACGATCGAGGAGGACGCGCTGCGCCGCGACTTCCGTGTCAACGCGATGTACTACGACATCAGCGACTTCTCCGTGCGCGACTACGTGGGCGGCATGCAGGATCTGGAAGACCGCGTGCTGCGCCTGATCGGCGAGCCGGCCACGCGCTACCGTGAGGATCCGGTGCGCATGCTGCGCGCGGCGCGGCTCGCGGCCAAGCTCGGCTTCGGCATCGACGCGGCCGCCGCCGCGCCGTTCGAGGAACTGGGCGTGCTGCTGACCGAGGCGGCGCCGGCGCGGCTGTTCGACGAGTCGCTGAAGATGTTCCTCGCCGGCTACGGGCTGAAGAGCTTCCGCATGCTCGAACAGTACGGCCTGCTGAAGTGCCTGTTCCCGGCCACCGCGCGCGCGCTCAAGCGCGGCGACGAAGCCTTGCGCGCGCTGGTCGAACAGGGCCTGGCGAACACCGACGCGCGCGTGGCCGAGGGCAAGTCGGTGACGCCGGCGTTCCTGTTCGCGGTGCTGCTGTGGGGCGAGGTGCGCGACCTGGCGCAGCAGCAGATCGCCCGCGGCAAGGACGCCAACGAAGCCTGGGCGCGCGCCGCGCTGCAGGTGGTGGCCGAGCAGTGCCAGCGCGTGGCGATCCCGCGCCGCTTCACCTTCACGATGGAAGAGATCTGGTCGCTGCAGCCGCGCTTCGAGCAGGTGCAGCGCAAGAAGGTGTTCCGGCTGATGGAGCATCCGCGCTTTCGCGCCGCGTTCGATTTCCTGCTGCTGCGCGCGCACGAATCGCCGGCGATCCGCGAGCTGGGCCTGTGGTGGGCGCATGCGCAGCAGCTGCCGCACGATGTGCTGGCGGCGGCGCTGCCCACGCACGGCGGCGGCAGCGAGCCCGAGGCGGCCGCGGCGGCCGGCCCGGCGCGCAAGCGGCGCCGGCGCAAGCCCGCGGCGAAGTCGAAGCCGGCGTGACCGCGGCCTGCATCGCGCTGGGCGGCAACCTGGGCGACCCGCGACGGCAAGTGCTGGATGCCGTGGACGCGCTGGCGCGCCTGCCCGCCACGCGCCTGCTGCGCCGTTCGCGGCTGTATCGCACGCCGCCGTGGGGCGTGCTGGAGCAGCCGCCGTTCGTCAATGCCGCGGCGCTGCTGGAAACCGGCCTCGCGCCGCATGCGCTGCTCGATGCGTTGCTGGCGATCGAGCAGCGCGCCGGCCGCGTGCGCGCCGAGCGCAACGGCCCGCGCACGTTGGATCTCGACCTGCTGCACATGGACGGCGTGCAACTGGACGACGCGCGCCTGACCCTGCCGCATCCGCGCATCGCCGAGCGTGCCTTCGTGCTGCTGCCGCTCAACGACATCGCGCCCGACCTGGTGCTGCCGGGGCAGGGCCGCGTGGCGGACCTGCTCGCCGCGGTCGACACGCAAGGCTGCGCGCCGCTGGCCGATTGATGCGGTGCAGCGGATAATCGACCGACTCCCGCTTCCGAGACGACCCCGTGTACGTGGACCCCGCCCAGCTCCCCGCCCGCAAGCCGGTCACCGTGCCCGGCCTGCACGCGATGAAGGCCGAAGGCCGCCGCATCGTGATGCTCACCGCCTACGACTACAGCTTCGCGATGCAGCTGGAGTTCGCCGGCATCGACGTGGCGCTGGTGGGCGATTCGCTGGGCATGGTGGTGCAGGGCCACAAGAGCACGCTGCCGGTGACGCTGGACCACATGGTCTACCACACGCAGACGGTGGCGCGCGGGCTGTCCGCCACGCTGCTGGTCGCCGACCTGCCGTTCATGGCCGACCGCGACCTTCCGCATGTGCTGGAAGCGGGCGCGCGACTGGTGGGCGAGGCGGGCGCGGCGATGGTGAAGATCGAGG
Organism: Rhodanobacter denitrificans; assembly: GCA_017848855.1. Classification (GTDB taxonomy): domain Bacteria; phylum Pseudomonadota; class Gammaproteobacteria; order Xanthomonadales; family Rhodanobacteraceae; genus Rhodanobacter_A; species Rhodanobacter_A denitrificans_B. The sequence continues at coordinate 36,900 of JAFIHF010000034.1, read as the reverse complement.
GCGCCGCGCCGCACATCCTCGACGCGATCGCCGCGCTGGTGGCGCGCGCGATCCCGGTCTGCGCGCACCTGGGCCTCACCCCGCAGTCGGTGCACAAGTTCGGCGGCTTCCGCATCCAGGGCCGCGAGCAGGAGACGGCCGAGCGCATCCTCGCCGAGGCGCAGGCGGTGCAGGCCGCGGGCGCCGACCTGCTGGTGCTCGAAGGCGTGCCCAGCGCGCTGGGCGAACGGGTGACGAAGGCGCTGCAGATCCCGGTGATCGGCATCGGCGCCGGCCCGCAGTGCGACGGCCAGGTGCTGGTGATCCACGACATGCTCGGCATCACGCCCGGCAAGCGGCCCAAGTTCAGCAAGGATTTCCTCGCCGGCCGCGATTCCGTGGCGGCGGCGATCGCCGCCTACGCGGCGGACGTGCGCAGCGGGGCGTTCCCCGCGCCCGAACATTGCTTCAACTGAGCGAGCAGGTACCTATGCAAACCGTGCAAGACGCCCCGTCCCTGCGCGCCGCGGTGCGTGGCTGGCGCAGCCAGGGCCAGACCGTGGCGCTGGTGCCCACCATGGGCAACCTGCATGCGGGGCACTACTCGCTGCTGAAGCTGGCGCGCGCGCGCGCCGACCGCGTGGTGGCCAGCGTGTTCGTCAACCCCACCCAGTTCGGCCCGAACGAGGATTTCGAACGTTATCCGCGCACGCTGGCGCAGGACCAGGCCGGCCTGGCCGAGCACGGCTGCGACCTGCTGTTCGCGCCCGAGGTGGCCACGATGTATCCGTTCGGCGCCGAGCACAGTGCGAGCATCCATGTGCCGGGGATCACCGACACGCTGGAAGGCGCGCACCGCCCCGGCCATTTCGACGGCGTGGCCACCGTGGTGTGCAAGCTGTTCAACCTGGTGCAGCCGGACCTCGCGGTGTTCGGCCAGAAGGATTTCCAGCAGCTCAAGGTGATCGAGCGCATGGTGCGCGACCTGGCCTTGCCGGTGAAGGTGATGGGCGCGCCCACCCTGCGCGCCGACGACGGCCTCGCGCTGAGCTCGCGCAACCAGTACCTGTCCGACGCCGAGCGGGCGCTGGCGCCGCTGATCCGGCAAACCCTGCAACAGATGCGCGAGCTGCTGGGCAAGGGTCATGCGCGGCGCATCATCGAGGAAGCCGCGCAGTCGAAGCTGGAGCGCGCGGGCTTCGTGCCCGACTACGCCGCGATCCGTCGCGCCGAGGACCTGGCCGAGCCGGCCGAGGGCGAACGCGAAGGGTTGGTGGCGCTGATCGCCGCGCGGTTGGGCACGACGCGTTTGATCGACAACCTGCCGTTCGATTGATGGATCGCGAAAGACCGTCGTCCTGACGGTCTTTCGCGTGCGGCACATCCCTGTGCCGCGGAAGCCGCGATATTTCTTGCGCCCCGTTGGCTGAACGGCCGATGTTGCGACGCAATGTCGGCGGTTCGATAATGCGCGTCCACGCGGGCCGTTCCCGCAGGAACCCGAAAGTCATGCATCTGAACATGTTCAAGGCGAAGATCCACCGCGCCACCGTCAGCCACGCCGAGCTGCACTACGAGGGCTCGATCGCGATCGACGGCGAGTTGCTGGACGCCGCGGGCATCCGCGAGTACGAGCAGATCCATGCCTGGGACATCAACAACGGCGAGCGTTTCGTCACCTACGCGCTGCGCGCCGAGGAAGGCTCGGGCATCATCTCGGTGAACGGCAGCGCCGCGCGCAGCGTGGAAGTGGGCGACCTCATCATCATCGCCGCGTTCGCCCAGCTCGACGAGAAGGAGCTGGCGCAGTTCCAGCCCACCTGCGTCTACGTGGACGCGAACAACCGCATCACTCACACCAACCGCTCGATCCCGAAGCAGATGGCGGCGGCCTGAACCTGCCGATCCCGATTCTGCCGATGTAGGAGCGCACCCTGTGCGCGAATGCCTTTGGCTTCGATCAAGCACCAAGGCCATCGCGCACAGGGTGCGCTCCTACAGATGGTTCATCAGAACGCCGGCAGCACCGCGCCCTTGTACTTGGTCTCGATGAACGCCTTGATCGCGGGGCTGGTCAGCGCCTGCGCCAGCTTCTGCACGCGCGGATCGTGCGCGTTGTCGGGACGGCCCACCAGGTAGTTCACGTAGGGCGAGTCCTTGTCCTCGATCAGCAGGGCGTCCTTCTCCGGGTTCAGGCCCGCCGCCAGCGCGTAGTTGGTGTTGATCAGCGCAAGGTCCACCTCGTCCAGCGTGCGCGGCAGCATCGCCGCCTCCAGCTCCTTGAACTTCAGCTGCTTCGGGTTCGCCGCGATGTCCTTCGGCGTGGCCAGCGCGTTGCCGGGGTCCTTCAGCGCGATCAGGCCGTGTTTGGCGAGCAGCAGCAGGGCGCGGCCCTCGTTGCTGGGGTCGTTCGGCAGCGCCACGCTGGCGCCGTCCGGCAGCTGGTCGATGCGCTTGATCCGGCGCGAATAGGCGCCGAACGGCTCGATGTGCACGCCCGCGATCGGCACCAGCTGCGTGCCGTGCTCGCGGTTGAACGCGTCCAGGTAAGGCTTGGTCTGGAAATAGTTCAGGTCGATGTTCTTCTCGACTACCTGCGTGTTCGGCTGCACGTAGTCGGCGAACACCTTGATCTCCAGCTTTACGCCTTCCTTCGCGAGGATCGGCTGCACCTGCTTGAGGATCTCCGCATGCGGCACCGCAGTGGCGGCCACGGTGAGCGTGTTCGCGTCCTGCTTCGGCGCCGAGCAGCCGGCGAGCAGCACGGCAAAAGCCGCGATGCCAAGCAGCCGTTTCACGACGGCTTGCGGGCGATGCCGGCGAGCAGCAGCAGGGCGAGGACGGCGGAGAGCGCGGACAGCAGCATCGGTCATGACGGTTTCCAGGGAAGTTGCAGACTAGACGTCCAGACGGCGGCGGGGAAATAACCGGATCACTGGCGCTTATAACGCGCCACGATGCGGTCGCCCAGCATCTGCAGCAGCTGCACCAGCAGCACCAGCAGCACCAGCAGCACCACGGTCACGACCATGTAGTCGGACTTGTAGCTGAGGTAGCCATAGCGGTAGGCGAGGTCGCCGAGTCCGCCGGAACCGATCGCACCGCCCATCGCGGTGTAGCCCACCAGCGCGATCGCGGTCACCGTGATGCCGGCGGCGATGCCGGCGCGCGCCTCGGGCAGCAGCACGTGGCGCACGATCTGCCAGGTGCTGGCGCCCATCGCCTGCGCCGCCTCGATCACGCCCTGCTGCACCTCGCGCAGCGCGGTCTCCACCAGCCGCGCGAAGAACGGCGCGGCGCCGATCACCAGCGGCGGGATCGCGCCGCGCACGCCCAGCTTGGTGCCCACCAGCACGTAGGTCACCGGCATCAGCACGATCATCAGGATGATGAAGGGCACCGAGCGCAGCACGTTCACCACCAGCGAAGCGACGCCGTACAGCTTCGGCATCGCGCGCAGCTGGCCGCGGCCGGTGAGATAGAGCAGCACGCCCAGCGGCAGGCCGATCGCCACGGTGAGCGCCAGCGCGCCGCCCAGCATCAGCAAGGTGTCGAGGCAGGCGCGGCCCAGTTCGCCCCAGTCGTCGATGTTCGGGGACAGCGTGTGCAGCGGGTTCATCGGGGCAGTTCCTCGATCTCGATGCCGGCCTCGCGCAGCGCGGCCAGCGCGGCGTCGGCGTTCGCGCCTTCCAGCGCCAGGATGAGCTGGCCGTAGGGCAGTTCCTTGATGCGGTCGATGCGGCCGGCGAGCAGGTTGAAATCCACGCCGCTCTCGCGCATCACCCGGCTCAGCACCGGGCTCAGCGTGGTGGCGCCGCGGAAGGTGAGGCGCAGCACGCGGCCGGCCACCTGCGCCAGCGGCGCCTGCACGCTGGCGGCTTCCTCCGGCAGCGCCTCGTTGACGAAGCGCCGCGTGGTGGCGTGCTGCGGATGCAGGAACACGTCGGCCACGGTGCCGCGCTCCACGATGCGGCCGGCGTCGAGCACCGCCACGCGGTCGCAGATGCGGCGCACCACGTCCATCTCGTGGGTGATCAGCACGATGGTGAGCTTGAGTTCGCGGTTGATCGCCGCGAGCAGGTCGAGCACCTGCGCCGTGGTCTGCGGATCGAGCGCGCTGGTGGCTTCGTCGCACAGCAGGATCTGCGGCCGGTTCGCCAACGCGCGGGCAATGCCCACGCGCTGCTTCTGGCCGCCGGAGAGCTGCGCGGGGTACTTGGCCGCGTGCTCGGTCAGGCCCACGCGTTCCAGCAACTCGGCCACGCGGGCGCGGATCTTCGCGGTGTCGCGCTCGCCGGCAAGGCGCAGCGGAAACGCCACGTTGTCCGCCACCGTCTGCGAGGCGAGCAGGTTGAAGTGCTGGAAGATCATGCCGATGCGCCGGCGCTGCGCGCGCAGCGCGGGTTCGGGCAGCGCGGTCATCTCGGTGTCGCCGATCAGGATGCGCCCGCCGCTGGGGCGCTCCAGCAGGTTGATCAGCCGGAGCAGGGTGGACTTGCCCGCGCCGGAATGGCCGATGATGCCGAACACCTCGCCATCCATGATGTCGAGGTTGAACGGCTGCAGCGCGGGGATGTCCCGACCGTCCACGCGGTAGGACTTGTGCACGTCGAGGAAGCGGATCACGGCGATTCGGGCGGCGGAGTGGGCGCACATTCTAGCGTCTGGCGTAGACTTCCATACGTCCATTCACGGGAATCACGCCATGAGCAGCGTCCACGACTTCAGCGCACGCGACATCGACGGCAACGAGCGCTCGTTGGCCGAATGGCGGGGCAAGACCCTGCTGATCGTCAACGTGGCCTCGAAATGCGGCTTCACCCCGCAGTACGCCGGCCTGGAAAAGCTGTGGCGGGACGACCGCGACCGCGGCCTGGTGGTGCTGGGCTTCCCCTGCGACCAGTTCGGCCACCAGGAGCCGGGCGACGAGGCGGCGATCCGCGAATTCTGCGACGCCAGCTACGGCGTCACCTTTCCGCTGTTCGCCAAGATCGAGGTGAACGGCGAGCACGCGCACCCGCTGTACCAGTGGCTGAAGCACGAAGGCAGGGGCATCCTCGGCAGCGAGGCGATCAAGTGGAACTTCACCAAGTTCCTCGTCGACGGCCACGGCCAGGTGCTGAAGCGCTACGCGCCCACCGACACGCCGGAGAAGATCGGCAGGGAGCTGGATCGCCTGCTGGCGGATTGAGCGAGTCGAGTAAGGGAGGGTCTGATTGATCCGGCTTTTTGCTCGTCGCAGGCTCTCGCCTTGAACAACGAAGCCGATCGACTCGAATTCGGGAAGGTGCTGATTGGTGAATCCCTCTCCCTCCGGGAGAGGGTTGGGGTGGGGGCTCTTGCTTCTGCGTTATCGCGAGCGACGAAGCGGTTTCGAGCGCCTGCCGGCGCCCGAGCTACTTCTCTTTTGCTTGTCCAAAAGAGAAGTAGCCAAGAGAAAACGACACCCCGCGGCGACGCTTTCCGTCCATCCATGGACGGAAAGTCCGTGAGGCGTGGCCGGGCTTTTCGGCCGGGCTTCCTGCCCGGTCGAAAAGGCGAGCCCATCCGTGGGCTCGCCCGCTGCGCGGCCTCCTCGTCCCCGCCTCACCGTCGCCGAGGGGCCCCGGGAAAAGCAGCACGCTCCCAGCGCGCAGAAGCAACAGCCAGAGCCAAGCAAAGCGAAGCGTCGCAAGATTTGGCCCCTCAGTTTCCAGATACGTCGCGGGGTGGCCGCTGTGGGGCGACGTGTCGACGAGCGTTGGTTCAATCCCCTCAACACAGCGGGCTTGTAGGGTCGGCGGATTGAACAGGCCATTTCTCTGGGTTACTTCTCTTTGGGCCAGCAAAGAGAAGGAACTCGGGCGCCGGCAGGCGACCGAAACCGCTTTGTCGCTTGCGAAAGCACCCGAGCGAAAGCCCGCCGCAGGCGAGCCAAGGTGCGGAATCGAATGGTTCTCGCAAGCACCCGTCCCGGAGGGAGAGGAGAGCAGATCACCGGCGAAATATTCCGGACAGCAGTGAGCTTGACCAGCCTTCGGCTGTTGAAAAGCGCCTCGCTGGGATGACGAGCAAAATCAGCGCTTCCTCATTCCCCGCCGCGGTATCCGGCCAGCAGCTCGACGATGGCGTCGATGTCGCGGTTGGCGTGCGGTTCGTCGGGGCCGCGTGCGTAGTTGTTGAGCAGGATCGCGAAGGCCAGTTGCCGGCCGTCCGCGGTGGTGACGTAGCCGGCGAGGCCGTGCACATGGGTCATGCTGCCGGTCTTGGCCTGCACGCGGTCGGCGGCCGGGCCGTCGCGCAGGCGCCACTCCAGCGTGCCGTCCACGCCGGCCAGCGGCAGCATGCCGCGCAGTTGCGCCGCATACGGCTGCGCGGCGAGGTATTGCAGCAGCCGCACCAGCGCCGCGGGCGTGGCCAGGTCGCCGCGCGACAAGCCGCTGCCTTCCTCCAGCAGCACCGACGACGGCGCGATGCCGATGCGTTCGAGCAGGTCGTGCAGCGCGCGCAGGCCCCAGGCGGCGCTGCTCAGGAAGCCGGTAGGCGGATCGGGCTGGTTCGCCGCCGCGGCCTGCGCAGCGATGCCGTCGAGCTGCAGCAGGTTCTGCAGGTACAGGTTCTGCGAGCGCTTGAGGCCTTCGCGGAGGATCTCGGCTACCGGCGGCGACAGCACTTCGGCGAGGGTTTGCGCATTTGCGCGCAGCGCGTCGTCGCGCTGCGGCCAGTCGAGCACGCGCAACTCGCCCTTCAGGCGCACGCCGTGGCGCGCCAGCGCGGCGCGCAGTTCCTCGCCGGCCTGGCGGGGCGGGTCGGGAATCGCCAGCCGGTAGGTGCGCGCCGGCGCGCCCGCGGCGACGCTGCCGAACGCGTGCAGCACGCCGTCGCCCGGCGCGCGGTAGAGGTTGATGTCGTCGCGCGCGTGCGGCGCAACCGTAGCCAGCGAGCCCGTCAGCGGCGGCGCCGCCACGGCGGGCTGGAAATCCAGGCGCGCCGGCTGGCCGGCCTCGGCCGCAGGCGTCACCGTCAGCGCCACGCTGTTCTCGTGCACGCTGAGCGCGGCAGCGGGCGCCGTGAACCAGCCGAGCAGGTCGCTGGCCTCCCAGCCGTTGCCCAGCGCGGGGCCGGCGAAATAGGTGGCGTCGGCGATCAGGTCGCCACGCACCGTGCGGATGCCGCGCGCGGCCAGTTGCGCGGCCAGATCGTCCGCCCAGTCGGGATTCGCGGCGGGCGTGCCCAGGGTGGGGTCGCCCATGCCGTACAGCAGCAGCGGACCCTCCAGCCGGCCGTGGCGAATCGTCGCGGCCGACAGCAGGCGGGTGGAGATGCGGTAGTTCGCATCGAGCGTGGCCAGGGTCAGCGCCGCGGTGAACAGCTTGGCCGTGGAGGCGGGCTGGAACAGCTTGCCGGCCTGGTGCGCGTACAGCGTGCGGCCGCTGTCCAGCGCCGTCACGGCGATGCCCCAGTCGGCGGCGGCGTAGCGCGGCTGGCGGACGATCGCGTCGATCCGCGCGGCCAGCGCGGATCGATCATGGGGCGCATCGGGGAGTGGTGCGGTGGCCGCCGCCGACGGGGTGGCGGCCAGCAGCAGATACGGCAGCAGGATGAGCCATGTTGCGATCCGGTTCATGCGCCGAGTATCGCGCAGACGTCGGCCGCTTTCGGCGGCGGGGCCGGGCGAATCTGCTAGTCTGCCCGATCACGCCGGTGCGAAACCGGTTCCTCTCCCGTCACCGGACCACGCCATGCAGATCGCCGCGAACACCGCCGTCGCCTTCCACTACACCCTCACCGACGACGACGGCCAGGTCGTCGACAGCTCCGCCGGCCGCGAACCGCTGGCCTACCTGCACGGCCACGGCCACATCGTGCCGGGCCTGGAGAAGCAGATGGAAGGCCGCCGGGCCGGCGACAAGTTCGACGCCCACGTGGCGCCGGAAGAGGGCTACGGCGTGCACCACCCCGAGCTGGTGCAGCAGGTGCCGCGCGAGGCGTTCCAGGGCGTGGCGGACATCCAGCCCGGCATGCAGTTCCAGGGCCACGGCCCGCAGGGCGTGATCAACGTCACCGTGACCCGCGTCGAGGACGACAAGGTGCACATCGACGGCAACCACCCGCTGGCTGGCAAGACCCTGCACTTTGCGATCGAGGTGACCGAGGTGCGCGCGGCGTCCGAGGAAGAGCTGGCGCACGGCCACGTGCACGGCGCGGGCGGGCATCACCACTGATTGCGCCGCAACGGCGCGCTGCCGTTGCGCGGCATCCCGAAGGCCCGGCACGGACTGCCGGGCCTTTGTCGTCAGGACAGTTGGCGCCAGGCCGCGAACGGCACGCTCAATACCAGTCGAGCAGCGACACGCCCACGCCGAGGTAGGTGGCGTCGTGGTTGTAGTCGATCAGGCTTTCGCCGTAGCCCTTGAACAGTTCCATGTAGCCGCGCAGGTTGCCGCCCAGCGGGAAGCTCCAGGTGAAGCGCGCGGCGCCGCGGCTGCGGCGGCCGCCGCGCAGCGAGTGGCGCAGCATCATGCCGAATTCCTGGCCGTGCCATTCGTGCACGATCTGCACGTCGGCGCGGCCGATGTAGTCGCTGATGTCGGGGTTGTCGTCGTCGGCGCGCGCCTCGGGGATGCGCCACCACGGGCGGAACACCACGGTCCAGCCCTCGCGCTCGAAGCCGAAGTCGGCGACCACCCGGTTCCAGCTGCGCGACAGCGGATTGCCGCGGCCGTTGGACTGGTGGACGACGCCGATGCCGAACATTCGCCCGTCCCAGCCCAGCGCGCGGTAGTGCGTGTCGAACACCAGCAGTGCCTCGGGTTCGTAGTCGGTCTCGCGGAACGGCCGCGACGTCTTCGCGTTGTAGACCTGCCAGCGCGAGCTCTGGGTGTAGCCCAGCCAGAGGTCGCCGGCGTCGCCGAACACGTCTTGCCACAGCTTGGTCTTCAGGCTGAGCTGGAACTTGCCTTCGACGTTCTGCTGCTGTTGCGGCGCGCGCACGGTGTTGTCGGGGTTGGGGCTGTGCGGTTCCTTGTTCTGGTTGCTGGTGGCGAACAGCGGCAGCGCGTACACCGGCCTGTAGCCGCGCAGGTTGAAGGTGCCGAGCTTGCTCTCCGGCGACAGCTCCCAGCGGCTGTCCAGCAGCGACAGCGGCGTGGACACCTGCGGTTCGGCCGCGGCGGCGACTTCGGCCTGCCGGCCGTGCGCGAAGATGTCCGCGTGCACCGCGGCGGCGGGTTGGCTGCGCTTCTGCGCGGCCGGCAGCTGGTCGCGCCCGGTGGCGCGGTCGTAGCAGGCCAGCCGCTGCGCGTCGCTCTCGATCGCGGTGCAGGCGCGGATGTCCATCGGATCGGGATTCTGCGCACGGCAGACGCCGACGACGAGGCAGCCGGTCAGCAGCAGGAGGCGGCGATAGGGCATGGGGGGCTCCGGCGCAAGGATGCGTGGGGATCGCCGAAGTTTAGTGGATTGAACAGTGCGGCCATGGATGGCCGCTCCTGGCGCCAGTGCAGCGCGAGCGGCTCATCTTTTCGTCGACCTTCGCGTTGCCGCGATCATGGAAGATCGCACCCAGTTGAACAGTGCGGCCATGGGGGGCCGCTGCTGGCGCCAAGGCAGGGCGAGTGATTCGTCACTCCGTCGACCGTCATGTCGCCGTGATCATGGAGGATCGCATCAGTCAACAAAACCCACAAAAAAACCGGCCGCGTCCTCGACGCGGCCGGTTCGTGTTCCTTGCCCTCAATGAATCTGCTTCACCCACGCCTCGTACTGCGCCTTGCTGATGCGCTTGCCGCTGTGGCTGGCGTTGAGGAAGTCGTTCGCCAGCGGCGGGTAGGCGGCGGCCTGTTCCTCGGTGATCCACTTGCTGCCGCCGGAGAGCTGCTCGAACGGCGGCGGCGTGGCGATCTGCGGCGCGGCCGGCGGCACGCTGCGCACGGTCACGATGGGCGGCGGCGTCTGCGTGGGCGCCGGTGCGGACTGCATCGTGTCCGCGGCCGGCGGCGCCTGCGTGGCGGGCGGCGCGGGCTGCGTGGTGTCTTGCGCGAAGGTGGCGCCGGCGAAGACCAGGGCGCCGGCGACGAGTGCGGGCAACAAGGCGTTGCGTACTTTCATGACGGTTACTCCATGCCAGAATGTCTGAGGGAGTGCGAGCCTTGCGGGTGACGAAAGGGAGTCGCCCGCAAGGCCTGTGTCGGACGCTACCAAAGGCTGCATAAATGTCACTGCAACATTCTTGTCGAGCCGGCGTGAAGGCGACGTGCCGTTGAACGCAGCTTCAGCGAACCCGGCCGCGGCGTTGAGCCTGCCGCAGGCCCGCGCGCTGCAGCTGCACGCGCAAGGCCTGCTGCAGGCGCCGCGCCGCAAGCCGCGGCGCGACGACGTGGTGGCGGCGATCGAGCGCATGCGCCTGCTGCAGATCGATTCCATCCACGTGGTGGCGCGCAGCCCCTACTTGGTGTTGCACGCCCGCCTCGGCGATTACCCGATGGCGTGGCTGGACGAGGCGCTGGCCGAGGGCCGCATCGCCGAGTGCTGGGCGCACGAGGCCTGCTTCGTCGGCGCGCGCGACCTCGCCGCACACCGCGCCTGGCGCGAGCGCGGCAGCCACTGGGCGCAGCGCCACGCCGAGCGCATGCATCGCGAGCACCGGCCGGCGATGGATGCGCTGCTCGCGCGCATCCGCGAGAGCGGCCCGGTGCTAGCTTCGGATTTCCCGCGCGAGGACCGCGGCGTCTCCGGCTGGTGGGAGTGGAAGCCGGAGAAGCGCTGGCTGGAGGCGTGGTTCGCGCTGGGCGAGCTGATGGTGCCGCGGCGCGAGCGCTTCCAGCGCGTGTACGACCTCGCCGAGCGGGTGCTGGCGCAGCTCGATCCGCCGTTCGCGCCCAGCGATCTCGATCCGGCGCAGTTGCGCCGGCAGTTCATTCTCGACGGCGTGCGCGCGCTGGGCATCGCGCAGGCGCGCTGGATCGCCGATTACTTCCGCCTGAAGCCGGCGGTGAACGCACGCGAGCTGGCGCCGCTGCTGGCCGAAGGCGAGTTGCTGGAAGTGGCGGTGCGTGGCTGGGACGAGCCGGGCTACGTGCATCGCGAGCACGCCGCCGCGCTGGAACGCGCGCGCGGCGGCCGCCTGCGCGCCACCCACACCGCGCTGCTGTCGCCGTTCGATCCGCTGGTGTGGGACCGCGCCCGCGCGCTGGCGATGTTCGGTTTCGACTACCGCATCGAGTGCTACGTGCCGGCGCCGAAGCGGCGCTATGGCTACTACGTGCTGCCGATCCTGCATCGCGGCGCGCTGGTCGGCCGGCTGGACGCGAAGGCGCATCGCGATGCGGGCGTGTTCGAGATCAAGGCGCTGTACCTGGAGGACGGCGTGGCACCCGCGCCGCGGCTGGCGGGCGAGCTGGCCGCGGCGATCGCGCGCACCGCGCGCTGGCACGGCACGCCGCGGGTGCGTCTCGGCCGCTGCCGACCGGCGGCGCTGGCGCCGGCCCTGCGCGCCGCCTGGAAGGCGGGCGTTGGCTGAATCAGCGTGCGCCCGTCGCGGCGCAGGAGCGGCCCTGCAAGCTCTGGCTCAACTGGCTGGACAACAGGCGGCAGCGCGCGTCCAGGTAGGGGCGGGTCTGCGGGTCGCGGGCGGCCTGCAGCAGGCTGTCGCGCATGGACTGGTAATGCGCCTGCAACTGGTCGGCCGGGAAGATCGCCGCGGCGCGGTGGCAGGCCAGATAGCCGGACAGGTAGGCATCGCAGGCGGGTACGCCGGTGACCGCGGGCGGCGCGGGCGTCGGCGCGGCCGGGCGCGTCGGCCGGGTGGTGGCGCAGCCGGCCAGCAGCAGGCCGGTACAGGTCAGGAGCAGCAGGCGTGGGCCCAAGGGGAGTCCTCGAAACGCGGTCGGGCGGCCCCACATGATACGCGCTCGCGGCTCGCGCCCGGATACCGGAGCGCTTATCGGTTATCATGCACAGGCTGAGTTTGCCGGGGTCGCCAAGCACCGGTGACCCGATGCAGCCGATCCGCGATCTGCGACATCTGTTCACCCCGGGGTTGTTTTCCTTCGCACACCAGTAAGCCGGCTGCCGCATGTCGCGGCGGTCGAGTCTCTATCCATACCCAGGAGTGTTTCATGTCTGATCGTCAGATCGGTACCGTCAAGTGGTTCAACGACGCCAAGGGCTTCGGCTTCATCGCCCGCGACAATGGTCCCGACGTGTTCGTGCATTTCCGCGCGATCTCCGGCACCGGCTTCAAGAGCCTGCAGGAAGGCCAGCAGGTCAGCTTCAAGGTGGTGCAGGGCCAGAAGGGCCTGCAGGCCGACGAAGTGATGCCGGCCTGAGCCAGCGCGCTCATGCGTCATCCGGAACCGGGCAGCGATGCCCGGTTTTTTTACGACCGCCGTCCATGGCGGGCGCCCTTCGGGCCATCGCTGCGCGATGTCGAATATCGTTCCGGACGATTTCTTGCGTCCACCGTCCATGGCAGGCCCCTTTCGGGTTGTCGCCGGCGCCATGTCGAAAGCCGTTTCCGACGGCTTTTTGTGTCCGCGGACACTATCGGAAAAACGACGCTTGACATATCGCTTGCGTTCGTGAAATTCCGTTATGCTTTCTCCACTGCGTCTGCTCGGCCACGTGCGTGCCCGGTATGGAACCCCTGTCGATTCCATGTCGCTACACCGACCCCGGCATGCCCAGTAAGCCGTCGACCCACAAGGGCCGGCTCGTCTCAAGCGTCTGGAATTGGATCGGAGTGAGTCATGTCGGATCGTGAAACAGGTACCGTCAAGTGGTTCAACGACGCCAAGGGGTTCGGCTTCATCAGCCGTGAAAATGGCCCCGACGTGTTCGTGCATTTTCGTGCCATCACCGGCACGGGCTTCAAGAGCCTGCAGGAAGGCCAGAAGGTGACGTTCAAGGTGGTGAACGGCCAGAAGGGCCTGCAGGCCGAGGAAGTCACCCCGGCCTGATGGCCGTATCGCAAGCGGAAAGGGCCGGCGCAAGCCGGCCTTTTCTTTTTCCGCGGGGCCATTCCGGCCCTTGATGCGCAGGCGGGGCGCCGGCACTGTAGGGATTTCCTCCCCCGGCCGGATGCCCGATGAAACTGTTCGAACCCCTCCCGCAGCGCAGCCTGAGCCTGCGCAACCGCATCGTGGTGTCGCCGATGTGCCAGTACTCGGCGGTCGACGGCATGCCCGACCACTGGCACCTGGTGCACCTGGGCAGCCGCGCGGTGGGCGGCGCGGGCGCGGTGATCGCCGAGGCCACCGCGGTGTCGGCGCAGGGGCGCATCTCGCCGGGCGACACCGGCATCTGGAACGACGCGCAGGCCGCGGCCTGGCGGCCGATCACCGCCTTCATCGCGGCGCAGGGCGCGGTGCCCGGCGTGCAGCTGGCGCATGCCGGGCGCAAGGCCAGCGCGCACCGGCCCTGGGATGGCGGCGGCGCACTCACGCCGGCGCAGGGCGCGTGGACCACGGTGGCGCCGTCGGCGCTGCCGTTCGACGCGGGCTGGCATACGCCGGTGGCGCTGGATGCGGCCGGCATCCGCCAGCTGGTCGCGGACTTCCGTGCGGCGGCGGTGCGTGCGCTGGCGGCCGGCTTCAAGTTGATCGAGCTGCATGCCGCGCACGGTTATCTCCTGCACCAGTTCCTGTCGCCGCTCAGCAACCGGCGCAGCGACGAATACGGCGGCAGCTTCGAGAACCGCACGCGGCTGGTGCACGAGGTGATCGCCGCCGTGCGCGAGGTGTGGCCGGCGGAGCTGCCGCTGTGGCTGCGCATCTCGGCCACCGACTGGGCCGAGGGCGGCTGGGACATCGCGCAGAGCGTGCGGCTGGCGCGCGAGGTCAAGCCGCTGGGCGTGGACCTGGTCGACGTCTCCAGCGGCGGCCTGCTGCCGCACGTGAAGATCCCGCTGGCGCCGGGCTACCAGGTGCCGTTCGCCGCGCAGATCCGCCGTGAGGCGGGCATCGCCACCGGCGCGGTGGGGCTGATCACCGAACCGAAGCAGGCCGCCGAGATCGTGGACAACGACGAGGCCGACGTGGTGCTGATCGCCCGCGAGAGCCTGCGCGATCCGTATTTCCCGCGCCGTGCCGCGCAGGAGCTGGGTGCGCAGCTGCCCGCGCCGGCGCAATATCAGCGGGCTTGGTGAACGGGGGAATGCCGATGGACACGCCAGCCATCCTGATCGACGGCCGCCTGCACGACTTGGGCGACGGCTTCAGCGTGCGCCGGCTGCTGCCGGTGTTCGAGGCGCGCCACGTGGGCCCGTTCGTGTTCTACGACCACATGGGCCCGGTGGATTTCGCGCCGGGCCGCGGCATGGACGTGCGGCCGCATCCGCACATCGGCCTGGCCACGGTGACCTGGCTGTTCGAAGGCACGATTCGCCACCGCGACAGCCTCGGCAGCCGCGCCGACATCGCGCCCGGCGCGGTGAACTGGATGACCGCCGGGCGCGGCATCGTGCATTCCGAACGCACGCCGCCGGAGGCGCGCGCCGCGGGCCAGCGCCTGCACGGCATCCAGGTGTGGGTGGCGCTGCCGCGCGAGCACGCGGAGATCGCGCCGGCGTTCCATCACCACGAGGCCGACGGGCTGCCGCGCCTCCGCCTGCCCGGCGTCGAGTTGGTGCTGATCGCCGGCAGCGGCTGGGGTGCGGTCTCGCCGGTGCAGGTGTACGCGCCGATGGTGTTCGCCGAGGCGCGGCTGGACGCCGGCGCCGAACTGGCCTTGCCGGCGGAGCATGCCGAGCTGGGCGTGCACGTGATCGAGGGCGAGCTGGCGTGGGGCGGGCAGGCCATCGCGGCGGGCCGGATGGCCGTGCGGACGGGCGCAGCGGCGCCGCCGTTGCAGGCGCAGCGCGCCAGCCGTGCGATGCTGTTCGGCGGCGCACCGCTGGATGGCAAGCGCCACCTGTGGTGGAACTTCGTCGCCAGCACGCGCGAGCGCATCGAGCAGGCCAAGGCCGACTGGCGCGAGGGGCGCTTCGCGAAAGTGCCCGGCGACGAAGACGAATTCATTCCCTTGCCGCCCGGCTGACGGAGTACCCATGAGCGAATTCGCCAGCTTCCGCGCGTTCTATCCCTACTACCTCGGCGAGCACAGCCAGCGCCTGTGCCGGCGCTGGCATTTCATCGGCAGCACGCTGGTGCTGCTGATCCTGCTGCTGGCGATCACCAGCGGGCGCTGGGTGTTGCTGTGGCTGCTGCCGGTGGCCGGCTACGGCTGCGCGTGGATCGGCCACTTCGTCTACGAGAAGAACCGCCCCGCCACCTTCCGCCACCCGCTGTACAGCCTGATGGGCGACTGGGTGATGTATGCGCAGATGCTGGGCGGGAAGCTGAGTTTCTAGGGCGGGTGCGGACGCCCCGTTCTTGCCCGTCATGCCCGCGAAGGCGCACTGCTGCCCGGAATATTCGATGTTCCAGTTTGTAGGCTCCAAGCACCGCAGGCTTTCGCCTTGAACAACGAAGCCGAGCGACTCGAACTTCGGGAGAGGGTTGGGGTGGGGGCTCTTGCTTCTGCGTTATCGCGAGCGACAAAGCGGTTTCGAGCGCCTGCCGGCGCCCGAGCTACTTCTCTTTTGCTTGTCCAAAAGAGAAGTAGCCAAGAGAAAACGACACCCCGCGGCGACGCTCTCCGGGCATCCTGCCCTGCGAGTCCGTGAGTCGGGGCCGGGCTTTTCGGCCGGACTCCTGTCCGGTCGAAAAGGCATCGCCATCCTTGGCGATGCCCGCTGCGCGGCCTGATCGTCCCCGCCTCACCGTCGCCGAGGGGCCCCGGGAAAAGCAGCGCGCTCCAAGCGCGCAGAAGCAACGGCCAGAGCAAAGCACCAGCAAAGCGAAGCACCAGCAAAGCGAAGCAAAGGCACTGGGTTCCAGCTTGCGCTGGAACGACGAGATCTAATGTCCTCAGTTTCCAGATACGTCGCGGGGTGGCCACTGTAGGGCGACGTGTCGACGAACGTTGGTCCAATCCCCTCGACACAGCGGGCTTGTAGGGTCGGCGGATTGAATCAGGCCATTTCTCTGGGTTACTTCTCTTGACTCCGGGCATCCTGCCCTCCGCCCTTCGGGCCGGCTTCGCCGTTCGCCACCGCTCCTGCGGTGGCGTGGGCCAGCAAAGAGAAGTGACTCGGGCGCCGGCAGGCGACCGAAACCGCTTTGTCGCTTGCGGCAGGCGACCGAAAGCCCGCCGCAGGCGAGCCAAGGTGCGGAATCCAGTGATTCTCGCGAGCCCCCGTCCCGGAGGGAGAGGGTGGCGGCAGCCGGGTGAGGGTTCGGACGAAGCGGAGCGTTGCAGCAAGTTCGGACCCTCACCCCAACCCCTCTCCCGAAGGGAGAGGGGCAGAAAGTCAGCGGTACTGCTGATGACAGCTCTGGCAAGTCTCGCCCACCGGCTTCAGCGCCGCGGCCAGCGCCGCGCAAGTGGCGGGTGCGGATACGGCGGCCTGCTGCAGCCGGGTCTGCAGCTGGTCCGCGTCGTCGGTGAAGGCTTTCTCCGCGATGCCGAAGGTGGGCAGGATGTCGGTGGCGGTGGACTGCAGGCGCAGCAGGTGGTGCTGGATCGTCGCCGCGTCGCACTTCTGCGCCTTCATCGCCTGCTTCAGCTCGCCCATGTGGTAGCCCATGGTGTGCATCACCGCCTTCGGCATCGGGTTGCGCGCGGCCAGCGCGCTCATCACCTGGGACGTGCCGATCACGCCGATGACCAGGCCGAGCAGGATCAACAGGGCAGCGCGCATTGCGGGGTTCCTTGTGGAGTTCGATCCATGAGGATAACGCGGTTGGCGCGGACGGGACGATAGAATCGCCGCTTTACGCGGTCCCGCATGACCAGGGTTTTCCGATGAGCGAATCCTCCTTTCCGCACGAACGTTTTGCCGGCGTCGAGCGCCTGTACGGCGCCGGCAGCGTGGCGAAGCTGGCGCAGCGCCACGTCTGCGTGGTGGGCGTGGGCGGCGTGGGTTCGTGGGCGGCCGAGGCGCTGGCGCGCAGCGGGGTGGGGCGGCTCACCCTGATCGACGCCGACGAGGTCTGCGTGTCGAACACCAACCGCCAGCTGCATGCGCTGGACGGCGAATTCGGCAAGCCCAAGGTCGGCGTGATGGCCGCGCGCCTGCACGCGATCAACCCCGCGCTGCGACTGGAGGCGATCGAGCGCTTCCTCACCACCGCCACGCTCGACGAACTGCTCGACCGCGGCTACGACGCCGTGCTGGACGCCTGCGACGCGTTCCGCGTGAAGCTGGAGATGATCGCGTGGTGCCGCCGCCGCAAGCTGCCCATCGTCTCGGTGGGTTCGGCCGGCGGGCGCACCGATCCCACCCAGATCCGCGTGCGCGACCTCTCGCGCACCGAGCACGACGCGATGTTCAGCCTGATCCGCAAGAAGCTTCGCGCGGATTTCAACTTCCCGCGCAGCCCGCAGCGTTACTTCGGCGTGTCGGCGGTGTATTCGCTGCAGAACGTGCAGTACCCGCAGCCGGACGGCACGGTCTGCGGCACCCGCCCGCCCGGCGGCGACGCGCTGAACCTCGCCTGCGGCGGCGGCTTGGGCGCGGCCACCCACGTCACCGGCGCGTTCGCGTTCGCGGCGGTGGGCAAGGTGATGGAGAAGCTGCTGGCAGGGTGAGCGCCGCGCTTGCTTTTGCAGTAGCGCGGGACGAAGCTGGAACCGCTCGCGGGAGCTGCGGGCGTGGAGGCATTCCGTGGCCGATTGCAGTCGAATGCAGGCCGTGTCTTCGACCGACGCGTTGTTCGTCGACGTGTACGACCGCCTGAAGGCGATGGCCTCGCGGCGGCTGGCGGGCCAGCGCAGCCACGCCACCCTGGACACCACCGAGCTGGTGCACGAGCTGTACCTGCGCATGGGCGACCGCGCCGCGCTGCAGTTCGTTGAGCCGGCGCAGTTCTTCGCCTACGCCGCGCGCGCCATGCGCCACCTGCTGATCAACCGCGCGCGCGATCGCCTGCGCCTGCGTGCGGGCGGCCAATGGAGCCGCGTCACGCTGGACGACCGCAACCTGAAGCTGGCGATCGACACCGCCGAACAGGCGCTGCTGCTCGACGCGGCGCTGGACGAGCTGGAGCAGTCCGACGCCCGCGCGGCGAAGGTGGTCGAACTGCGCTATTTCGCGGGCCTGAGCCTGGAGCAGGCGGCCGAAACGCTGGGCGTGGCGCGCCGCACGGTGGACCGCGACTGGCGCTACGCGCGCGCCTTCATCAAGGCCCGGCTGGATTGAGCGGCGTCGCAAACGCGGCGCGAACGGGGTTTATCGCACAGCAGCTGCGGAAGGGCCGCGATGGCAAGCACGCCGACATTGCGCGATCTGTTCGAGGAGGCGCTTGGCCTGCCGCCCGACGCACGCGCGCGCCTGCTCGCCGGGCGCTGCCGCGATCCGGCGCTGCGCGCGCAGCTGGAGCGCATGCTGGCGGCGGACGCCACCCGGGACGACTTGCTGCCGACCGGCGACGCGCTGCGGGCCGCGCAGGCGATCGGCGACACCGGAGCCGGCGAAGCGCTGCCGGCGGGCAGCCGGATCGGCCCGTTCGAACTGCTGGAGGTGCTGGGCGAAGGTGGTTCGTCCACGGTGTTCCGCGCGGTGCGCGAGGTGGAAGGCGTGCGCCAGGAGGTGGCGGTCAAGCTGCTGGCGCGCGGCCTGTACACCGCCGAGGCGCGCCGCCGCTTCCACCACGAGCGCGCCGCGCTGGCGCGCCTGCGGCACCCCGGCATCGCGCGCCTGATCGAGGGCGGCATCGCCGACAACGGCCTCGCCTACATCGTGCTGGAGCTGATCGACGGCGTGCCGATCACGCGCCACGCGCAGGAGCGCGCGCTGTCCGAACGCCAGCGCCTGACCCTGCTGCTGAAGGTCTGCCGCGCGGTGGAGGCGGCGCACCGCGCACTGATCGTGCACCGCGACCTGAAACCCTCGAACGTGCTGGTGACGAACGAAGGCGACGTCAAGCTGCTCGACTTCGGCATCGCCAAGCTGCTCGACGACACCGAGGACGCCGCGCACACCCGGCTGCAGGCGCTGACGCCGGCCTACGCGGCGCCGGAGCAATTCCTGCCCGATGCCGTCACCACCGCCACCGACGTGTACGCGCTCGGCATCCTGCTGCGCGAGCTGCTGACCGGCGCGCGCGGCAACGCCGCGTTCGACGGCAAACCGGCCGGGCGGAAACTGCGCGGCGACCTCGCCAACATCGTCGCCAGGGCGACCGCGCCCGAACCCGAGCGCCGCTACGGTTCCGCCGGCATGCTGGCCGAGGACATCGAGCGCTATCTCGATTGCCTGCCGGTGCAGGCGCATCCGCCGTCGCGTTGGTATCGCGCGGGGCGCTTCGTCGCGCGTCATCGCGGTGGCGTCGCGGCCACGGTGCTCCTGTTGCTGGTGATCGTGCTCGCCTCGGCGGCCGCGCTGTGGCAGGCGCACGTGGCGCGCCAGGAGGCGCTGGTCGCGCAGCAGCAGGCGGCGCGCGCGAACGCGGTGCGCGACTTCGTCGAGAGCCTGTTCGCGCCGATCCGCTACGGCGTCGCCAGCACGAAACAGCCCAGCCTCGGCGAACTGCTCGGGCGCGGCGTCGCGAAACTCGAACGCGCGCCGCAGCTCGGCCCGGGCGAGCGGGTGGACCTGCTGGCGATGTTTTCGCGCCTGTACGAAAACCTCGGCGACATCGCGCAGTCGCGCCGGTTGGCGGAGCAGGCGGTCGCGCTGTCGCAGCGCAGCCTGCCGCCCACGGACATCAACGCGATCCGTGCGCTCACCGCGCGCGGCTACGCCGCGATCCGCGACGAGGATTTCGCCGCCGGCGGCGCCGACCTGCGCCTCGCGCACCAACGCCTGCTGGCGCAAGGCATCCATGGCGAAGCCCGGATCGACCTGCTCGAACCGCTGGCCGCGGTCGAGAGCGTCGAAGGCCATGGCGAGGCCGCGCTCGTATTCAGCCGCGAGGCGCTGGGCGAGATGATCGCCACCTGGGGGCCGGACGATCCGCGTGTGGGCGTGGGCTACAACGATGTCGCTTCCGAGCTGGAGGGGCTGGAACGCTACGGCGAGGCGATCCGGATGTGGGAGCAGACCCGGCAGTTCGAACTCGCGCACTTTGGCCCGGACAGCGACGAGTCCACGCTGGCGCTGGGCGGTTTGGCTTCCGCCGAATGGCGCGCCGGCCACTGGAGCCGCGCGCACGCGCTGTTCACGCAAGCGCTGGCCGCCTACGCGCGCATCGGCAACAAGCCGCAAGTCACGCGGGTGTATGCCGCGCAGAAGGCCTGCGTGCTCGACGGCACGCGCGCGGACCAGGCTTCCGCGGCGGTCGATTGCGCGCTGGCGCAGAAGCTGTCGGCCGCGGGCTTCGGCGCGGACACGCCGCTGCATGGCGATTCGCTGGAAGCCACCGCGTTCGGCGCGATCGAGGCGGGTGATCTCGCCACGGCGAAGGCGCTGTTCGGGCAGGCGCGCAAGCTGTACGGCAATGCGCCCGCCGAGCGCATGCGGGTGAGGCGGGTGGACAGCGAGCTGGCCGGCATCGCGTTGCTGGAAGGCCACGCTGCGCTCGCGCGCGAACTGTTGCCGCAGGCGATCGCGGACCTGCGCACGCGCTCCTACCAGCTGCCGCCGCTGCTCGCCGAGGCGCGCCTGCTGCTGGCCTGCACGCAGGCGCCCGGCCCGCCATGCCACGCCGACCTGCAGGCGACGGTGGCACGGCATCTGGCCGCAGTCGCCACGCGCGACGATCCGATGCTGCTGTGGGTACACACGCTGCTGGCGCAGGTCGAACTGCTGCAGCACCAGCCCGGGCAGGCGCGCACACGGCTGGCGGCGGCGATCCAGCGCGCCGGCGCCGAATTGCCGCCGGCGCATCCGCGCATGCTCGCGGCGCGGCTGTGGCTCACGATCGCGCTGGCGCAGGCGGGGCAATGCGCGGACGCCGCGGCACAGTTGCAGGCGTCGCGTGAGCTCATGCGGGCGAACCATCTCGCAGCGCATCCCGAGCTGGCCGCGGCCAGCGCGGCCCTGCGCCGCCCCATCGGCGCATGCGGCGTGCTGCTGAACTGACGGCGTGTCGCAATCCGGCCCGCAATGGTGTTCTCCGTGGTGTCCATCGAGCGGGGAGACCAGCCATGTCCATGCATCGTCCGCCGCGGTCGCGCGACTGCCTTCGTCGCCTCGTCGCGACGGCCATGCTGCTCGTCGTTGCGAGCGCCGCCGCGGCCCAGCAGGCGCCGTCGCACGCCGACCCGCTGGTCACGCGCGATCCCTTCGGCTGGCTGCAGACGCATGCGCCCGACGGCGGCATCGATCATGGCAACCCGTTCTTCCGCAGCCTGGGCAGCAACGGGCGTTCGTGCAACTCCTGCCACCGCCAGTCCACCGGCTGGACGATCTCGCCCGCCGAGGTGCGGCAGCGCTTCATCGCCACGCGCGGCACCGATCCGATCTTCCGCCCCGTCGACGGCGCGAATTCGCCGCTGGCGGACGTGTCGACGCTGGTGGCGCGGGCCAGCGCGTATTCGATGCTGCTGCATCGCGGGGTGATTCGCGTCGGCCTGCCGCTGCCCGCGCATGCGGAGTTCCGACTGGCCGCGGTGGACGACCCCTACCACTACGCCAGCGCGGGCGAGCTGTCGCTGTTCCGGCGCCCGCTGCCGGCGACGAACCTGATCTGGGACACCGCGGTGATGTGGGACGGCCGCGAGACGTACGCGCCGTTCGCGCCGCCGATGGACGCCGGCCTCGACCTGGCGGACATCCGCGCCAGCCTCGCCTCGCAGGCGCGGCACGCAATCCTCGGACACGAACAGGCAACCGCGGCGCCGGACCCGCTCACCGTCGCCGAGATCGTGGAGTTCGAATCGCACCTGGTCACCGCGCAGTACGCCGACGACCTCGCCGGCCGCCTCGACGAGGGCGGCGGCATGGGCGGCGCCGACATCCTGGCCGTGCAGAAATTCTGGGTGGGCATCAACGACGCGCTCGGCAACGACCCGAGCACCGAGCCGTTCGACCCCGCGGCGATGCGCCTGTACGGGCGCTGGCGCGATCCCGACCCGTCGCGCAGCTACGGCGTCCGCGCCTGGCGCCGGGCCGCGATCGCGCGCGGCCAGCAGCTGTTCGACACCATGCCGATCGCGATCACCGGCGTGGCCGGCCTGAACGACGCGACCGGCCAACCGCTGATCCACGGCAGCTGCAGCACCTGCCACGACTCGCCCAACATCGGCAACCACTCGGTCGGCGCGCCGCTCGACATCGGCATCGCGGACGCGAGCCGGCGCACGCCCGACCTGCCGCTGTACACGCTGGTCAACCTCCGCACCGGCGCGACCGTGCAGACCACCGATCCGGGGCTGGCGATGATCACCGGCAAGTGGGCGGACATCGGCAAGTTCAAGGGGCCGAACCTGCGCGGCCTCGCGGCGCGCGCGCCGTACTTCCACAACGGCTCGGCGGCGACGCTGCGCGACGTGGTCGACTTCTACGACACGCGTTTCCACATCGGCATGAGCGAGCAGCAGAAGAACGACCTGGTGGCGTTCCTCGCGGCGCTGTGAATGCCGCGGCTTGCGATATCGACGGAGGCAACCATGCGCAACGCATCCATTCTCCTGTACGGCGTGCTTTGCTACGCCGTGTTCCTGCTGGTCTTTCTCTACGCGATCGGCTTCGTCGCCGACCTGCCCCTGCCGCGGACGCTGGACCATCCGCTGCCCGAGCCGGCCGGCAGCGCCGGCGACTGGATCGTCGACCTCGCGCTGCTGGGCCTGTTCGCGGTGCAGCACAGCGGCATGGCGCGGCGCGGCTTCAAGGCTTGGCTGGCGCGCTGGATGAGCCCGGCGATCGAGCGCAGCAGCTTCGTGCCGACCAGCAGCCTGGTGCTGATCCTGCTGTTCTGGCAGTGGCGGCCGCTGCCGGGCATGGCCTGGGACGTCGGCCAGGGCTGGGCGGGGTGGCTGCTGTACGCGCTGTCCGCGCTGGGCTGGCTGATCGTGCTGAGCGGCACCTTCATCATCAACCACTTCGACCTGTTCGGCCTGCGCCAGGTCTGGCTGCGCGCGCGCGGCATCGGCTACACGCCGCCGCCGTTCGTCGACAGCTTCTACTACCGCATCGTGCGCCACCCGCTGATGCTGGGCTTCATCGTCGCGTTCTGGGCGACTCCGCGCATGAGCACCGGCCACCTGCTGTTCGCGCTCGCCACCACCGGCTACATCCTGCTCGCGGTGCGCTACCTGGAGGAGCGCGACCTGATCGCGGCACACGGCGAATACCGCGAGTACCGCCGGCAGGTGCCGATGCTCTGCCCGTGGCCGCGGCCCTCGCGGCGGGAAGCGCGCGATGCCGCGGCGGTACGGCGGTAGGGCATCCGGCCAGGCTGGAAGCGTGGTGCGTTACCCGCGATTCCGGCTGGGTGGGTCAGGGAAGCCCTGATTTTGCTCGTCATCCCAGCGAAAGCTGGGATCCAGTGCCTGTAGAGCATTGAACGCAAAGGCGCTGAATTCCTGCTTGCGCAGGAATGACGAGCAAGCAGCTGAATTGATCGAACTTTTCTCAGGGCGCACGCCCACTGGTCTTGGAGGCGACCCAGTCGAGCAGGATCAGCGCCGGCACGACGAACGGGAAGATGCCGTAAAGCGTGTCGCTGACGGAATGGGAGTGGCGGTCGATCGCGAAAAACACGTTGGCGCAGAAGCCGGCGGTGAGCAGCACCAGCCCGTAGCCTTGCCAAGCGATGGGTCGGTAGACCCAGCCCCACGGTACGAACCAGCGACGCTGCATGGGGCCTCCGAAATGCTGGGTGCCGCGTGCGTGGCCTGATGCCTGAATCCAGCGGCGCACGCAGCGCGTTTGCTGGCGGACGTTCCCTCGCCGGAAAGCTCAGTCCTCGGGTTCGTGGCAGACCACTTCGATGTTGTGCCCGTCCGGGCCGATCACGAACGCCGCGTAGTATCTCCCGCTGTAGTTCGGGCGCAGCCCCGGCGCGCCATGGTCCTTGCCACCCGCCTCCAGCGCCGCACGATGAAAGGCCTGGACCTGCTGGCGATTCTCGGCCACGAACGCCAGGTGCAGATGCGCCGGCTTCTCCGTGGTCGGGCCGAAGCACAACGAAGTCTTGCCGTCCGCGCTGAGCTCGATGCCGAGCGGCCCCTCCGAAACCACAGCCATGCCGATCGGTTCGAGCGCCTTGAGGAAGAACGCCTTGCTCGCGGCATAGTCGCTGACCCCGAATACGACGTGGTCGAACATGGCTACTCCCGCAGTGTGTCGGTCTGCATGAGGCCTGGCGCTGGGATCATGCTGAGCCGCGAAGCGGCGTCGGCTTGAATGAATTGTTAGGCATACTCGACTTCAATCGTAGTCTTTCCTTTTGAGCCGATACCAGCGCTTACCTTGACGCCTTCAACAGGGACGTCCAAGTGAGCATCAGCTTGTTCGTCCATCGTGATCTTCATCTTCTTTACGCCATTCTCTTTCCTGGCTTTAATTAGGTCAGAGGCGGCTTTCGATTGCTTATCAACTCCTTTGCCAGGGCTGATTGTATCGATGATTTTGTCTGCCGCCCGAAGTAGGGCGCATAAAACGTTCCAACTACCGGGATGTCTCGAAGATAGGAAACTGCGGCTTTCCGCCATCTGTGGTTGTGAGGTCGTATGTGTCTGCCATGATGCTTCCCGTATGCCTAACGCCCGAGGTAACCGGCGAAAAGACCGCGTAGGGGGATTTGCGTCCGGTTGGCCGAGTTGTTAGGTCGAGCTGCGAGCATTGCTATGCACCAAGGAGCTTTCGGACTCTTGCGCATTCGGCCTGCTCATGTGCGACGCCCTCGCGATGAGCGTAATGGGCGATACGTACGGCGCGCAATGATGGCAGCGCAACCCTGGCCGCGCGCAGAAACTCGCCCACCGTACCCTCCGCGCCCATGATGACCAGTACACCCGGCGCGTAGTGCTTGAGAAAACCCTCGGTGTGACGCGACCAGCAGTTGCGGAGCATGGCCTTGGGATACCGGTTGCTCGCCGTGGCACAAAGCGCAATGTTGCCGATCAGTAAGCTTTCGATTTGTAATCCTAAGCTACGAACGCGCGCAAGATATTTCTTGTTCCAGAGGTTCTGCGCGTCCTGTGCGAGTGATTCCCAGTACTTTGTAAGCGCAACGTCGTCGCCCGCGGCAAACTGATCCAAAGCTACACGGCGAGTCTCTTTGTACGCACCCTCCGTACCAGCGCCAGGATTGATGCCAAAAAGTGCGATCCCGCCACGCTTGTAACGCTTGCCAACGGTAAAAGGCTGCGAGAGCGAGATACCGGCGCGTTGCAATGGCAATGACTCAAAGCATGCGTTGCAGCCGATAACGCTACGCGCAAGTGCGGTATCAGAGGCTGCAACTTGCATTACGTCTGCCTCCTCGGCCTAACTACAATTCTGCCCCACATCAGGGGCGACAACGAGATCGTGGCGCCCAGACTTGATGCTGTCAATCCGGCAAACCTGTCGCCAGGTCAATACTTTGCTTGTCGCACTGGCAACGCTTGTACCTGCGGCGCGTGGTGTTATCCGGCGGATTGGGGGCGGCAAGAGCTATCACGGACGAAGTGGGGCGGTAACGGCCGTGGTGCGTCCTTGCGGGCGCTGCTTGCCCGGCAGCCTGTCTCGTCATCCGGAAGCCGCGCCGAAGCTGTATTGGCAGCTTCAAGGCGCTCGCTTTATCCGCCCGTTCGGCATCCATGTCTCACCCGGCAAGCGCTGTGCGGGATGCGCCTCAACGCACCCCGCAGAAGCAGCGCTTACCACCCCATGTAATGCCCGCCATTGATGGCAAGGTTCGCGCCGGTGATCCAGGCGGCTTCGTCGCCGGTGAAGAAGGCGACGGCGTGGGCGATTTCCTCGGGCTTGCCGAGGCGGCCCACCGGGATCTGCGCCACGATCTTGGCGCGCACGTCTTCGGGCACGGCCATCACCATGTCGGTGCCCACGTAGCCGGGCGAGACGGTGTTGACGGTGATGCCGAACTTCGCGTTCTCCTGCGCCAGCGAGATGGTGAAGCCGTGCATGCCGGCCTTGGCGGCGGCGTAGTTGGCCTGGCCGTACTGGCCCTTCTGGCCGTTGATCGAGCTGATCTGCACGATGCGGCCCCACTTGCGCTCGCGCATGCCCTCGATCACCGGGCGGGTGACGTTGAAGCAGGCGTTGAGGTTGGTGTTGATCACGTCCGTCCACTGCTGGTAGCTCATCTTGTGGAAGGTGGTGTCGCGGGTGATGCCGGCGTTGTTGACCAGGATGTCCACCGGGCCGGCCTGCTGCTCGACTTCGCGCACCATCGCGGCGCAGGACTCGGGATCGGACACGTCGCCGCGCACCATGACCACCTGCACCCCTTCCTTGGCCATGGCGTCGCGCCAGGCGTTCGCCTTGGCTTCGTCGCGGTAGTTGGTGGCCACCTTGTGCCCTTGCCGCGCCAGGTAGCGCACGATCGCGCTGCCGATGCCGCCGGTGCCGCCAGTGATCAAAGCCGTGCGTTGCGTCATGTGCCTCTCCTTCGGATTCGCTGCCAGGCGGACTGCGCGACGACCGACGAGCCGATTCGTCGGCCGGCGTCCCCTCCCACACACGTTTATAACCGCTCAGCCGGCAAAGCAACCGCTTTGTTTTGGAATAAGCGCCGGATCGAAGCGACGCGATGCCGCAGCCAGCAGGGCGGGCGGGTCGACGGCTTCCATCGGCAGCGGCTGGCCGAGGAAGGCCAGCGCCCGGCGCAGCGCGGGCAGCGGCGTGGCCGGATCGACCGGCCAGGCCTGCGCCGACTTGGACAGCTTGCGGCCCTGCGCGTCCAGCGCCAGCGGCAGGTGCAGGTAGCGCGGCGTGGGCAGGCCGAGCAGGCGCTGCAGGTGGATTTGCCGCGGGGTGGAGTCGAGCAGGTCGCAGCCGCGCACCACCTCGGTGATGCCCTGGTACGCGTCGTCCACCACGCAGGCGAGCTGGTAGGAGTACAGGCCCTCGACGCGGCGTATCACGAAATCGCCCGCGGCCTCGCGCAGGTTCTGCCGCTGCGGGCCCTGCACGGCGTCGTCGAACGCGATCTCGAGGTCGGGCGCGCGCAGCCGCCACGCCGGCTCGCGCCGCGGGTCGGGCGGCGCGAGGCAGCGGCCGTCGCGGTGCAGCGTGCCGGTGGCCGCCAGTTCGCTGCGGCTGCACCAGCAGGGGAATACCGCATCGAGCGCGCGCAGCCGCGCGAACGCGGCGTCGTAGGCGGCCCGGCGCTGCGACTGGTACAGCACCGGCGCGTCCGCCACGAAACCGAACGCAGGCAGCGCGGCGAGGATGGCGGCGGCCGCGCCGGGCACTTCGCGCGGCGGGTCGATGTCCTCCATCCGCAGCAACCAGCGGCCGCCGGCGTGGCGCGCGCGCAGCCAACTGCCGAGCGCGGCGACCAGCGAGCCGAAGTGCAGCAGTCCGGTGGGGGAGGGGGCGAAGCGGCCGCGGTAGTCCATCGAAGGATGCTCTGATTGACCCCAGCGTAGGCGGCATGGTGTCCGGAAGGTTCGCAGATTGTCGCGGGTGGCGCAGCCCAGACTGGCTGTCTGGGCAAGACGCACATGGCGATATGCGGGCCTTCCGGACATCACCCCGTCATTCTGAATTCAAGAGGCTGGGGCCGGCCTGTCTGTGCGCATCCCGTCGGCTCGCCGTCTCGACAGACAGCCAGTCTGCCTTCGACGACGGTCCTGTGGGCTGCGCACAGACAGGCCGGTGACGCCTACGCTGGGGTCAGTCAGAGCATCCTTATGAGTTTGCCTTCCCCCTGGGTGGCTGGCGAGATGCGGCCGGATGCTTGAAACGGGGCGCCGCCGACCCCACCCATCTCCGCGTTTACCCACTCCACGTGACTGCCAAAGAGACAGCCATGCGCCGCATCGTACTGTTCCTCGCCACCAACATCGCCGTCCTGTTCCTGCTCAGCATCGTCTGCCACCTGCTCGGGGTGGACCGGATGGCCGCCGCGCAGGGTTTCGGCGGCAGCACCGGCCTGCTGGTCTATGCCGCCGTATTCGGCATGGGCGGCGCCTTCATCTCGCTGGCCATGTCCAAGTGGATGGCGAAGATGTCGACCGGCGCACGGGTGATCGAGCAGCCTGCGAACGAGGCCGAGCGCTGGCTGCTGGACACCGTGCGCCGCCACGCGCAGAACGCCGGCATCGGCATGCCCGAGGTGGCGATCTACGACGCGCCGGAGATGAACGCCTTCGCCACCGGCATGACGAAGAACAGCGCGCTGGTGGCGGTGAGCACTGGCCTGCTGCAGCAGATGGACCGCGAGCAGGTCGCCGCCGTGCTCGGCCACGAGATCGGCCACGTCGCGAACGGCGACATGGTCACCATGACCCTGATCCAGGGCGTGCTGAACACGCTGGTGATCCTTGCCGCGCGCATCGTGGGCCGCTTGGTGGACAGCTGGCTGTCCGGCGGCCGCGACGACGAGCGCGGCAGCACCGGCATCGGCTACTTCGTCACCGTGATGGTGCTGCAGCTGGTGTTCGGCCTGTTCGCCTCGATGATCGTGATGGCGTTCTCGCGCTGGCGCGAGTTCCACGCCGACGCCGCGGGCGCGAAGCTTGCCGGCCGCGGCGCGATGATCTCCGCGCTGCAGCGGCTGAAGGGCGACCACGGCGAGAACACGCTGCCGAAGACGCTGGCCGCGTTCGGCATTTCGGACCGCATGGGCAGCGGCTTCCAGCGCCTGTTCATGAGCCACCCGCCGCTGGACGAGCGCATCGCGGCGTTGCAGAACGCCTCGCCGCACGCTTGATGTTTGAGCCCCTCTCCCATTGGGAGAGGGGTTGGGGTGAGGGTTCGGCCAGGGCGTAGCGTCACGCTCCGCCCGAACCCTCACCCGCCCTTCGGGCACCCTCTCCCGGAGGGAGAGGGGATCGACTCACTACCACCCGGAAGCAACACGCATGACCACCACCACCGAAACCCGCAAGTTCGAAGCCGAAGTCGCCCAGGTGCTGCACCTGGTCACCCACTCGCTGTACTCGCACAAGGAGATCTTCCTGCGCGAGCTGATTTCCAACGCCTCCGATGCCTGCGACAAGCTGCGCTTCGAGGCGATCGGCAAGCCCGAACTCCTGGGCAGCGACAGCGAGCTGCACATCGACGTGAGCTGGGACGAGGCCGCGCGCACCGTCACCGTGCGCGACAACGGCATCGGCATGACGCGCGACGAGGTGGTGGCGAACATCGGCACCATCGCCAGCTCGGGCACGCGGCGTTTCCTCGAAGCGATGAGCGGCGAGCAGAAGGCCGACGCGCGGCTGATCGGTCAGTTCGGCGTGGGCTTCTATTCCGCCTTCGTGGTGGCCGACAAGGTCACCGTGCTGACCCGCCGCGCCGACGCGCCGGCGGGCGAGGGCGTGAAGTGGGAGAGCGACGGCAAGGGCGAGTACCTGCTGGAGCAGGTCGAGCAGGCCGAGCGCGGCACCGCGGTGATCCTGCACCTGAAGGCCGACGAGGACGAGTTCCTCAAGGGCTGGCAGCTGAAGTCGCTGATCCGCAAGTACTCCGACCACGTGGCTTTCCCGATCCGCGTGCCGCAAGAGAAGGACGGCAAGCCCACGGACGAGTGGGAAACCGTCAACGACGCCTCCGCGTTGTGGACCAAGCCGAAGTCGGAGATTTCCGACGCGGACTACCAGGGCTTCTACAAATCGCTGGGCCACGACTTCAACGACGCGCTGGCCTGGACGCACAACCGCGTCGAAGGCAGCCAGAGCTTCACCACCCTGCTCTACATCCCCTCGCAGCCGCCGTTCGACCTGATGATGGGCGGGCGCGACGAGCGCAAGGGGCTGAAGCTCTACATCAAGCGCGTCTTCATCATGGACGCGGCCGAGGAACTCCTGCCGAACTACCTGCGCTTCGTGCGCGGCGTGGTGGACGCCGACGACCTGCCGCTCAACGTGAGCCGCGAGATCCTGCAGCACAACCGCCAGCTGGAACGGATCAAGGCTGCCTGCGTGAAGCGCGTGCTGGATCTGATCGAGAAGCTGGCGAAGGACGAGCCGGAAAAGTTCGCCACGTTCTGCAAGGCCTTCGGCAACACGCTGAAGGAAGGCATCAGCGAGGACGCCAGCAACCGCGAGCGCATCGCCAAGCTGCTGCGCTTCGCCTCCACCAAGGGCGAGGGCGCCGAGCAGAAGACCTCGCTGGACGACTACCTCGGTCGCATGGCGGTGGGCCAGGACGCGATCTGGTACATCACCGCCGACAGCTACAAGGCCGCCGCCGGCAGCCCGCAGCTTGAAGCCTTCCGCGCCAAGGGCATCGAGGTGCTCTTGATGTTCGACCGCATCGACGAGTGGATGGTCGGGTATCTGGCCGAGTACGAAGGCAAGAAGCTGAAGAACGTGGCCAAGGGCGAACTGCCGCTGGACGAGGCCGAGAAGAAGCAGCAGGAGGAAGCCGCCAAGCAGGCCGAGCCGCTGCTGAAGAAGCTCAAGGAGCTGCTCGGCGAGCGCGTGGGCGACGTCAAGGTTTCCGCGCGCCTCACCGACTCGCCCTCCTGCCTCGCGCTCAGCGACTACGAGATGGCGCCGCACCTCGCGCGCTTGCTGCGCGAAGCCGGCCAGGAACTGCCCGAGAGCAAGCCCACGCTGGAGATCAACCCGTCCCACCCGCTGCTCAAGCGCGTGGAAGCCGAGGCCGACGAGGGCAAGGCGAAGGACTTGGCCGCGCTGCTGCTGGAGCAGGCCGAGATCGCTGCTGGTGCGCAGTTGCCCGACCCCGCGGCCTTCGTGCAGCGGATGAATCGGGTGTTGCTGGGGGCGTAATACGAAATTGCGTTCAATGGGATTGGCGATCCGAGCGATGCCGTCCATGAGCCGTTGCTCGTCGCAACTTGGATTCGCGCAAGCTCTGACTAGTGAACCCCTCTCCCTCCGGGAGAGGGTGGCGGCAGCCAGGAGAGGGTTCGGGCAAAGCGAAATGTTGCAGCAAGTCCGAACCCTCTCCCCCGGCCCCTCTCCCGGAGGGAGAGGGGAGAAGATCACCTGCGAAGTATTCCGACAGTGGTGTACTTTCGCGGGTTATGACGATCAGGTCGTTCTGGATGATTGATCGCGATCCCGTATAAGTCGTCCCCATGCCGTGCACCAAACGAAAAGGCCCGTCGCTAGCGACGGGCCTTTTCTGTGTGAGCTGCATGGCTCGTTTTAGTGCGCACGCACGGGCGGTGGTGCCGCTGGCGCCGGCGGTGTGGCGTGCATGGTGTTCTGGATCGGCGGCACCGCGCTCGGCTGGGCGTTGCGCGGAAGCTCCGGCCGGTAGGCGTCGTGGAAGCGTTCCACGGGCATGTGCGGGCGGCGATAGACGACGTTGCGGTCGGCCAGTGCCAGGCGGTCGCCGTCCAGGTGCACCCAATACCAGGAGCCGTTCGGCACCGGCGAGGTCGAGACGTAGGCGAACTGCACGTCGTAGTCGCCTTCGGCGCGCGGCGTGGTGCGCAGGGCCAGGTTCATGATGAACTGGCTGGACACCGGCTTGCCGTGCTGGTCCACGGCGGGCTTGCGGATCATCTCGTCCAGGTTCGCGCGCAGCAGGCGGTTGACCTTGGGCGGGAGCGGGTAGGCCGGCGAGGCTTCGGTGACCTTGCCCTGGGCGTTCACCTGCACCAGCACCGGTTCGACCCGGTGGGGAAACTGGTTGAGCGACATCAGGTCGTCGGCGCGGGCGGCCGTGCTGCCCAGTACGGCCATGGCGGCGACAGCAAGGCAGGATGTGGCGCGCATGATGCTCACCTTGCGTGTGGAGATACCGGTGTCATAGGCCGGTGCCGGCGGCTTGTCAATCCAGCCGGCGGTTGGCGCTGCGTCACTCGGCCGGGACGCGCTTGCGCCGCCGCGGCTTCTGCTCCGCCGCCGCCAGCAACTGCTGCAGGTAGGCGATGCCTTCTTCCTCGGGGAAGAACGCCACCACGTCGGCCACGCTGAGCTGGTGGCGCTCGCGCAGGGCGAGGAATTCCTCGCGGGCGCGGGCGCGGCGTTCGGCCTCGGCGGCCTTCTTGCCCGGCGGCCTGGTTTTCGGTGCCGGCGCCGGGGCGGGTTGCTGCGGTTCGGGCTTGCCTTGGTCGAGGGCGGCGAGCTCGGCCTGGAACTGGCGGAAGTCGTAGGGCTTGGACATGGTCGTGCATGGTGCGGGATGCGCCGCATTCTTGCACGGCCGGGCGGGCGGCAGGCATGCCGCAGGTCATCCGGCGTGCGCTGCGGCCTCCAGCTGCGCCTGCCGCCACTGGCGCAGCCCGGTCGCCGCCAAGGCCATGAAGCCCACGTACAGCACGGCGGTGATGCGCAGGTCCTTGTAGACGTATTCGCCCACGTACACCGCGTCCACCGCGATCCACAGCCACCACGCGGCGGTGTGGCGCTTGGCCTGCCACCACTGCGCCACGAGGCTGCAGGCGGTGAGCGCGGCATCCAGCCAGGGCAGGGCGGCGTCGGTGTAGCGGTGCATGAACGCGCCCAGCAGCAGCGCGCCCGCGGCGCCCAGCGCGAGCTGGCCCGCCGCCCGCGCGGGCGGCAGGGCGGCGATGCGCACCTTGCCGTCGCCGCCCAGGTGTCGCGTCCAGCGCCACCAGCCGTAGACGATCATCGCGCCGAACGCGCCCTGCAGCAGCGCGTCGGAATAGAGCTTCGCGCCGGCGAACACCCAAGCATAGGCGAGCACCGACACCAGCCCCACCGGCCAGCACCACGGCCGCCGCCGCGCCGTGAGCCACACGGCCCAGGCGCTGACGAGCGCGGCGGCGAGCTCGAACGCGGTCACAAGCCCACCGTGACCGACAGCCGCGCCAGCCGCGGCGCGCCGGGGAACAGGTAGCTGTCGCCCCAGGCGCTGCCGGTGTCGCGCCAGTAGGCATGGTCGAACAGGTTGTCGACGGACAGCCGCCAGGTCAGCGCGTGGTCGTTCCATTGCGTGCTGTAGCGCAGGCCGGCATCGAACACGTGGTAGGCGGGCACGCGCACGCGGCCGTCCATGGTGGCCACGTTGGGCGAGGCGTAGCGCCAGCCGCCCAGCACCGCGAGCTTGGGCAGGAACGGCAGCGCGTAGTCGACGTGCAGCGTGGCGCGGAAATCCGGCACGTTGGCGATCTGGTGGCCTTCGTAGGCCGGCGTGCCGGTGCCCTGCGCGCGGGCGCGGATCCAGCTGGCGCTGGCGTCGAGGTGCAGGCCTTCGGCCAGCTGGCCGTGCGCGCCCAGTTCCAGCCCGGTGTGCGCCTCCTCGCCGCGCTGCACGAAGGTGAAGCCGGCGGCGGAGTTGTCCGGCTGCGCGTACTGGTAGGGCTGGCGGATGTGGAACAGCGCGGCGTCGAGGTTGAACGCGTCGCTCAGCGCGACCTTCACGCCGGTTTCGAGCTGGCGCGACAAGCGCGGCCCCAGCATGTCGCCGCTGTTGCTGGCCCAGTACGGCGCCTCCAGGCCCAGCGACAGGCCTTCGACGTAGCTGGCGTAGACGGTGAGCGGCGCGGACGGCTGCCACAGCACGGCGGCCTGCGGCAGCGCCTTGCTCAGGCGGGTGCTGCGCTCCAGCGCGCCGCTGCCGTCGTAGGCACGCTCGTCCAGGTGCAGCAGGCGCTCGCCCACGATCAGCTGCCAGTCGTCGCCCAGGTGCAGGCGATCCAGCGCGAACACCGAGCGCTGCCAGCTGGTGAGCCGGCGGTGCGAGGGGCCGGGCTGGTTCGGCGAGGGCGGGAAGTAGGGCGGATTGTCCTGGGCGATGTTGGCCGTGCCCACGTAGTCGTACACCTCGACGCGGCGGTCGATGGTGCGGCGGAAGGCGCTGGCGCCCAGGCTGAGCTCGTGGCCCACGCTGCCGGTGTCCAAGTGGCCGTCCAGCGTGGCGCGCAGCTGGTCGGCCACGCGGGTGTCGTCGGGGCTGCGGTAGTCGTAGATGTCGTAGTCGCCGTTGGGCGCGAAGTAGGCGCCGGTGGTGACGAGGCTGGCGCAGGCGGCCTCGTAGAAGCAGCCGTAGGCGAAGGCCACGTTGTCCTGGATCACGCTGCGGCTGTGGCCGGCGGCGAGGCGCAGCTTCCAGGCCTCGTCGAAGGCATAGGTGTAGCGCGCGCTGCTGTTGGAGCTTTCGATGCCCACCGGCAGCTGCCACGGCTCGTAGCCCAGCAGGCGCGTGGGGTCGGGATGCGCGGGGATCGTGGTGCCGCCCAGGAGCTGGTAGCCGGACGCCGAGCGCTGCGCGCTGGTCTGGTAGTCGCTGTCCAGCTCCAGCGTGGATTGCGGCGTGATGCGCCAGTCGGCGGCCAGCGCGTAGAAGTTGCGGCGACCGTTGGCGTGCTGCACGTAGGAGTGGATGTCTTCCCAGGCGAGGTTCGCGCGCACGCCGAAGTCCGGCGTGAGCCAGCCGCCCACGTCCAGCGCGCCGTAGCGCGAGCCGTGCGAATCGGTGCCCAGGGTGAGGTTGCGCACCTCGGCGGGGCGCTTGGCGACGTAGTTCACCACGCCGCCCGGCTCCAGCACGCCTGCCTCGATGCCGGCCAGGCCCTTCAGCACTTCCACCTGCTGCTTGTCTTCCAGCGCCACCTTCTGCTCGCCGACCACGGTGAGGCTGTCGATCAGGTAGCCGCTGGCGAAATCCAGCGGATAGCCGCGGATCGCGATGTTCTGGTAGTAGCCCACCGCGGCGTAGTTGTCGCCCAGCGCGGCGTCCTCGCGCGTGAGTTCGGCGAGCGTGCGGATCTGGTGGTCGTCGAGCGTGCGGCGCGCGATCACGGTGACCGCGGCGGGGGTGTCGTGCAGCGAGGCGTTGCCCCAGGCGTCCACCGCGGTGCCGTGGCGGTCGCCGTGCGTGCTGGCCTTCACGTGCACCGGGGCGAGCTCGGTGGCCTGCGGCGCGGCGTCGGCCGCCCGCGCGGCGGGGCACAGGGCGAGCAGCAGGGCGAGCGGCAGGGGGGAGCGGGTGAGCTTCATCGTCGGCATTCGTCGTGGGGGAGGGACGAAGCGACGGCAAGCCGGACGCCCCCGTAAAGGGGCATGCGACTTCGGATCAAGCTCCCTACGCCGGTGCTAACCGGGTCAGGTTCCAAGGGACTCTCTCAGCCCGGCCACGCCGGGCACCCCCGCTTCAAGCGCGTATTAGACCACGGATGTACCGGCGCTGCTCAGGCGGTGCGGATCGCGTGCAGCAGCGCTTGCCCATGCGCCGTGCGGAACCACGCGACATGCCCGCGCAGGAACGTGTTCCAGGCCACCCCGGCGTTCGCCGGCGAACGGGTGACGGCGGCGAAGTACTCCACTTCGGACAGCGCGAAGTCCACATGCACGATCGGCAACAAGTCGGCGAGCAGGGCGAGCGCGTCGCGGTCCAGCGGGCGCCGCGCGCGGTAGCCCTCGATCAGCGCGAGCGCGGTGGCGGGGCGCGCGAGGTCTTCGCCCGGTTCCAGCCAGGCGATCGCATTGCGCTCGATCGCGGTGGCGAGGTCGAACAGCGCGAACGTGCGCGCGGCGAGACCGAAGTCGAGCACGGCGGCGATGCGCGCGTGCGCGTCGGCGCCGCTCCAGCACAGGTTGGAGACGTGCCAGTCGCCGTGCGTCCACAGCCGCGGCTGGGCGGCGAGGCGCGCGTGTGCGGCGGCGTGGAAGGGCGCCAGCGCCGCGGCCAGTTCGCTGCGCCAGTCGCGCCCTTGCAGCCAGTCGGCGAGGCCGGGGCGCGTCGGCAGTTGCGCTTCCAGTGCGGCGACGGGATCGGCCGCCTCGATCAGTTCGCTGCGCGCCACCAGCACGTGGGTGCCGCGCTGGGGCGCGGCGTAGCTTTCCGCCGCGTCGTGCAGCTGCGCCAGCATGGCGCCGGCGGCACGGGCGTGGCCGGGTTCGGCCAGCGGCATCCACGACATGGTGTCGCGGTACAGGTCGAGGCCCGCGGCGGCGGTGTGCACTTCGTAGGTCCAGTCGTCCAGCGCGACGGCGCCGCGGCCGTCGCGGTCGGCCAGCACGGCGGGGATCGGCAGCCCGCGTGCGCGCAGGTGCGCGATGAAGGCGTGTTCTTCCGCCAGCGCGGCGGCGCTGCGCACGCTGCGGTGGTGGCGCTTCACGAACACGCGGCCGCCCGCGCTGTCCACCAGCGCCGCGGCGGAGAGCGGGCGCGGGCTGTGCCAGCGGATCGCGCGCGGCGCGCCCAGCGCCGGGTAGCGGTCGCACAGGCGCGCGAGTTCGTCCGCGGCCAGCGGCGGCCAGTCGGGCGGCACTTCGTCGGCGGCGAGGCCGTGCACGCGGTGGTCGGGATCGGTCATGCGACGGGGGCGATTGAGACAGCGCGGCATTATGGGGGCTCTGATTTTGCTCGTCATTCCTGCGCAAGCAGGAGGCGCTTCACAACAGCGAAGCTGGTCATCCAGTGTCTTTGTGGTCAGTGTTCCAGAGGCACTGGATGACTCGCTACGCTCGCCCCTTCGGGGCCGCCCTTCGGGCGTTCTGCGCGCTACGCGCTTGTCCGGCTTTCGCTCACTGGTGTCCGGAATATTCGATGTTCCAGTTCGCAGGCTCCAAGCGCCGCAGGCTCTCGCCATGAACAACGAAGCCGAGCGACTCGAATTCGGGAAGGTGCTGGTTGGTGAATCCCTCTCCCTCCGGGAGAGGGTTGGGGGCTTGCTTCTGCGGTATCGCAAGGAACAAAGCGGTTTCGGTCGCCTGCCGGCGCCCGAGTCACTTCTCTTTGCTGGCCCACGCCACCGCAGGAGCGGTGGCGAACGGCGAAGCCGGCCAGAAGGGCGGAGGGCAGGATGCCCGGAGTCAAGAGAAGGAACCAAGAGAAATGGCCTGTTCAATCCGCCGACCCTACAGGCCCGCTGTATCGAGGGGGTTGGATCAATGCTCGTCGACACGTCGCCCTACAGCGGCCACCCCGCGACGTATCTGGAAACTGAGGAGTCGAAT
>JAFIHF010000033.1 GCA_017848855.1 Rhodanobacter denitrificans | reverse complement strand
TTTCGACCGGGCAGGAAGCCCGGCCGAAAAGCCCGGCCCCGACTCACGGACTTTCCGTCCATGGATGGACGGAAAGCGTCGCCGCGGGGTGTCGTTTTCTCTTGGCTACTTCTCTTTTGGACAAGCAAAAGAGAAGTAGCTTGGGCGCCGGCAGGCGCACGAAACCGCTTTGTTTCTCGCGACAACGCGAATGCAAAGCCCCCTTACCCCAACACTTTTCACGATGGCATCGTCGAGCGCCACCATTCGGCCGCCCGGCCCTGCCCCTGCGCCGCAGCCACGCCCAGTCCATGCAATTCGAACGGATAAGTCATCGCACTGACCGTCACGTCGGCCAGTGCACCGCAGAAACCGAGCATCGCATCCGACCACCACGCGAACGGCGCGCCCAGCAGCGCGAACAGCGCGAGCGGTGCGTCGGGCGCAGGCAGCGCGAACGCGGCGCGGGAGATACGGGTATCGGCATCACGGGTCGAGGTGTCCATCACGGGCTCCAAGGAAAGGCCTTGCGTCAGTACATGTGCTGGCCGCCGTTCATCGCGACATTGCTGCCGGTCATGAACGCGGCCGAATCGCTGCAGATGAAGCCCACCAGCGCCGCGATCTCCTCCGGGCGGCCCAGCCGCCCCACCGGGATCTGCGGGATGACCTTCGACTCCAGCACGTCCTGCGGCACCGCCGACACCATGTGGGTGGCGGTGTAGCCGGGCGACACGGTGTTGACGGTGACGCCGTGCCGCGCCAGTTCCAGCGCGAGCGATTCGGTGAAGCCGTGGATGCCGGCCTTGGCCGCGGCGTAGTTGCACTGGCCGAACTGCCCCTTGGTGCCGTTGACCGAACCGATGTTGACGATGCGGCCCCAGCGCTGCGCGACCATGCCGTCGCAGAACTGGCGGGTGACGTTGAACATCGAATCGAGGTCGGTATGCATCACCGCCTGCCAGTCCTCCCGGCTCATCTTCTGGAAGCGCACGTCGCGCGTGATGCCCGCGTTATTGACCAGGATGTCGACCACGTAGCCGTCCGCGGTGATCGCCTCGGCGAGGCGCCGGCAGGAGTCGAAATCGGCGACGTCCGCCGCATACGCGGCGTAGTGGCGGCCCTCGGCGGCCTGCTGCCGCAGCCACGCCTCGACGCGGTCGTTGCCCGGCGAATGCGTCACCAGCACGACATGGCCGGCATCGTGCAGGGCCCGCGCGATCGCCTCGCCGATGCCGCCCATGCCGCCGGTGACCAGCGCGACGTGCCTAGTGGCGCTCATGAGCGGCTCCGGTGCCGGCCGGATTCACGACCCGCTTGAAGAAGTCCTCGATGCTGGCGTTGAGCGACTTCGCGCCCTCGATGTCGCCGAGCGCCCGGCTGGTTTCCCGCTGCCAGATCAGGAACGCGTCCTGCAGCCCGCTCAGGAACTTCGTCTGGTTGCCGACCGCCGCCTGCGCGATCGACTGCGCATCGCCCACGCCCAGCTGCATCAGCCGCAGCATGGTGTCGCCCGGCACCGCGGCCAGCGCCTGCCAGTCGTCGTCGGCCGACAGCTTGTCGATCTCCTGCTGCGACTCGGCGATGCTCTCGCCGAACGCGTGGCCGTAGGTATCCAGCCAGCGCTGGCCGCACTCCTTCAGCAGCTTGCCGGTGCGCAGCGCGAATTGCAGGTTCGCCTTGTACAGCTCGAATGGAACGTGGATGGGTGCATTCATGGCGGCATCCTCGTGGGTGGGAACGCATCCCTGCAGGGAAAGGCCGTGCCATCGCTCGGCAGGCGCGCGGCTTCGCCGTTCCGCCGCGCCGGCAAGGCATGCAGCGGTCCCGACGATGCCACCGCCCGGCAGGAACCCCTTGATCCAGGTCATCGAACGCCGCGCCCATTCGTCGCACCCGGTTGACGTCGAGTCGTGGCACCCGGGGACCGGAGCGGCGGGATCGCCGCGTCCGCTTCAATGCGCCAGCAGCAGCGGCAGCCTGGCGTGCTCCAGCACATGGCGGGTGGTGCCGCCCAGCAGCAGTTCGCCGATCCGCGAATGCCCCCACGCGCCCATCACCAGCAGGTCGGCGTGCATCGCTTCGGCATGGCCGAGCAGTGCCTCGCCGACGCTGCCTGCGTCGGGAAACCGCTGCACCGATTCCAGCGCCACGCCTTGCCGGGCCAGCCAGTCGCGCACCGGGAGCGGCGGCGGCGTGATGCCGGGGAGCGTGTCCTGCGCGCCGTCGACCAGGCGCACCGTGCCGGCCTCGCGCAGCAGCGGCAGCGCGGCGCGCAGCGCGCGCATCGATTCCTGCGTGCTGTTCCACGCCACCAGCACCCGCTCGGGTTTGAAATGGCCGTCCCAGTCGGGCGGCACCAGCAGCATCGGCGAGGCGGCCGCGAGCAGCACGCGGGTGATGTCGTCCATCCCGACCAGGTGCCCGGGATGCGACCTCGGCAACCGGCTCACCGTGATGTCGGCCATGCAGGAGCGGCGCGCCAGCACCTGCACGTAGATGCCGCGGAGCACTTCCCAGGCGCCCTGCACGCCCCGCTTGCGGCAAAGCTCCATCCACCACGCATCGCACTGCCGGGCCTGGTACTCCTCGGTGACCAGCTCGGTCATGACGTCCGGCAGGTACATCGACGCGGGCAGGATCGCCACGATGTGCAGGCCCGTCACGTAGGCGCCGTGGCGGCTGCCCAGCGCGAGGCCGACCTGCACGACCGGGCTGCTGTCCACCATCTCTTCGGCATTGACGAGGATCTCGTACATGAGCGCACCCGGCGGCCGTGCATGGACGCATGCTCGTGCAGCCCCCGGCGCCCGGTGTTGATGCACGTCAACCGAAGCGCTCGGCCACCGCCGCAACGCCATCTCCGTTCCAGTTGATCGTCATCAAGTGGCGCCGCCGCCAGCCCGCTAGAAAGTGGCTGGAACCCCTGCCTTCGCGGGCGTTCCGCCCCATCAGCGAGGCCACCACCATGACAAGCACGACCGGTACATCAAGCCATGCCCCCGCCCAGGCGGCCGCTGCCGCCCTCGAAGGCGACCACTGGATCGAATCCCTGCGCGACGGCACCCGCGTGCTGGTGCGTCCATTGCGGCAGGAGGATCGCGCCATGGAAGAAGCGTTCATCCGGCGCCTCTCGCCCGAGGCGCGGCGCTTCCGTTTCCTGGGCGATTTCAAGGCGCCGGACAAGGCCATGCTCGACCACCTGATGCACGTCGACTACGCGCACGACATGGCGTTCGGGGCGTTCGCGCACGACAACGGCGAACTGCGCGAGGTGGGCATCAGCCGCTACTCCACCACCGGCGACAAGCGCCAGTGCGAATGCGCCATCACGGTCGCCGACGACTGGCGCCATCGCGGCTTGGCCGTGCTGTTGATGCAGCACCTGATCGACGTCGCGCGCAAGCAGAAGATCACCCGCATGTTCTCGATCGACGACATCGGCAACGAACCGATGCGCGAGCTGGCCCACTACCTCGGATTCACCCGCGAACCGAGCCCGGACGACCCGCACACGGTGGTCTATTCGCTCGCGCTGTGACGGACACCGGGCGTTCGGGAAGCCCTGATTTTGCTCGTCATTCCAGCGCAAGCTCACTGCTGTCCGGAATATTCGATGTTCCAGTTCGCAGACTCCAAGCGCCGCAGCCTCTCGCCTTGAACGACGAAGCCGAGCGACTCGAATTCGGGAAGGTGCTGATTGGTGAATCCCTCTCCCTCCGGGAGAGGGTTGGGGTGGGAGCTCTTGCTTCTGCGGTATCGCGAGCGACGAAGCGGTTTCGAGCCGCTGCCGCGGCCCGAGTGACTTTCTCTTTGCTTGTCCAAAGAGAAAGTCACCAAAGAGAAACGACACCCCGCGGCGACGCTCTCCTGGCCTCCTGCCCTCCGAGTCCGTGAGTCGGGGCCGGGCTTTTCGAGCGGGCTCCTGCCCGCGCGAAAAGGCGTTGCCCTCCATGGCAACGCCCGCTGCGCGGCCTCCTCGTCCCCGCCTCACCGTCGCCGAGGGGCCCCGGGAAAAGCAGCGCGCTCCCAGCGCGCAGAAGC
>JAFIHF010000032.1 GCA_017848855.1 Rhodanobacter denitrificans | reverse complement strand
TGGTAGACGGTGCGCACGCCGACGCCGAGGAAGGCCGCGCACGCTTGGCGCGAGAGCAGGCAGGCGTGGCGCAGCTCGCGGAAGCCCGCCGGGCTGACGTGCCACGTCCGCGGCCGTCGCCGATGCGTTGTTTGACATAATATACATTATGCGCAATCGCGGACGGGGCCGATGAGGCGCCCGGAGCCGTCGCCGCCGGCCCTGTGGGCCGCCCTGTGGCTCGCCCTCGCCGTGGCGCTCGCCGCCCACGCCGCCGGGTCTGGCTGGTCAGCCCGGACGGCTTCCGCGAGCTGCGCCATGCGTGCCTGCTGAACCGCAAGGCGTGCGCGGCCTTCCTCGGCGTGTGCGAGCGCACCGTGCGGCACTGGGACGCCGGCCGCAACCGCGTCCCGTGGTCGGCGGTGCGGCTGCTGCGGCTCCTGCGCTGCGGCGATCTGGGCGCGCTGCATGACGGCTGGGCCGGCTGGACGCTGACGCCGCGCGGCGAGCTGGTCAGCGGCAACGGCTACGTGTTCCAGCCGTGGCGGCTGGCCGCGTGGCCGATCGTCTGCGAGCAGGCCCGGTTCTGGCTGCAAGATCGCGCCCGGAGCGCGGCCGGGGGTGTGGGGGCGCCAGCCCCCGCGAGCGCGGGAGCGCGTCCCGAGGCCGGCCGCACCCTGCCCGACGCCGAGGCGGTCCACCCGGCCGCACCGGCCGCGCCGGTCGGCACCCCCGCCCCCTTCCCCGCCGAACCCGCTTTCAAGGGGGCGCCCGGCTCGATGACGGTGGCTCATGCCGCAGGCTTTGGGCTGCACGCCGCCGCCTGCGCTGCTGTTGAGAGGGGGCTTGACTTCGAAGCATCGGAGAAGCGGGAAGCTTCGTCGCGCTTGACCTCACGACAACCATCGCGCGAAACCGCGCTGAGCCCGGGTGCGATACATACCGCTCCAAAACCCGTCGTGGCGCGCACGAGCTGTTGCGCCGGATCGGACCGGTCGCCCGCGATGCTGGTGCGCCTGTAGCCAACTCGTCGTAGGAAAACTTGAATTCATTTACTTCCTCAGCACCAGGCTTTGAGGCAAGTCGCTCACATAAGGTATCGACAGCTCCGTCTCGCCGTTTTTCGCAACAGCTCGGCCGCCTGATGCTGAAGTCTTCCAGTTTCCCTTCAAAACCAGAATGAATGGCGCGGTGTCCTTGACGCTCCATGACGCAACGGCGAGCTTGAGCGAACCATCCGGC
This sequence comes from Rhodanobacter denitrificans, assembly GCA_017848855.1. Lineage (GTDB taxonomy): Bacteria > Pseudomonadota > Gammaproteobacteria > Xanthomonadales > Rhodanobacteraceae > Rhodanobacter_A > Rhodanobacter_A denitrificans_B. The sequence goes on along the minus strand of JAFIHF010000032.1, from coordinate 353,120 downwards.
ATTTCGCGCAGCAGCACGGATGCCGGGCGGCCAAGCCTTAGCAGCGGCCCCTGCTTCCATGTTGTATCCGGTTCAAAGCCCGCGTACGCATAGGTTCGCGTCACCGGATCGAATGCGGCATGCCCTGCCCTGGTCTGCACCAGCAGCCTCGGCATGTCGGACGTATCACGTGTCGTACTGGAGGGCAGCGTGAGGAGATAGGCATCGGCTGCATCGCGCGGCGCGGTGCCGTGGTCGACATAGGCCAGGGCAAAATCCCCCGCCCGGGGAACGAACTGGTCGAGGTATTCCTCCGTACTCAAGTTTTTCGGCAAGGAGCCGTGTTTGCCCAGCCCTTCGGCGAAGCCCTCTTTCAAGAATTTGTCGTAGGGCAGACGCCACGTTTGATGGCGGCGCAATACGCGCAAGGTAGGTGGCGCCGACTGGCCGGGCACCGGCAGCACCGTGTAACTCATGCCCTCCACATCGCGCAATACCAGGGGCTTGTCCACGCGGATGCTGCGGTCGGTATTCGCGTTCGTGAGCGTCTCGCCCTCGAGCATCGATGCTTGCTGGGCGTCGTCCAGGTGATCCTGATACAGCGTGGTGACTATCGGCTCGGGGCGCGTCGATCCGATGTCGCTGGTCTGTACCAGCACATGCCCACCCACCGAAAAAACGCTTTTCCTGAAATGCACGCCGTCGGAATCGAAATCGACCATGAAGAGTCCGGCGGCATCGCTGCCGACGGCGACGTTGTTGAGCAACGTGACCTGGTTGCTCAACACGCTTACGCCGCCGACCGGTGAGCGATTGCCGCCGTAGCCCAGGTCCGAGCGCGGCGTAAGTTCCAGGTCGCCGGCCAGGAACGTGGTCGCTCCCGGCCACAGGCTCCAGTCCCAGCCTTGTTCGGGCATGTAGCCCGGAGTGACGGGCTTGCGCCCCGCCTGCAATACCATCACCGAGCCGTAGACCGAATATCGCCCCTGAATATTGCTCTGCGTCCAGGCATACATCTCGAAACCGCGAAAATCGGGGCGCATGGCCGCTGCGGATACCAGCGTTCCGGGAGTGCGCCATACCAAGGCCGGACGGTTGGGCATGGCCACGGCGCCGCTCAGTTCCGCGGCAGCAATGCCAGCACGGCGATAACGCTGCGCATCATTGTCAGTCGCGTCGTTCTTTTCGTTCTTGATGACCGCCAGATAAAGCGCGGCCATTTCCGGATCGATCGTCCCACTTGCATTGGTCGGCCCGAGATCCGCCAGCGTGCGCAGCTCGTTGGCAACGGGCTTTTTCCCCTCCGGGCCTCCCGAACGGAGCAACAGATTCGTGGCCACCGTCCCATCCAGCACAATCCACGCGGTTGTCCGGCCGTACGCGCGCAGACGCTCGTGCGCTTCGGCACTCACATCCAAACCGGACTGGTGCAGCCTCCCCACCACGTCCAGCGCTTTCTCCATGGCATAGGAATAGGCCAAGTGAAAGCCGCCGTGGTGGTTGAACTCCCCACTGGGGGGAAGTGCCTGCGAAAACGCTTCGCCGGTGGTGATGTTCAGGGAAACATAGCGCATGGCGGCAGAGAGCCGCTGCCACTTCTCCGGCGTGTCGGGCATGGCGGCGATGGCCACCATGAGGTCGTGCCAAAACCCGCAACGCCAGTCATCGGAATTGTTGGGATCGGGAACCTCGCTCAACCAGCTCCTGTTCTGCCAATACGCGACAGCGCGACTCATGGGCAAGAGCAAACCAGCCTCATCAAGCACCTGCCGCAGCTTGAAAATGCCAGCGCTCTGGCCGAACCAGCCGTACATCGAACTGGGTATTCCGAACGGGGATCGCGAAATCGGCGCGCCTTCGACCAAGCCCTGGTCGAGAATATGGCGGCATACATCGAGAAACAGGCCTTTCAACTCCTCGGCCTGTCCGGGGGAAGCATCAGCATAGGCATCGGCGAGGCGATTGATCGTCCTCATCACATCCAGCATCGCGATCCCGCCGGCAGGAGCGTGATTGCTGCCGTCCGTTTCGCGATATTCGATCGGCTTCCCGACGAGCCGCCCCCGCTCGACATGAATCCCGTAGTCTTCGCGGACCGCTTTTCTCAAGCCCGCCATCGTTGCCTCGTCGACACCCCTGCCGTCGGGATGGACATCGGGCACGCGGAAATGGGCATCGAAAGCAGCCAGAATCCTCCTCTGGTCTTCGGTCAGCGGCATCAGTCGCGGCAGCCACGGACGCGCCAAAGAGAGGTCCTGGCTGCCTCGAACATCTGCATCTGCCGTTCTGGCCGCTGGCGCTGCGTGGCAGATATTTGCCGCCAACATCGCAAGGTAAATCGCCATCGAGAGCGCATGGCGGAACGCTTGCCGACCAGAATCCCTTTTATGCCAGAACATTCGAAATACCTACTGCTTTGGAGATGCTCTGATTTTGCTCGTCATTCCTGCGAGACGCTTTTCAACGGCCGCAGGGCCGGTCAAGCACACTGCTGTCCGGAATATCTCGTCGGTGATCGGCTCCCCTCTCCCACCGGGAGAGGGGCCGGGGGTGAGGGTTCGGACTTGCCGCAGCATTTCGCTCTGCCCGAACCCTCACCCGCCTGCCGGCACCCTCTCCCGGAGGGAGAGGGATTCACCAACCAGCACCTTCCCGAATTCGAGTCGCTCGGCTTCGTTGTTCAAGGCGAGAGCCTGCGGTCTTGGAGCCTGCGAACTGGAACATCGAATATTCCGGACACCAGTGTGCGAAAGCAGGACAAGCGCGTAGCGCGCAGAACGCCCGCAGGGCGGCCCCGAAGGGACGAGCGTAGCGAGTCATCCAGTGCCTCTGCGTTCAATGGCCTACAGACACTGGATCCCAGCTTGACCAGCCTTCGGCTGTTGAAAGGCACCTCGCAGGAATGACGAGCGAGAAGCCGGATTAATCAGGCCTTCCTTAGGCGTGTCGACTGTAGCGGCGAGCCGGAAAGAAGCCGGCGCAAGTGCGGGCGGCTACCTGGTTTCGCTGAAAAACTTCAGGTCGATCGCAAACGCCGTCGCCATCAGGCGAGTCCCCGGCGCAGAAAGCGCCCGCTGCGCGTACCCGCCGGTTCGCCGCCGCGCCAGGCCAGCCGCCCATTGACGTACACGTGCTCGATGCCCGCGGCGGTCTGCCGGGGCTGCTCGAACGTCGCCCGGTCCAGGATGGTGTCCGCGTCGAAAATCGTCAGGTCCGCCGCGTGGTCCACGGCGACGCGGCCGCGGCCGGTCAGGCCGAAGCGCGCAGCCGACAGGCCGGTCATCTTGTGCACCGCGGTTTCCAGCGTGAACAGCCCCTGCTCGCGCGCATACTTGCCGAGCACGCGCGGGAAGGTGCCCCACAGGCGCGGGTGCGGATTGGGATCGTTCGGCAGGCCGTCCGAGCCGACCATCGACAAGGGGTGCTGCAGGATGCGCCGCATGTCGTCTTCATGGATCTGGAAGTAGCACGCCGAGCCCGGCACCAGCCGCTCGGCCGCCTCGCGCTGGCTGACGCCCCAGCTTTCGCTGATCTCGCGCAGGTAACGTCCCGCGCACTCCGGGTGCGGCTTGGACGAATTGATCAGGATGTCGATTTCGCCATCCGCCAGATCCGGTTCGAGCACCGAGGAACCGGCGGTGTAGGGATAGCAGTCGAGGCCGACCGGCTGCCGCCGCGCGGTCTCTTCCAGCAGGGCGAGCGTCTGCACCGAACGCCCCCAGTTGTGCACGCCGGCGCATTTGTGGTGCGAGACGACCAGCGGCAGCGCGGCCTGCGCCGCCGTGGCAAACGCCTCGCGCAAGGCCTCGATCACGCCGTCGTATTCGTCGCGGATGTGCGTCGCATACACGCCGCCCGCGGCGCTCACCTCGCGCGCGACCGCCACCAGTTCTTCGATGTCCGCGGCGGCGGCCGGCGGATAGAACACGCCCGAACTCAGCCCGTGAGCGCCGGCCGCCATCGCTTCGGCGACATAGGCGCGCATCGTGGTGAGCTCCACCGCGTTCGCCTTGCGCGAGAGATCCCGGACGCAAGCGGCCCGCAAGGTCGAGTGGCCCACCAGGGCGGCGACGTTCACGCGCGGCTGCGCCGCATCCACCGCGTCGGCATAGTCGGCAAAGCGGTCGAAGACGAAGTCCTTCGGTTGCCCCAGCAGGTTGAACGGCTCGGGCACCGACTGCGGAAAGCGGATCGGCGCCACCGACAGCCCGCAGTTGCCGACCACCACCGTCGTCACGCCCTGGCTGATCTTCGGGATCATGTCCGGCGCGGTCAGGCAGGCGCAGTCGTCGTGCGTGTGCGTGTCGATGAAGCCGGGCGCCACGATCTTGCCGGCAACGTCGACCGTCGAGGCCGCGCGCTCGCCGGCAAGATCGCCGACCGCCGCGATGCGTTCGCCGCGGATGCCGACGTCGGCGGCGTAGCGCGCCGCGCCGGTGCCGTCGATCACGGTGCCGCCGCGCAGGATCAGGTCGTAGGCGTGGGATTCCATCAGAAGTACGTCCGCAGGGCTTCGATGACGTTGTAGTCGTCGTCGACCTCGAGCAGCACCTGCCATTTGTCGAACGTGGTGCACGGGTGCGAGATCGACAACCCGACGAAGTCGCCGACTTGCAGCGGCGAATCCGCGGGCACGCGCAGGAACGCATGCTGGTCGCTCAGGCGCAGCACGGTGCTCTGCGCCAGCGGCTGCGGCGCCGATTCCTGCGCGCGGAACCAGCTGTGGGCGAACGGCAGGTCGATGTCGAAAGACACGTCGCGCTTGCCGGCATTCAAGATGACCAGGTCGGGCTCCGGCCGCGACAACACCTGGGTCCAGACCTCCAGCGCGCTGCGCAAGTCCGGGGCCTCGCCGAGCACGGCTCGTTCGGCCACGTTGGCGACCAGCGCCTGGTAAAAGCCGGTGTCGTGCGTGAGATAGCAGCCGCTGCGCACGATCGGCAGCAGGTCGAGCGCCTTGACGCTGGCCAGGGCGCGCGCGACCAAGTCGAAATAGGCCGAACCGCCGGCGCTGAGCAGCACCGGGCCCTTGGCGAACAGTTTCTCGTTGGCGCAGCGCTGGAAGACCTCGATGACGGTCGCCAGATAGGCATCGACCGCCACGGCGTCGCGATGCCGGTCCGCGCTCACGATCAGGCCTTCGTAGCCTTCGATGCCGCTCAGCGCGATCGTCGGCAACGCGGCGGCGGCGCGTGCCACGGCCAGCGCTTCCTCGGCGCTGCGGCAACCGCAGCGTCCGCCCGGGAAACCGATTTCCAGCAGCACGCGGAACGGCGACTGGCCGGGATGGCGCTGCAGGACGTGATGCAGCCGTTCCAGGCCCGCGACCGAATCCACCAAGCTGTAGAGTTCCAACTCGGGGTGTTCGCGCTGCAGTTGCGCCAACCCCTCGATTTCGGCCTCGCCGACCAGTTCGTTGGCGATGAGCACGTTGCGCACGCCGCAGGCGATCGCCACCCGCGCCTGGGCGAACGTCGCCACAGTGATGCCCCAGGCGCCGGCGCCGATCTGCCGCGCGTAGAGTTGTGGGCACATCGTGGTCTTGCCGTGCGGCGCGAGGCGCACGCCGGCGCGATCGAGATACGCCTGCATCGTGGTGAGGTTGTGCGCCAGCGCGCTGGCCTTGAGCACGGCCACCGGCGTCGGCAGGTCGCCGGCAAGCAGATTCCAGCCTTGCGCGCCGATGTCTTCGAGGCGCAACGCGCTCGCCGCCAGCGGCAGGCCCTTGCAGCCGGTCAGCACGGGCAAGGCCCACGGCGCTTGCATGTCGGTCGCCATCAGAAGGATTCCAGCGTCAGTTCCGCCGCCATGACCGGGTTGCCCGCGGTCAGGCCGGCATCCACGGGCAGCACCACGCCGGTGATCGCCCGCGCCGCGTCGGAGGCGAGGAAGCCCGCTGCATTCGCGATATCGGCGGGCTCGGCGAAATCGCGCAGCGGATACCACTTCTTCAAGTCGTCGAACACTTGCGGCTTCTTCGCCACGCGCGCTTTCCAGGCCTGCGTCTTGACCGTGCCCGGGCAAAGGATGTTCGCGCGGATGCCGTGCGGTCCGTACTCGATCGCCAGCGAACGGGTATAGCTGACCAATCCCGCCTTGGCCGCGCTGTAGGCCGGGTGGCCGAGCGCCAGCAGGCTGTTGACGGTGCCGATATTGACGATCACGCCGCGCTTGTTCGCGAGCATGGCCATTTTGACCGCCTCGACGCAGTGGTAAGGGGCGGTGAGGTTGATCGCGAGATCGTGCTCCCAGTTTTCCGGAGTCAGGTTGGCCAAGGCGGTCGCGGCCGCCGCGCCGGCGTTGTTGATCAGGATATCGACCGCGCCGTGCTGACTGCCGAGACGATCGACCGCCTGCTTCGTGGCAGCCAGATCGGTCAGGTCCGCGGCGGCGCAGACGAGGTGGGGATGCGCGCCCAGCGCCGCCTTCAGCGAATCGAGGGTGGCCTCGTCGCGGTCGAAGGCGTAGACCGTGCCGCCCCAGCCCAGAAAGGCTTTGCACAGGCTGATGCCGATGCCGCCCGCGGCGCCGGTGATCATGATGTGCTTGCCGGTGAAATCGAAACTCGTCGTCATGGGATGTTGTCCGTGGTCAGCAGGCGGCGGATCCAGGCCAGGTTGCTCGGCTTCAGCAGTCCGTAGTTGTAGAAGGCGATATCGCCGAGGCCCGCTGCCTGCAGCGACGCATGGCGTTCGCGCAATTGCGCTTCCTCGTCCATGTCCGGAAAGCCCGGGCGCAGAATCGCGCTCATCGGCGCGGCGCCGAGTTGGCCGCGCAGGTAGCGGAGTTCGTCCTCGAAGGCGCGCGTCGAGGACTGGTACAGCGGCGCTTCCAGGCCGTCGCAGACGTCCGCCAGGGCGCCGAGGTCGTGCCCTTCGAGATAGGCCAGCCGATGGCTGCGCTGCGTCGTGGAAATCACCTTGACCGCGACCTCGGGCCTGACCTCGGCGCGGATCTCGGCGACCAGGGAGGTCACCGTTTCGGCGCGCCAGGCGTGATACGCCGCCAACTCCGCGTCGTTTTGCAGATCGCGTTCGAGTCGATCCCACGCCCGCCGCTCGTCGGCCTCGACTTCGGAACCGAGCAAGGTGTCGACGCGTGCAGCCGTGCGCTTGCGCAGGCCCGGGGCATCGATGCCCGCGCGCAAGGCGCCGGCCAGGCAGGCCCCGCAGAAACACAGGCCGAGCAGTGCGTCCAGCGTCGCGTCGACGGCCAGCTGCGCGAACTCGTGGTGGAAGCCGTGCGCGTAGCCCAGGTACCCCGGCGTCTCGAGCAGCAAGCGCGCCAGGTCGTAATGCGCGGCCAGGTCGGCCGCCAGCGTCACGGCGTACTCGCGGACTTCGGCATGCGCGGGACACAGGCTGTACGGATACGGATCGCCGTGGCAGTTGTGCACGACCAGCCCGGGATGCAGCATGCCGAGCCGCGTGTTGTGGTTGAGCACGACCCAGGCATTGATCTTGACTGCGCCGCGGCCACACAGCTCCTGCAACGTATCGCGCTGCGCGGTGATCGCGGCGACCTGCGGCTGGACCGTGCCGTACTGCCGACGCGGACGGAAATAGACCGTGCCGTCCTCGGGAAAGTAGACGCGCCGCCGCGCATCGTGCGGCTGGATGAATTTGCCCGCGTGGTAGCTCGCTGCCAGGCTGATTTCGTCGATGCCGAGCGCGCGTATGGCCGCGACATCCGCATCCGGGTCGTGCAGATTCCACGGATACGTGTAGAGCGCGTGGGCCATGTTCAGTCGTGCGCCGGCTTGTAGGCGATCACGTCGATCTCGACCTTGGCGTCGACCATGATCTGCGATCGCACGCACGAACGCGCGGGCGGGTTGCCGGCGAAATAGCCGGAGTAGGCGCGGTTGAACGCCTGGAAATCGCGCGTGTCGTCGAGCCAGACGTTCGCCTTGACCACATCGGCCAGCGTGCAACCGGCCTTGGCCAGGATCGCGATGATGTTCTCCATCGTCTTGTGCGTCTGCTCGACGATGCCGCCGGCGACGATCTCGCCGTCCTCGCCCATTGCCACCTGCCCGGAGACGAACACGAAATCGCCGGCCCGGACGGCCTGACAGAACGGCAGCGCCTGGCCGCCGCTACCACTCTTGATACCGCCAATGCGTTCGATCGACATGTGCTACTCCTCGGAGCCTGAGAAAACGGGAGTCGCCAGGAAGGCCGCCGGTTTCGGCTGGCCGACCCGGTAGCCTTTCAGCGAATAGAAAAGAATGTAGAGATAGCTCGGCAACATCAGCGCGAGAAACACGGCCTGGAAGTCGTACTGCTCCTTGAGCACGGCAAACAGACGTGGAACGATGGCGCCGCCGGCAATCCCCATGATGAGCAGGGCCGAACCCTTCTCGGTGAAACGCCCCAGCCCCTTGATCGCGAGCGGAAAGATCGCCGGCCACATCAGCGCATTGGCCAGTCCCAGCGCGGCCACGCAGGCCACCGACACATAGCCATGCGTTGCCCAGGCGAGCATCGCCAGCACCGCGCCCAGCACGGCGGAAACGGCGAGGCAACGCTCCTGCGAAAGCCGTTTCGGAATCACCGCGAGGCCGATCACGTAGCCGACCAGCATCGCCGAGAGCGTGATCGCGGTGAAATACTTCGCCTGGTCGTTCGGTATCTGGAAACCGCGGGCGTAGGTGCCGATGGCGTCGCCGGCCATCACCTCGACGCCGAGGTAGACGAAGATGCAGACCACGCCGAGCCACAGATGCGGGAACTGCAGCAGGCTGCCCTTCTCCCGCTCCCCGGGTGCGGGCGCGGATGACACGTTCGCCTCCCCTGCCCGGATCTCGGGCAGCGGCGAAAACACGATGCCGATCGCCAGCAGGACCAGCACGGCGCTGATCGCGAGGTAGGGGTGGTACACCGTGGCCGCGAACCGGTTGAGCACCTCCGCCCTGGCCGCCTCATTCGGCGCCGCGGCAGCCAGTTGCCCGATCCGGTCGACGCCCTTGAGCACCCACAGGCCGATCATGATCGGCGCGAGGATGCCCGCCAGCTTGTTGCAGATGCCCATGATGCTGATGCGTCGCGCGGCGCTGTCGATCGGCCCGATGATGCTGATGTAGGGATTCGAGGCCGTCTGCAGCAGCGATAGCCCCGAACCGATCACGAACAGGCCGGCAAGGCAGGCCGGGTAGTTCCGATGCGTGGCATAGGTGCCGAAGGCGAAGCTGCCGACCGCCATCACCGCCAAGCCGATCGCCATGCCCTGCTTCATGCCGGTGCGCTCCAGCAGCCACGACGACGGCAGCGCGAAGAAGAAGTACGCCATGTAGAACGCGGTCGTGACGAGAAACGCTTTCGCGTCCGTGTCGAGATCGAACGCCAGCTTGACGAAGGTGATCAGCGGGCCGTTGAGCCAGGTCACGAAACCGAAAACGAAGAACAGCACGCCGATCAGCGCGATCGAGATGGCGTATTGCCGCGGTGTTTGAAGCGCCGATATCGTCATTCGACCACTCCGGTCCGCGTGGACTTCGAATCGCTGTGGATGAGTGCATTCATGGCGCAACCACCTGAGAGAAATATCGTTTCCCGTGCCATTCGCGGCGACTGCGAAGCGCCCCCGCTATCGATCGATGCGCACCCCAAAAAGCCCCTTTCGCGATGAACTGCGATCGGGGCGCGGGGAAAGGGGGCTGCACACAAAACTGTTCGGCCTTGCATTCATGCGCGAGGGTTGCTGCTGTCCCGCCCTCCGCATGAAATGCGGAACGCTTTATTGGGACTTGCCGTACGAGCTCCCGGAGTGCGCCGCGACGTAGCTCATCCAGTCGCTCTTGTTCATGATCTTCTTGTCGCCCGCCCAGCCGAAGCCGGCGCGGTAGCGGATGGTTCCGTCCGCGTCGGTGCGCACGAACGCGATAGCCTCGTCGTGGCCGGGTTCGTTCTTGACGCGCTGCGTGCCGAGCACCGTCTCGCTGCGCGGGAAAATGACCGCCGTGCCGAGGCCCTTGCCGTCGACCGGCTCCCACACGCTGATCCAGCCGGCCTCGGGCTTGAACGTCATCTCGGCGATCTTGTCGTCTTGCGTGGTGAGCCCGACCGCCAGATCGAGCCCGGCCAGCGGCTTGCCGTCGACGGTGAAGCGCGAGCTGATCTCGTTCAGCTGCTCGCCGAGGCGCAGCCGGATCGTGCGCGTTTCGTGGATGTTGTCGCGGCCGGCCACCGGCGGATACTCGTATTCGGCGGTGAACTCGGCCACGTCCGGCTTGGTCCAGATCACCTGGGCGCTCACGTAGGTGTCCGAGGTGACGATCTTGCCGTCGCGCCACAGGCCGAGGCCGCCGTCGCCACGCGAATTGCCGACGTGGTAGCCGTCGTAGCCGTTGCCGTGATCCTGGTGGTAGCTGAGGTGGTGCAGGCGATCCTCGCGATAGCGGTAATCCACGACCGGCCACGGAACGCTCTTGAACCACACATCGATGCCGCTGTCCTCCGCGCCGGGGCGCAATTCGGGGCCGTAGATGCGAAACGCGACGCGGTCGTTCTCCCAGGCGAGGTCGTCCCCGCGTTCCGGCACGAGCCGCACATACGCGATCGGCGTGCGGTCCGCATCGACCTGCGCCTGCGCCGCGGCGAGGATCTTCTCCGGCGAGGTCTTGGTCGCGGTGTCGAGCGCACGCAGGATTTCGCTGCCGGCCAGCAGCACCGCGCCGGTGCCGTAGAGCTGGCGCGAGTCCGCGTTGATGCTCTCCGGCGCCTCGCCCACCCGCTGCACGTAGCCGACATAGCCGTCCGGCTTGATCCGCGTGGTCAGGCCGCGCCAGCCGCGCTCGACCGCCGGCCAATACTGCGCGCGGTCGAGCAGGCCGTGATCGATGCCCCAGGCCAGGCCGAACACGAAGAACGCGCTGCCGCTGGTTTCGCCGATGGCAACCTGGTCGGGATCGGCGAGGTTCGGGCGCCACAGGCCGTCCGCCTGCTGCGCGGCGACCACCGCCGGCGTCATCTCGCGGAACAACTGTTCGTAGAACGGGCGGGTCGGATGGTCCTTCGGCAGCTGTTCGAGCAGCAGCGCCAGGCCGCCGTAGACCCAGCCGTTGCCGCGGCTCCAGAACACCTTCTTGCCGTTCGGCGACTTGGTGCCGATGTAGCGGCCGTCGCGATAGAACAGCTTCGCGTCGTGGTCGTAAAGCTGGTCGTAGGTCTGGCGGTATTCGCGGTCGAGGAAGTCGAGGTACTTCTTGTCGCCGGTCGCGCGGTACAGGCGCACCAGGGTCGGCGGCTCCATGTAGAGCGCGTCGCACCAGGTCCAGCGGTCGGTGACTTTGACGCCGGCGGTCTTCGGCTGGTAGCGCCGATCCAGGACTTCGGTCACCGGATGCGCCAGCACCGGGGCGAGGCGCTTGCGCAGGGTGTCGAGGCGTTCCGTATGCGTGGGGTCGAGCAGGTACAGGTCGAGCCAGGCATGCCCGACCGCCCAGTCGTCGGCGTGATAGGGATCCCAAGCCGGCGACCAGCCCGACTGGTTGCCGAAGCGCAGCACGGCGGCGACATCGCGCGCATCGCCGGTGGTAAAGCCCAGGCGCAGCAGGCCGTCGTACAGCGGCGCGATCTGCCAGTCGGTGGTGGGGATCGGCAACGGGTTCGCGAGCTGCCAATCGGCGGAGCGTTGCAGCACCGCGCGCACCGCGTCCGGGGCCAGCGGCGCCTCCGCGGCGCGGCATGGCAACAGCACGGCGAACGAAAGCAACAGGATCGTGGCGATCGATTTCATGAAGGTGGTTCCCCGACTCTTGGAGTCCAGTGGCGCGACGCAAAACGGTGCTGCAGCGTGCAAGCCGAAAATATCCGACTAGAGAACCACGTGCAAGTATATGTTTCATAATTCATGGATATGAACCACATGACCGCACTCCTCGCTGCCCCTCCCCTGCCCCCAGCGATTCGGCGCGACGGGTCAGGCGCTCCTTGCGCCTGTACCCCGCTCGCCGAAGGCAAACGTGGACTCGCGAGCCCGTGGCGGGAATCAGCGCAATTCGACCCGCACCACGTCCGGCACGAATCAGGGCACCGTCACGACCGTCGTGCCCAGCACGGGATGCTTCAATGTGTTCAGCACCGGCTGGCCTCCCACCAGGAGATCGAGCACGATCAACCGATTGTTGCGGGGCTTCAGCCAGGCGCCCGGCACATACAGGGTGCGTTGCGGGCCGATGTTCCAGGTGCGGCCCAGCGGGTGTCCGTTGAGCCAGACCATGCCTTTGCCCAGGCCGGTCGTATCGAGGAAGGTGTCGGCGGCGGCGTTGCCCGAGGCCGGCGCGTCGAAGTGGCCGCGATAGACGCACGGCGTTTGCGTGCACGCAGCGTGGCTGTAGTGCAAGGCATCGACCTGGCTGAATGGCAGGGAATAGATGCTCCAGTCCTGCAATGGACGGCCTTGCAGGGTGACGCTGCCGAGGATGCCCTTGCGCTCCGAACGCAGCTTGTCGCCGAAATTGATGCGTCCGTCGTTCTGCACCAGCAGATCCAGCGTGTCGCCCTTGGCCAGCTTCACGGGCAATCGATCCTGCCCGAGCCGGCGATCGAGCGTGCCGATGCGCTTGCCGTTGACGAAGACCACGGCGTAGTCGTGCAGGCCATGGATGCGCAATTTGCCCGTGAAGTCGCGCTCGATGCGCTTGCGGTAGAGGATGTCGCCATACGACTGTCCAAGCGCTTCCATGGACTGCAACTCGTGCGATGCCACCGGTGCGGGCAGCACGTCCCACAGCGACACCGACTCGTCCAGCTTGATGCCGGCGATGGCTTGGGTGGGCGGGGTCGGCGGTACCGGCGGCGGCGTCGCTCCGGTTGCGTCGGCGATGGCCTTGCGCAGCGCGTCGTATTTCGGCGTCGGCCTGCCGCTTTCGTCCAGCGGGCTGTCGTAGTCGTAGCTGCTGACTTCGGGCTGGTAAGTGCCCTCGTTCCAGTTGGCGCCATTCATCCAACCGAACGACGTGCCGCCATGGAACATGTAGAGACTGACGGAATAGCCCTGTTTCAGCATCCAGTCGACCTCGCCGGCAACCAGGCCGGGGGGCGATACATGGTGCGGCCCGCCCCAGGAGTCGAACCAGCCGGCCCAGTATTCGCCGGCCATGTAGGGTCCGCCGGGCTGCCACGCGTGCAGTTGCGCGAATTTCTTCTTCGCGTGGCCGACGCCGAAATTGATGACCTCGAGCAGGCCGGGCAATGAACCGGGCTGCTCGGCGCTGTCGGACGTGTAAAGCAGCGACGCGTTGAAACCGCTGTCGATCACGCCTTGGCGGATCTGCTCCAGGTAGCCTTTGTCGTGACCGTAGCTGCCGTATTCGTTTTCCACCTGCACGGCGATGATGTTGCCGCCGCGGTCGAGCTGCAGCGGCGCCAGCTCGCTGCCCAGGCGGTGCAGCCAGCGCAGGGCCGGCTGCATGAAGTTCGGGTCGGTGCTGCGCACCTGCAGGTCGCCATCTTTCAGCAGCCACGCCGGCAGGCCGCCAAATTCCCATTCGGCGCATACGTACGGTCCGGGCCGGAGGATCACGTACAGCCCTTCCTGCTGCGCCTCGCGGATGAATTCCGCGACATCGTTCTGGCCGCTGAAGTCGTAGTGGCCCGGAACCGCTTCGTGCACATTCCAGAACACATAGGTGGTGATGGTATTCAAACCCATCGCCTTGGCCATCTGCAGGCGTGCGCGCCAGTACTCGCGCGGGATGCGCGTGTAGTGCATCTCCCCGGCGACGATGCGGAAAGGTTTGCCATCGAGCACGAAATGGCCGTGGTCGACGGAAAGTCCGCGCGCAGGGACTGCCGGGGCGGCAAACGTGCAAGCGGAGAACAGGACGCCCAACCCGCCCCATACCGCAACATGCTTCAAAAGCTTCATTGTTCCCTCTCGCCTTGGTGGTGTCTCGGGAAATCCGCCGCTGCAACGGGCGCCGCTCGCGGATCGTCGGGCTCGTTGCTCCCCTGCCCGCAGCGCTTCAGCGCGCCGCGCCTGCCGTTCCGGCGCGCGTCGGCGCCAGCACGTGGAACTGCGCCAGCGCGACGAGGTAGGCGCCGCCGGCCAGCGCGAACACCGGCACGTAGCTGCCGGTCAGCTGCAACAGATGCGCGGTGACCCAGGCGATCAGCATGCCGCCGATCGCGCCGAACATGCCGCCGAGGCCGCAGACCGAGCTGACCATGCGCCGCGGGAAGCGGTCGGACACGGTGGTGAAAAGATTCGCCGACCAGCCCTGGTGCGCGGCGGCGGCCAGGCCGATCATCGCGACCGCGGTCCAGATATTCGAAACGCCCGCCGCGAACCAGACCGGGGTCACCGCGAGCGCGCACGCCAGCATCGCCAGCTTGCGCGCGCGGTTCACCGGCATGCCGCGCCGGATCAGCCACGAGGAAATCCCGCCGCCGACGATGCTGCCCACCCCGGCGGCGAGATACACCGCCGCGGTCGGCACGCTCAGGCCTTTCAGGTCCATCCTGAAGCTGCGCGTGAAGAAGTCCGGCAGCCAGAACAGGTACAGCCACCAGATCGGGTCGGTGAGGAACTTGGCGATCGCGAAGGCCCAGGTCTCGCGATGCCGCAGCAGTTCGCGCCAGCTGGTGTGCACCGGCGCCTCGTCGTCCTCGGGTTCGCTCGCGATGTGCTCGAGTTCCGCGCGACCGACACGGCGGCTCTGCCACGGCAACGCATGCAAGGCGAGCCAGAACGCCAGCCAGACGAAGCCGAGCGCGCCGATGACGACGAACGCCCCTTGCCAGCCGAAGGCGGCCACGACGACCGGCACGAACAGCGGCGTGACCAGCGCGCCGAGCGTCGCGCCGGCGTTGAAGATGCCGGTGGCGAGGGCGCGCTCGCTTTTCGGAAACCATTCCGCCACGGTCCTGATCGCCACCGGGAAATGCGCGGATTCGCCCAGGCCCAGCGCGAAGCGCGCGGTGATGAACCCGGCGAGGCTGCGGGTCAGTGCATGCGCCATCGAGGCGAGGCTCCACAGCGCGATCGCGACGGAAAACCCGCGATGCGTGCCGATCCGGTCGACGGCACGGCCGGCGAGCAGCAAGCCGATCGCATAGGCGGCCTGGAAGGCCACCACGATGTTCCCGTAGTCGGTTTCGCTCCAGCCGAGTTCGCCTTGGAGCAGCGGCTTGAGGATGCCGATCAACTGCCGGTCCATGTAGTTGATCGTGGTCGCCGCCAGCAGCAGCGCGCAGATCACCCAGCGATAGCGCCCGACGCGCGCGACAACGGTTCGGACTTCTGACGGCGCGACCAACGACATTACGCTCTCCCCGATTTCAGCGCGCCACCGATGGCCTCGAGTCGCGCGCGTGATGCCAATCCAACATGATGGAAATGAAACTCGTCGACACCCGCTTCGGCATAGGCGTCCAGTTCGGCCTGCAGCACATCCGCCCTGCACTCCTTCGGCGGCAGCGCCAGCACGTAGGCGGCGAGCCTGCGATCCTGGCGCCATCCTTTCAAGCCGGCGATGTTCGCCAGCGACCCGCCGGGTTCCGGCCAGCAGTTGGCGACCAGTGTGTCGACCTCCGCCTCGACTCCGCCGGCGACCGTGGCGAACGGCCCCGTCGCCCAACGGTCCGCGCTCGCGTGCAGCACGATATCCAGGAACGGCGACTGCTCGCGCGCCGCTGCGACGACCTGCCGGCGCAGCTCCCGCGCGATCGCCCCGCGTACCTTCGCCACCTGGTCGGCCAGCGTTTCGCCGAGCGCCACGTCGGTCGACGTGGCGCCGCCGTCGATGCCGGCACGCACCGCGGCGCGCAAGCTCCCGGGATCGATACCGGCGCTAACGTAACGCGCCTCGCAGGCATCGCAGAAACACAAGGACAGCAGCTGCTTCTGCGCCTCGTTGTAGTCGGCACCGCCGGTCTTCTCGTGGTGGCTGCCGTGTTCGAACCCCATCGGGCCGGCCGCTTCGAGGATCAGCCCTTGCGGTTGCCCCAACTGCACGACTTCGCGAACGAGGTTCACGCAATACTCGACGACCTCGGCGTGCGCCGGACACAACGCATACGCATACCGGTCGCCCATCGCATTGCGCACCGTGAGATGGGGCGCGGCCTGGCCCAGCCGGCTCGAATGCGTCAATGCGACCCAGGCGTAGACCGGGAGCCCCGCACGCCACACTTCCTGCGCCGCGAGGCCGAAGGAATTCGGCGTCGCCAGCCAGGCCGGCGGCGCCGGCTGCAGGCTGCGGTTGCCCCAGGCCGCCTGCCTGACCGGCAGGTACATGGCCGCGTGCGACGCGTCGACGACGCGGTGCCGCGGATGCAGCGGCGTGCCGGCGCGCACCGAGTGATAGGCCGCCGCCAGCGCCACCGCGCCGATGCCGAGATCGCGCAGCCGCGGCACCGCGTCGGGATCGCCGATCACGTCCCACACGTACATATGCGCGAGCGCGAGCCGGGCCATGTCGCTAACCGTGCGATCCGTGCGAACGCCCGGGCGGGTTGCGCTGCATCGTCAGTCGCCGATCCGGCACGTTCCGGGCCGCGGCCTAGGCCGTCGCCGCGGACGATCCGGCCAGCGCACGCCCCGCAGCGATGATCTGCTCCAGTCGCTCGAGATGCTTCGGCGCCGGCTCGACCAGCGGGGCACGCACCGATCCGGCCGCGATGCCGTTCAAGCGCACGGCCGCCTTGACCAGCGAGACGGCGTAACCGGGCACCTTGTTGCGCAGCTCCACCAGCGGCACGTAGAAGTTCTGCAGCAAGGCGTCCACTCGCGCCGTGTCGTTCCGCTCCACGGCGTCGTAGAACTCCTTCGCGATTTCGGGCGCGAAGCAGAACACCGCCGAGGAATACAGCGGCACGCCGATGGCGCGATAGGCACGCTGCGTGATTTCGGCGGTCGGCATGCCGTTGAAGAACTGGAACGGCTTGTCGCCGATCCCGCCGCGCACGGCGAGGACGATGCGCTGCATCGCATCGAGATTGCCGAGGCCGTCCTTGAAACCGATGACGTTCGGCAGGCGCGCCACCCGCAGCGCGGTTTCCGGGGTAAACACGGCGTTGTTGCGCTGGTAGACGATCAGCGGCAACGGCGTCGACGCGGCGACCTGCTCGACGTACCGGGCAAGGCCCTCGGGCGGGCAGCTGACCAGATAGGGCGGCAGCAGCAGCAGGCCCTGGGCGCCGGCGCGCTGCGCCGCCGCCGCGAACTGCCTGGCCTGCGGCAGCGAGCCGCCGCAGCCGGCGAACACCGGCACACGGCCCGCCGTCGCTTCCACCGCGACCCGCACGACCGTCTCGAACTCGCCCACTTCCAGCGCATTGAATTCCCCGGTACCGCAGGCGGCAAACACCGCGCCCGGCCCGCTCGCCACGCCGCGCTGGATGTGTTCGGCCAACGCGGCGACATCCACCTCGCCGTTCGGCGCAAAGGGCGTGACCGGGAAGAACAGCACGCCGGACAAGTCGTAGGGAGAATTCATTTTCATGTTCTTGCTTTTGGGAGATGAAGGGGCGGCCATCAGGCCCGGGGCGTTCGATGGCTCGTGCGCCCCGGACCGTCAACCACGCTGCGAGGCGTGGGACTTGCTCAGCGGAAGTTCCAGTCGAAGCCCACGCCGAAGTAGCGGAACGCGTCGCGCGTCGGGGTCCACCCGGAGACGTACAACGGCGTGCCGTTGGTCGAACTCCAGCCGGTACCGATGCCGAAGCCGCGGGCCAGGTACTGCCGGTCGAACAGGTTGTTGACGTAGAAGCTCAGCTTGTACCGCTTGGCCTTGTCGGCGATGCCGAACGAGAGGTTGGTGATGGCGTACGCCGGCACATTGTTGAACGGGTTCTGGCTGACGTCGATGGTCGATGCGGACTGGTAACGTTCGCTGGCCGTGACGAACGCATCGAACGAGGTCGCCAGCGGAATGTCGTAGCGCACGCTGAGGTTGGCGCGGATCTTGGGCGCGTTCGGCATCCTCGCGCCGGTCAGGTCCTGCGTGTTGGTGCCGCCGAAAGCCGGATTCTTCAGCACGCACGAATCGTTGAAGCCGCCGTTGGTCGTCTTCATGAAGACCGTGTAGCACGGGCCGTTCTGCCACGGTCCCACGGTCGCCAGCGTGTAGGCGAGGCTCGCGTTGACCAGCATGTTCTCCATCGGCACGATCGCCAGGTCCGCCTCCGCGCCCTTCGTCTGCACGTACGGGATGCTGTACAGCACGGTCTGGAACACTTCCGAACCCGGGATCTGGATGCCGACGTTCTGCTGGTAGTTGTAGAAGCGCGTGTGGAACAGGCTCGCGTTCAGGGTGGCGCGTCCATCCCAGAAGTTGTCCTTGATGCCGAGCTCGAACGACTTGGCCGTCTCCGCCTTGACCGGGAAGGTGCTGTTGGCGACCAGCGCCGTCAGGCCGGTGGTCAGGGCGTAGGCCTGTCCCTTGTAGCCGGTCGAGTAGCTCGCATAGGCCATCAGCTTGTCGTTGAACTGGTGCTGCAGGCTGAAGCGCCCGGTGACGGCGTTGTCGCCGTAGCCATGGCCGGCCAGGTTGACCGTCGAGGGCGTGAAATCCGCGCTCGGCGGGTACGGCGCCGGGGTGGCCGTGGTGGGCTGGCCCTGGGCGAAGCTGTAGCCGCTGACCTCGCGGTTGAAACGCAGGCCGCCGACCACCGTCCAGCTCGGCACGAACTCCCAGCTTGCCTGACCGAAGGCCGCATAGGTCTGGTTGTAGGTCGTGGCCAGGTATTGCACCGGCGAGCTCGCGTTGATGTTCGGATAGCCGCGCATCAGGTTGCGGTCGATGCCGTTCTTGCCGTACCACAGGCCCGCCACGTACTTGAAGGAGCCGTCGTCCGGCGAGGTCAGGCGGATTTCGTCGGTATGCGCCTCGAGGCGGTGGGTGCCGATCTGCGTGATGCCGTAGTTGACGCCCGACGGCTGGTTCTTGAGCGGGCCGGCGGACCAGGGGAAGTACTGCAACACCGGCACGTCGAAGAAGTCCTGGTCGCGGTAGTCGAGCGCGGTGTACTTGTCGAACGAGCTGATCGCCATCAGCGTGGCGCCGTTGGCGAAGGTGTAGGTGGCGTGCAGGGACGCGCCCTTGTCGGTCGAGGTCAGCCCGGTCGGGAAATCCGTGCGCGTGTAGACGTTGTCCGGTCCGATCGGGATGCCGGCCAGCAGCGTCGTGGCCGGCACCTGCACCGGCACCTTCGAACCGGCCGGGGTGCCGGTATTCTTCAGCACGGCGCTCCCGATGCCGTCGAAGCGCCGGTAGACGGGCACGCAGCAGTTGTTGTTCGACTTGCTGTAATGCGGCGAGAACTCGAGCGTGAGGTTGTCCGTCGGGTTCCAGGTGAACTTGCCCATCAGGGTCTTGCCGCTCCAGCCATTGATCTCCTTGCCGTTGGTCAGGTTCTCGACATTGCCGGGGAAGCGCGAGTCGCTCGCGGCGAGGCGGAACGAGAACTTGTCGCCCACGGGGGCGTGCACCGACGCCTGGGCGCGCCACTCGCCATCGCTCGTGTAATACGCACCGACCTTGGCGCCGGCCGGACCGCCCGTCGGCGCGGTGATGTAGCTGATCACGCCGGCGATGGCGTTCTTGCCGAACAGCGTGCTCTGCGGCCCCTTCAGCACTTCGACGCGGCTGATGTCGCCGAGGCCGGTGAAGGCCTGGTACTGGGCGCCGTACGGCACGTCGTCGATGACCACCGAGACGTCGGACTCGACGCCGACGCCGATCGACATGGTGCCGATGCCGCGCATGTTGATGGCGAAGTTGTCCGGCGTCGTGCTGTACGCCACGGTCACCGCCGGGATGATGTTGACGATGTCGTCGAAATTGCCCACGTTGGCGCGCTGCAATTGCTCGGTGTTCAACACCGAGATCGACATCGGCACGTTCTCGAGCTTCTCGACGCGCTTGTTCGCCGAAACCATCACCGGCGCCAGGGCGATCGGCTTTTTCGACGTGGTGGTGTCCTGGGCAGCGGCGGAGCCGGCAGCAGGGACATCAGCGGATGATGCCGTGGAAGCATGGGCCGACGGTGCGCCATACAGGGCGGCAACGACGGCACTGGCGAGTGCAAGACGCAACAACGGGGTACGGCGAGCAGCGATCAGGTTCATGTTTTTCCCCTCCCAAGTTCATACATGTGAATGTGCTTCACATACATATGAACTCATGCCAAGTTGTTCTGTCAAGTGTTGTATGGGTCATGCATGTGAACTACATTCCGCGAGTGTCGAGGCGAGGCTGGCACACACGCCCGCCGGCGCGCATGCCTTTCGTGCATGCCGCACACGCAAGCGAATCCCCCAATGGAGAAAGACCATGGTCATGAAGAGCAAACCCAGTACCTCCCCTGCTCGCGCCCGCGGCACAAAAGCAAAGGCAGTTGAAGCAAGCGTGACGAAGGCCGCGCCGAGCGCGGTGAAATCCGCGGATCGCACGATCGTGCTGCTCGAGGCCCTGGCGAACAGCCCGCACCCCATGACCTTGACCGAATTGCAGGAGGCCATGGACGTGCCCAAGTCCAGCCTGTACATGCTGCTGCAGACGCTGGTCGGCCGCGGCTGGCTGTACAGCGACACGCGGCTCGGCACCTACGGCATCGGCGTGCGTGCGCTGCTGGTGGGCACGTCGTATCTGGATCACGACCGCGTCGTGCAGGCGACGGCGCCGGTGATCACCGAGCTGCGCGGCCAGATCAACGAAACCGTGCACCTGGCGCGCCTCGACGGCAGCGACGTCGTCTATCTCGCCAGCCGCGAATCGCAGCACCACCTGCGCGTGATTTCGCGCGTGGGCCGCCGCGTGCCGGCCTATGCCACCTCGCTCGGCAAGTCGCTGCTGGCGGTGCGCAGCGATGCCGAGGTCGATGCGCTGCTGCCGGCGAAGTTCGCCCAGCTGACCCCGAACACCGTGCGCGACCCGCGCGCGCTGCACAAGCAGCTCGCGGAGTTCCGTTCGCTCGGCTATGCCTACGAGCGCGAAGAGAACACCCCGGGCCTGTGCTGCTTCGCGGTTGCCCTGCCCTATCGCACGCCGGCGGTGGACGCCATCAGCGCGTCCGTGCCGATCGCGCGCCTCGACAAGAAGCACGAGCAGGAAGTCGTCCAGGGCCTGTTCGAGGCCGCTCGCGTCGTCAGCGACTCCTTGCGCCACTTGAGCATAGGCTGAGCCGTGAAGCGGCGGGATTTCCTTCTGGCCGTATCCGCCGGCAGCAGCGCGCTGGCGCTGCCGGCGAACGCCGCCATCGCGCGGAAAACCGCTGCCGTGGACAGCCCGGTCGGCCGCGCCGACTGGGCGGCCTGGCTGCATCGCATCGCCAGCCCGGTGCTGTCGAACCTCGCTAGGGGAACGCTGCGCCGGAACATGCCGTTCGAGCGCGGACCGGGCTACGACCTGCATCCGGACGCGACCTATGTCGAAGCGGTCGGCCGCACGCTGGCCGGCGTGGCGCCGTGGCTGAGCCTGCCCGACGATGCGTCCGGCGAAGCCCGGGTGCGGCACCAGCTCCGCGACGACGCGCTGCAGGGGCTGACGCATGCGGTCGATCCGCACAGCCCGGATCGGCTGAACTTCCACGCCGGCCAGCAGCCCATCGTCGATGCGGCCTATCTCGCCCACGCCTTCCTGCGCGCGCCGAAGGCCTTGTGGGATCCGCTCGATGCCAAAACGAAGCGCGGCGTGATCGCCGCGTTCCAGTCGCTGCGCGACCGCAAGGCCTCTTACTCCAATTGGCTGTTGTTCGCGGCGATGACCGAGACTTTCCTGCGCTCGGTCGATGCGGCGTGGGATCCGGCGCGCGTCGACTTCGCCCTGCGCAAATTCGACGACTGGTATGTCGGCGACGGCTGGTACAGCGACGGCCCGAGGTTCGCGTTCGACTACTACAACTCGTACGTGATCCACCCGATGCTGGTCGACCTGCTGCGCGTACACAGCGCGTACAGCGGAAGCTGGGACGGCGGCAAGGACATGATCGCGGATCGCTACGAACGCGCGCGCAAGCGCATGCGCCGCTTCGGCAGCCAGCAGGAGCGCATGATCGGGCCGGACGGCAGCTATCCCCTGATCGGGCGCTCGATCACGTACCGCACGGCCGCGTTCCAGGCGCTCGCGCAACTTGCGCTGCAGGACGACCTGCCCGAGGGCGTGTCTCCCGCGCAGGTGCGCTGCGCATTGGGCGCCGTGCATCGGCGCATGTACGCGAGCCCCGGCGTGTTCGATGCGAACGGCTGGCTGCAGCTCGGCTTCGCCAACCACCAGCCCGACCTCGCCAACAGCTACACGTCGACCGGCAGCCTGTACATGGCGACGTTGTCGTTCCTGCCGCTCGGCCTGCCGCCGACCCACGCATTCTGGACCGCGCCCGCGGCCGACTGGACGCAAAAGAAGGCGTGGGCGGGGCTGCCGGTGCCGCAGGACTACCACGTCGGATACTGACATCGAATGGGAATGAATCGCTGACATGCAAAGAATCCTCATCACCGGCGCGGCCGGCGGCATGGCCACCCTCCTGCGTCCCCGCCTGGCACGCGCAGGGCGCGTGCTGCGCCTGCTCGACATCGCCGATGTTCCCGGCGGCGGCGACGGCGCCGAAATCGTGCGCGCCTCGATCACCGACATGGCGGCGATGCAGGCCGCGTGCGCCGGCGTCGATGCGATCGTGCATCTGGGCGGCCTGTCCACCGAGCACGAATGGGCGCCGATCCTCGACGTCAACATCCACGGCACCTACGTCACCCTCGAGGCGGCGCGGCGCGCCGGCGTGAAGCGCGTCATTCTCGCCAGCTCCAACCACGCCATCGGCTACGTCGGCACGCAGGACGGCGAAGTCCGCGCCGATGCCTTCCCGCGCCCGGACACGAACTACGGCGTGAGCAAGGTCGCGATGGAAGCGCTCGGCAGCATGTACGCCGACCGCTACGGGCTCGAGGTCGTCGCGATCCGCATCGGCTCCTGTTTCGAGCAGCCCAAGGACGCACGCATGCTGCGCACCTGGCTGTCTCCGGACGACGGCGCGCGGCTGATCGAAGCCTGCGTGGCCGCGCCGGCGCCGGGATTCCGCGTGGTCTGGGGCGCGTCGAACAACACGCGGCACTGGGTGTCGCTCGACGAGGCGCGCGCGCTCGGCTACGCGCCGCAGGACGATTCCGAACGGTTCGCCGCGCAGTTGCAGGCCGAACAAGGCGAACCCGATCCCGCCAGCCCGCTGATGCGCTACGTCGGTGGCGCCTGGTGCAGCGAGGGCTGGAACACCGCAGTCAAGGAACAAGCGAAGGAGCAGACCAAGTGAGCGTCCAGGGTTTCAATCCACGTACAGGGCAAGCGTTCGGTGCGGCGACCGCATCGACCACCGCAGCCGAAGTCGACGCGATCTGCGCGCGCGCGCAGCAGGCGTTCGCGGCCTGGTCCGGCACCTCGCGCGACGCGCGCGCGGCGGCGCTGGAAAAAGTCGCCGATGCGATCGATGCGCACGCGGGCGAACTCGCCGCGGTGGCCGACGGCGAAACCGCGCTCGGCCTGCCGCGGCTCAACGGCGAGATCAAGCGCACCTCGAACCAGCTGCGCCTGTTTGCCACGGTGCTGCGCGAGGGCAGCTATGTCGAGGCGACTCTCGACTCCGCCGATGCCGGCATCGTGCCGCCGCGCCCCGAGTTGCGCCGCATGCTGCAGCCGCTCGGCCCGGTGGCGGTGTTTTCGGCGAGCAACTTCCCGTTCGCGTTTTCGGTGGCGGGCGGCGACACCGCGTCCGCGCTCGCGGCCGGCTGCCCGGTGGTGGTGAAGGCGCATTCCGCGCAGCCCGCCACCTCGCACGCGACCGCGCAGGTGGTCGCGCGCGCGCTCGCCGAAGCCGGCGCGCCGGCGGGCACGTTCGACATCGTCTACGGCACCGCGGCCGGTTCGCAGCTGGTGCGGCACCCGGCGATCAAGGCGGCCGGCTTCACCGGTTCGACCACCGGCGGCCGCACCCTGTTCGACCTGGCCCAGGGCCGGCCGGATCCGATTCCG
Organism: Rhodanobacter denitrificans; assembly: GCA_017848855.1. GTDB lineage: Bacteria > Pseudomonadota > Gammaproteobacteria > Xanthomonadales > Rhodanobacteraceae > Rhodanobacter_A > Rhodanobacter_A denitrificans_B. The sequence goes on along the minus strand of JAFIHF010000032.1, from coordinate 329,173 downwards.
TTCTACGGCGAGCTGGGCAGCATCAATCCGGGCGTGATCCTGCCGGGTGCGGTGGCCGAGCGCGGCGCCGAACTGGCGCAAGGCTACGCGCAGTCGCTCACGCTCGGCGTGGGCCAGTTCTGCACCAACCCGGGCCTCACCTTCGTGCCGACGCCGTTCGTCGGGCAACTCGCCGAAGCGGTCGGCAGGACCGCCGGCGGCGCGATGCTCACTGCGCGCATCCGCGACGCCTACACCGCCGGCACCCAGGCGCTGGCCGCGCATGCCCGGCTCGACGCGGTCGGCAATGCCAGCGAAGACGCTTATGGCGTGCAGCCGCAGCTGTTCACGGTCGATCTCGCCACCTTCGCGGGCGACGTGCAGAAGTACACGGAAGAATGCTTCGGTCCGGCCGGCCTGATCGTGACCTACGAGGACGTCGATGCCCTGTTCGCCCTGCTCGGGCACCTGCCGGGTTCGCTGACCGCCAGCGTGCAGGCGGCTGCTTCCGACGCGGACAACGCGGCGAAAGCGGCGGCGATCTTCCGCCACATCGCCGGCCGCGTGATCTACAACCAGTGGCCCACGGGCGTCGCGGTGGCATGGGGCATGCAGCATGGCGGCCCGTGGCCGGCGACGACGAACGCGCTGCACACCTCGGTCGGCGCCACCTCCATCCGCCGCTGGCTCGCGCCGGTCACGTTCCAAGGTTGGCCCGACGCGATGCTGCCGCAGGAACTCCAGGACGCCAATCCCATGAAGATCCCCCGGCGCAGAGATGGTGTGCTCGGCCTCGGCTAGGACGGCCGCAGGAGGACCCGTGACGAAGCGTATGGCGACACGCGACAACGCGCGTCTGCGGTTTCGCTTGCTGGCAACCGCGACGGCCGCCATCGCGGCAGTGCTTGCATGGCCGCAGGCCGTCGCGGGCGCCTCGGGTGCGCCCGTGCACGGCGCGACCATCGACGCGCCGGACGATTTCGACCGGCTGCGCACCCACTGGAACGCCATCAACGTCGGCAGCGCGAACGACATGCGCGATCCCGACGTGGCGGCGTCGGTCCGTGCCACCGCGGCGGAGGCGAAGCGGTACCTCGATGCGATGGATCGATCCGCGGGCCGCCGCTCTCTCTGGAGCGATCTCGCGGAGCTTTCGCTGCACGCCCCCGCGGCAGAGCGCAACTGCGAGCGTCTTGGCACCATGGCGACCGCGTGGGCGCAACCGGGCGGCTCGATGCGGGGCAATGCCGCGCTGGGGCGCGCAATCGTCGGCGGACTCGACTGGCTCTACGCCAACCACTACAACGAAAACCTGGCCGAGAAGGGCAACTGGTGGGACTGGCAGATCGGCATCCCGCAATGCCTGGGCAAGACGGCGATGCTGGTGTATCCGCTGCTGACGCCGGCGCAGATCGCGAACTACACGAAGGCCATGAACCACTTCGTGCCGACGCCGCTCGCGCGTAGCGCCGGGCCGGTGATGACCGGCGCGAATCTCTCGGATCAGGTCGAGGTGGTGCTGGCCAGCGGCGTGCTGGCCAAGGATGGCGCGCGGATTGCGCTTGCGCGCGACAACATGAGCCCGCTGTTCCCGTATGTCACGAAAGGCGACGGCTTCCATGCGGATGGCTCGTTCATCCAGCACGGGGATGTGGCCTATACCGGCAGCTACGGCAACGTCCTGCTCGGCGACGTGGCGCTGCTGCTGGACCTGTTCAACCATTCGGCCTGGCCGGTCGCCGATCCGGACCAGGGCAACGTGTGGCAGTGGGCATTGCAGTCGTATGCGCCGCTGCTGTACGACGGCGCCATGATGGACATGGTCAGCGGCCGCAAACTTTCGCGTGTCGCCGAAGGGGACCATGCCAGCGGACGCAGCGTGCTCGACAACCTGGCCAAGCTGGCGCTGGGCGCACCGGCCGCGCAGCGCGCCTCGATCCAGAGCGTGGTCAAGGGACAGGTGACGCGCGACACGACGTACAAGAACTATTACGCCGGCCTCGGTCCGTATGCCATCGCGACGCTGAAGGCCATCATGGCCGACAACAGCATCGCACCGGCACCGGCGCCGACGGCCAGCTACAACTTCGCCTCGATGGCGCGCGTGGTGCATGCACGGCCCGGCTTCGCCTTCGGCCTGAGCCTGTTCTCGCCGACGATCACCGCCTACGAAGTCGGCAACGGCGAGAACCTCAAGGGCTGGTACACCGGCGCCGGCATGACCTACCTGTACACCGCCGACCAGACCCAGTACGACGACAACTACTGGCCGACCGTCGACCTCCTGCGCCTGCCGGGCGTGACCACGGACGGCGCGACCGAGGCGCACAAGGACTGGTCGCCCATGACCAATCCGGACGACTGGGTGGGCGGCTCGGTGCTGAATGGCATGTATACCAGTGCCGGCATGCAGTTCTCGATGGCGAACGTCACCGGCAGCACGCTGGCCGGCAAGAAGTCCTGGTTCTTCTTCGACGACAAGATGGTCGCGCTCGGCGCCGGCATCACGAGCGGCAGTGACGGCGCGGTCGAAACGATCGTCGACAACCGCAAGATCGATGCGGCCGGCGACAACGCCCTCGTGGTCAACGGCAAGGCCCAGCCGACGGCGCTCGCGACCTCGCCGACCACGCTGGCAGACGTGCGCTGGGCCTGGCTCGACGGCAATATCGTCCACAGCGGCATCGGCTACTACTTCCCTGCCCCGGTCAGCCTCGACGCCTTGCGCGAAAGGCGCAGCGGCAGCTGGCGGGCCATCAACGAAGGCGGCCCGACCGCGAGCCACACCAACCACTTCGTGAGCCTGGCGCTGGCGCACGGCACGCGGCCGGCCGCGGCGAGCTACGCCTACGTGGTGCTGCCGAACCAGACCGAGGCGTCGATGGCGCGCTATGCGGCGAGACCGGACATCGTCGTGCTGGCCAATACGGCGTCGGTGCAGGCGGTCATCGACACCAGCATCGACGTGGTGGGCGCCAACTTCTGGACGAACAGCGCAACCACGGTGAACGACCAGCATGGCGTCGCCTGGCTGAGCACGGCGCAGCAGGCCTCGGTCACCACGCAGCAACGCGGCAGCGAACTGGACGTGGCGGTGAGCGATCCGACCCGGGCCAATACCGGCACGATCACGCTGACGATCCACCGCCGTGCGGCCAGCGTGATTTCGTCCGACCCGCAAGTGACCGTGACCCGGCTGAGCCCGACCATCCAGTTGAGCGTGAACGTCGACGCTTCGGCCGGAAAGAGCTACTCGGTCAGATTCGGCGGCACGGCGCCGGCGTCGCAGCATCGCTGACGGTCGCGCCGGGCACGAGCGGCAGCGACAGGATCGCGCTGGCAGGCGCGGCAGCGCCGGCCGGTTCCGCCCGGCGGCGGTCTGCGCAGCAGTTCCATCGCGGAACGATGCGTGCGGCACCTGGCCGTCGCCGGGCATCGGGCTGCCGCGAACGGCAGCGCCGGCAGCCCGATCCGTTCCGAATCGCCGCTGCGCTGGGTGGCCGCACGGACTCCGGGCGCTCAGCGCCCGAAGTGGATTTCCTCGGCCTCGTGGCCGCGATCCCAGCCGCGCAGTTCGTCGCGGATGTGGGCGATGCGCTGGCGGCCGAGCGCGTTGCGCTCCTCGTCCAGCACCTGGCCGTCGAGCAACTCCGCCATGCGCTGCGCGGTGGGCAGCATGGTGTCCCAGGCGTCGAGCGCGGGCAACGGCGCGGGCAGGGTCATGAAGAAGCTGAGGCCGGGCGTGCGCAGCGTGTCGAGCCGGGCCAGGTCGAAGCTGCCGGGCTTGAGCATGTTGGCGACGCTGAAGATCGGGCCGAGCTCGCGCTTGCCGTCGACGAGGCGGTGGTAGATGCCCATGTCGCCGAATTCGAGGCCGGCCTTCTCGGCGGCCACGATCAGGTCGGAGCCGTTGAAGTGGGCGCCTTCGCGCGCCACCACGAACAGGGTGACGATGCGCTCCACCGGCATTTGCGCGGGGCGGCGGCCGAGGTCGGAGCGCGGCGGCAGGCGGGATGCCTGCGGTGCGGATGCGGGTGCGGGCGTGGGTGCGGCGACGGCCGGGCTTGGCGCCGGCTGCTCGACTGGCGCCGCCGGTGCGGCCGACGACGGCGCGCGCAGCGCATCGACGATCGAGGCGGCCTGCCCGGCCAGCTTGCCGCGCGGCTTGCCGGTGCCGCGTTCGCCGGCGAGCGTGGCACCGAGGCGTTCGAGTTCCTCGCGCAGGTCGACGTCGAGTTCGCCCTGCTTCGGCGGCACGGTTTCGTCGAAATGCAACGCGTCGGTGGCGCTGAAGGAAAGCCCGTCCTCGTCACCGGCTTCGCCCAGCGTGGGCTCGCGGCGTTCGCCGCCGTGCGTGCCCGGCCCGGTCGGCGCGCGCCGCCGGCCCTGCTGTTCCTTCTTCGGCTGGCCGAACAGCCAGATCAGGGCGAGCACGACCACGCCCACGATCAACAGCGGTATGCCGACCGCCGGATTCCAGGCCACGGCAAGCACGGGTTGCAGCGTCATCATCGGTTCCTCATGGGGTTCGCCGGCCGCGCAGGCGGCGGGCGGCGAACGCGCTTCCTCGGTTCGGTGCCTTGCGCGCCAGCGGCGGCGCTCAGGCGGTGCCCGCCAGTTTAGCCGCTTCGGCGAGATCCACCTGCACCAGGCGCGACACGCCGGGCTCGCGCATGGTCACGCCGCAGAGCTGGCTGGCCGCTTCCATGGTGGCCTTGTTGTGGCTGATGAAGATGAACTGCACGCGTTCGCTCATCTCGCGCACCATCGCGGAGAAGCGGCCCACGTTCGCCTCGTCCAGCGGCGCGTCCACCTCGTCGAGCAGGCAGAACGGGGCGGGGTTCAGGTTGAAGATCGCGAACACCAGCGCCACCGCGGTGAGCGCCTTCTCGCCGCCGGAGAGCAGCGAGATGTTGGACGGGCGCTTGCCGGGCGGGCGCGCCATGATCGCCACGCCGGTGTCGAGCAGGTCGTCGCCGGTGAGTTCGAGGTAGGCGTGGCCGCCGCCGAACAGGCGCGGGAACAGCTCCTGCACGCCGGCGTTGACCTTGTCGAAGGTCTCCTTGAAGCGCTGGCGCGTCTCGCGGTCGATCTTCTTGATCGCGCCTTCCAGCGTCTCCATCGCGCTGGTGAGATCGGCGAGCTGGTTGTCCAGATACGTCTTGCGTTCGCTCTGCTCGGCGTGTTCCTGGATCGCGGCGAGGTTCACCGGCTCCAGCCGCGCGATCTTCTGCGCGAGGTCGGCGAGCTGCTGCTTCCACTGCGCCGCGTCCACGTCCTCGGCCAGCTCGGCGAGCAGGGTTTCCAGTTCCAGCCCGGAGGCGGCGATCGCTTCGGCCAGCTGCTCGGCGCGCAGCTGCAGCGCCTGCGCGGCGAGGCGCTTCTCGGACAGGCTCTCGCGCAGCGCCGACAGCCCTTGCTCGGCGAGGTGGCGGCGCTGTTCCAGTTGGCGGAACGCGATGTCGCATTCCTCCAGCGCGCGGCGCGCCTCCACCAGTTGCTTGTCCACCAAGAGGCGCTGGTCGAGATAGGTCTGGCGCTCGGCTTCGAGTTCGGCGATGGGGTCGGAGCCGGCGGCGAGCTGCTCGGCGATCTCGCCGCGGCGCGCCTCGATCTGGCGCAGCTGGTTTTCCATGCGCGCCAGCGACTGTTCCAGCGAGGCCAGCGAGGAGCGCTTGGATTCCAGCGACAGCGCCAGCGCGTGCGCCTGGTCGGCGGCCTCGCGCGCGTTCATGCGCGCTTCCTCGCGGGTTTCCAAGAGCGCGCGGCGCTCGTTCTCCAGCTCGCGGCGCTGGTCTTCCAGGTCGCCCATGTGGCCGACTGACTCATCCAGTCGGGCACGGGCTTCGCGGGTCTGCGTCTGCAGTTCGTCCAGCTGCTCGATCAGCGTGGACAGTTCGCCCGCCACTTTTTCGCCGCGCGCGCGGGCGGTTTCCAGCTTGCCGCGATGGCTCTGCAACTGGCCGGCGAGTTCGGAGGCGCGGCGGTGCGCGTTGTACAGCTCGCGCTGGGTGTCGTCGCGGGCGCGCTCGGTTTCGAACTTGCGGGTGCGCAGTTCGTCGAGCTGCGCGGTGCATTCCTCGATGCGCGCTTCCAGCGCGGCGACCTGCTCGGCCAGCGTGCGGATCTCGCGCTCGCGCGCCAATACGCCGACCTGGTTGCCCTGCGCACGGCGCACGCGCGCCCAGCCCGGGCCCAGCCATTCGCCGGCGCGGGTGATCACCGACTGGTACGGCGCCAGCGCGGACAGGCCGGCCACGCGCTGGTGCGCCTCGTCCAGCGACTCGGCGACGAGCACGTGGCCGAGCACGGCGATGGCCGCCGCCGGGCCGCGCACGTGCGCAGCCAGCGTGCCGGCGGTGTTGGCGCCGCCTTCGGCACGGTCGAGCAGCGCCACGTCGGCGTTCTGCAGCGCGCCGAAGTCGGCGGCCAGCGCGTGCGCGCCGTCCACCAGCACGCTGTCGATGAAGCCGGCGAGCACGGTTTCCACCGCGGTTTCCCAGCCCGCTTCCACCTGCAGCGTCTCGCCAAGGCGCGGCGACTTGTCCAGGCCCAGCCGCGCGAGCCACTGGCTGGCGGCGTTTTCCTCCTGGCCGAGCGCGGCGTGCTGCAGCGCTTCCAGCGAGGACTGGCGGCCACGCGCGGTCTGCAGCTGCGAGCGCGCTTCGTTCAGCGCACTCTGCAGCTGGCGTTCCTCGTCCAGCACCTTCTCGTGAGAGCTCTTGTGCTGGTCGAGCAGGCTGCCCAGCGCTTCGAGTTTCTCGCGCTGGGTGTCGTGTTCGAGGTGCATCTGCTCGGCGGAGGCTTCCAGCGCGGTGAGGTCGGTGGCCTTCTGCTCGGCTTCCAGCGCTTCGCGGCGGCGGGCGAGGTCGATCGCCTGGCGGTCGAGGTAGTTGAGTTTGGTGCGCTCCACCTCGGCGGCGCGGTTGGATTCGCCGGCGGTGCGGGTGTGCGCGTCCCAGCGCTGCTGCCAGTCGGCGAGTTTCGTCTCAGCGCTGCGCTGGGCTTCGGCGGTGTCGTCCTGCAGCTGCTGCAGGGCTTCGAGCTTGGGTTCGCCCTCGGCCAGCGCCATGCGCAGCGCCTCGACCTGGGCGCGGTCGCCAGCGATGTGCTCGGCCAGTTCGGCGTGTTCGCGCTCGGCCTCTCCCTGTGCGCGCTGCAGGCGCTCGGCGGTTTCCTTGTTGTGGCGCACCTGCTGCTCGACGCGGGCGATCTCGGCGCCGACCTTGTAGACCTCGGCCTGCACCGCGTTCAGGTGCTCGCCGGCCTCGGTGTGGCGCTCGCGCATCGCCTCGATCTGCGCCTCGATCTCGCGCTGGCCGGCCAGCTGCTTCTCGATCTCGATCTCGGCGGCGGACAGCCCCGCGCCTTCGCCGTCGTGCTGGCCCTTCAGCGCGCGGTATTCCAGCGCGCGCAGCTCGGCCTGCTTGCGGGTTTCCTCTTCCTTGTAGGCCTTCCAGCGCTCGGCGGCGCGGGCCTGGCGGTTCAGGTGTTCGAGCTGCTTGTCCACCTCGTCGCGCACGTCCTTCACGCGGTCGAGGTTCTCGCGGGTGGACTTGATGCGGCTCTCGGTCTCCTTGCGGCGCTCCTTGTACTTGGAGATGCCGGCGGCTTCCTCCAGGTGCGTGCGCAGCTCCTCGGGGTGCGCCTCGATGATCTGCGAGATCATGCCCTGCTCGATGATCGAGTAGCTGCGCGGACCGAGGCCGGTGCCGAGGAACAGGTCGGTGATGTCGCGGCGGCGGCAGCGCGCGCCGTTGAGGAAATACGCGGACTGCCCGTCGCGCGTCACCTGGCGCTTCACCGAGATCTCGGCGTACTGGCCATACTCGCCCTGCACCGTGCCGTCGGCGTTGTCGAAGATCAGCTCCACCGTGGCCTGCCCCACCGGCTTGCGCGAGGTGGAGCCGGAGAAGATCACGTCGGTGAGCGAATCGCCGCGCAGGCGGCTGGCCGCGCTCTCGCCCATCACCCAGCGGATCGCGTCGATGATGTTGGACTTGCCGCAGCCGTTCGGCCCCACCACGCCGGTCATGTTGGCCGGCAGGTGCAGCGTGGTCGGGTCGACGAAGGACTTGAAGCCGGCGAGTTTGATCGTGGTCAGGCGCATGCGGTCATCGCAGGGAAATCGTGGGGCGCCCGCATCGGCGGGCAAGCAAGCGGCAAAGCCCCGAACTCGACGACGTCATTCCCGCGCAAGCGGGAATCCATGTCCTCTGGGGCCACAAGGCCACATGGATGCCCGCTTTCGCGGGCATGACGCCACGACTCGGCGCGTCGGGTTCAGGCACTGTGCCAAACGCGTGGCGGTGCCGCAACGCACTCTGCATGATGTATCGCTGCAGGAATGCCTTGCATCATATTGTTTTACTTCGCGTCTATCGACAGCGCGTGGATGTCGTGGCTCATCAGCCCGTCGAGCGCGGCGTAGACCATGCGGTGCCGCTTGATCGGCAGCACGCCGGCGAACGCGGGACTGACGATGCGCACGTGGTAGTGACCCTTGCCCTCCCCCGCGTGGCCGATGTGCTTGTGGCCCTCGTCCACCACCTCCAGCTCGCTGGGCGCGAACGCCGCCGCGAGCCGCGCGCGAATCTGCTCGACCATTGCCGCGCTCATGGCAGGGTCTTGCGGAACGGCTTCACGCTCACCTGGGCGTAGACGCCGGCGGCCACGTAGGGGTCGCTGTCGGCCCAGCGCTGCGCGTCGGTCTGTGCGGAGAACTCGGCGATGATCAGGCTGCCGGTGAAGCCGGCCGGGCCGGGATTCTCCGACTCGATCGCCGGGAACGGACCGGCCAGCAGCAGGCGACCCTCGTCCTGCAACTGGTTCAAGCGCGCCAAGTGCTCGGCGCGGGCGGCAAGGCGCTTGTCCAGCGAACCGGGATGATCCTGGGCGATGATCGCGAACCACATGGGCAAGGCTCCGTTGCGTGTCGAAACCGCGATTTTAGCCGAGTGCGCTGGAAACCGGCCGCAGGTCGGGCGTAGGTCGGGCTTCAGCCCGACACCCGAGCATGTCGGGCTGAAGCCCGACCTACGCCCCAGGTGTAGCCGGTGGTGTTGGAACAGGTTTAGCCGTTGGTGTAGGGATCGGCGGCGGTGTAAGCGGTGCTTCGGGCCGCATGTAGGGAAACAGCAGCACGTCGCGGATCGAGGCGGAGTCGGTGAGCAGCATCACCAGGCGGTCGATGCCGATGCCGAGGCCGCCGGTGGGCGGCAGGCCCACTTCCAGCGCGCGGATGTAGTCGGCGTCGAAGTGCATGGCCTCGTCGTCGCCGGCGTCCTTGGCTTCCACCTGGGCCTTGAAGCGGGCGGCCTGGTCTTCCGGGTCGTTCAACTCGGAGAAACCGTTCGCGATTTCCTTGCCGTTGACGAACAACTCGAAGCGGTCGGTGATGCCCTTGTCGCTGTCGTTCTCGCGCGCCAGCGGCGACACCTCGACCGGGTGCTGGGTGATGAAGGTGGGCTGGATCAGGGTGTGTTCCACCGTCTTCTCGAAGATCTCCAGTAGCAGCTTGCCCCAGCCGTAGCCGTCCTTGACGTGGATGCCCAGGCGCTGCGCGTGAGCGGCCATCGCGGCGCGGTCGCGCAGTTCCCCGCGCTTGATCTCGGGGTTCAACTCCAGCACCGCGTCTTCCATCGTCCAGCGGCGGAAGGCCGGGCCCACGTCGATGGCGGCGCCTTCCCAGCTGAGCGCGGTAGTGCCGATCACCGCCTTCGCCGTCTCGCGGATCACCGCCTCGGTGAGGTCCATGATCTCGTTGTAGGTGGCGTAGGCCTGGTACAGCTCCAGCATGGTGAACTCGGGGTTGTGCCGGGTGGACACGCCCTCGTTGCGGAAGTTGCGGTTGATCTCGTAGACGCGGTCGAAGCCGCCGACCACGAGGCGCTTCAGGTACAACTCCGGCGCCACGCGCAGGTAGAGGTCCATGTCCAGCGCGTTGTGGTGGGTGATGAAGGGCTTGGCCGTGGCGCCGCCGGGGATGACGTGCATCATCGGCGTTTCCACTTCCATGAAGCGGCGCGGCGCGGCCTCCAGCCACTGGCGGATGAAACCGATGATGCGCGAGCGCTTCTGGAAGGTGTCGCGCGCTTCCTGGGTGACGATCAGGTCGACGTAGCGCTGGCGGTAGCGCTGCTCCACGTCGGCCATGCCGTGGTGCTTGTCGGGCAGCGGGCGCAGGCTCTTGGTGAGCAGGCGCAGCACGTCCACCTTCACCGACAGCTCGCCGGTCTTGGTGCGCATCAGCAGGCCCTCGGCGCCCACGATGTCGCCCATGTCCCAGCCCTTGAACGCCTCGTAGGCAGCCTCGCCCACCGTGCCCTGGTGGATGAACAGCTGGATGCGGCCATTCATGTCCTGCAGCTGCGCGAAGCTGACCTTGCCCTGCACGCGCTTGAGCACGACGCGGCCGGCCACCTTCACCCGGCGTGCCAGCGCCTCGATCGCCTCGGCGGGGAACGCGTCCTTGTCGGCGTACTCGGCCTGCAGGTCGCCGGTGAAGCTGTCCACCTTGAAGTCGTTCGGGAAGGCGATGCCCTGCCCGCGCAGCGCCGTGAGTTTCTCGCGACGCTCGGCGATCAACTTGTTCTCGTCGACGACGGGCTGGGTATCGATGGTCTCGCTCATGGGGTTTCCGTGGTGGATGGGAGCGCTTGCGTTGTTGCCGTGACGCCTTTCGTCTCTCCGTAGGAGCGCACCCTGTGCGCGAATGCCCTGGTGCTTGACTGGAGCAAGAGCCATCGCGCACAGGGTGCGCTCCTACAAAAAAGCTGGGCGCTCAATCGCCCTTGCCGAACACTTTCCTGGTCGCGTCCTTGGTGGCGTCCCAGCCTTCCTTCGCGCCGTGGCCGATGGCCTTGCCCGCATCCCGGGCGCCGTGGCCGACCGCGATGCCGGCCTTTTTCGCGCCGTGGCCGATGCCGGTGCCGGCTTCCTTCGCGCCGTGGCCGATCCTGGTGGCGACGTGCTTGGTGGCGTGGCCCACCTCGCGGGCGCCGGTGGCGACGCCGTGGCCGACGTCCTTCGCGCCCTGCTTGATGTCCTGGCCGGCGCTCTGCGCGCTCGCGCCGAACGCCACCAGCGCGGCACCGGCGAACAGGATGCGGCAGATCTTCTTGGCATGCATGCTGGCTACCTCGTCAGTCATGGGATGGTCGGGCGATTCCGCATCCGTCACGCGTCGACGCGCTTGGCGCCCGCGTCCAAGCCGGACTTCAGGCTGGCCTCGATGAATTCGTCGAGGTCGCCGTCCAGCACCTTCTGCGTGTCGGAGCGCTCCACGCCGGTACGCAGGTCCTTGATGCGGCTCTGGTCGAGCACGTAATTGCGGATCTGGCTGCCCCAGCCGATGTCGGACTTGCTCGCTTCCAGCGCGTCCTTCTCCGCGTTGCGCTTCTGGATCTCGATCTCGTACAGCTTCGCCGCCAGCATCTTCATCGCGCGGTCGCGGTTCGCGTGCTGGCTGCGCTCGGTCTGGCAGGCCACCACCACGCCGCTGGGCACGTGGGTGATGCGCACCGCGGACTCGGTCTTGTTGACGTGCTGGCCGCCGGCGCCGGACGAACGGTACACGTCGGTCTTGAGGTCGGCCGGGTTGATCTCGATGTCGATGTCGTCGTCCACCTCGGGCGAGACGAACACGCTGGTGAAGCTGGTATGGCGGCGGTTGTCCGAATCGAACGGGCTCTTGCGCACCAGCCGGTGCACGCCGATCTCGGTCTTCAGCCAGCCGTAGGCGTAGTCGCCCTCGACGCGGAAGGTGGCCGACTTGATGCCCGCCACTTCGCCGCCGGAGACTTCCAGCAGCTCGGTCTTCCAGCCGCGCGATTCGGCCCAGCGCAGGTACATGCGCAGCAGCATCTCGGCCCAGTCCTGCGCCTCGGTGCCGCCGGCGCCGGCCTGGATGTCGACGAAGGCGTTCGCCGCGTCCATCTTGCCGGAGAACATGCGCTGGAATTCCAGCTTGCCCACGCGGGCTTCCAGCTTCGCCACGTCGTCCGCGACCGAGGCGACGGTGTCCTCGTCGCCGTCGGCAGCGGCCATCTCCACCAGTTCCTTCGCGTCGGACAGGCCCGTGGTGAGCTCGTCGATGCCGGTGACCACGGTGTCCAGGCGGGCGCGTTCGCGGCCCAGCTCCTGCGCGCGCGGCGGGTCGTCCCAGACGTTGGGACTCTCCAGCTCGCGGCTTACTTCCTCGAGACGCTCACGCTTGGTGGCGTAGTCAAAGATACCCCCTAAGCGACTCGACGCGGCCCGTGAGGTCCGCGATCTGCGCGAGGATCGGATTGGTCTCGATCATGGTTGGCGTGTCGTGCGAATGGCCCGCCATGGTAGCAAAATTGCCGCACTGCGACAGACGCCGGACGGTGGCCGGGCGCGCCCCGGCGCCAGCATCCACGCCCGGCATCGCCCACCGGAGCGCCGCCATGTCCACCCGCAGCCTGAACCTCGACGACACGCTGTACGACTACCTGCTCGCGCACTCGCTGCGCGAGCATCCGGAGCAAGCCGCCCTGCGCGCGGCGACACGCGGCCATCCGCACGCCGGCATGCAGATCTCGCCGGAACAGGGCCAGTTCATGGCCCTGCTGGTGAAGCTGCTCGGCGCGCGCCAGACCATCGAGATCGGCGTGTTCACCGGCTACAGCGCCTTGTCGGTGGCGCTCGCCCTGCCCGCCGACGGCCGCATCCTCGCCTGCGACATCAGCGCGGAATACACGCGCATCGGCCGGCCGTACTGGGAGCGCGCCGACGTGGCGCACAAGATCGACCTGCGGCTGGCGCCGGCGTTGGAAACGCTGGACGCGGAACTGGCCGCGGGCGCGGCCGGCCGCTACGACTTCGCCTTCATCGACGCCGACAAGACCGGCTACGCCGACTACTACGAGCGCTGCCTGCAGCTGCTGCGCCCCGGCGGCTTGATTGCGATCGACAACGTGCTGTGGAGCGGCGCGGTGGCAAGGCCGGCGCAGGACGACGACACCCGCGCGCTGCAGGCGCTCAACGAGCGCCTGCACGGCGACGAGCGCATCGACCTGTCGATGCTGCCGGTGAGCGACGGTCTCACGCTGGCGCGCAAACGCTGATTGCAGAGCCCACACTCATACGAGCTTGGGCTGGGCTATATTCGCGAGCCACACCGGACCGGGGAACAACCGCCATGCGATGGATCGTCACGTGCTGCTGCGCCGCTTGGCTCATGCTCGGCACCGGTTCGGCCATGGCCGCCATGCCGGACGACGCGACGCTGATTCGCCGCGTGCAACAGGCGGTGGCGAGCGCCGACGTGCCGGCGCTGGCCGAGTTGTACCGGCATTCCCCCGACGATGCCGCCCACACGCTGGCGGCGATGGGGCTGGAGCGCATCCACGGCAACCTCGACGCCTCCGGCGCCGATGCCCAGCTGTGCGAGCGCGCCCTGTTCGACAGCCGACCACAAGTGGCGTACTTCTGCGCCCTGTTCGACAACGGCAACCTGCGCCTGCGCGAAGGCCGCGCCGTGGCCGACGCCGCCGAGGTCGCCATCGCCGAGCGCTACGCCGGCCATGTGCCGGCGGCGCAGCTGGATCACCTGCGCGACTACGCGAAAGCCCGCACCGGCGAGGCGGCCTTCCACGTCGACCTGCCGCCGCAGGATTTCAGCCTGCCGCTGGAGCACGCGCCGGGCAGCGACATCGGCTCGCTGGAAGTGGCGGCCAACGGCGAGAAGGCGCGTGTGATGGTGGACACCGGCGCCGGCGACCTGGTGCTGGACGCCGCCACCGCCAAGCGCCTTGGCGTGCGTCTGCTTGGCCGCGAAACGCACATCAACGGCGTGCTCTCGCGCGGCGTGGTCATGGCGGAGGGCGTGCTCGACCGCCTGGACATCGGCCCTGTCGTTCTGCACAACGTGCCGGTGTCGGTGGGGCCGGGGCGCACCCGCGTGATCGGGCTGGACATACTCCGCCAGCTGGGCGCATTCCGCATCGCGCGCGACGCCCTCACCGTCTACCGCACGCCCGCGCAGCGCCCGGCCTGCGAACAGCCGCTGCTCCTGGCCAGCGACCTGTGGGGCAACTCGGTTCGCGCCACCGTGGCGCTGGACATCGACGACCATCCGCAGACCGTGCTGATCGACAGCGGCAGCGCGTTCTACCTGAGCGGCGACGAAGCCAGCGCCAGGGAACTGACCACCACTTACGCCCACCGCATCCGCCTGCATGACGCCGGTGCGCTCACGCATGCCGCGCGCGTCGGCCAGGCGACCGCGCGCGTGGTGGTGTCCGGCCAGCCCATCGACATGACCTTCGGCGTGCTCAAGGACGCCGCGCTGCCTTGGCACTACGTGCTGGGCAGCGGCGCGCTGGGCGACATGGACTTCTACTTCGACTTCCCCGGTCGCCACAGCTGCCAGTTGTTGCACGCCGACCTGCACTAAGGAAGGTCTGATCAATCCAGCTTCTTGTTCGTCATTCCTGCGAGGTGCTTTTCAACAGCCGAAGGCTGGTCAAGCACACTGCTGTCCGGAATATTTCGCCGGTGATCTGCTCTCCTCTCCCTCCGGGACGGGGGCTCGCGAGAACCATTCGATTCCACGCCTTGGCTCGCCTGCGGCGGTTTTTTGCTCTCGCGCTTTCGCCAGCAACAAAGCGGTTTCGGTCGCCTGCCGGCGCCCGAGTTCCTTCTCTTTGCTGGCCCAAAGAGAAGGAACCAAGAGAAATGGCCTGTTCAATCCGCCGACCCTACAAGCCCGCCGTGTCGAGGGGATTGGATCAACGCTCGTCGACACGTCGCCCTACAGCGGCCACCCCGCGACGTATCTGGAAACTGAGGAACAAAGCTTCGCAGCGCTTCGCTTCGCCTCGCGCTATATCCCCCTCCCCTGCATGCAGGGGAGGGTTGGGGTGGGGTGCTGTTGCTTCTGCGCGCTGGGAGCGCGCTGCTTTTCCCGGGGCCCCTCGGCGACGGTGAGGCGGGGACGAGGAGGCCGCGCAGCGGGCGAGCCCAAGGATGGGCTCGCCTTTTCGCGCGGGCAGGAGCCCGCTCGAAAAGCCCGGCCCCGACTCACGGACTCGGAGGGCAGAGCCTGTCCCGGACTTGATCCGGGAATGCCCGGAGAGCGTCGCCGCGGGGTGTCGTTTTCTCTTGGCTACTTCTCTTTTGGACAAGCAAAAGAGAAGTAGCTCGGGCGCCGGCAGGCGCTCGAAACCGCTCTGTTGCTCGCGATAACGCAGAAGCAAGAGCCCCCTCTCCCGGAGGGAGAGGGGCTCACCAATCAGAGCTTCCCTAACGCCTGCTCGTGCACACCCTTCACCGCGCGCCCCGATGGATCGGCCATCGCCGCAAACGCCGGATCCCACGCCAGCGCCGCGGGTGAGGAACAGGCGATCGACTTGCCGCCCGGCACGGTGGCGGCGCAGGCCTCGCCCGGATAGAACTGCTCGAAGATGCGGCGGTAGAAGTACGCCTCCTTGGTGGCCGGCGTGTTGAACGGGAAGCGCGCGGCCGCGGCGGCGAACTCGCGGTCGCTCACCTGCTGCCCGGCGTGCGCCTTGAGGCCGTCGATCCAGCCGTAGCCCACGCCGTCGCTGAACTGCTCCTTCTGCCGCCACAGGATTTCCTTCGGCAGCGCGCCGTCGAAGGCCGCGCGCAGCACGTGCTTTTCGATTTTTCCGCCGCCGGCCATCTTGTGCGCGGCGTCCATGCCCATCGCCACATCGATGAATTCCAGATCGAGGAACGGCACGCGCGCCTCCACGCCCCAGGCCATCATCGCCTTGTTCGCGCGCAGGCAGTCGTAGCTGTGCAGCGCGTCGAGCTTGCGCACGGTCTCCTCATGGAAGGCCTCGGCCGAGGGCGCCTTGTGGAAGTACAGATAGCCGCCGAAGATCTCGTCCGAGCCTTCGCCCGAGAGCACCATCTTCACGCCCATCGCCTTGATCCGGCGGGCCAGCAGGTACATCGGCGTGGCGGCGCGGATGGTGGTGACGTCGTAGGTTTCCAGGTGACGGATCACCTCGGGCACGGCGTCCAGCCCTTCCCAGAAGGTGTAGACGAAGCCGTGGTGCACCGTGCCCAGCGCGTCGGCGGCGATCTGCGCGGCGGCGAGGTCGGGCGAGCCTTCCAGGCCGATCGCGAAGGAATGCAGGCGCGGCCACCACGCCTCGCTGCGGTCGTTGTCCTCGATGCGTTCGCGCGCGAACTTCGCGGCGCAGGCGGCGACCAGCGAGGAATCCAGCCCGCCGGAAAGCAGCACGCCGTAGGGCACGTCGGTCATCAGCTGACGATGCACGGCCTGCTCGAACGCCTCGCGCAGCCGCGCCGGCTGCACCGCATGGCCGCGCGTGGCGGCGTAGTCGCGCCAGCGCTTGTGGTAGTAGCGGCGCAGCTCGCCGCTGGCACTGTCGTAGACGTGGCCGGGCGGGAACGCCGCCACGTCCGCGCACACGCCGACCAGCGCCTTCATCTCCGAGGCCACGCACAGCCGACCCTGCACGTCGTGGCCCCAGTACAGCGGGCACACGCCGATCGGGTCGCGCGCGATCAGGTAGCGCTGCGCCGCGCCGTCCCACAGCGCGAAGGCGAAGATGCCGTTGAGCTTCGTGAGGAAATCGGCGCCGTGCTCGCGGTACAGCGCGTTGATGACCTCGCAGTCCGAACCGGTGGTGAAGTCGTAACTGCTGGCCGCACGCAGCGCCTGGTGGTTGTAGATTTCGCCGTTCACCGCCAGCGCCAGCGCGCCGTCGCGCGAGCGCAGCGGCTGCGCGCCGGAGGCCGGGTCGACGATGGCGAGGCGCTCGTGCACCAGGATCACGCCCGCGTCCACGAACACCCCGCTCCAGTCGGGGCCGCGATGGCGCTGGCGCTGCGACAGCTCCAGCGCCTGCCGGCGCAGTTCGGCGAGATCGTCGCCGGGTTGCAGGTCGAACATTCCGAAAATCGAACACATTGGCGTGGCTCCTCAGTTGTCTCGGCTTTTGTTGAAAGTCGGCCATGGATGGCCGGTTTTGCTTTTGCGCGGATGGAGCCGCGCAGAAATCAAGCACAAAAAAAACCAAGGCCCGCACTGGGCGGGCCTTGGTCGCGTGTCTGGAGGTGTTGCTTTCAGCTACGCGCGGGCCCGCCAACGGTTGGCGTTATTGTTCGCGCGATTGTTGTTGGCGGCCGCCACGAAGCTCCGCGCGGCAGGCGCGGTGGCGTTCGGGAACGTGGCGGTCGTGAAGGTCATGAGCCGACTAGAACAGATGTTGCGTCGCAACGCAAGTGACGATTTCGCATGACGCCATTCGGCCGTCCATTTGCTTACTCCCCTGCAACGGGCTCGGCGATCCAGCGCGTCGCCTGTTCCAGCTCGGCCAGCGCATACAGGCGGAAATCGGCCGGCACCAGGAAGCTCGTCACCTTGGTGGCCGTGCGCAGCCACGGCACGTCGGTCACCAGCGCCACGCGGTCCCAGCCGCTGATGTGGCGGATGCCGAGCATGAAGTCGTCCCACATCGCGCCGGCGTCGAAGCCGGTGAAGTCCGGCGCCACCACGAACAGCATGCGCAGCTTGCGGTTGAGCGCGAACAGCGCCTCCACCTCCGGCACCAGCAACTGCTCGTAGTCGGCCGCGGTCACCTGGCCGTGCGCGCGAAAGCCCAGCGTGCCGGGCGGCAACCCTTCGATCTGTTCCAGCATGGCGACCTCCACGGCGGATGGATGGCCAGTCTGGCCCGCGCGCCGTGAACGCCGCGCAAGGCCGGCGGCTTGCACGCGCCGATCACGGGACGGCGCGGAGAGTAGGCGAACCCGGTGCCCATACCCGGATAGGGGGACTCCATCCAACCGGAGCACTGCCATGAAACGACTGCTTTATGCGGTTTCCGTGTTCGCGCTGCTGACGCCGGCCCTGGCACTGGCGCAGAGCGCGTTCAACGGCACCTGGAAAACCGACCCGGGTTCGATCCACGACACGGGCAAGCCCATCGTCATCACGCTCAAGGACGGCGAGTTCCGGTGCTCCTGCAGCGATCCCTCGTACACCGTGAAGACCGACGGCGAGGATCACCCGGTATCCGGCCACCCCGGTTTCGACACCGTCGCGGTGAAGATCGTGGACGACCACACCATCCAGCAGACTCTGAAGAAGGCCGGCAAGGTCGTCGAAACACTGACCGTCACCGGCTCTGCGGACGGCAAGAGCGCCACCGAGGAAGTCACCAACGACTTCGGCAGCAGCCCGGTGACCGGCAAGGCCGGCCTCGTCAAGGTAGCCAAGGCGCCGGCAGGATCGCACCTGCTGGCCGGCTCGTGGAAGATGAAGAGCGTCGACAACGTCTCCGACAACGGCCTCGCCTACACCTACAAGGTGGACGGCAGCGACGTGAGCCTCAGCACCCCCACCGGCGAATCCTATGCCGCGAAGATCGACGGCCCGGCCGTGCCGGTCAAGACCAGCATGGGCGCGAACGACACCGTGAGCGTGAAGAAGCTCGGCCCGAACAGCCTGCGCGAAACCTACGAGCGCGACGGCAAGGTGCTCAGCACCAGCACGATGACCGTCTCCGCCGACGGCAAGAGCATGAAGACCGTCAGCCACGACATGCACAACGACATCACCACCACTTCCACAGCGCACAAGCAGTAGCAGGCCGGTTCTTCGGCCGTTCCCGCGCAAGGCCCGGCCCGATGCCGGGCCTTGTCGTTTATCGATCCGGCCCGCAAACATGTTGCACTCGCCGTTCGTCCTGAGCGTAGCGAAGCGGAGCCGAAGGACAACCTCGGAAACTATTTGCGGGCCGGATCAATAGGCCGGTTCGACGTGGCGCAGCAGCAGGCGCGGCGATTCGCGGCCCTGCCAGTCGTTGACGACCAGCTCGTAGGCGGCGCGCAGGCGCGGCGGTGGCACGGCGCTGCCGACGTTGAACATCACCGCGTCGTGCAGGCTGCCGTCGCGCGGGTCGCGCAGGCTGAGCCGCCAATGGCCCTCACCCATCGGCTTCCAGCCCGCGCATTCGAACAGGTTGTCGAACAGCGGCTCGGGAAAGGCCTGGCCCCAGGGGCCGGCGCTGCGCAGTTGCAGCGCCAGTTCCAGCGACAGGCTACCCGCCGGGAGTTCGCCATCGGTGTAGAGCGCGGCCTGCAGGCGTTCCGGCGCGATCAGCTCGCGCGCCGCGACATCGAAGGCGGCGGCGAAGCGCGGAAAATCGGCGGCGCGCAGGCTCAGTCCCGCCGCCATCGCATGCCCGCCGAAGCGCTCGATCAGGCCGGGCTGGCGCGCATCGATCATCGCCAGCGCGTCGCGCAGGTGGAAGCCGGAAATCGAGCGGCCCGAGCCGCGCAGGTTTTCAACATCGTCCTCGCTGGCGGGAGCGAAGGCGATCACCGGCCGGTGCAGGCGTTCCTTCAGCTTGGACGCCACCAAGCCCACCACGCCCGCATGCCAGGAAGCCTCGTACAGCGCCACGCCCACCGCGTCGATGTGGCGCAGGCCGGCGGTCATCGCCTCGGCCTCGGCCACCATCGAAGCCTGCAGGTCGCGGCGTTCGCGGTTGATCGCGTCGAGCTGCGCGGCGTAGCGGCGCGCCTGCGCCGGGTCGTCGGTGAGCAGGCACGCCACGCCCAGCTGCATGTCCTCCAGCCGGCCCGCCGCATTGAGGCGCGGGCCGACCGAATAACCCAGATCGCTGGCGCACAGGGTGGCCAGGCTGCGCTTGCCGCACTCGACCAGCGCGGCGATGCCGGCGCAAGCCTTGCCGGCGCGGATGCGCTTGAGCCCGGCTTCCACCAGCACGCGGTTGTTGAAGTCGAGCGGCACCAGGTCGGCCACGGTGCCCAGCGCCACGAGGTCGAGCAGCGACGAGAGATCGGGTTCGCCCTGCGCAAAAACACCTTGCCCGCGCAACTTCGCACGCAATGCGAGCAGGAGATAAAACATCACGCCCACACCGGCCAGGGCCTTGCTCGGGAAGCCGTCGCCCACGAGGTTGGGATTCACCATCGCATCGCATGCGGGCAGCTGTTCGCCGGGCAGGTGGTGATCGGTGACGATCACGCGCATACCCAGTTCGCGCGCCCGCGCCACGCCGGCCACGCTGGCCACGCCGTTGTCCACGGTGACGATCAGCTGCGGCCGCGGCTGCAGCGAATCGACCAGCGCGGGGGTGAGGCCGTAGCCGTGCACGAAGCGGTTCGGCACCGCGTAGCTCACGCGCCGCGCGCCCAGCAGGCGCAGGCCGCGCACGGCGACCGCGGTGCCGGTGGCGCCGTCGCAGTCGTAGTCGCCGGCGATCAGGATAGCCCAGTCGTCGCGGATCGCCGCGGCCAACAGGTCGACGGCCGCCTCCAGCCCGCCCAGCGATTGCGGCGGCAGCAGGCGCTGCAGGCGGTGCTCGACCCCGGCCGGCTGCAGCACGCCGCGCGCGGCGTAGATGCGCTGCAGTACCGGATGCACTGCGGCATCCCAGCCGGACGGCTCGCCCTGCGGCTCGCGCCGGCGCAGTTCCAGCGCGCTCAACGTGGCGCTCCGCGCCAGAAGCGCCAGCGATGCCGCGGCCGCCACGACCAGTGCTCGCCGCTGGCGAAGGCAAAGTGCAGGGATTGCCGTTGCGCCAGCGCTTGCAGAGTCGGCCACCACTCGCGCCCGAGTTCGGCGGCGGGTATGTCCTGCAGGTCGATCAGCGAACCGGCCGCTGCCGCCGCCACGGTCGATGGCGTGCACGCCTGGCCGGGGATGCCGGCGCGCGCCGCCAGCGCGCGCAGCAAGGCGTCGTTGCCGATCGCGCCCGCGAACCCGCTGCGCAGCGCCGCAGGCAAGTGCCCTGCCCCCCAGAACCACACGCTGTTGACGGGCGACAAGCCGCGCGATTCGCGCGCGGCATTCAGCGGATGCTGGTGCAGCAGCACCTGCGCCTCGTTGAGCAGCACGCGCCAGCGGCGGCCCTCCGCGCCCGACGGCAGGTGCTGATACAAGTCCTCGCCCAGCGCCTGTTCCGGCGTGGCGAAATCCGGCAGCGGCATGTCCGGCGACAGGCGCAGCTGCCAGTGACCCGGCGCGGTGATTTCCAGCTGCAGGCCGGCTTCGGCGAAGGCCGGCTGCAATACCTGCGCATAGGCCTGCGCCTCGTCCGGCTGCAGCGACAACGAGCCGCATGCCATCAGGCGCACGCCGGTCATGTCCGGCTGCACCCAGGCGGGATCGGCATTGAGCCACATCGCTTCGCCCGCATCGCCGGCCAGCTGCTCGCGCAGCAGCGCGGCAGCCGGCAGCGGCGCGCCGCCACCGTCGAAGGCAGCGGCGAGCGCGGCGAGGCGCTCGCGCGGGCCGTCCGCGAGACGGTCGGCCCGCGCCAGCAGGCGGCGCAGCGGATGCGCGGCGTCGAAGCGATCCAGCGCGGGCAGCCACAGGCAGGTCGGTTGCGCGTTCACTGGTGCAAGCTCCTAGGCTTCCAGCGCTTCATACAAGGCCATCCATTCCGCCTCCAGCGCTTCCTTCTCGCGGCGCAGTTCGGCCTGCTGCTGACCGAGCTTCATCAGCGCGGCGGTGGGGCCGTTGTAGGTTTCCGGGTCGGCCAGCTTCGCTTCGAGCAGGGCCAGCTCGGTGTCGATGGCGGCGACGCGCGTCTCGACCTTCTTCACGCGCTGGCGCGAGGCCTTCTCGCTCTCGCGCTGCTGGGCGGAGGCGCGTCGGCGGTCGGCGGCGGAGGCGGCCGGCGCGGGCTTCTCGGCCGGCTTCTTCGCTGCGCTGCCGCGCGAGCGCAGCCAGCGCGCGTAGTCGTCGAGGTCGCCGTCGAACGGTTCCACCACGCCGTCGGCCACGCGCCAGAAGCTGTCGCAGACCATGCCGAGCAAATGGCGATCGTGCGACACCAGCACCAGCGCGCCATCGAAATCGGCGAGCGCATCGGCCAGCGCCTCGCGCATGTCGAGGTCGAGGTGGTTGGTGGGCTCGTCGAGCAGCAGCAGGTTGGGCTTGTCCCAGGCGATCAGCGCCAGCGCGAGGCGCGCGCGCTCGCCGCCGGAGAAACCGTCCACCGACTCGAACGCGCGGTCGCCGGCGAAGTTCCAGGTGCCGAGGAAATCGCGCAGCGTCTGCGCGGCCACGCCGGGCGCCTTGTCCTGCAGATGGTCGAACGGACTGCGCCCGGCGTGCAGGCTTTCCACCGTGTGCTGGGCGAAGTAGCCGATCCGCAGATCCTTGTGCGCCTTGCGCTCGCCGCCCAGCGGCGCGAGTTCGCCGACCAGGGTCTTGACCAGGGTGGATTTGCCCGCGCCGTTGGGGCCGAGCAGGCCGATGCGCTCGCCCGCTTCGATGGAGTAACGCACGTCCAAGAGGACGACGCTTGCTCCCTCTCCCCCTTGGGGAGAGGGTTGGGGTGAGGGGTCAAGGCTTGCCACACCGCCCATCGAAGCGCCCTCGCCAGTCCCGCCCCTCACCCCGGCCCTCTCCCCGATGGGGAGAGGGAGAAGAGCGGAGTCACCCTCTTCGCGGGTACCGGCCGGATAACCCGCCGCCACATCCTCCAGCTGCAACATCGAATCGGGCACCCGCTCCGGCTTGGCGAACTGGAAATGGAACGCGCGCTCGGCGCGCACCGCCTCGGTGCCGGCCATCTTCTCCAGCCGCTTCATGCGCGATTGCGCCTGCTTGGCCTTGCTGGCCTTGGCCTTGAAGCGGTCGATGAAGCTCTGCAGGTGCGCGCGCTCGGCCTGCTCGCGCTCATGCGCGATCTGCTGCTGGCGCAGCTGCTCGGCGCGCAGGCGCTCGAACGCGCTGTAGTTGCCGCTGTAGAGCTTGGCGCCGCCGTCGACCAGATGCAGGGTGTGGTCGATCACGCCGTCGAGGAATTCGCGGTCGTGCGAGATGATCAGCAAGGTGCCCTGATATCGCCGCAGCCATTCCTCCAGCCACAGCACGGCGTCGAGGTCGAGGTGGTTGGTGGGCTCGTCGAGCAGCAGCAGCTCGGACGGCGCCATCAGCGCGCGCGCGAGGTTCAGGCGCACGCGCCAGCCGCCGGAAAATTCCTTCACCGCGCGCTCGTGCGTCTCCGGCGCGAAGCCGAGGCCGTGCAGCAGGCGGCCGGCGCGGGCGCGGGCGTCGTAGCCGTGCAGTTCCTCGATGCGGTGGTGCGCGCGCGCCATCGCCTCGCTGTCGCCGCGCGCCTGCGCGTCGGCCTCGTCGCGCAGGGCCGCGGCCAGTTCCACGTCGCCGCCCAGCACGTAGTCGAGCGCCGGATCGGGCAGCGCGGGCGTCTCCTGCGCCACCGAGGCCAGGCGCAGCTTCGCCGGCAGGTCGATCTCGCCGGCGTCGGCTTCCACCTGCCCCTGCAGCGCCGCGAACAGGCTGGACTTGCCGCAGCCGTTGCGGCCGATCACGCCCAGCCGCCAGCCGGACTGGATCACCAGGTCGATGTCGGACAGCAGCAGGCGGCTGCCGCGGCGCAGGGCAAAATGGCGGAACGCGATCATCAGGGCACTTCGGGCGGGCGTACGGCCGCCCATGATAACGGCTGCGCCGGTCACATCCGCCGCAGCTGCCCGTGGATAGTCGCAAACAGTTCTGCTACAACGGCGCGGCAACGCCATGCGCGGAGAGGGGACCATGTTCAAGCATCGCCACAGCCTGCCCTTGCTGGCAGCCATCGCTTTCGGCGCCGGCAGCCTCGCCGCGCCGCCGGCCGTCCACGCCGACAACCTGCTGATCCATCGCGTGCAGCAGGAGAAGGGCATGAACCTGCCCGCGCGCGGCATGACGATGGCCCAGGTCGAGCGGAAGTACGGCGCGCCGCAGCGCAAGCTCTCGCCGCGCGGCGGCGACGCGAAGAAGCACCCGGTGATCAACCGCTGGGAGTATTCGGACTTCATCGTGTACTTCGAGCACGACCACGTGATCCACTCGGTGCTGAACACGCCGGCCGGCAACAACACCAACCCCGCCACGGCGAACTGATCCCTGCGCCTTCGACGCGCCCCGCGGCGACGCGGGGCGCGTTTGTTTGCGTCATCGCCTAAAATGAGCAGTCCGGCGCCGCTGCGTCCTGCTTTCGCACGAGATTCCGTCATGACCGAACCCCGCTGGCGCCTGCCCGCCGAATGGGAGCCGCAAGCCGCGGTGCTGATCGCCTGGCCGCATGCCGGCACCGACTGGGCCGAGCGCCTCGCCGAGGTGGAAACCACCTACGTGGCGCTGGCCGCGGCGGTGACGCGTTTCCAGCGGCTGGTCGCGGTGGTCGCCGACGCCGACGTGCGCGCGCATGCCGAGGCGCTGCTGCGCACGGCGGGCGTCGATCTCGCGCGCCTCAGCTTCGTGGAGCTGCCCTACGACGACACCTGGCTGCGCGACTCCGGCCCGATCACGCTGAAGGCCGACGACGGCCGCTTCCAGCTCGCCGATTTCCGCTTCACCGGCTGGGGCGGCAAGTTCGGCGCCGAGCGGGATGACGCGCTGATCGCGGGCTTGGTCGCGGCCGGCGTGTTCGGCCAGGCCGCGCACCGGCGCATCGACTGGGCGCTGGAAGGCGGCGGCATCGAGAGCGACGGCGCCGGTACCGTGCTCACCACCTGGAAATGCCTGCACCAGCGACATCCGGAACAGAGCCGCGAGGCGATGAGCGCGATCCTCAAGGACAGCCTGCACGCCAGCCGCATCCTGTGGCTGGACCATGGCTACCTCGAAGGCGACGACACCGACGCGCACATCGACACTCTCGCCCGCTTCGCGCCGGGCGGGCACATCGTGTACCAGGCCTGCGACGACGCCGGCGACAAGCACCACGCCGAGCTCGCGCGCATGGGCGAGGAACTGGCCGCGCTGCGCACCGTCGACGGTCAGCCGTACCACTTGCATCCGCTGCCCTGGGCGCAGCCGATCATCGACGAAGGGCGCCGCCTCGCCGCCTCGTATGCGAACTACCTGATCGTCGACGGCGCCGTGCTGGTGCCCGCTTACGGCGACCAGGCCGACGCCGCGGCCGCGCGCATCATCGCCAGCGCGCATCCCGGCCGCGTCGTGGTGCAGGTGCCTTGCCGTCCGCTGATCTGGCAGAACGGCAGCCTGCACTGCATCACCATGCAGTTGCCGGCGGGGCTGGTCTGAAAGAAAGCGGGTGGAGGAGCGTGAGCGTGTCGATTCCGGCCGCCCTCGTTCGTCGTCTTCAGGCAAACCCCACCGGAGACGAACGATGCCGACACTCCCCGCCATCGCCAACCGCACCACCTGGCTGGCTGCACGCAAGGAACTGCTGGCCGCCGAGAAGGCCGCCACCCGCATGCTGGACCGGCTGAACGCGCAGCGCCGCGCGCTGCCGATGGTGCCGGTGGAAAAGCCCTACCTGTTCGACACGCCGCACGGCGAGGCCAACCTGCTCGGCCTGTTCGAGGGCCGGCGCCAGCTGGTCGTCTACCACTTCATGTTCCACCGCGACCGCGGCGAGGGCTGCCCCGGCTGCTCCTTCCTGGTGGACAACCTCGGCCACCTCGCCCATCTGCACGCGCGCGACACCACGCTCGCGCTGGTCTCGCGCGCGCCGCTGGCGGAGCTGCTGCGCTTCCAGGTGCGCATGGGCTGGACGCTGCCGTGGTATTCCTCCTGGGGCAGCGACTTCAACTACGACTTCCACGTGACCCAGGACGAAGCCGTGGCGCCGGTGGAATACAACTACCGCGACCAGGCCGAGCTGCTCGCGCGCGGCGAGCACGGCAACCTCGCGGGCGAACTGCCCGGCATCAGCGTGTTCCTGCGCGACGGCGAGCAGGTCTATCACAGCTATTCCAGCTACGCGCGCGGGCTGGACATGCTGCTGACCACCTACCACTACCTCGACCTCACCCCGTTCGGCCGCGGCGAAGGCTGGGACGGCATGCCCGACCTGGACGGCCAGGGCATGCACTGGCAACGCCTGCACGACCGCTACGACGGGGCGCCGGCGCCCGCCGCGGCGAACGCGGCCTGCTGCGGCGACGCGCCGTGAACATGCCCGCGCCGCATAATCCGCTGCCACCACGAACCGCGGAGGAGTCATGAACTACGTCGATGGTTTCGTCGTACCCGTGCCGAAAGCCAACCTCGCCGCCTATCGGCGCCTCGCGCGCAAGGTCGGCAACATCTACAAGGAACACGGCGCGCTCGAGGTCGTCGAGTGCGTCGCCGACGACGTGCAGCCCGGCAAGCTCACCTCGTTCCCGCAGAGCGTGAAACTCAAGCCCGACGAAGTGGTGGTGTTCTCGTGGATCGCCTACCGCTCGCGCAGCCAGCGCGACCGCGCGATCGCCAGGGTGATGAGCGATCCGCGCCTGTCCGGCATGTCGCCGGCCTCGTTGCCGTTCGACGGCAAGCGCATGTTCTTCGGCGGCTTCAAGCCGATCGTGCGGCTCTGACGACTGGCGGCGCGCACTTCGGCAAGGGCACGCGGGTGTGGGACACTGGCGCCTTTCCACGGAGCGCGACGATGCAGGCGGAATTCTGGCTCGAACGCTGGCGCGAAGGCCGCACCGGCTTCCACCGCGATGCGCCGATGCCGCTGCTGCTGCAGCACTGGCCCGCGCTGGCGCTGCCGCGCGGCAGCCGCGTGCTGGTGCCGCTGTGCGGCAAGACGCTGGACATGCCTTGGCTCGCCGGACAGGGCCACCGCGTGCTGGGCGTGGAGCTGTCGCCGCTGGCGGTGCAACAGTTCTTCGCCGAACAGGGCTTGACGCCCGCGCGGCACGCCTCGCCGCTGGGCGTGCACCACGTGGCCGGCGACATCGAGATCATCGAGGGCGACGTGTTCGCGCTGGACGACGCCACGCTGGCCGGCTGCAGTGCGGTCTACGACCGTGCCGCCGTGATCGCCCTGCCCCCGCCGCTGCGCGAGCGCTACGCGCGCGAGGTCTACGCCCGCCTGCCCGCGGGCTGCCGCGGCCTGATGATCACGCTGGACTACCCGCAGCAGGAGATGGACGGCCCGCCGTTCTCGGTCGACGCCGCCAACGTCGCCGCGCTGTTCGGCGAGCACTGGGACGTGGAACTGCTGGAGCGCCGCGACATCCTCGCCTCCCAGCCGAAGTTCCAGGAGAGCGGCGTGACCGCGCTGCACACCGACGTCTACCGCCTGCAGCGCAAGCCGGCTGCCGCGCCGCTCTGATCGCGCGGCCCGCGCCTGCGGCGCGCGAAGTTTCGACCAAGGTTCAACGGAGCACCGCCGGCACGTTTGCTACGCTGCACGCTTCACTGCGGCGGAAATGGACGAAACGGACATGGCGGAGCAAGGCATCCACACCATCGACACCGGCTTCGTGCGGCCGCGCTTCGACGCGGCCTACCTGGTCGTGGAACGCGGCCGCGGCGCCTTCGTCGACTGCGGCACCAACTTCGCGGTGCCGCGCATGCTGGCCGCGCTGCACGACGCCGGCCTCGCGCCCGCGGAGGTGGACTGGCTGATCCTCACCCACGTGCACCTGGACCACGCCGGCGGCGCGGGCGAGCTGATCGCGCAGTTGCCGAACGCGAAGCTGGTGGTGCATCCGCGCGGCGCGCGCCACATGATCGATCCCGCGATGCTGTGGGCCGGCGCCAGCGCGGTGTACGGCGAGAAGGTGATGGCATCGACCTACGGCCGCCTGCGCCCGATTCCCGCCGAACGGGTGGTGGAGGCGGCGGACGGCCACGTCGTCGACCTCGCCGGCCGCGCCCTGCACTGCCTCGACACGCCCGGCCACGCGAAGCACCACCTCGCGGTGCACGACGTGCGCACGAACACCTGCTTCACCGGCGACGTGTTCGGCCTCTCCTACCGCGACTTCGACACCGCGAACGGCCCGTTCATCCTGCCCACCACCTCGCCGGTGCAGTTCGATCCCGACGCGCTGCACGCCTCGATCCGCCGCCTCGTGGCGCTCAGGCCCGCAGCGATGTACCTCACCCACTACGGCCGCGTCGAGGACGTGGCGCGGCTCGCCGACGACCTGCACGCGCAGATCGACGCGATGGTGGCGCTGGCGCGCACCGCACACGGCAAGCCCGACCGCCACGCTGCGCTGACCGCCGCGTTGACCGACCTGTACGCCGAGCGCGCTGCCGCACACGGCTGGACGCAGGGACGCGCGGCGCTGCGCGCCTTGCTGGGGATGGACATCGAGTTGAACGCGCAGGGCCTGGAAGTGTGGCTGGATCGCCCGTAGGCGAGGCTTGCCGCTGCGGCTATTCGCCCGCGAGGCGTCCCCCGGACTCCGCGCTTACAATGCGCGGATGAAAAAGACGCCCGCCTCCCGCAAGACCACGCCGCCGATCGAAGTGCACGGCTCCGCCCGCCAGCCGCTGGGCATGCCGCCCGCGCAGTTCCTGCGCGACTACTGGCAGAAGCGGCCGCTGCTGATCCGCAACGCCTTCCCGGGCTTCGTGCCGCCGATCCAGCCCGAGGATCTGGCCGGCCTCGCCTGCGAGGAAGGCGCGCTGTCGCGCCTCATCCGCCACGACGAGGCGCGCGAACGCTGGCAGGTACAGACCGGCCCGCTCAGCGAGGCCGATTTCGCGAAGACCGGCGACGCGAACTGGACCCTGCTGGTGCAGGACGTGGACAAGTGGGATGCCGACGTGGCCGCGCTGCTGGAGCCGTTCGCCTTCCTGCCCAGCTGGCGGCTGGACGACATCATGATTTCCTACGCCGAACCCGGCGGCGGCGTGGGCGCGCACGTGGACCAGTACGACGTGTTCCTGATCCAGGGCCTGGGCCAGCGGCACTGGGCGATCAGCACCGACCCCGCGGCGCCGAAGGATTTCCGTCCCGACGTGGAGCTGAAGCAGCTCGCCGAATTCACGCCCACCCACGAATGGCTGCTCGACCCGGGCGACATCCTCTACCTGCCGCCCGACGTGCCGCACGACGGCGTGGCCTTCGGCGGCCCGTGCATGACGATCTCGGTGGGCATGCGCGCGCCCTCGCAGGCGGAGCTGACCGGCGACCTCGCCGACTACCTCGCCGAGCGCCTGCACGACGAGCAGCGCTACGCCGACCCCGACCTCGCGCCGGCCAAGGCCGCGGGCGAGATCGACGCGGCCGCGCTGGGGCGGCTGCGCCGGGCGCTGCCGTTCGCCGCCGCGCTGGACGAGGACACGCTGCGCGACTGGTTCGGCCGCTTCATCACCCGCTACCGCGTGGCGCAGACGCCGGCGCCGCCCGCGCGGGCAGTGGGCGAGGCCGCGCTGCGCAAGCAGCTCGCGGACGGCGCGCGCCTGCTGCGCCATCCGTGGTCGCGCCTGGCGTGGAGCCGCGGCAAGTCCGGCGCCACGCTGTATGCGAACGGCCAGGCCTGGCCGGCGCCGCTGGCGCTGGCGAAGCAGCTGTGCGCACAGCGCGAGCTCGCGCCCGGTGCCGCGCCCTCGGCGGCGGCGATGGAGCTGCTGCTGGCGCTGGTCAACGACGGCCACCTGGTGCCGCGCAAGGCGCGCCGGCGGTGAACGCGGACGACGCCGGCCTCCAGGCCATCGACGGCCCCGCGGCGCTGGCCGCCGCGCGGCTGCAGCTGCTGGGCGCCGCACGCCACCGGCTGGCGCTGCACCTGCCCCTGCTCGGCCGCGACGACTACGGCAACGAGGCGGAGCTGGCCGAGCTCAAGCGCATCGCCACTTCCGGCCGCCGCGCCGAGATCCGCATCCTGCTGCACGATCCCGCCGCCGCGCTGCGCGACGGTCACCGGCTGATCGCGCTGTTCCAGCGCCTGTCCAGCAGCATCGCAATCCGCACACCCGTGGAGGACGTGGATCGCCAGAACGCCAGCGCCTGGCTGCTCAACGACAGCGGCGGCTACCTGGTGCTGCCCGACGCCAGCCGGCCGCAGGGCCGCATGGCGCTCGCCGACCGCGCGGCGCAGGCGCCGCTGCAGCAGCAGTTCGACGAGATCTGGGAGCGCTCCGTGCGCGCCAGCGAGCTGCAGAAGCTGGACCTGTAGCGCCGCGGAATCGCGCAACGCACAGGCTGCGACCAAAGTCGGTATCCCGGCCGCATGAATTCCGGCTAAGGAGCCCCGCTTCCGGCCGGTGCCCGGGTTGCCGCCGCGCGGCGGGCCAAGGCTATAATTAACAGGATTTTTCGCCTGCGATCCGTACTGCCGACGGATCGCCGCAAGCCTCCCTTCCCCTGTCGGTGGTGACGTGAGTACAAACCTGATCCGCGAGTTCTTCGAATCCTCCCAACTCGCAGGCGGCAACGCCGATTACGTCGAATCCCTGTACGACACCTGGCTGGCCGACCCCGCGTCGGTGCCCGCCGAGTGGAGCAAATACTTCGAAACCTTCAAGGGCCGCGAGGCCGGCGACGTTTCGCATGCCGGCGCCATCGCGCGCATCGAGGCGGCGCAGAAGCAGCGCCACGTCGCGGTGGCCGCGCCGGTCAGCGACGAGCACGCGCGCAAGCAGGCCGGCGTGCTGCGCCTGTTGACCGCCTACCGTTCGCGCGGCCACCTCGCCGCCGAACTCGACCCGCTGGGCCTCGCCCACAAGATGGAAGCGCCCGACCTCGGCCTCGCCTTCCACGGCCTGTCCGAAGCCGACCTCGACACCGAGTTCGACTGCGGCACCTACGCCGGCGGCGGCCAGCGCCTGAAGCTGCGCGAACTGTGGGCACGCCTGAAGACCGTGTACGCGAGCGGCATCGGCGCGGAGTTCATGCACATCTCCGACCACGCGCAGCGCAACTGGGTCTACACCCGGCTGGAGAAGGCGAACGGCAGCGCCGGCCTCGACGCCGCCGGCAAGCAGCGCGTGCTGGACGGCCTCACCGCCGCCGACGGTCTGGAGCGCTACCTCCACACGAAATACGTGGGCCAGAAGCGCTTCTCGCTGGAAGGCGGCGACAGCCTGATCCCGATGCTGGACGACGTGGTGCGCGCGGCCGGCGACAACGGCATCAAGGAGCTGGTGATCGGCATGGCCCACCGCGGCCGCCTGAACGTGCTGGTCAACATCCTGGGCAAGCCGCCGAAGACCCTGTTCGACGAGTTCGAGGGCCGCTTCGAGCATCCGGACGACCCTGCGCATTCCGGCGACGTGAAGTACCACATGGGCTTCTCCGCCGACGTCAAGACGCCCAAGGGCGGCGTGCACGTGGCGCTGGCGTTCAACCCCTCGCACCTGGAAATCGTCAACCCGGTGGTGGCCGGCTCGGTGCACGCGCGGCAGATCCGCCGCGGCGACGGCAGCCACGAGCAGTCGATGGCCGTGCTGATCCACGGCGACGCCGCGCTGGCCGGCCAGGGCGTGAACATGGAACTGTTCCAGATGTCGCAGGCGCGCGGCTTCAAGATCGGCGGCACCCTGCACGTGGTGGTGAACAACCAGGTGGGCTTCACCACCTCCAACCCGCAGGACGCGCGCTCCACGCTGTACTGCACCGACATCGCCAAGATGGTGAACGCGCCGGTGTTCCACGTGAACGGCGACGATCCGGAATCGGTGATCCTGGTCACCCGCCTCGCCTACGAATTCCGCAAGACCTTCCGCAAGGACGTGGTGGTGGAGATCGTCTGCTACCGCCGCCACGGCCACAACGAGGCCGACGAGCCCACCGCCACCCAGCCGGTGATGTACCAGGTCATCAGGAAGCTGCCGCCGGCGCGCGAGCTGTACGGCAAGCAGCTGGTGCAGCAGGGCGTGATCGCCGACGGCGACGTGCAGAAGCGCTTCGACGCCTACCGCGACCGCCTCGAAGCGGGCAAGCCGATGACCGAGCTGGACCCGGCGCCGCAGCGCGACGTCCACGTCGACTGGGCGCGCCACCTGGACGGCAAGCTGTCCGACCCGGCCGACACCACGCTGCCGAAGCAGAAGCTGCTGGCGCTGGCGAACCAGCTGCTCGACATCCCCAGGGACATCACCCTGCAGCCGCGCGTGGCCAAGATCTACGACGACCGCCGCAAGATGGCCGCGGGCGAGCAGCCCGCCGACTGGGGCTTCGCCGAGAACCTCGCCTACGCCAGCCTGATCGACGCCGGCCACAACCTGCGCCTGGTCGGCCAGGATTCGGGCCGCGGCACCTTCTTCCACCGCCATGCGGTGCTGCACGACCAGAAGGACGGCCACACCTTCATGCCGCTGGCCACGATCCGCGCCGGCGCCGACGTGGCGGTGGTGGACTCGCTGCTGTCCGAAGAGGCCGTGATGGCCTTCGAATACGGCCACGCCACCACCGACCCCGACACGCTCAACATCTGGGAAGGCCAGTTCGGCGACTTCGCCAACGGCGCCCAGGTGGTGATCGACCAGTTCATCAGCTCCGGCGAGTCGAAGTGGAACCGCCTGTGCGGCCTGGCGCTGTTCCTGCCGCACGGCTACGAAGGCCAGGGCCCGGAGCATTCCTCCGCGCGCCTGGAGCGCTTCCTGCAACTGTGCGCGAAGGACAACATGCAGGTGTGCGTGCCCACCACGCCGGCGCAGGATTTCCACATGATCCGCCGCCAGATGCTGCGCGCGGTGCGCAAGCCGCTGGTCGTGATGACGCCGAAGTCGCTGCTGCGCCACAAGCTGGCCGTGTCCACGCTGGACGAGCTGGCCAACGGCAGCTTCCAGCTGGTGCTCGGCGAGCACCGCGAGCTCGCCGCGAAGAAGGTGAAGCGCGTGGTGCTGTGCTCGGGCAAGGTCTACTACGACCTGCTGGAAGAGGCCGAGAAGCGCGGCATCAGCGACGTGGCGATCGTGCGCGTGGAGCAGCTCTACCCGTTCCCGCGCGCCGAGGTCTCCGCCGAACTGGCCAAGTACAGCGCCGCGAAGGAAGTGGTGTGGTGCCAGGAGGAGCCGATGAACCAGGGCGCCTGGTTCCAGATCCGCCACCACCTGCAGGCCTGCGTGGGCGCGAAGCACAGCCTCTCCTACGCCGGCCGCGCACGTTCGGCCGCGCCGGCCGCCGGCCACCTCAACACCCACGTCGCCGAGCAGGCCGCACTGGTCGAGCAGGCGCTGGTCGCGCCGGTCGGCACCGACCACTCCGCGGAGTAAGCTTCCCCGAATCGCGCGGCCACGGAAGGCCGCTTCTGACTCTTGCGCTCCACGGCGAGCGCACCAACCCCAAGGGCCCGTCATGTCCATCGAAGTCAAAGTCCCCGTCCTGCCCGAGTCGGTCTCCGACGCCACCATCGCCACCTGGCACAAGAAGGCCGGCGATGCGGTGAAGCGCGACGAGAACCTGGTCGACCTGGAAACCGACAAGGTGGTGCTGGAAGTGCCGGCCCCGGTCGACGGCGTGATCAAGGAGATCAAGCAGGAGACCGGCGCCACGGTGAACAGCCAGCAGGTGATCGCGATCATCGAGGAAGGCGCCGTGGCCGCCGCGCCGGCACCGGCCGCTGCGCCTGCGGCGGCAGCCGCGGGACTCGGGACTCGGGACTCGGGACTCGGCAAAGCCGCCGAGCTCTCGCCTGCTGCCCAGCGCGTCGCCACCGAAAACAAGGTCGACACCTCCGCCATCGCCGGCACCGGCCGCGACGGCCGCATCATCAAGGAGGACGTGCTCAACGCCGGCGCCTCCAAGCCTGCCGCTGCCCCGAGTCCCGAGTCCCGAGTCCCGAGTCCCGCGACCCCGGGTTCGCGCCCCGAAGAGCGCGTGCCGATGACCCGCATGCGCGCGAAGATCGCCGAGCGCCTGATGCAGTCGAAGAACTCGATCGCCATGCTGACCTCGTTCAACGAGGTGAACCTCGCCGCGGTCAGCAAGATGCGCAAGGCGCTGGGCGAGCAGTTCCAGCAGGAACACGGCGTCAAGCTCGGCTTCATGAGCTTCTTCGTCAAGGCCGCGACCGAGGCGCTGAAGCGCCACCCGATCGTCAACGCCTCGGTGGACGGCAACGACATCATCTACCACGGCTACCAGGACATCTCGATCGCGGTGTCCACCGACAAGGGCCTGGTCACCCCGGTGCTGCGCAACGCCGAGAACATGAGCTTCGCCGACATCGAGAAGGCGATCGCCGACTACGCGGTGAAGGCGCGCGCCGGCAAGCTCACCATGGACGACCTGCAGGGCGGCACCTTCACCATCACCAACGGCGGCACCTTCGGCTCGCTGCTCTCCACCCCCATCGTGAACCCGCCGCAGAGCGCGATCCTCGGCATGCACACGATCAAGGAGCGCCCGGTCGTCGAGAACGGCCAGATCGTCGCCGCGCCGATGATGTACATCGCGATCAGCTACGACCACCGCATCATCGACGGCAAGGACGCGGTGCTGTTCCTGGTCGACATCAAGAACCAGCTGGAGAATCCGCACAAGATGTTGCTCGGCCTGTAAGGCCTCGCCGGGACTCGGGACTCGGGACTCGGGACTCGGCAAATCAAAAGCGGCGCTCGGCGCGGGGAAGCCCAGCTTCCCCGAGTCCCGAGTCCCGAGTCCCGAGTCCCGCAAAACAAGGACTCTCCTGCAATGTCTGAACAATTCGACGTCATCGTCATCGGCGCCGGCCCGGCCGGCTATGTGGCCGCGATCCGCGCCGCGCAGCTGGGCCTGAAGACCGCGTGCGTGGATGCCTTCACCGGCAAGGACGGCAAGCAGGCGCTGGGCGGCACCTGCTTGAACGTGGGCTGCATCCCGTCCAAGGCGCTGCTGGATTCCTCGCGCCAGTTCTGGAACCTCGCGCACAACCTGCCGGTGCACGGCATCAGCGTCGAGAATCCCAAGGTCGACATGGCCACCTTCATCGGCCGCAAGGACAAGATCGTCAAGCAGTTCACCGGCGGCATCGCCCAGCTGTTCAAGGCGAACAAGGTCACCGCGTTCCACGGCAAGGGCAAGCTGCTGAAAGGCAAGCAGGTGGAGATCACCGCCGCCGACGGCAGCAAGCAGACGATCGGCGCCACCAACGTGATCCTGGCCTCCGGCTCGGTGCCGATCGAGCTGCCGTTCGCGAAGTTCGACGGCAAGCACATCGTCGACAACGCCGGCGCGCTGGACTTCGCCGAGGCGCCGAAGCGCCTGGGCGTGATCGGCGCGGGCGTGATCGGCCTCGAGCTCGGCAGCGTGTGGCGCCGCATGGGTTCGGAAGTGACGATCATCGAGGCGCTGCCGGACTTCCTCTCGGTGGCCGACGCCGACATCGCCAAGCTCGCCGCGAAGGAATTCGCCAAGCAGGGCCTGTCGATCAAGCTCGACGCCAAGCTCAACAAGGCCGAGGTGAAGAAGGGCGAGGTGCACCTCACCTACACCGACAAGAGCGGCGAGCAGCAGCTGGTGGTCGACAAGCTGCTGGTGGCCGTGGGCCGCCGCGCCTACACCGCCGACCTCCTGGCCGAGGACACCGGCGTCAAGCTCGACGAGCGCGGCCGCATCCTGGTCGACGAGCACTGCCACACCGGCGTGGACGGCGTGTGGGCGGTCGGCGACGCCGTGCGCGGCCCGATGCTCGCGCACAAGGGTTCCGAGGAAGGCGTGGCGGTGGCCGAGTGGATCGCCGGCAAGGCCGGCCACGTCAACTACGACACCATCCCGTTCGTGATCTACACCGAGCCGGAAGTGGCCTGGGCCGGCAAGACCGAGAAGGAACTGAAGGACGCCGGCGTGCCGTACAAGGTCGGCACCTTCCCGTTCGCCGCCATCGGCCGCGCCGTGGCGATGAACGAGGCCGTGGGCCAGGTGAAGATGCTCGCCCACGCCGACACCGACCGCATCCTCGGCGTGCACATGGTCGGCCCGGGCGTCTCCGAACTGATCGCCGAATGCGTGGTGGCGATGGAGTTCAAGGGCTCCTCCGAAGACCTCGCCCGCATCGTCCACGCGCATCCCACCCTGTCGGAAGCCGTGCACGAGGCGGCGCTGTCGGTGGACAAGCGCGCCATCCACAAGGGCAACTGAGGTCAGGATGACCTCATCCCGTGCAGGCCATGGATGGCCGATGACACGGGATCCAACGGCCCGCTCGTGGCGACATGGGCGGGCCGTTTCGTTTCGAGAAGTGAGTGGAGAGAAGTGAGGAGCGAGAGAGAGCCGAAGCCGCCAGCGCCAAACGCTTTCTCCACCCACATTGCCCGATCATCCATTCACCTCGAACTGCTTTCTCTCACTCCTCACTCCTCTTCACTCTCTCCTGCCCCATGCCTCTCCCCACCGCCCTCTGCGTCTACTGCGGCTCCAGCGCCGGCAAGCATCCCGACTACGCCGAACAGGCGCGCGCCTTCGGCGCCGAGATGGCCAGGCGCGGCATCGCGCTGGTCTACGGCGGCGGCAACGTGGGGCTGATGGGCATCGTCGCCGACGCGGTGCTGGCTGGCGGCGGCAAGGTGGTCGGCGTGATCCCGCGCCAGCTGGTCGAGCGCGAGGTGGCGCACCAGGGGCTCAGCGAGCTGGTGGTGGTGGACACCATGCACCAGCGCAAGACGCGCATGTACGAGCTGTCCGACGCCTTCGTCGCCCTGCCCGGCGGCTTCGGCACGATGGACGAGATGTTCGAGATGCTGACCTGGGCGCAGCTCGGCCTGCACCGCTATCCCTGCGCCTTCCTCGACGTGCGCGGCTACTACGCGCAGCTGCGCGCGATGATGGACCACATGGTGGCCGAGGGTTTCGTGCAGGCCGGCCAGCGCGACCGGCTGTGGTTCGGCGACTCGATCGCCGCGCTGTTCGACTGGATGGCGAGCTACGAAGGCGGCCACGCCGCGCGCGTGATCGACCCGGCCAGCATCAAGGCCTGAACGGAGGAAACCCCATGAGCAGCTTCCGCGCCTTCCGCATCCACAATGACGCCAGCGGCTACCGCGCCGGCATCGAGACGATGGCCACCGACGCGCTGACGCCCGGCGAGGTGCTGGTCAAGGTCGCCTACTCCTCCGTGAACTACAAGGACGCGCTGGCCGGCACCGGCAAGGGCCGCATCCTGCGCCAGTATCCGTTGAACGGTGGCATCGACGTGGCCGGCCACGTGGTCGCCTCCACCGATCCGAAATTCAAGGAAGGCGACGCGGTACTGTGCACCGGCAGCGGCCTGTCCGAGACGCGCGACGGCGGCTATGCGGAATACGCACGGCTGGACGCGCGCTGGACGATCCCACTGCCGCCGGGCCTCACGCTGCGCGAGAGCATGATCCTGGGCACCGCCGGCTTCACCGCCGCGCTGGGCCTCTTGCACATGCAGGACAACGGCCAGACGCCCGCGCTCGGCCCGATCGCCGTCACCGGCGCCAGCGGCGGCGTGGGCCAGCTCGCGATCGACATCTACAGCCGCGCCGGCTACGCGGTGCACGCGATCAGCGGCAAGGCTGATCACTTCGATCACCTGAAGTCGCTGGGTGCCGCCGAATGCATCGACCGCCACGCGCTCGCCTTCAGCGGCAAGCCGATGGACTCGGCCCGCTTCGGCGGCGTGCTGGACAACGTGGGCGGCGCGATGCTGGCCGGCCTGCTGCCGCTGATCGCGCCCTACGGCAACGTGGCGATCTGCGGCAACGCCGGCGGCATCGCGTTCGACAGCACCGTGATGCCCTTCATCATCCGCGGCGTGAACCTGCTCGGCGTGGCCTCGGCCGGCACCGCGCGCGCCATGCGCGAGCGCGTGTGGCAGCACTTGGCCGGCGCCTGGAAGCCGCGCCACCTCGAACGCATCGCCACCCGCGAGGCCGCGCTGGACGAACTGCCCGCGATGTTCGATCGCATGCTGGCCGGGGACTCCTTCGGCCGCACCGTGGTGCGCATCGCCGCAAACTGAGGCCTGCGGCGCTTGGAAGCACCGCATCGCAGGCTTAGAATCCACCGAAACAACAAGGGGACACCCAGCTTATGGCACGCATCCTGATCGTCGACGACTCGCCTTCGCAGCTCCTGGGCTTGAAGCGGATCGTCGAGAAGCTCGGCCACGAAACCCTCACCGCCGAGGACGGCGCGGCCGGCGTCGAAGTGGCCAAGCGCGAGATCCCCGACCTGATCCTGATGGACGTGGTGATGCCCAACCTCAACGGCTTCCAGGCCACCCGCACGATCAGCAAGGATGCCGCCACCGCGCACATCCCGGTGGTGCTGGTGACCACCAAGGACCAGGAAACCGACAAGGTGTGGGGCATGCGCCAGGGCGCGCGCGCCTACGTCACCAAGCCGATCAAGGAAGAGGAACTGGTGGCCACGCTCAAGGAACTGTTGCCGGCTTGAGCCGGCGGCATGCAGTAATGGAAACGGCGCCCATCGGCGCCGTTTTCTTTTGTGCGGCTCCGGTCGCCAGCGGCATGGAACAAGGCGGTTTCGAGCCGCTGCCGCGGCCCGAGTTCCTTTCTCTTTGCTTGCCCACGCCCACCGCCGGGAGCGGTGGCGAACGGCGCAGCCGGCCCGAAGGGCGAAGGGCAGGATGCCCGGAGTCAAGAGAAAGGAACCAAAGAGAGACGGTACCCCGATGGCGCGCCCTCCGGGCATCCTGCCCTGCGGGTGCGCGGGCGGGTTCCGGATTTTTTCAACGGCACCTCCGTGTGCCGGCGAAAAACTGGCCCGCATCCGTGCGAGCCATCCTGCGGACTTTCCTCCACCCGCCCGCCGCGCCATAGGGGCCCCGGGTAAAGCAGCGCGCTCCCAGCGCGCAGAAGCAACAGCGCCCCCTCACCCCGACCCTCTCCCCCAAGCGGAGCTTGGGGGAGAGGGAGTTGGTGCGGCGTGCGCTTCGGCTTTGCTCTGCTTTGCTTGGCTTCTGGCGCGCAGGAGCGCGCCTGCTTTTCCGGGGCCCCTCGGCGGCGGTGAGGCGGGGACGATCAGGCCGCGCAGCGGGCATCGCCATGGATGGCGATGCCTTTTCGACCGGGCAGGAAGCCCGGCCGAAAAGCCCGGCCACGGCTCACGGACTTGCCGGGCAGGATGCCCGGCAAGCGCCGCCGCGGGGTGCCCTTTCTCTTTGGTTCCTTTCTCTTGACTCCGGGCATCCTGCCCTACGCCCTTCGGGCCGGCTGCGCCGTTCGCCACCGCTCCCGGCGGTGGCGTGGGCAAGCAAAGAGAAAGGAACTCGGGCGCCGGCAGGCGTCCGAAACCGCTTTGAAACTTGCGAAAACCAAGAGCAAAAGCCCCTCCCCCCAACCTCTTCCTCGCTCATCAAAACAGGGCCATCCATGGCCCTTCTCTGCGTCCGACGTGAGAGAGGCTTTCAATCAGCGCCGCGGATCGTAATCCGCGAACTGCGCGTGCAGCGCCTCGTAAGCCTTGCGCTGCTCGTCGCTGCTCGCGGCCGGCGCGCGGATCGACAGCTCCACCAGCTGGTCGCCCGGATGCGCGCCGGGCATGCCGCGCCCCTTCAGGCGCAGCTTGCGGCCCGATTGCGAGCCGGGCGGGATGCGCAGGTCCACCGCGCCGGCCAGGGTCGGCACCGGCACCGTGGCGCCCAGCGCGGCTTCCCACGGGCTGATCGGCAGCACGTGCAGCACGTTGTGCCCATCCAGCTTGAAGCGCGCGTCGTCGCGGATGCCCACCTCCAGCAGCAGGTCGCCGTTCGGGCCGCCGCCATGGCCGGGATGGCCCTGCCCCGCCAGCCGGATCACCTGCCCGGACGCGATGCCGGCGGGGATCTTCACCTCCAGCACGCGCTCGCCGCCGCGACCGTCGTGCATGGACAGGCGCGTGCGGCCGCCGTCGAACGCGGTCTGCAGGTCGATCTCCACCCGCGCCTGCACGTCCTGCCCGCGCCGCGCGCGCGGCTGTCCGCGCTGCGCGCCATGGCCGGCGGCACGGCCGAACAGGCTCTCGAAGAAATCGCTGAAGTCGCCGCCGCCCTCGCCGAAGTCGAACTGCTGGCCCTGCCCCTGGCCCCAGCCCGGCGGCGGGCGGAACTGCTCGCCGCCGCGGTAGCCGCCGGCGCGCAGCTGGTCGTAGGCGCGGCGCTTCTCGGCATCGAGCAGCACCTCCTGCGCCTCGTTCGCGGCCTTGAATTTCTCCTCGGCGCCGGCTTCCTTGTTCTTGTCCGGGTGGTACTTGCGCGCGAGCTTGCGGTAGGCGGTCTTGATCTCCGCCTCGCTGGCCTCGGGCTTCACGCCGAGGGTCTCGTAATAG
Organism: Rhodanobacter denitrificans; assembly: GCA_017848855.1. GTDB lineage: Bacteria > Pseudomonadota > Gammaproteobacteria > Xanthomonadales > Rhodanobacteraceae > Rhodanobacter_A > Rhodanobacter_A denitrificans_B. The sequence continues at coordinate 289,265 of JAFIHF010000032.1, read as the reverse complement.
TCTTTGAATTCCACGGACGCTCCTGCCTTTGGGCTCACCCACGAACAGCGGCCCACGGCGGATGATCTTCCGCCGCGGGCCGCCTCCGCAACCGCGGAACCCGACTCAGTGGTTGATCGCGATGCGGCGCGGCGTGGTCTCCGCCTTCTTCGGGATCACGATCTCCAGCACGCCGAACTTGCCGTTGGCGGTGATGCCGTCGGCATCGGCGCTGTCGGGCAGGCTGAAGCGGCGGTGGAAGCTGCCGTAGCTGCGCTCCTGACGGCTGAAGCGGCCTTCGGCCGGCGCACGCTCGCCCTTGATGGCGAGGATGCCCTTGTCCATGCTCACCTCGATGCCGGCCGGGTCCACGCCCGGGATGTCCGCCAGGATCACGAAGCACTTCTCGTCCTCGCGGATGTCCACGCGCGGCGTCCACGCCGCGGCGTCGGTCGGCGGGTTGTCGCCGAACTCCGCGAAACGGTCGAACGCATGCCGCCACGCCTGCACGTCGCGCGGCAGGCCCCACATCACGTGTTGATTCAGGCTCATCGGAAAACTCCTCACAGGGATTGCGGCTGGCTGCCGCCTGCCGACAGAAATAGGTGCGCGCGGCTGCGATTCAAGCCGGCAGCGGCTAGCATGCGGGGCCGTCCGCCTTCCGAGGAACCCGCCATGAGCATCCAGATCGGCCAGCCGCTGCCTGATATCGAGATCAAGGCCATCGTCGACGGCCGCATCGAGCCGGGCCACACCGGCGCGCTGTTCGCCGGCCGCAAGGCCGTGCTGTTCGCCGTGCCCGGCGCGTTCACGCCCACCTGTTCGGAGAAGCACCTGCCGAGTTACGTGCGGCACCACGCGGATTTCCAGGCGCGCGGCATCGCGGTGTACTGCCTCGCCGTCAACGACGCCTACGTGATGCAGGCCTGGGCCGCCGCGCAGCACGTGCCGCCCGGACTGCTGCTGCTCGCCGACGGCAACGCCGACTTCACCCGCGCGCTGGGCCTGGAGCGCGACGGCAGCGCCTACGGCATGGGCCTGCGCGCGCGCCGCTTCGCGCTGTACGCGGAAGACGGCGTGGTGCGCCAGCTGCACGTGGAAGCGCCGGGCGAGTTCCGCGTGTCGAGCGCGGAGGCGATGCTGGCGGCGCTGGGCGAGCGCTGAAACCCAGCGTCGATCCACGCCAGCTTTTTCCTTCTCCCTTCGGGAGAAGGTGCCCCGTAGGGGCGGATGAGGGTTCGGGCGAAGCACGGCGTGCAGGTCCCGAGTCGGCGCGACATCTCGCTTCGCCCGTACCCTCACCCCAACCCCTCTCCCAAGGGGAGAGGGGCTTCAGACAGCCGAGTGTCGACGCCAATCCGCAGCTCAGAAATCCCGACTGCCGCTCAGCAGCACGCTGCGCCCGCGGTGCAGCGGCACGAAGGTCTCGTCGAAGTCGGCGTCGTGCAGGTTGCGGTCGAACAGGTTGCGCACGCCCAGCGTCACGTTCCAGCGCGCGCCCTGCCACGACACGTTCGCGTCCACCCGGGCCTGCCCCGGTATCGCGAAGTACGCGGAACCATCCGACAGCTGGCCGCGGCTGGCGCTGCGCGCGAGCACGCCGCCGGCCACGCCCCAGCCGCGCAGCGGCCCGCGCTGCAGGCGGTAGCTGGCCCACAGGTTGAAGCGCTGCCGCGGCGTGCCGGTGGGCAGCGAGCCGTCGTGGTTGCGCACCATCGCCTCGCTCCACGCGGCGCTCAAGTCCAGCCCCGGCACGGGCCGGCCGTTGAACTCCAGCTCGATGCCGCGGTTGCTCTGCCCCGGGCCGGGAATGGCGTAGTACGGCGGTTTGGGCGAGCTGAGCACCGTGCTGTGGTCGAGCATGATGCGGTAGGCCGCCACGGTGAGCATGGCGCGCTGGTCGAACAGCATCAGCTTCGCCCCCGCCTCCAGTTGGCGCGAATGCGAGGGCGGCAGCGGCTGGCCGTCCTTGCCCAGCACCTCGTTGGCCTGGAAGCCGCTGGTGGCGCTGGCGTACAGCGACAGCTGCGGCGTGAGCTTGTACAGCATGCCGGCGTTCGGCACCCATTGCGACTTGTGCTGGGTGGTCGGGTTGCCGGCGGCATCCACGGTGGCCAGCTCGTAGGTGGTGCGCCGCAGGGCCAGCAGCGCATTCCAGCGTTCGCCCAGGGCGAGCTGGTCCTGCAGGAACAGCGCGTGGCCGGTCGACCAGGGATCGCCGGGGAAGTGCACGTCGACGCCGTTGCCCGGGCCGGTCACGGAGCGCACCGACGGCAGCGGCGGGCTGGCGTACAGGTTATAGCCGGACTGCGGCGGCAGGCCGAACACGTCGTCGACGCTGCCGGACAGCGCGCGCGAATAGTCGTAGCCCGCGACCAGCACATGGCGGACCGCGCCGTGGCCGAAGCGCCCCACCACGTCGTTCTGCACAGTGTAGTACGCATCGCGGTAGCGGTAGCGCTCGGCCAGCGCCAGCGCGTCGCCGTTCGGCGCGAAGGCGCCGAGGTTCCATGCCTGCACGCTGGAGTCCTGGCGCACGTACTGGCCGCGGCTGCGGAACGTCCACGCCGCGCCGAAGCGGTGCTCGAACGCGTAGGACAGCCGCGTGGTGCGGAACAGCGAATGGTCGCCCGGGTTGCCGGTCATCAGGCCCGGCGAAGTCGCGCTGGCGAGGCTGCTGCCGAGCATCACCGCATGGTCGGGAATCGGCTCGCGCCGCACGATGCGCTGGATGGAAACCGTCAGCTTGCTCGACTCGTTGCGCCAACCGATCGACGGCGCGAGGTAGCCGTCGCGCTGGCCGTGCCGGCCCTGGCGGCTGCGGTCGGCGTACTCGCCGGAGGCGACCAGGCGATAGCTCCAGTGCCCGCCCTTGCCCAGCGCGCCGCCCAGGTCGACGCCGAGCTGGCTGTCGCCGTACTGGCCCAGCGCGAAGACGAGCCGGCGCACCGGCGCCATCGTCGGCTGCTTCATCACCAGGTTGATCAGGCCGCCGAAGTTGTTGCTGACCGAGGCGTCGCCGATGATCGCCTGCGGCCCCTTCAACACCTCCACCCGCTCGATGCCGAGCAGCGGCGGGAAGTCGCCGTAGGTGACGATGCTGTTCGGCAGGCCGTCGACCATGCCGTTGCCGACCTGGAAGCTGCGCACCAGGAACACCGGCAGCGCATCCGAGCCGTCCAAGTACTGCACGCCGGCCACGTTGCGCACCGCCTCGGCCACGCTGCGCGCCTGCTGCGAATCGAGCAGCGCGTGCGGCACTTCGCTCACCGCGGCCGGCAGTTCGAGCAGGTCGGTGTCCACGCGCGTGGCGCCGCCGCCGACATCGACCAGGTAACTGCCCTGGTCGACCGCGCCGGTGGCCACCACCGGCGCCAGTTGCCGGATGTCGGTGCGTGCGGTGGATGCCGCGGCATGGCCGCCTTGCGTGCCGGCGGGCAGCGGCTTCACCACCACCGTGCCGACGTCGACGAACGCATAGCCCAGCCCCGTGCCCGCCAGCAGGCGCTCGAGCGCCGCCGCCGCGGTGTACTCGCCGCTGACCCCCTGCGAGCGCACGGCATCGACCCGGCCACCGGCCGTGAGCACCTGCACGTTCGCCTGGCGACCGAACGCGATCAGCGCGGTGGGCAGCGTCTGCGGCGGTATCGCGAAATGCAGCGTGGCCGCCGTGGCGGCATGGACCGGCGCCGTCGCGGTGGCGAGCACGGCGGCCGGCAACAGACATCCCACGGCTGGCAACAGGCCGAACCGGCTCATGGCACCCGCTTGTCCCCCGATGAAAGCGACAAGTGTGGCATGCGCCGGCCGGCGATGCAGCGGTTTTTGTGCCCTCATCCGCTTGACGGCAGTGCTCGTCAGCGCGGTTGTTGCTGGGTCGTGCAATGGATGCCGCCACCGCCCGCGGCGATGGCGTCGATGTTCAGCTGGATCACTTCCCGCCCCGGGAACAGGTCGCGCAGCACATCGCGGGCATGGCGATCCGCCTTGCCGTCGCCGAACTCCGGGGCGATCACGGCGCGGTTGCAGACGTAGAAATTGATGTAGCCGGCCGCGAAGGCGTCGTTCTCGTACCGGCTCCGCACGGTCGATGGACCTGGCAGCGGGATCACCTGCAGGGGACGCCCCTTGGCATCGGTGGACTTGCGCAGGATGTCCAGGTGCCGCCTCGTCACCGCATGATCGAACGACGACGGATCGGACTCCAGCCCGGCAACGACGACGCCGGGGCTGGCGAAGCGCGCGTAGAAATCGGTGTGCCCGTCGGTGATGTCCTTGCCGGCGATCCCGGGCAGCCAGATGACTTTTTGCACTCCGAGCAGACGGCGCCATTCCGCCTCGCACCGGGCCTTGCCGAGGCCGGGATTGCGGTTCGGATTGAGCACGCAGCTTTCGGTGACGATGGCCGTGCCTTCGCCATCCACTTCGATGCCGCCGCCTTCCATCACGAGATCCGCCTTGAGCAAACGCGCCCGGGCTTGCCCGGCGACGAAAGCGGCCACCTTGGCGTCCTGCTCGTGCTCCTGCTTGTCGCCCCAGCCGTTGAAATTGAAGCCCACGGCGCCGAGCCGGCCCGATGGCCCCTTGACGAACACCGGCCCGCTATCGCGCATCCACAAATCGTCGATCGGCTGGACCAGCAGCTCGACCGCGGAGCCGCACAGCCGCTCGGCGATGTCGTGGTCCTCTTCGCGCACCAGCATCTTCACCGGCTCGTGGGCCGCAATGGCCCTGGCGATGCCGGCCAGGTTCTCCCTGGCCGCGGGCAGCAACTTGCCGCCCCAGATGTCTTCGCTCGGACCGAACGCCATCCAGGTCGCGGCGTGGGCGGCGCCTTCGTCGGGCATCTGCCACGCGGCCGCCTGCTTCGCCAGGGCAAGCGGGTCGAGGCCGAGGCCAAGCGCACCCGCTGCCCACACTCCGCCCGAGGCCAGCAGCCCCCGCTTCAGGAAATGGCGTCTCGTCAGCATGGGGACAGCTCGTGCGCTCGTTGCCCCCGCTCAGCGCCGCGACGGCGCCGGGCCGTTCGCGGCATGCGCGGAAAGCGTCACCGCGTGCTCGTCCATGCGCACCTGCAGCGGAAACACCTGGGGCAAGGCGCGCAGCCAGTTGTCGATCTCGTCGGTGCGCACCGTGCCGGTGAAGCTGAGGCCGGCCAGGTCGGTGCCATTCACCCGCACCGGCCGGCGGCTGTAGCGGTTGACGTTCGCGATCACCGTGGCGAGCGGCTCGCCGACGAATTCCAGCCGGTCGCTGCGCCAGCCGATCGCCTGCTCCGGCGTGACCGTGCCCAGGCGCAGCGTGCGCGCGGCCGGATCCCAGTCCACGCGCTGCTCGGCCGCCGCGTCGAGTGTGCGGCCCGGCGCCGAGGCCGCGCCCGGCCCGGCCACCCGCACCTCGCCGCGGGTGACCGCCACGGCCACCGCGTCGCCGGTGCGGCGCACGTCGAAGGCGGTGCCGATGTCGCGCACCGTGACGTCGCCGGCGGCGACCTCGAACGGACGCCGCGCATCGTGCACCACCTGGAAATACGCCTCGCCGGCCTCCAGCACCACCCGGCGCTCGCCGCGGCCGTAGCGCACGCTGAGGCGGCTGGCGCCGCCCAACGTCACCTGGCTGCCGTCCGCCAGCACGATGTCGCGGTTCTGCCCGGTGGCGCTCGCATAGGTCACCGGCGTGCCGGCGCCGCCCGCGTAGCGGCCCCACAGCAGCAAGCCGGTGCCGAGCGCGAGCGCCAGCACGGCGGCCGCCGCGGCCAGCGGCAGCCAGCGGCGCGGTGGTGCGGCGGGCGGCGCGAATTCGTCCAGCAGCTGGCGGCGCGCGGCCGCGTCCAGCGTGCCCAGCCGTTCGCCGAAGGCGCTGACGGTTTCGAACGCCGCGAGGTGACGTTCGTCCTGCGCGGTCCAGTCCAGCCACTGTTCCACGCTCGCCTCGGCAGCGTGCGGATCGCGCAGGCGCGTCCACCAGTCGGCGGCGGCGAGCAGCAGTTGTGCATCGGAATGTTGGGGGGTGTGGGCCATCATGGCATCTCCCGTTCGGCCACGCGCGCGCGGCAATGCGCCAATGCGCGAGTAACGTGGTAGCGCACCATGCGTGCACTGAGTTTCATGGTTTGCGCGATCGCCTCGAAGTCGCGCCCCTCGATCGCGTGCAGCACGAAGGCGCGGCTGGTCTTGGCCGGCAGTTCGCGCAGGGCCGCCTGCAGCACCTGCCATTGCTCGGCCGCCGCCGCGTGGCGTTCGGGCACCGGCGCCAGGTGCAGCTCCGGCTCCGGTTCCGCCGCCTCGTCGGCGCTGCCCGCCTCGCGCAGCTTGCGCATGCGCAGGCGGTCCACCGCGAGGTTCGCCGCGATGCGGAACAGGAAGGCGCGCAGCGAATCGATCTGCTCGGGGTGTTCCAGCGTGAGCATGCGCACGTAGGCTTCCTGCGCCAGCTCCTGCGCGTCGGCCAGCGAACCGAGCCGGCACTGCAGAAAGGCCAGCAGCGCGCGGTTGTGCTCGCGGAACAGCGCCGCCACCCGGCTCGCATGGCCCGGCAGCGTCGCGATCTCGTCGATGGGGTGGTGCTGGCTCATGAGGCTTCCGCACGGACTCCCGGGAACGAAGGATGGACGGTGCGCTGCGTGCGCGGCCGCAGGCGTTCCGGCAGCGCACCCAGGGCATCGATCAGCAGGCGCTCGGCCTCCATGCGCAGGGCCTCGCGCTTGCGGAACGCGGAGCGGTGCTGGCTGGGCACCTCCGCCGCGGTCTTGCGCTCCGGCTCCAGCGGCAACTCGTACCAGCCGCCGTCCACCGCCCGGCCCTGCTGCTCCTGCCAGAACGCATCGTAATCCGCCACGAAGCGCCGGCGCGCGTTGCGCAGCGGATGGGCCGCGTTGCCCACCGCCAGCATCCGCGTGAGGCCCCAGTGTCGTGCCAGCGCAGCGGCCAGCGCCAGCATCAGGCACTTCGGGCGCAGGCCGTGCAACTGGCGCGTGAGTTCGCGCACCGTGTCGCGGGCTGCACTGCCGACCGGCCCCTGGATGCAGCCGATCGCCAGCGTGCGCTCGTCGGTCACCGTGACCACGATGCGGTACAGCGGATTGCCCAACTCGTCGGCGAGCTGGATGCCGAGCTCGCCCTCGCAGCCGAGGAAGATCGGCGGCCGCAGGCTCAGGATCAGCTGGCGGCCGTCCTTCAGCGTCAGCAGGCCCAGCGGCGCGCTGCCCTCGGCGTAGACCGCGCGGAACAGCGGCGCCGGCATCGCCGCGAGCGCGTGGCGGTAATGCTGGCGGATCGCGCGCAGGCGCTGCCGGCGACTCCAGCCCAGGTTGAGGTAGCGGTGGAAGTGGCGCTCCTGCATGCGCGGATCGCGGCGCCGGAACGCACGCAGCACGGGCTCGCTTTCGACCCAGGCGAGATAGTCCGCCTGTTGCCGCAGCATCAGCAGGCTGCGGGCGAGGTACTTGGTCGCGGTCAGCGCGCGCTTGCCCGCATCGCCGCGCCAGTCGTGGCGGCCGCGCAGCGAGCGCAGCAGGTTCAGAGCCGTCGGCGCGGGTTCGGCCGCGCGCCGCGGCGCCGGCCGGCTGCGCAGGTACGTGGCGTCGGCCAGGCCGCGCAGGGAGTGTTCCATGTTGTTCAAGATTTTCGGTCCGCAGCGATCAGGTCAGCTGCAGGACGTTTGCGGCCCGGAAAATTGAAACGGCGGCGCGCCCCGCATGCGAAAAGCCCCGGACGGGCCGGGGCTCTTCATTCATGCAAGATCAGGCAGGCATCAGCTTTCGTCCGTGTTCGCTTCCGGTGCCGCACCGCCTTCGGGCGAGACGTCGCCGGCCACTTCCTCGCCGTTGTCTTCCTCGGCCTCCAGCCGCACCACGCTGACCAGCGACTCCTCGGCCGGCAGGCGGATCAGGGTGACGCCCTGGGTGTTGCGGCCGAGCTGCGAGACCTCGGCCACGCGGGTGCGCACCAGGGTGCCCTGGTTGGAGATCAGCATCAGCTCGTGCGCCTCGCTGACCTGCACCGCGGCAACCAGCGCGCCGTTGCGTTCGGAGCACTGGATGCCGATCACGCCCTGGGTGCCGCGGCCCTTCTTCGGGAACTCGTCGAGCTGGGTGCGCTTGCCGTAGCCGCGTTCCGTCGCGGTGAGGATGTCGCCCTCCGCCGCCACGATCAGCGAGACCACCGCCTCGCCCTTGGCCAGGCGCATGCCGCGCACGCCGGCGGCGGTGCGGCCCATGGCGCGCACGCTGTTCTCGTCGAAGCGCACCGTCTTGCCGTTGGAGGCGAACAGCAGGATGTCGCTGTTGCCGTCGGTGAGCTCCACGTTGACCAGCGCGTCGCCCTCGTCGAGCTTGATCGCCTGCTTGCCCTTCTGCAGCTGGAACGCGAACTCGGTGAGCGGCGTCTTCTTCACCGTGCCCTGCCTGGTGGCGAAGAACACGTAGCGGTCTTCCGCGTACTCGCGCACCGGCAGCACCGCCTGCACCTTCTCGCCCGCGGCCAGCGGCAAGAGGTTGATGATCGGCTTGCCGCGCGCGCCGGGGCCGGCCTCGGGCATCTGGTAGACCTTGAGCCAGTACACGCGGCCGGTCGAGGTGAAGGTGAGCAGGGTGTCGTGGGTGTTCACCACCCACAGCTGCTCGACCACGTCCTCGTCCTTCAGCGCCGAGGCCGAGCGCCCCTTGCCGCCGCGCTTCTGCGCGCGGTACGCGCTGGCCGGCTGGCGCTTGATGTAGCCGGTGTGCGACAGCGTCACCACCATGTCTTCCGGCGCGATCAGGTCCAGCACGTTCAGGTCTTCCTGCGAGTGCTGGATCTCGGTGCGGCGCGCGTCGCCGAATTCGTTCTTGACCGTCTCCAGCTCCTCGCGGATCACCGCGAGCAGGCGCTCCGGGTTCTCCAGGATCTCGATCAGGCCGCGGATCGTTTCCAGGATCTCGCGGTATTCGTCGGAGAGCTTCTCCTGCTCCAGGCCGGTGAGGCGATGCAGGCGCATCGCCAGGATCTCCTGCGCCTGCACTTCGGAGAGCTGGTAGCCGTCGCCCTTCAGGCCGTCGCGCGGGTCCATGTCCTCCGGCCTCGAGGCCTCGGCGCCGGCGGCGGCGAGCAGCGCGCCCACCATGCCCGGCTGCCACTTGCGCGCCAGCATGCGCTCGCGCGCCTCCTGCGGCGAGGCCGAGGTCTTGATCAGCTCGATCATCTCGTCGATGTTCGCGAGCGCGACGGTGAGGCCTTCGAGGATGTGCGCGCGGGCACGCGCCTTGCGCAGGTCGAAGATGGTGCGGCGGGTCACCACCTCGCGGCGGTGGCGGATGAAGGCCTCGAGGATCTCCTTGAGGTTCAAGAGCCGCGGCTGGCCGTCCAGCAGCGCCACCATGTTGATGCCGAAGGTGACCTGCAACTGGGTCTGCTGGAACAGGTTGTTCAGCACCACGTCGGCCATCGCATCCTTGCGGATCTCGATGACGATGCGCATGCCGTCCTTGTCGGACTCGTCGCGCAGCTCGCTGATGCCTTCGAGCTTCTTTTCCTTGACCAGCTCGGCGATCTTCTCGATCAGCCGCGCCTTGTTCACCTGGTACGGCAGCTCGTGGACGAGGATGGTCTCGCGGCCGTTGCTCTCGGTCTCGATCTCGGTCTTCGCGCGCACCAGGATGCGGCCGCGGCCGGTGCGGTAGGCCTCGTTGATGCCGGAGGAGCCGTTGATGATGCCGGCGGTGGGGAAATCCGGGCCGGGGATGTAGTGCATCAGGTCGGCGACCGACAGCGTCGGCTCGTCGATCAGCGCGATCGTCGCGGCGACCACTTCGTTCAAGTTGTGCGGCGGCACGTTGGTGGCCATGCCCACCGCGATGCCGGCCGAACCGTTCACCAGCAGGTTCGGCACGCGGGTGGGCAGCACCAGCGGCTCGTGCTCGCTCTCGTCGTAGTTCGGGCCGAAGTCGACGGTTTCCTTGTCGATGTCGGCGAGCAGCTCGTGCGTGAGCTTGGCCATGCGCACTTCGGTGTAGCGCATCGCCGCCGCGTTGTCGCCGTCGACCGAACCGAAGTTGCCCTGGCCGTCGACCAGCATGTAGCGCAGCGAGAACGGCTGCGCCATGCGCACGATCGCGTCGTAGACCGAGGCGTCGCCGTGCGGGTGGTATTTACCGATCACGTCGCCGACCACGCGGGCCGACTTCTTGTAGGGCTTGTTCCAGGCGTTGCCCAGCTCGTTCATCGCGAACAGCACGCGGCGATGCACCGGCTTCAGGCCGTCGCGCACGTCCGGCAGCGCGCGGCCCACGATCACGCTCATCGCGTAGTCGAGATAGCTCTGGCGCATCTCGTCTTCGATGTTGACGCGGATGACTTCTTTGGCGAGTTCTGCCATCAATCGGCTTCCCTGATGAACGAAGAGGAGCGCACCGCGCCGTGCTTGCGGACACGCGAAAATCAACCCGTCGAGTGTAGCACGGCCGCACCTTTCACGCCCCGCGAAAGGTGAAAATTAAGCGTTGTTTTTCAACCTTTTGCGCAAAGGTCATGCACTCCCGGCAAGGCACCGCGAGCGGCGCTTTCGCCGGCATGCCGCACTGGCCGTTTTCAGCCGCCGAACAGCGCCCGCATCGCGGCGGCGTCCGGCCGCTCGATCACGCCGCGCTCGGTGACGATGGCGTCGATCAGGCTCGCCGGCGTCACGTCGAACACCGGGTTCCAGGCCTCGGCGCCCTCGACCACCACGCGCCGGCCGCCGATGGCGAGCAGCTCGGCCGGATCGCGCAGTTCGATCTCGATCGCCTCGCCCGTGGCCGTGGCCATGTCCACCGTGGAGGACGGCGCCGCCACCATGAACTTCACGCCGTGGTGCTTCGCGGCGATGGCGAGTTGGTAGGTGCCGATCTTGTTCGCGGTGTCGCCGTTCGCGGCGATGCGGTCGGCGCCCACGATCACCCATTGCACCGCGCCGGACTTCATCAGGTGCGCGGCGGCCGAATCGGCGATCAACTTGGCGGGGATGCCGTCGCGTACCAGCTCGTACATGGTCAGCCGCGCGCCCTGCTGCCACGGCCGTGTCTCGCCGGCGTACACGCGCGCGATGCGCCCCTGCGCATACCCCGCGCGGATCACGCCCAGCGCGGTGCCGAAGCCCGCGGTGGCGAGCGAGCCGGTGTTGCAGTGGGTGAGCACGCCCGAGCCCGGCGCGATCAACGCGGCGCCGAGTTCGCCCATGTGGCGGTTGGCGGCGAGGTCCTCGTCCTGGATCGCCTGCGCCTCGCGCTCCAATGCGGCGGCGTCGGCGCCGGCAGCGATGTGCGCCTTCATGCGGTCCAGCGCCCACATCAGGTTCACCGCGGTGGGTCGCGCCGCGCGCAACTGCGCCAGCGCTTCGTCGAGCGCCCCGCCCTGCTGCGCCGCCAGCACCACGCCCCACGCCGCAGCGATGCCGATCGCCGGCGCGCCGCGCACGGCGAGGTCGCGGATCGCCTGCGTCACCGCGGCGGCATCGCGGCAATCGATCCAGCGTTCCTCCTGCGGCAGCAGGCGCTGGTCGAGCAAACGGAGGTGGTCGCCGCGCCATTGCACGGCGCGGACGCGGTCGTAACGGTCGTAATCCATCGGAAGCTTCGAGTCGGGGAAACGGAGGTCAGGGCGATTCGGGCATCACCAGCCACAGGATCAGGTAGGCCAGGATGCCCGAGCCACCGAGCAGGACGAAGACGATCCAGGCCACGCGCACCAGGGTCGGATCCCAACCGAGGTGCTCGGCAATGCCGCCGCAGACGCCGGCGAGCTGGCGGTTCTGGCGGGAACGGCAGAGACGTTTTTCCATGCTGTGCATCCTGTCGGGATCAGTCGCGCGCGCGCAACCACTGGTGGATCGCCGGCGGCACGTCGCGCTGGGCGCGGCCGGAGACGTAGATGCCGATGTGGCCGCCCTTGAACGCCAGCTCGGTGTAGTCGGTGCTGCCCACGCGCCGGCCCAGCGCGCGCGAGGCGTCCGGCGGCACCAGGTGGTCCTGCTCGGCGTAGATGTTGAGGATCGGCAGTTCGAGCTCGCGCAGGTCGATCTTGCGCCCGCCGATGACGAGGCCGCCCTTCACCAGCTTGTTGCCCTGGTAGAAGTCCTTGATGAACTGGCGGAAGGCCTCGCCGGCCTGGTCGGGCGAGTCGAAGATCCAGCGCTCCATGCGCAGGAAGTTCTCCAGCTCCACCGGGTTGTCGAGGATGTCGACCACGCCCAGGTACTTCTGCTGGTTCAGCCGCAGCGGCTTCAGCGTGAGGTAGACCCAGTTCATCAAGCCGGCGGGCACGTTGCCGAGCGTGTCGACGAACAGGTCCACGTCCAGCTCGCGGCACCAGTGCGAGAGCATGTTGTCCGGCGTCTGCAGGTCCACCGGCGTCACCATGGTGATCAGGTTCTTCACCTTCTCCGGGTGCATCGCGCTATAGCACAGCGAGAACACGCCGCCCTGGCAGATGCCGAGCAGGTTGATCGCGTCGAGGCCGTGGCGCTCGCGCACCGTGTCCACGCAGCGGTCGAGGTAGCCGTTGAGATAGTCGTCCAGGGTCAGCCAGCGATCAGCGCCGTCGGGATAGCCCCAGTCGATGAGGTAGACGTCTTCGCCCTGCGCGAGCAGGTTGCGCACCAGCGAGCGGTCGGGTTGCAGGTCGGTCATCCACACCGTGTTGACCAGCGCGTAGACGATCAGTGTGGGCGTCTTCGCGGTGGGCGCGCGATCACCCTGCATGTGCCACAGCTTGAGCTTGTCCTCGCTGTAGACCAGCTCGCGCGGGGTGTTGGCGTAGCCGGGTTCGCGCATGCCGCGCAGCTGGTTCATGCCGGTGGCCAGCTTGCGCTGGAAGCTGCCGATCTCCTGCATCAGCCGGATCGGATCGAGGTGGAGTGGTGTGTCCATGGGCGCTCCCGGTCAGCGCTTGCGCGGGCGGGTGGAGGATGGGCGCGCGGCACTGCGCGCGGGTGCCTTGGCCGTGGCGGTGGCGCGTTTGGCCGCCGGCCTGGGTTTCGCTGCCGCGACCGGTTTGGGTTTCGCTGCAGCGGCCGGCTTGGGCTTGACCACCGCGGCCGGCTTGGCGGCCAGCGCCGCCAGTTCGCGCTTCAGCGTCGCCACTTCGCGGCGCAAGGCGAGGATCTCCGCCGCGGCATCGTTGCCGCCCCGCTCGCGCAGCTCGCGGCGCAGCTGCTGCAGCCGCGCGCCCAGCGCCGACACCTCGTCGCGCGTGGGCATGCCGAGCTCGCGGCACCACTGGCCGGTCTGCCGCTGCTGCAGCTGGCGCACGCGCATCTGGGTGTTGACCATGTCGCCGTAGGCGCTGCGGAACTCGTCCGACAGCGCGACCTCGGCATACGCCTCCTCGACCGCATCCACCCACAGGTCGTACAACGCCTTCAGCGACTCGATCGGAGGGCTCGCCGCATCGCGCTGCGCGAGCCGGGCTTGCAGGCGCTCCAGTCCTTGCGCGTTCGCGCGCTGGATCAGCGCCATGTAGCGCGCGTTCGCCTGCGCCGCCGCCTGGATCGCCGCCGCCAGTTCCTGCTGCTCCATCAGCTGTTCGCGCTGCAGGCCGAACGCGGGCACCGGGCCGTTCGTCGCGCTTGGCATGGCGAAACCGCCGGCCTGCGCCGATTGCAGCCAGGCCTGCCACTGCTGCACGAAACCCTGCGCGGCCGTGCTGTCGATGCCGCTGAAGGCCTGGGTGAACGGCTGATTGGCGGACCCCGCCCAGCTGCGCAGCAGGGTCTGCCAGTCCGCACCGGGCTGGCTGGCGCCGGCCGCGGCCACGCCCTGCATCCAGTCGAAGCAGCCGCGCAGGCCGGCCAGCGTGCGCTGCAACGCGTCGTTGCCGGCCGGCGGAGCGGCAGCCGCGGCGGGCGCGGCCTGCACCTGGCGCAGCCATGCGTCCCAGGATTGCTGGGCGAGCCCCTGCCAGTCCTTGATGAAATCGCCGCTCTGTCCGCTCATCGCGCATCCTCGTCAGGTCACGTCGGCATCGTAGCAAATGCACGTTGCCGGAAACGCACGAGGCCCGGCATGGCCGGGCCTCGTGGCGTCGATCGTGGCGCGAAGATCGGGCGATCAGCCCTCGCCTTCGGCCACCGCCTTCATGGACAGGCGGATGCGGCCCTGCTTGTCCACTTCCAGCACCTTGACCTTGACCACGTCGCCTTCCTTGAGCTTGTCGGAGACCTTCTCGACGCGCTCGTTGGAGATCTGCGACACGTGCACCAGGCCGTCCTTGCCCGGCATGATGGTGACGAACGCGCCGAAGTCCATCAGCTTGGCGACCTTGCCCTCGTAGATGCGGCCCGGCTCGACGTCGGAGACGATCTGCTCGATGCGCTTCTTCGCCGCCTCGCCCGCGTCGCGGTTGACCGAGGCGATCACCACGGTGCCGTCGTCGGTGATGTCGATGGTGGCGCCGGTCTCCTCGGTGATCGAGCGGATGGTGGCGCCGCCCTTGCCGATGACCTCGCGGATCTTGTCCGGATGGATCTTGATGGTGATCAGGCGCGGCGCGTACTCGCTCATCTCGGTGCGCGCGGTGCTGATGGCCTTGGCCATCTCGCCGAGGATGTGCAGGCGGCCGCGCTTGGCCTGGGCCAGCGCCACCTTCATGATCTCCTCGGTGATGCCGTCGATCTTGATGTCCATCTGCAGGGCGCTGATGCCCTCGGAGGAACCGGCCACCTTGAAGTCCATGTCGCCGAGGTGATCCTCGTCGCCGAGGATGTCGGACAGCACCACGAAGTCGTTGCCTTCCTTCACCAGGCCCATCGCGATGCCGGCCACCGGCGCCTTCAGCGGCACGCCCGCGTCCATCATCGCCAGCGAGGAACCGCACACCGAAGCCATCGACGAGGAGCCGTTGGACTCGGTGATTTCCGAGACCACACGCAGCACGTAGGGGAACTGTTCCAGCGACGGCTTCACCGCCTGCACGCCACGCTTGGCGAGGCGGCCGTGGCCGATCTCGCGGCGCTTCGGCGCGCCGAAGCGGCCGGCCTCGCCCACCGAGAACGGCGGGAAGTTGTAGTGGAACAGGAACGGATCCTTCGACTCGCCGGCCGGCGCGTCGATGATCTGTGCGTCGCGCGTGGTGCCCAGGGTGACCACCACCAGCGCCTGCGTCTCGCCGCGGGTGAACAGCGCCGAGCCGTGGGTACGCGGCAGCACGCCCACGCGGGCGGTGATCGGGCGCACGTCGTCGAGCTGGCGGCCGTCGATGCGCACCTTGGTCTTCAGCACGCTGTCGCGCAGGGTGCGGTATTCGAGCTCGGCGAATTCCTTCGCGAGTTCGGCCTTGTCCCAGCCCTTGGCCTCGGCGTCGTCCTTCAGCGAGGCCAGCACGTCGGCCTTGATCGCGGCGATCGCGTCGCGGCGCTGCAGCTTGTCGCGCACCTGGAAGGCGGCTTCCAGCTTGTCGCCGACCGCGCCCTTGACCGCGGCGACCAGCGATTCGTTGCGCGCCGGCGGCTGCCAGTCCAGCGACGGGCGGGCGGCTTCGGTGGCCAACTCGGCGATCGCGTGGATCGCGACCTGCATCTGCTGGTGGCCGAACATCACCGCGCCCAGCATCACGTCTTCGGACAGCAGCTCGGCCTCGGACTCCACCATCAGTACCGCGCCGGCGGTACCGGCGACGACCAGATCCAGCTTGGAGCCGGCCAGCTCGCTGGCGGTCGGGTTCAGCAGGTACTGGCCGTTGGCATAGCCGACGCGGGCGGCACCGATCGGACCCTTGAACGGGATGCCGGCGAGGCTCAGCGCGGCGGAGGCGCCGAGCAGCGCCGGGATGTCGCCGTCGATCTCGGGATCGAGCGAAACGACCTGGGCGATGACCTGCACTTCGTTCTTGAAGTCTTCCGGGAACAGCGGGCGCACCGGGCGGTCGATCAGACGCGAGGTCAGCGTCTCCTTCTCGGTCGGACGGCCTTCGCGCTTGAAGAAGCCGCCCGGGATGCGGCCGGCGGAGTAGAACTTCTCGACGTAGTCGACGGTGAGCGGGAAGAAATCCTGCCCTTCCTTTGCCTTGGCCGCGGCCACCGCGGTGACCAGCACCACGGTGCCGCCCATGCTGACCATCACCGCGCCGGACGCCTGGCGGGCGATTTCGCCCGTCTCCAGCGTCACCTGATGCTTACCGTACTGGAATGACTTGGTTACTTTCGCCATGTTGATTTCCTGCCTCTTTAATGAAGAGTGCGGCCACGGATGGCCGCTTCTTGATCTTCGCGTTCAAGGATGAACGCATTGGCCGATTGGCGCGGCCACGAATGGCCGCCTCTCGATCATTGCGTTCAAGGCGAACGCAGAACCTTTGGAGAGTGCGGCCATGGATGGCCGCCCTTTTGACTTTCGCGTTCAGGACGAACGCAAAAGTTACCTCCGCAGGCCGAGGCGCTCGATCAGGCTCTGGTAACGGGCCAGGTCGCGGTCCTTCAGGTAGGCGAGCAGGCTCTTGCGGCGGTTCACCAGCTTCAGCAGGCCGCGGCGCGAGTGATGATCCTGCTTGTGCGACTTGAAGTGGTCGGTGAGGTGGTCGATGCGGGCGGACAGCAGCGCCACCTGCACTTCGGTGGAGCCGGTGTCGTTGGCCACGCGGCCGAAGTCAGCGATGATCTTGCCGGTCTGTTCTGCGGTAAGAGACATGGTGGTACCTGTTTCCTTGAAAAGGCGATGCGAAGCTTGCGTGTGCGCCGTCGCCGACGGTACACACGCAAGCTTCGCCTGTTGGATGAAAGTGTTGGAATAACTTGCTTATTCTAGCCGCGCCCCACCCCTGCAACAAGGGCAAATCGGCGCCGATTCACGGCGGCGGCAGGTTGAAACCGCGCAGGATGCGACTGCGTCCGTCCGCATCCAGCTCCAGCAGGGCCAGCAGGGCGCCGTCGCTGGCGAACGCGGCGTGCGGCCCGCTGGCCCCGGCCACCACGATGGGTTGGCCGCGGGCGATCGCCTGGCTCTGCGCCTCGTCCAGTCGCAGCTGCGGCCAGTCGACCAGCCCCGCCGCCACCGGCAGCAGCCAGGCCAGCAGGGCCGCGTCGCCCTGCCCCGCCGCCTGCTCCAGCTCGGCCAGCGTGACCATCTTGGGCGTGCGGAACGGTTCCACCCACAGCCGGCGCAGGGCGGTGAGATGGGCGCCGCAGCCCAGCGCCTCGCCCAGGTCGACCGCCAGCGAGCGCACGTAGGTGCCCGAGCCGCACTCCACCTCGAACACCAGGCTGTCCGCGGTGCGCGAGAGCAGTTCCAGCCGGTAGACATCGACCTCGCGCGGCGGCGCCGCCACCGCCTCGCCGCGGCGCGCCTTGAGATACAGCGGCTCGCCGCCCTGCTTCAGCGCCGAATACGCCGGCGGCACCTGCACGATGCGGCCGCGCAGCGGCACCAAGGCCGCCTCGATCGCCGCATCGTCGAGTGCCGGCACCGGCCGCTCCAGCAGCACTTCGCCCTCGCGGTCGGCGGTGGTGGTGGTGACGCCCAGCCGGCATTCGGCCCGGTAGGCCTTGCGCGCGCCGAGCAGGTTGCCGGCGAGCTTGGTGGCCTCGCCGAAGCACAGCGGAAGGAGGCCCGTGGCCATCGGATCGAGCGCGCCGGTATGGCCGCCCTTGGCGGCGCGGAACAGCCGGCGCACCGACTGCAAAGCCTGGTTGGAGCTGACGCCTTCAGGCTTGTCGAGCAGCACGATGCCGTGCAGGTCGCGCCAGGCGATGCGGGGGAGCTTGCGTTCGCGGGGCATGCAACCGTGGGTTTACTGTTCGTCCGACGAGGGAGCGGTGTCCGCGACGCGCAGCAGCGCGTCGATGCGCTCGCCCTTGTCCACCGAGTCGTCGTACTTGAAGCGCAGCTCGGGCACGCGGCGCAGCCGCATGCTGCGCGACAGCGCGCGGCGGAACTCGCCGGCCAGCGCGTTCAGCGCCTTCACCGCCGCCGCCGACTGCGCGGGCAGCAGCGCGGTGACCCACACCGCGGCGAAATCCAGGTCGCGGCTCACTTCCACGTCCGACACGCTGCACGACGGCAGGCCGTGGTCGCGCACGGCGGCGTGCACCAACAGGCCGATCTCGCGGCGCAGCTCGGCGCCTACGCGGTCGGTACGTTTGAAGTCGCGGGAGGGCATGGTTGGGTGCCGTATTGAGAAAGCTCGCGAGCCGAAGCTCGTTACCTAATGCCAAAAAAGTGCAGTCCTGCACTTTTTTGGCTCGGCGAGTCGGGCATGCGCCCGACTCGCCTCCGCCGGAGCAATGGCTGCGCCATTGCTCCGCGTGCGGCCATCCGTGGCCGCGTGGCGCGCACGTTCCGACGCCTGCGGCGTCAGAGCGTGCGCGCCACCTCGATCCGCTCGAAGCACTCGATCTGGTCGCCGACCTTGACGTCGTTGTACTGCTTCACGGCGATGCCGCATTCCATGCCGTTGCGCACTTCGTCGACGAGGTCCTTGAAGCGGCGCAGCGATTCCAGCTCGCCCTCGAACACCACCGTGTTGTCGCGCAGCACGCGGATCGGCTTGCTGCGCTTGACGTGGCCTTCGGTGACCATGCAGCCGGCGACCGCGCCGAACTTGGAGCTGCGGAACACCTCGCGCACCTGGGCGATGCCGATGATCTCCTCGCGCACTTCCACGCCCAGCAGGCCCGAAGCCGCCTGCTTCACCTGGTCGATCACGTCGTAGATGATCGAGAAGTAGCGCACGTCGAGGCCGGCGGTGTCGATCACCTTGCGCGCCGAGGCGTCGGCGCGCACGTTGAAGCCGATGATCAGCGCCTTGGAGGCCGCCGCCAGCGTGGCGTCGGACTCGGTGATGCCGCCGACGCCGGCGGAGATCACGTTGACCTTCACGTTCTCGTTGCCGATCGCGCTGAGCGACTCGCGCAGCGCTTCCACCGAACCCTGCACGTCGGCCTTGACCAGGATGTTGAGCGTCTGCTGCTCGTTGCCCTGGCCCATCTGCGCCATGATGTCCTCGAGGCGGTTGGCCTTGCTGACCATGCGCGTCTCGCGGCGCTTCTGCTGGCGCTCGGCGGCCACCTGCTTGGCCAGCTTCTCGTCGGCCACCACCACGAAGTCGTCGCCCGCCTCCGGCACGCCGGAGAGGCCCAGCACCTGCACCGGGATCGAGGGGCCGGCTTCCTGCACGGTCTTGCCGGTCTCGTCGACCAGCGCGCGCATGCGGCCGTACTCGATGCCGCAGACCACGAAGTCGCCGCGCTTGAGCGTACCCTGCTGCACCAGCACGGTGGCGACCGGGCCGCGGCCCTTGTCCAGGCTGGATTCGATCACCACGCCCGAGGCGGGGCCGTCGACCACCGCGGTGAGTTCCATCACCTCGGCCTGCACCGAGATCGCGTCGAGCAGGTCGTCGATGCCCATGCCGGTCTTCGCCGACACCGGCACGAACGGGGTGTCGCCGCCCCACTCTTCCGGAATCACTTCCAGGTTGCCCAGGCCCTGCTTGACGTGGTCCGGGTTGGCATCGGACTTGTCCATCTTGTTCAGCGCCACGATCAGCGGCACCTTGGCGGCGCGCGCGTGCTGCACGGCCTCGGCCGTCTGCGGCATCACGCCGTCGTCGGCGGCCACCACCAGCACCACGATGTCGGTGGACTGCGCGCCGCGGGCGCGCATCGCGGTGAACGCGGCGTGGCCCGGGGTGTCGAGGAAGGTGATCACGCCCTTGGGCGTGTCCACATGGTAGGCGCCGATGTGCTGGGTGATGCCGCCCGCCTCGCCCGAGGCGACCTTGGTGCGGCGGATGTAGTCCAGCAGCGAGGTCTTGCCGTGGTCGACGTGGCCCATGATGGTGACCACCGGCGGCCGCGGCTTCTTCTCGCCCTCCAGCTCCACGCTCTGCGTGTGCGCGGCCAGTGCGGCCTCGGCGTCGTTGGCGTTGGCCTCGACCACCTTGTGGCCGAGTTCCTCCACCACCAGCGCGGCGGTGTCGTGGTCGATGGTCTGGTTGATGGTGGCCATCACGCCCATCTTGAACAGCGCCTTGACCACCTCCGAACCCTTGACCGCCATCTTCTGCGCCAGCTCGGCGACCACGTTGGCGTCGCCCACCACCACCTCGCGCACGACGGCGGCGGTGGGACGGGTGAAGCCGTGCGCGCCGGCGGCGACACCGCCGCGCGCGGCCTCGCGCACGGCGCCCTTGCCGGGCTTGCCGCGCTTGCCGCTGGAACGGCGCGCGCGATCGGCGTCGCTCAGGTGCAGCTCGCCGGAGGCGAAGCGCTTGCCGCCCGGGATGTCGTCGCGGTCGCGGCCGCCGCCGTGGCGGGCCTTGCCGCGCGCGCTGTCGGCGCTGGGCGCGGCCGCCGGACGCGCGGGCGCCGGTGCCGGCGCGGGGGCCGGCTTGACCAGCTTCTCGCGCTTGCGCGGCTCGTGCACCTGCGGAACGATCATGCCGAGGCCGCGCGTATCGAGACGCTGCACCGTCGGCTGCACCGCGGGCGGCGCTTCGGCGGCGGCCTCGCTGGCAGCCGCCGGCTCGGCCGGCGCTTCCGGCGTCGGCTCGGGGACGTATTCGGGTTCGCCGGCGGGCTCGGCTTCGGCGGCGGAGGCGGCTTCGGCTTGGCGGCGGCGCTCCTCGGCCTCCTCCTGCTCGCGGCGCTGTTCCTCCTGCGCGCGCAGCTGCGCCTCGTGCTGGCGGCGCTGCTCGGCCTCGTGGCGCTCCTGTTCCTCCTGCCGGCGCTGCTCGCGCGACTCGGCCAGCTTGCGCACGGCCTCCTCGCGCTCGGGCTCGGCGCTCGCCTCCTCGGCGATCACGCTGCGCTTGACGTAGGTGCGCTTGGCGCGCACCTCGACGTTGACCGTCTTGGCCGTGCTGGCCGCGCCGCGGCCGCCGGGCGTGGACACCTTCAGCTCGCCCACGGTGCGGCGCTTGAGCGTGATCTGGCGCGGCGCGCTGTCGGCAGCCTCCGCCACCGGCTCGTTCTTGCCGTGGGTACGGCGCAGGAAGCCCAGCAGCTTCACCTTCTCGGTGCTGCTGATGACCTGCTCCGGATCGGAGAATTTCATGCCCGCCTCGCCAAGCTGGCCCAGCAGCTTGTCGACCGGCATGCCCAGCACCTGGGCGAGTTGTTTGATCGTGACATCCGACATCGTGTTCTTTCTCCGCCGTTCCCGCGCTTGTCGTCCGTGCGGCCTGGCCTGCACGTACACCGCCGTCCCTGGTGGAAGGCCTGCGGCCTCCCTCGGCGCGCCCGTCCCGGGCGCGGCCGTTCGCGGTTAGCCGCCCTTCTCCAGTTGTTCGATCATCGGCGCGCGCGCCGCCATGATCAGCGCCGCGGCACGCTCCTCGGTCATGCCCTCGATGTCGATCAGGTCGTCCACCGCCTGGTCGGCGAGGTCGTCCACCGTGACCACGCCGCGGGCCGCCAGCGCATAGGCCGTGGTTTCGTCCATGCCGTTCAGCGCCAGCAGCTCTTCGCTGGGCTGGTGCTCGTCGATGGTCTCCTCGACCGCCAGCGCCTCGGTGAGCAGCGCGTCGCGGGCGCGGGCACGCAGCTCCTCGACGATGTCCTCGTCGAAGCCTTCCACCGCCAGCAGCTCGGCGCTGGGCACGTAGGCGATTTCCTCGACGCTGGAGAAGCCTTCCTGCACCAGGATGTTCGCGATCTCCTGGTCCACCTCGAGCTTCTCCATGAACAGCGCGCGCGCGGCCTCCTGCTCGGCCTCGCTCTTCGCGGCAACCTGGTCCTGGGTCATCACGTTGAGCTGCCAGCCGGTGAGCTTGCTGGCGAGGCGCACGTTCTGGCCGCCGCGGCCGATCGCCTGGGACAGCTTGTCCTCGGCCACCGCGATGTCCATCGAGTGCTTGTCCTCGTCCATGATGATGGACTGCACCTCGGCCGGCGCCATCGCGTTGATGACGAACTGGGCCTGGTTCTCGTGCCACAGGATGATGTCCACGCGCTCGCCGTTGAGGTCGTTGGACACCGCCTGCACGCGCGAGCCGCGCATGCCGATGCAGGCGCCGATCGGATCGGTGCGGCTGTCGTGCGCCACCACCGCGATCTTGGCGCGGTCGCCCGGGTCGCGGGCGCAGCCCTTGATCTCCACCAGGCCCTGGCCGACTTCCGGCACTTCCAGCTTGAACAGCTCGATCATGAATTCCGGCGCGGCGCGCGACACGAACAGCTGCGGCCCGCGCACCTCGGACTTCACCTCGTACAGGTAGCCGCGCACGCGGTCGCCCACGCGCACCGACTCGCGCGGGATGGTCTTGTCGCGCGGGATGATCGCCTCGGCGTTGCCGCCCAGGTCGAGATAGACGTTGCCGCGCTCGACGCGCTTGACGATGCCGGTGATCAGCTCGCCCACGCGGTCCTTGTAGGCGTCCACCACCTGCTGGCGCTCGGCCTCGCGCACGCGCTGCACGATCACCTGCTTGGCCGCCTGCGCCGCGATGCGGCCGAACTCGGCGTTCTCGATCTGCGTCTCGATGTACTCGCCGACCTTGGCGTCGGCGCGCTCGTCCAGCGCGTCCATCAGGCGCAGCTGGTAGTACGGCGACTCCATCTCGCCGTCGTCGGCGATGATTTCCCAGCGGCGGAAGGTCTCGTACTCGCCGGTGTCGTGGTCGATGGAGACGCGGATGTCCGGCTCCTCGTCGGGGTAGCGCTTCTTGGCGGCCGAGGCCAGCGCGGCCTCCATCGCCTCGAAGATCACCTCGCGCGGCACGCCCTTCTCGTTGGCAACCGCGTCGACCACCAGCAAAAGTTCTTTGCTCATTGCAGCAACTCCATGGGCGCCGGGCGGCGCGCCGTTGTTTTTGCGCTCATCCATGATCGCGAAGATCAAGAATTCGTGCTGCGACCGTCCATGATCGCACGCCTATATGAAACGAAACGCCTCAGACTTTCTTTTTCGCGGGCGCCTTGCCAGGCTTGGGCTTGGGCGCGTAGCCCAGCGCCACCCAGTCCGGCACCACGCGCGCGCTTTCCACCTGCGCATGCTCGAAGCCGAGCACCTTGCCTTCGGCCTCCAGCGAGATGCGCTCGCCGTCCACCGCCAGCAGCTTGCCGCGCAGGCGGCGGCGCCCTTCCAGCGGCGCGCGCAGCAGCAGCTTCACCTCCTGGCCCACCACCCGCGCGAACTGCGCGGCGGTGAACAGCGGGCGGTCGAGGCCGGGCGAGGACACCTCCAGCACGTAGTGGCCGGGGATCGGATCCTCCACGTCCAGCAGCGCGGAAAGCTCGCGGCTGGCCGCCTCGCAATCCTCGATGCCCACCTCGCGACGTTCGCCGTCGGCGCCGGCCGCGGCGCCCTCGGGAATGTCCAGGTAGACGCGCAAGGTACTTTGTCCCTGCGAGGGCAGGAATTCCACACCCATGCACTCCAGGCCGAGGTCGGCGAGGACGGCGCTGAAGCGTTGTGCCAGTGCGTGTGTGTCCATCTCTAACATCCCGATCGCAAAAACAAAAAATGGGCACAGACGGCCCATTCCCTGCCCCGTGCCGGAGCGTCCCAGCCGATGCCCGCCCCGTCGCCCGGCCCGTGGCGGCGACAGTCGGCGTGCATCCCGCGCCCAACAAAAAAGCCTCACGAGGAGGCTTTCTTGTCCAAGAAAGATCCGATGGCGGGACAGGCTGCGCGGCAGACCTGCTCCCCCGTCACCTGCCGTCTGAAGGCATCGGAGTCCGCGAAGGGTAACCCAGCCGCCCTCGCGGCGCAACCGCCATGACGCTTACAAGCGGGCGTCGAGCTTGATCCACAGCGTGCGCCCGGGCTCGTTCACGCGCGTGGTGTTGACGTAGCCGGCCAAGCCCGCGTTGGCCGCGTTCACGTGCTCGGCATAGGTCTTGTCGAACAGGTTGTCGATGCCGGCGCTGAGCGTGAAGCGGCGGTCGATGCGATAGGCGCCGTTGAGCGAGAACACGCCGAAGCCGGCGCTGGGCCCCAGGTCCTGGCCGACGATGTTGCCTTCGCCGCGGGCCACGCGGCGCTGCGCCGCCGCCAGCCGCCACAGCGCGCCGAACGACCAGTCGGCGGTTTCGTAACCCAGCCCGAAACGCGCCTCCAGCGGCGGCAGCTGCGGCAGCGGTCGGCCTTCCGTGCGGTTCACGCCCCAGGCATAGGCCAGCGTGGCGTCCGCCTTCCAATGCCGGCTGATCGTATAGCTCGCGCCGGCTTCGCCGCCGGCGATGCGCGCCTGCACGTTCGCAGCCTCGCCGGGGGCCATCGGCATCGTCGGGTAGCGCATCAGGATGAAATCGTGCACCTGCCCGCCGTAGGCCGAAACCCAGGCCTTGGCGCGTTCGCTGTGGTACTGCAGGCCGATGTCCAGCTGCGTGGTGCGCTCGGGCTGCAAGGAACGGAAGCCCGCCAGCGTGCCGGCCGCGTGGCGGCCGAACAGCTCCCAGTAATCGGGGAAGCGCTCGACCTGGCCGATGCCCGCATAGAAGGTCGCGGGCAGCGCCGACAGGTCGCGCTCGTAGCGCAGGAAGCCGGCCGGCAGCGTGGCGACGCGGCTGGCGGCCACCCGCGCCGTCGGCATGCCCATGCCGCCGCCGACCTTCAATGCATAACCGCGCACCTGCGCACGGTCGACGCGTGCGCCCGACACCAGCCGCTGCGCCCCGCCGAACGCCCAGCGCGCCTCGGCAAACAGGCCCACGTCCTGCATGCGCGCATCGCGCGTGCGCGGCTGATCCTTGTAATAGCCCATCCTGCTGCCCGCGGGTCCGCCCATGCGGCCGGTATGCACGCTGGAGGAGCCGTCCAGGCCGGCCTGCAGTTCCAGTACCTCGCCCCAGCTCCAGCTGCCCGCCACGCGCCCGCCGGAGGTGCGCCGCGCCACTTCCGAAGCCATCGCCATCGGCATCATGCTGGCCGGGTCGGGGCGGCGCAGCGTGTAGTTGTCCATCACGTGGTCGGCGTAGTTCGTGTACGCCTGCACCTCCAGCTTCTCCCAGTGCGTGCCGAGATGCTCCTGCGTCCACTTCAGCGCCGCGCTCTCGCGCAGGAACTGCGCGCCGTCCATGCCGCTGAAGGCATAGGCCGCCTGACCGTCGCCCTTGCCGACGGCGAGCTCCAGCCGCGTATCCTCGCCCGGCGTCCAGCCGAGCGTGGCGTCCGCGTTCCAGCGCTCGTAGCGCGAATGCACGCGCCGGCCGTCGCCGTCGGCGTAGTCCTGCGCATGAGTGTGGTTCGCGCTCAGGCCGAGGTAGCCGGCCGGGCCGCCCGCGCGCAGGTCGAGGTTCTGGTCGTTGCGGCCCGCGGAGCCGAACAGCAGGCTGGCCTCGCCTTCGTAGCTGCGCTGCGTGTAGCGCGCGAATTCGCGGTCGAACAGCACCACGCCGGCAGAATTGCCGGGGCCGTACAGCACCGTCTCCGGTCCCTTGACGATGGTGACGCGGTCGTAGAGCTGCGGCGCGATGTACGCAGTGGGCGGATCCATGCGCGACGGGCAGCCGCCGGCCAGCATGCCGCCGTCGACGAGGATGTTCAGCCGCGAGCCGCTCATGCCGCGCAGCTGCGGATCGCCGTTGCTGCCGCCTTTGCGGATGGTGGAGAAGCCGGGGATGCTCTTCAGGAAATCGGCGCCGTCGCTGGCCGGCACCGGCTGGCGCGGCTGCTTCGGATCGGCGGTCACGGTGAGCGGGCTGTCCTGCATGGTGGCGGTCACCACCACGGGAGCCAGCGTCGTGGCGGCGGCGGCGTCCCCGGCGTGGGCGACGCCGGACAGCGCCAGGGTCACGGCAAGCGCCAGCGCGCGGCGCGCCGTGGCGGCGCGGGAAAAAGTCAGGGTCATGACGAAGGTGTCCTTGTTGCAAGGCGCAGCCGACAGGCGCGGCCATGCAGGCAGGCGCCGGCAATGCCTGGCGCATGCGCACGGGCCGACTGCGCGGGGAGTCGGGAAAGAAGCCGTTCGGGAAGGAAGCGGGAGCGCTGCGCGCTCAGGCGAGCGCGGGAGCGCTCAGGTCCGCAGCAGGCGGGCCGCGCGCGCCCAGGCGGCGGACGGCGGCGACGACGACCTCGCGGCGATCCACCGGCACCGCCAGCGGCGCCGCCGGCACCGCCGGCACCGTGTACGCGATGGCGTCGCAGAGCGCCGCGCCGTGCGCGGCCAGCGTGCAATAGCCGCAGGCATCGAGCGCATCGGCATGGCCGTGATCCTTGCGCTCGCCCTGCCCTGCGTGGCTGTGTTCGACGCAGCCGATGTCGGCCGTGGCGGTGGCGGCAGCCACGAGCCGGGAGACCGTGGGCGCCGTCGCCAGCAAGCCGATCGCCAGCATGGCGAACCATGCGACAAACTTGCGGTGGGCGCGTCTGCGGAACATGTCGATCCCTGAGTGGCTGGCCGCATGATGCCATGCGCCATGCACGCGGGCCTGCCGCGCATGCGCGGCAAATCGACACGCGCAGCTGCGCAGGGACAAGCCACGCGCGCAAACGAAAACGGCGACCTCTTCGCAGAGGTCGCCGCATCGAAGATCAACTTGGTAGCGGGGGCAGGATTCGAACCTGCGACCTTCGGGTTATGAGCCCGACGAGCTGCCAGACTGCTCCACCCCGCATCAGAGTTTGGAGATTGTAGCGAGGCTCGTCATTGACTGCAAGCCTCGCCAACCAACTTTCGATCGAATCCTTCGATGGAAAGCTTCAGCCGAGGCCGAACGAGTGGCGGCACCAGCCCAGCAGCGGCCCCCAGTACACGCCCAGCACCAGCAGCGCCAGCGCGTTGAGCGACAGCACCACGCGCATCGACATGTCGGGCGCGGACTGCTCGGCGCCGCCTTCGACCGGCTTGTCGAAGTACATCACCTTGACCACGTGCAGGTAGTAGTACAGGCCGACGATCGCGAACACCGCGCCGGCCAGCGCCAGCCACAGCATGTGCGCGTCGATCGCCGCCTGCAGCACCAGGTACTTCGCGTAGAAGCCGAACAGCGGCGGCACGCCGGCCAGCGAGAACATCGCCAACGCCATCAGCGCGGCGAACCACGGCGAACGCTGGTTCAGACCCTTCAGGTCGGCGATCTCCTCGCACTCGAAGCCCGCACGGGCCAGCCCCAGGATCACGCCGAACGCCACCGTGCTCATCAGCGCGTAGCAGATCGCGTAGAACATCGCCGAGGCGTAGCCTTCCGGCCCCGCGTTGACCAGGCCCATCAGCAGGTAGCCCATGTGCGAGATGGTCGAGTAGGCCAGCATGCGCTTGAGGTTGCTCTGCACGATCGCGACCAGGTTGCCGATCGCCATCGACAGCACCGAGATCACCGCCAGCATCAGCTGCCAGTGCTGCGACAGGTCGCCCAGCCCGGTCTCCAGCAGGCGCCAGGCCATGCCGAATGCGGCCAGCTTGGAGCTCGACGCGATGAAGGTGGTGACCGGCGTGGAGGCGCCCTGGTAGACGTCCGGGATCCACATGTGGAACGGCGCCGCGCCCAGCTTGAAGGCGATGCCCACCAGCATGAAGATCAGGCCGAACACCAGCAGGTGCGGCATCGCGCTCTGCGGCACCGCGGCGTGCAGCTGGGCCAGGTCCAGCGTGCCGGTGGCGCCGTACACCATCGACATGCCGTACAGCAGCATGCCCGAGGACAGCGCGCCCAGCACGAAGTACTTGATCGCCGCCTCCGAGGACAGCGGCGAGTCGCGGTTCAGCGCCACCAGCGCATAGGACGACAGCGTCAGCAGCTCCAGCCCCAGGTAGACCATCACCAGGTTGCCGGCCGAGACCAGCAGCATCACGCCGAGCGTGGCGAAGATCATCAGCGTGTAGAACTCGCCCACGAACAGCTTGCGGTCGAGCAGGTACGGCCGCGCGTAGACGAACACCAGCACGGTGCACAGCAGCGCGAACACCTTGAGGATTTCGGAAGTCTGGTCGCGCACGAACATGTCGCCGAACGCGGTCACGGTGACGTCGGGCTGGCCCGCGATCACCAGATAGGTGGCCACCAGCAGCACCACGATGGAGATCCAGTGCAGCGTGCCGCGCTGCTCCGGCTTCATGAAGGCGTCCAGCAGCAACAGCAAGCACGCCGCCGCCACCAGGTAGAACTCCGGCAGCAGGACCAGGATGTCGTTCAAAGTCGGCATGGTCGCTCTCGATCAGATCTTGTGGATGGCCAGCTGCTGCACCAGCTGCGTCACCGAGCTGTCCATCAGGTGGACCAGCGGCTCCGGCCAGATGCCCAGCGCCAGCACCAGCGCGGCGAACGCGCCGAGCACGAAGGTCTCGCGGCCGCTGATGTCCTTCATCTCGGCCACGTGCGGGTTGTGGATCTCGCCCCACAGCACGCGCTTGACCAGCCACAGCGTGTAGCCCGCGCCGATGATCAGGGTGAACGCGGCGAACAGCGCGATCCACGGGTTGGCGCTGAAGCTGGCCAGGATCACCATGAACTCGCCCACGAAGCCGCTGGTGCCCGGCAGGCCGCAGTTCGCCATCGCGAACAGCACGTAGAAGAAGCCGAACCACGGCATCACGTTGATCAGGCCGCCGTAGTCCTTGATCAGGCGCGTGTGCAGGCGGTCGTACATCACGCCGATGCAGGTGAACATCGCGCCGGAGACGAAGCCGTGCGAGATCATCTGCACCATCGCGCCCTGCATGCCCAGCCGGGCCGCATCGACGTTGCCGAGCTGGCGCGTCAGCAGGAAGGCGATGAAGATGCCCAGGGTGACGAAGCCCATGTGCGCGATGGACGAGTACGCCACCAGCTTCTTCATGTCCTCCTGCACCAGCGCCACGTAGCCGATGTAGACGATCGCGATCAGGCTCAGCACCACCACCAGCCAGGTGAAGTGCGTGCCGGCGTCCGGCACGATCGGCAGGATGAAGCGCAGCATGCCGTAGGTGCCGACCTTCAGCATCACCGCCGCCAGCACCACCGAGCCGCCGGTCGGCGCCTCCACGTGGGCGTCCGGCAGCCAGGTGTGCACCGGCACCATCGGCACCTTGATCGCGAACGCGAGCAGGAACGCGAAGAACACCCACGCCTGCTCGGTGAACGTCAGCGGCAGCGCCGCCAGCGTGCGCAGGTCGAACGTGCCGGCCTTGTGGTACAGGTACAGCAGCGCGATCAGCATGAAGATCGAGCCGAGGAAGGTGTAGATGAAGAACTTCAGCGTGGCGTACACGCGCCGCGGGCCGCCCCAGACGCCGATCAGGATGAACATCGGGATCAGCATCGCCTCGAAGAACACGTAGAACAGCAAGGCGTCGGTGGCGCAGAACACGCCGATCATCAGGCCTTCGAGCGCCAGCATCGCGGCCATGTACTGGTGCGTCTTGTTCTGGATCACCTCCCACGCGCCGACCACCACGAGGATGCCGACGATGGTGGTGAGCAGGATCAGCGCGATCGAGATGCCGTCCGCGGCGAGGCCGTAGTGCACGTTCAGCGAGGCGATCCACAGGTGGCTCTCGGCCAGCTGCATGCCGCCCCGTGCGGCGTCGTACTGCGGCAACAGGAACAGGCTCGCCACGAAGGTGAGCACCATGAACAGCAGCGCGAGCCAGCGCGCCAGGTTCGGACGGGCCGAACCGGCCATCAGCACCGGCACCGCGCCGGCGATGGGCAGCCAGATCAGCAGGCTGAGCAAGTGATTGAACATGAGTGCTTGCTTCCTTAGAGCCTGTTTACGATCCCCAAGCACCCCGCGCCGGGAACTGTTTGCGCGCAGGCCAAGGAAGAATGAAGGAGTGGACGTCCGTCCACGACTGAGTGATGACGCAGGGATGCGGGCAAACAGGCCCGGCCCTGCGGGTTGTCATCGAATGGCCGCCATGCGGCAGCGCGCGGCTTGGCCTGCCAGCCAGGCAGGCCGGCGCCACGCCCTACCACCTGACGACCATTCGATGACAACGCGGGGTGCTTGGGGGTCATAAACAGGCTCTCATTGCGCAGCCAGTGCCGGCCCGAACAGCCAGTAGCCGCCAAGCAGCAGGATCAGGCCGAGGATCATCGCGAAGGCGTACTGATAGAGATAACCGGTCTGCAGCCGGCGCATGCCGGCGGCGACGCGCCGGGTCATCGCGGTGGTGCCGTCGACCATCACGCCGTCGATCACCGCCGCCTCGCTGCCGCGCCAGAACAGGCGGCCCAGCGCCACGCTGCCGCGGGCGAACAGCACGTAGTACACCGCGTCGAACCAGTACTTGTGGTTGAGCGCCTGGTACAGCGGGTTCAGCGCGTTCTTGATCTTGTCGGCCACGGTCGGGTTGAACAGGTAGATCCAGGTGGTGATCGCGAAGGCCAGCACCACGAGGCCGAACGGCAGGCTCCAGAAGCCGTGCAGCGCCATCGCCGCCGCGCCTTGGAAGCCGTGCGCCATCTCGCCCAGCACGTTGTTCGCCTCGTCCACGTGGATCGCCGGACCGAACCAGCCGTCGAACAGCATCGGCTGCACCGTGAAGAAGCCCACCAGCAGCGACGGGATCGCCAGCAGCACCAGCGGCAGCGTCACCACCCACGGCGACTCCTTCGGCGTCTCGTGCATGATGCCCTGCTCGTGGTGGCCGTGGTCGTCGATGTGCTCGGCATGGTGGCCGTGGTTGTGCACCACGGTGAAGCGCTCCTTGCCGTGGAAGGTCAGGTACATCTGGCGGAACGTGTAGGTGGCGGTGACGAAGGCGCCGGCCAGCACGCAGAAGTAGGCGTAGCCCGCACCCCAGCGGTGCGACTCGCCCACCGCCTCGATGATCGCGTCCTTCGAGTAGAAGCCCGAGGTGAACGGGATCGCCACCAGCGCCAGCGAGCCGATCCACATCGTGATCCAGGTGACCGGCATGTACTTGCGCAGGCCGCCCATGTAGCGCATGTCCTGCTCGTGGTGCATCGCGATGATCACCGAGCCGGCGCCCAGGAACAGCAGCGCCTTGAAGAACGCGTGGGTCATCAGGTGGAACACCGCGCCGGCATAGGCCGACACGCCCAGCGCCACCGTCATGTAGCCCAGCTGCGACAGCGTGGAATACGCGATCACGCGCTTGATGTCGTTCTGCACGATGCCGATCAGGCCGGTGAACAGCGCACCGGTGGCGCCGATCACCATCACGAAGCTGAGCGCGCCCTGCGACAGCTCGAACAGCGGCGACATGCGCGCCACCATGAAGATGCCAGCGGTCACCATCGTCGCCGCGTGGATCAGCGCGGAGATCGGGGTGGGGCCTTCCATCGAGTCGGGCAGCCACACGTGCAGCGGCACCTGGGCGCTCTTGCCCATCGCGCCGACGAACAGCAGGATGCAGATCACCGTGGCCGCATCCCACTGCGTGGCCTGGGTGATCGCCAGCGTCTTGCCGACCAGGCTCGGCGCCGCGGCGAACGCGCTGGCGTAGTCCAGCGTGCCGAGGAAATACAGCACCGCGGCGATACCCAGCAGGAAGCCGAAGTCGCCCACGCGGTTGACCAGGAAGGCCTTGAGGTTCGCGAAGATCGCGGTCGGCCGCTTGTACCAGAAGCCGATCAACAGGTAGGACACCAGGCCCACCGCCTCCCAGCCGAAGAACAGCTGCATGAAGTTGTTCGCCATCACCAGCATCAGCATGGAGAAGGTGAACAGCGAGATGTAGCTGAAGAAGCGCGTGTAGCCCGGGTCGTCGTGCATGTAGCCGATGGTGTAGACATGCACCAGCAGCGACACGAAGGTGACCACCACCATCATCATCGCGGTGAGCCGGTCGACCATGAAGCCCACGCTGGCGTTGAACTTGCCGATCTCGAACCAGGTGTAGATGTTCTGGTCGTAATTCGGCGCGCCGCCCCAGACCAGCTGGTACAGCACGTAGAACGACAGGGCGCAGGAAACCAGCAGGCCCAGGATGGTGACGCTGTGCGCGCCGGCGCGGCCGATCTGCTTGCCGAGGAAACCGGCCAGCAGGCAGCCCACCAGCGGCGCGAGCGCGATCGTCAGCAGGATGGATGTCGAAAGCGGCATTGGATCAACCCTTCATGCTGTCGATTTCGGCGACGTTGACCGTGCTGCGGTTGCGGAACAGCAGCACCACGATCGCCAGGCCGATCGCGGATTCCGCCGCGGCCACGGTGAGGATGAAGAACACGAACACCTGCCCCGCCACGTCGTGGCCGAAGCGGGAGAACGCCACGAAGTTGATGTTCACCGCCAGCAGCATCAGCTCGATCGCCATCAAGAGCACGATCACGTTCTTGCGGTTGATGAACAGGCCGGCGACGGCGATGCAGAACAGGATCGCGCCGAGCACGATGAAGTGCGAAAGGGTAATCATGGCTGGACCTCCTCGGCCGGCGCGGGGCGGACTTCGACGGGACGCTCGGCCGCCATCTTCACCACGCGCACGCGGTCGCGCGGGTTGATCGCCACCTGCTCGCTGGCCTGCTGGCGCTTCACGCCGGTGCGATGGCGCAAGGTCAGCGCCACCGCGGCGATCACGCCCACGGTGAGGATCAGCGCGGCGACCTCGAACGGCAGCAGGTACTGCGTGTACAGCGCCTTGCCCAGCCATGCGGTGTTGGAATCGCCGGCCGGGTTCGGGCCCATCGTCTGCGCATGCATCACGCGCACGCCGATCAGCGCCAGCATCTCCACCAGCATCACCACGGCCACCACCACGCCCACCGGCAGGAACTTCACGAAGCCCTCGCGCAGCTTCTCCTGGTCGATGTCCAGCATCATCACCACGAACAGGAACAGCACCATCACCGCGCCGACGTAGACCACGATCAGCGCGATGGCGAGGAACTCGGCCTCGGCCAGCATCCAGATGCAGGCCGCGCTGAAGAAGGTCAGCACCAGCGCCAGCGCCGCGTGCACCGAGTTGCGCAGACTGATCACCGCCAGCGCGGCGGCCACGGTGACGGCGGCAAAGGCATAGAAACAGACGAGTTGGAACAGGTTCGGATCGATCATGATGTTCCGTCCTCAGCGATAGGCCGCGTCTTGCGCACGGGCGGCGGCGATCTCCGCCTCGAAGCGGTCGCCGATGGCGAGCAGCTGCGGCTTGGTGACCACGTTCTCGCCGCGGTGCTCGAAGTGGTATTCGTGCACGTGCGTCTCGACGATCGAGTCCACCGGGCAGCTCTCCTCGCAGAAGCCGCAGAAGATGCACTTGAACAGGTCGATGTCGTAGCGCGTGGTGCGGCGCTGGCCGTCGCTCTCGCGCGGCGCCGAGTCGATGGTGATCGCCAGCGCCGGGCACACCGCCTCGCACAGCTTGCAGGCGATGCAGCGCTCCTCGCCGTTCGCGTAGCGGCGCAGCGCGTGCAGGCCGCGGAAGCGGTTCGACTTGGGGATGTGCTCCATCGGGTAGCGCATCGTGTACTTCGGGCTGAACAGGTAGCGCCAGGTCAGGCCCATGCCCTGGAACAGCTCGATCAGCAGCAGGCTGTTGAAATAACTGGTTACGCGTTTCATCGGAACCTCAGACCCCCGCGATGCCGTAGAACTTCATGCAACCGGCCACCAGCACCCAGACGATCGCGATCGGAATGAACACCTTCCAGCCCAGCCGCATGATCTGGTCGTAGCGGTAGCGCGGGAAGGTGGCGCGGAACCACAGGAACAGGAACGCGAAGGCGAAGGCTTTGGCGAACAGCCAGATGAAGCCGCCGTGGCCGATCCAGCCCCAGCTCTCCGGGAACGGGCTGAGCCAGCCGCCCATGAACAGGATCGAGGCGAGGAAGCTCACCAGGATCATGTTCGCGTACTCGGCCAGGAAGAACAGCGCGAACGCCGAGCCGGAATACTCCACGTGGAAGCCGGCCACGATTTCCGACTCGCCTTCGGCCACGTCGAACGGCGCGCGGTTGGTCTCGGCCACGCCGGAGATGAAGTAGATGACGAACACCGGCAGCAGCGGCCACATGAACCAGCTGAAGATACCCTTGCCGCCGGCCTGCGCGTTGACGATGTCGGTGAGGTTCAGCGAGCCGGCCAGCACCAGCACGCAGACCAGGCACAGGCCCATCGCCAGCTCGTAGGAGATCACCTGCGCCGCCGAGCGCATCGCGCCGAGCAGCGCGTAGCGCGAGTTCGAGGCCCAGCCGGCGAGGATGATGCCGTACACGCCCAGCGAGGTCATCGCCAGCAGATACAGCAGGCCCGCGTTCGCGTTCGACAGCACCAGCTTGGTGCCGAACGGGATCACCGCCCACGCCGCCAGCGCCGGGACCAGCGCCAGCAGCGGCGCGAGGTAGTACAGCACGCGGTTTGCCTTGCTCGGCAGCACCACTTCCTTGATCAGCAGCTTCACCACGTCGGCGAAGGCCTGCAGCAGGCCGAGCGGGCCGATCTTGTTCGGCCCCATGCGCACATGCATCCAGCCGATGACCTTGCGCTCCCAGTACACGAACATCGCCACCGCGATCACCAGCGGCAGCACGACGCACAGGATGTAGATGATCGGCCAGACGAGCTGGTTGATGAGTTGATCAGCCATGATGCTTATGCCTTGCCCAGGGTGATGGCCGCACCGTAAGGCGGCAGCGTGGCAGTGATGTCCTGTGCGGCCTCGATCCACACCGCGCCGTCCGGCACGGCGGGATCGACCAGCAGCGGCAGCGTCGTGCCGGCGACGCGCACCGGCGCGCCATCGGCCAGGCTCAGCCGCGCGGCCTCGGCCGCGTTGAGGCGTGCGGCCGGCGCCCGGTTCAGCGGATGCGCGTTCAGCGCCGTGGCCCGGCGCAGCACCGCGTCGCTGCGGTAGATCGGCCAGGTGGCGAGGCGGACGAGGCCCGCGGCCGGCTTGCGCGCGGCCAGCGCGTCGCGCGCCGCGGCGCCGCGCGCCACGATGCCGTCGCGCAGCCCGGCGAGGTCGTCGAACTCGAAGCCGGCGAGGCGCATCGCGCCGCCCAGCGCGCGCAGCACCTTCCAGCCCGGGCGCGCTTCGCCCGGCGCCTTCGCGCCGGCCTGCACGCTCTGCGCAAGGCCGTCCACGTTGACCAAGGTGCCGTCGGTTTCCGGCAGCAGCGCGATCGGCAGGATCACGTTCGCCACTTCGCGCAGCGCGGGGCTGGCGAACGCGCTGAACGCCACCACCTGCTGCGCGCCGCGCAGCGCGGCCAGTGCCTGCGCGCCGTCGGCGAAGTCGTGCGGCGGCTCCACGCCGTACAGCACGTAGCCCTTGCGCGGCTGCGCCAGCATCGCCTGCGCGTCCAGCCCGCCGTTGCCCGGCACGGCGCCGATCTGGCCGAGGCCGATCGCGTTCGCGCCCACCGGCAGCTCGTCGTAGCCGGCGCCGGTGGCGCTGGCGACGAAGCGGGCGAGCGCGCGCAGCCACGAGGCCTCGGGATGAGTGGCGGCGGCTTCGCCCAGGATCACCACGGCCTTGCCGGCCTTCAGCGCGGCGATCGTGGCGTGGTCGCCCTGCCCGCTCGCGGCGCCGTTGATCGCCTCCGCCAGCGCGGCCGGCGCGGCGGCGCCTTCGGCCACCGCGGCGCGGGCGAGCGCGAGCAGCGCGCCGACCATGCCCTGCGGCGGCACGATGCTGGCGCCGGCCAGGTCGAAGTTGAAATCGAACGCGGCCGGGTTGACCGCGTAGACCTTTGCGCCGCGCTTGGTCGCCTGGTGCAGGCGATGGTTGAGCAGCGGCATCTCGCGGCGCAGGTCGGAGCCGACCAGCAGCGCGGCCTGCACCTGCTGCACTTCCTCCACCGGGGTGCCGAACATGCTGGCCACGGCGTGGTCGGCGAAGTCGAGCTGGCGCAGGCGGTGGTCGACGTGGGCGCTGCCCAGGCCGCGCGCGAGGCGCAGCAGCAGGTCGGCCTCCTCGTTGGTGGTGGCCGGGTGCAGCAGCATGCCCAGCTCGCTGCCCGGCACGCTCTTCAGCGCCTCGGCGGCGACGGACAGGGCATCTTCCCAGGTGGTCGGCTGCCAGCTGCCGTTGCGCTTCACTTCCGGCTGCCTGACGCGGTCGGCCGCGTACATGCCCTGGTGGCTGTAGCGGTCGCGGTCGGACAGCCAGCACTCGTTCACCGCCTCGTTGTCGCGCGGCACCGTGCGCAGCACCTCGCCGCGGCGGGTGTGCAGCCACAGGTTCGCGCCGAGCGCATCGTGGTAGGCGATCGAGGGCTTGGCGACCAGCTCCCAGGCACGCGCCTGGAATTGGAACGGCTTGTTGGTGAGCGCGCCCACCGGGCAGACGTCGATGATGTTGCCCGACAGCTCGCTCTCGACGTTCTTGCCGATGTAGGTGCCGATCACGTGGCGGTCGCCGCGGTCCATGTCGCCGAACTCGTAGGTGCCGGCGATCTCGCTGATGAAGCGCACGCAGCGCGTGCAGTGGATGCAGCGCGTCATCTCGGTGGCCACCAGCGGCCCGATGTTCTCGTCGGCCACGGTGCGCTTGCGCTCGGTGAAGCGCGACACGCTGCGGCCGTAGCCCAGCGCCAGGTCCTGCAGCTCGCACTCGCCGCCCTGGTCGCAGATCGGGCAGTCCAGCGGATGGTTGATCAGCAGGAACTCCATCACGTCGCGCTGCCAGTGCAGCGCCTTCTCCGAGCGCGTCTGCACCTTCATGCCTTCGGCCACCGGGGTGGCGCAGGCCGGCTGCGGCTTGGGCATCGGCCGGCCGCCCATCTCCACCTCGACCAGGCACTGGCGGCAGCTCGCCGCGATCGGCAGCTTGCGGTGGTAGCAGAAGCGCGGCACCGGGATGCCGGCCTTGTCGGTGGCCTCGATGATCATGGCGCCCTTGGGCACCTGGATCGGCTTGCCGTCGACCTCGATGTTGACGAGGTTCGGCGCGGTGTTCGGGGTCGGCTGGGCACTCATGCCGCGGCTCCAAGCTTGTCGTCGACCATGGAGCGGCCGTGCTCGACGTAGTATTCGAATTCGTTCCAGTACTGGCGCAGGAAGCCCTGCACCGGCCACGCCGCGGCTTCGCCGAACGCGCAGATGGTGTGGCCCTCGATCTGGCCGGCCACCGCCTTCAGGCGGTGCAGGTCGTCCGGCG
The DNA here is from genome assembly GCA_017848855.1 of Rhodanobacter denitrificans. Lineage (GTDB taxonomy): Bacteria > Pseudomonadota > Gammaproteobacteria > Xanthomonadales > Rhodanobacteraceae > Rhodanobacter_A > Rhodanobacter_A denitrificans_B. Next base: position 252,417 of record JAFIHF010000032.1, on the reverse strand, counting down.
TGCCCTTGCCCGCCACGATGCGGGTGAGCACGCGGTGCATCCAGCCGGTGCCCTCGCGGCAGGGCGTGCACTGGCCGCAGGATTCCATGTGGTAGAACTGGCTGATGCGCTCGCAGGCCTTGACCATGCAGGTGGTCTCGTCCATCACGATCACCGCGCCCGAGCCGAGGCCGGAGCCGGCCTTCTGGATCGCGTCGTAGTCCATGGTGAGGCCCATCATCACCTCGCCCGGCAGCACCGGCATCGAGGAGCCGCCCGGGATCACCGCCTTGATCCTGTGCCCGTTGCGCACGCCGCCGGCCATCGCCAGCAGTTCCGCGAACGGCGTGCCGAGGCGGATCTCGTAGTTGCCGGGCTTGTTGACGTGGCCGGAGACCGAGAAGATCTTCGGGCCGCCGTTGTTCGGCTTGCCGAGGTTGAGGAACCAGTCCGCGCCGTTGCGCAGGATCGCCGGCACCGAGGCGTAAGTCTCGGTGTTGTTGATCGTGGTGGGCTTGCCGTACAGGCCGAAGTTGGCCGGGAACGGCGGTTTGAAGCGCGGCCAGCCCTTCTTGCCTTCCAGCGACTCCATCAGCGCGGTTTCCTCGCCGCAGATGTAGGCGCCGGCGCCCAGCGCCGCGTAGATGTCCACGTCGATGCCGGTGCCCTGCACGTTTTTGCCCAGCAGGCCCGCCGCGTAGGCTTCCTTCAGCGCTTCCTCGAAGTGCTCGAACGGCTCGTGGTGGAACTCGCCGCGCAGGTAGTTGTAGGCCACGGTGGAGCCGGTGCAGTAGCAGGCGATCGCCAGGCCCTCGATCACCGCGTGCGGGTTGTAGCGCAGGATGTCGCGGTCCTTGGCCGTGCCCGGCTCGGATTCGTCCGAGTTGCACAGGATGTACTTCTGCATCGTGCCCTTCGGCATGAAGGACCACTTCAGGCCGGTGGGGAAGCCCGCACCGCCGCGGCCGCGCAGGCTGGACTTCTTGATCTCCTCGATCAGCGCCGCCGGATCGGGCTTCTCGGCGAGGATCTTGCGCCACGCCTTGTAACCGTCGACCTGCTCGTAGCTGGCCATCGCCCACGGCTTGTCGAAATGCAGCGTGGTGTAGACGACCTGGTGGGCCTGGGGTGCGGGTCCGACCGGACCGTGGGTGCTTGCCATCTCGCGCTTACTCCAGCCCGTCCAGAATCTGATCGAGTTTCTCGGTGGTGAGCCGCTCGTGGTAATGCCCGTTCACCGTCATCGCCGGCGCGTACACGCAGGCGGCGATGCACTCCTCTTCCTTCTTGAGGTACACGCGGCCGTCGGGCGTGCTCTCGCCGAGCTTGATGCCGAGCTTGTTCTCGCAGTGCTTCACCAGGTCCTCGGCGCCGTTCAGCCAGCACGAGATGTTGGTGCAGATCGCCACGTTGTTGCGGCCCACCGGCCTGGTTTCCAGCATCGAGTAGAAGCTGGCCACCTCGTAGGCCCAGATCGCGGGCAGGCCGAGGTACTTCGCCACCGCCGCGATCAGCTCGTCGGTGAGGAAGCCACCGTTCTGCTCCTGCGCGGCGAACAGCGCCTGGATCAGCGCCGAGCGCTTGCGGTCGGGCGGAAACTTGGTCAGCCAATGGTCGATGTGCTGGCGGGTGTGCCCGCTGAGCACGACCATCGGGTCGACGTTCTTGACCTGCTCGTAATGTCCGGTGGCTTTCATTCGTTGATCTCCGGGACTCGGGACTCGGGACTCGGGACCCGGCCAAAGCCGAGGCGAGCCAAACCGAGATCGAATCCACACGTATTGCTGACGGCGCGCATCTCGCCTCGCGGCGCCTTGCCGAGTCCCGAGTCCCGAGTCCCGAGTCCCGGCTTCACCGATCCACCTCGCCAAACACGAGGTCGTAGGTGCCGATCATCGCCACCACGTCGGGCAGCATGTGGCCGCTGACGATGGCGTCGATCGACGAAAGGTGGGCGAAGCCGGGCGCGCGCAGGTGCACGCGGAACGGCTTGTTGGCGCCGTCGGAGACGAGGTAGCAGCCGAACTCGCCCTTCGGCGCCTCGACCGCGCAGTAGGTCTCGCCGGCCGGCACGCCGTAGCCTTCGCTGAACAGCTTGAAGTGGTGGATGAGCTCTTCCATGCCCTCCTTCATCCGCTCACGCTTCGGCGGGGCGACCTTGTAGTTCTCCACCATCACCGGGCCGGGGTTGGCGCGCAGCCACTTCACGCACTGCTTGATGATGCGGTTGGCCTGGCGCATCTCCTCGACGCGCACGAGGTAGCGGTCGTAGCAGTCGCCGTTGACGCCGACCGGGATGTCGAAGTCCATCTCGGCGTACTTCGCGTAGGGCTGCTTCTTGCGCAGGTCCCAGGCGATGCCCGAGCCGCGGATCATCGCGCCGGTCATGCCCCAGGCCTGCGCCTGCTCCGGCGAGATCACGCCGATGCCCACCGTGCGCTGCTTCCAGATGCGGTTGGTGGTGAGCAGTTCCTCGTACTCGTCCACCTTCTTCGGGAAGTCGTCGGTGAAGGCGTCGAGGAAGTCCAGCATCGAGCCTTCGCGCCAGCTGTTCAGGCGCTTCAGGTCCTTGCCCTTGTGCCACGGCGACTCGCGGTACTGCGACATCTGCGCCGGCAGGTCGCGGTAGACGCCGCCCGGGCGGTAGTAGGTGGCGTGCATGCGCGCGCCCGACACCGCCTCGTAGACGTCCATCAGTTCCTCGCGCTCGCGGAACGCGTACAGGAACACCGCCATCGCGCCGAGGTCGAGCGCGTTCGAGCCGATCCACATCAGGTGGTTCAGGATGCGGGTGATCTCGTCGAACATGGTGCGGATGTACTGCGCGCGCTCCGGCGCCTCGATCCCCATCAGGGTCTCGATCGCGCGCACGTAGGCGTGCTCGTTGCACATCATCGACACGTAGTCGAGGCGGTCCATGTAGCCGATCGACTGGTTGAACGGCTTGGACTCGGCCAGCTTCTCGGTGCCGCGATGGAGCAGGCCGACGTGCGGGTCGGCGCGCACGATGGTTTCGCCGTCCATCTCCAGCACCAGGCGCAGCACGCCGTGCGCAGCGGGATGCTGCGGGCCGAAGTTCATCGTGTAGTTGCGGATTTCCTGCGCCATGTCAGTTCCTGCGCCAGTCGTCGGCGGCTTCGGCCTTGGCCTGTTCGAGGTCGGCGTCGTCGCGGATCACGCGCGGCACCAGCACGCGCGGCACCACGGAGGTGACCGGTTCGTACACCACGCGCTTCTGCTCGGCGTCGTAGCGCACCTCGACGTTGCCGATCAGCGGGAAATCCTTGCGGAACGGATGCCCCACGAAGCCGTAGTCGGTGAGGATGCGGCGCAGGTCCGGGTGGCCGTCGAAGACGATGCCGTAGAGGTCGAACGCCTCGCGCTCGAACCAGTTCGCGCCCGGCCAGATGCCGGTCACCGAGGGCACCAGCGGCAGGCTGTCGTCGGCGCAGAACACGCGCAGGCGCAGGCGCTGGTTGTGCTCGATCGAGAGCAGGTGGATCACCGCGGCGAAGCGGCGCGGCGGGCTGGCGCCGCGCGGACGGCCGGCCCAGTCGAAGCGGCCCGGCGCCTCGCCTTCCACGCCGCGCGAGAAGCCGGTGCTGGTGACGTCGGCGGTGTCCCATTCGACCTGGCCGTAACCGAGGTAGTCGATGCCGCACACGTCGATCAGCTCGCCGAAGCGGAAGCCCGGTTCGTCGCGCAGCGCGGCGGCCACCGCGAGCAGGTCGGCGGCGGCCAGCTCGGCGGTGGTCTCGTTGCGCACCACGCTGATCTTCAGCGTGTCGCCGAACCGCGCGGCGAGGCGCTCGGCCAGCGAGGTCTTTTGCATGTCGGTCATGGGCAACGTCTCAGGAACGCGCGATGGTGCAGGTGCGGCGGATCTTCTTCTGCAACTGCAGGATGCCGTGGACCAGCGCTTCGGCCGTCGGCGGGCAGCCGGGCACGTAGATGTCCACCGGCACGATGCGGTCGCAGCCGCGCACCACGGAATACGAGTAGTGGTAGTAGCCGCCGCCGTTCGCGCAGCTGCCCATCGAGATCACCCACTTCGGCTCGGGCATCTGGTCGTAGACCTTGCGCAGCGCGGGGGCCATCTTGTTGACCAGGGTGCCGGCCACGATCATCACGTCGCTCTGGCGCGGCGACGGGCGGAAGATCACGCCGTAGCGGTCGAGGTCGAGGCGCGCGGCGCCGGCGTGCATCATCTCCACCGCGCAGCAGGCGAGGCCGAAGGTCATCGGCCACATCGAGCCGGTGCGCGCCCAGTTCATCAGCGCGTCGACGCTGGTGGTGGCGAAGCCGCGCTGCACCACCGGGTTGTCGCCGGCCGGACGCAGGATGTCGTCCACCACGTCCAGCGGCTGCGGGTTGTGCATCACCCGGCTGACGGAATCGATCACTCCCATTCGAGCGCCCCCTTCTTCCACACGTAGGCGAAGCCGACCACCAGCAGCAGCAGGAACAGCGCCATCTCGATCAGCGCCACGATGCCGATCTGCTTGAACACCACCGCCCAGGGGAACAGGAAGGCGATTTCCAGATCGAAGATGATGAACAGGATCGCGAGCAGGTAGTAGCGCACGTCGAAGCGCGCGCGCGCATCCTCGAACGCCTCGAAGCCGCACTCGTAGGGCGAGAGCTTCTCCGCCTCGGGGCGCCGCGGGCCGGCGAGCATGCCGACCGCCAGCAACACGAGACCGAGGCCGGCGGCCACGGCGATGAACAACAGTACGGGCCAGTATTCGGCAATCACGATGCAAGCTACCTCCGCGCCATCGGGGCGCATCAGTGACCGTGGGGCGACGGTCCGGCAATTCGTTTCGGCAGGCCAGGAGGCCACGGCCTTGCGGCCACGCACGCCATCCCTTGGGTCGACATGCGCCCGACTCTCCACGATACGGGGGTCGTGAGCCGGCGCATTGTATCAGCGCATGCCGACACCACAACAGCTTGACGGGTGCCGGCAACGCAATAATGACGGCTGCGCGGCGCAGCCGCGGCGTCACATGGTGTGGGTGGGGCGCTCGGAATTGAGCACGCCGGCGAGCATGTTCTCGATGCGCTGGCGCGCCACCTCGGCATCCGGCGAATCGTTGAAGTGGATGCCGACGCCGGCGGTGCGGTTGCCCTGCGCGCCGGTCGGGCAGATCCATGCCACCTTGCCCACCACCGACAGGCGTTCGCTCTCGTCGGCCAGGCTCACCAGCAGCACCACCTCGTCGCCCAGCGCATAGGCCTGCGCGGTGGGCGCGAACAGGCCGCCGTTGCGCAGGAACGGCATGTAGGCGTTGTACAGCGAGGCGGCATCCTTGATCTTCAGCGAGATGATGCCCTGGCGGGCGGCGACGGGATTCATGTGGGCTCCTGGACCGCGCTCGGCAGCCGATGCGGCAGCCCCCATGCTAGCGAGCGCGGCGCGTCAGGCAAAGCATCTGCGCTCACACTTCGCGGCTCACACTTCGCGCCAGCCCCAGTGGTCGAAGATCCACAGCGAGGGCAGCGCCAGCGACAGCCGCACGAAGCAGGCATCGCCCGGCCGCGCCGCCGGCCAGTCCAGTTGCCAGCCGCCCTGCCCGTCGCGCCGCAGCGGCGCAGCATGCCAAGGCCATTGCTGCGCCTGGCCGGAGGTGCTGGCCGCGATCAGGCGCAGGCGCGGCCACAGCAGGGGCGAGGGACGCCACGGCAAGGCGCGGGTGGCGCCGAGCGGCGCCGGTTCGATGCGCGCATGCCGTTCGGGGCGTTCGGCCAGCGCACGCAGGCGCCCGCCGCTCAGCGCCAGCTGGCTGGCGCAGGCCGCCAGCGCGTGCCGCTTGGCCTCCTGCTGCGCGGGCGTGCCCGGTTGTTCGAGCGTCGGCAGGCCGTCGTCGCGGCCGTGGATCAGATAAGCGAGCAGGGTCGGCGCCAGTCCGCCGGCGGCCAGCGCCAGCCGCACCAGCACATGCGCCGCACCGTGGTCGGGATGGCGGTCGCCCAGCGCCGGCAGCGCGACCAGGTCGGGCGCGAACTCGCCCAGCGCCACCGCCAGCTCGGCCAGGCTCCCCTGCCCCGCTTGCAGCAGGCGATCGAGCACGCCCATGTCCGGCCAGCCGAGCGGCTGCAGGGCCGTGGCCGGCAAGCCCAGCCGCTGCAGCGCCTGTTGCGCTTCGGCGCGGCGGCGGCGGCCCCAGCGTTCGCGTGCGGCCGCGCCGATCGACCAGCGCCGCTCCAGCCAGCGCTGCGGCCAGGGGTTGTTGTCGCCGTCGGTGAGCAGCAGCACGCGCACCGTGCCGCCGGCCGCGCGCACGCGCTGGATCAGCAGGCCGTTCGCGATCGTCTCGTCGTCCGGATGCGGCGCCACCACCAGCAGCCGCGTCTGCGCGGATACGGCCAGCGGCGGCGCCATGTTCAACGCCACTGCGCCAAGAGTTCCAGCAACAACAGGTCGCCGCGCAAGGGGCCGCGCAAGGCGTCACGGGTGCGGTTGGCGGCGTCGTACCAGTGCGCCAGCGCCTCGCCGTCCAGCGTGCTGGCGAGTGGAGCCGAGCTCTGCGTCGACTGCGCGCGGCGCTCGTCGGCCGCCGCCTGCGCGGCGAACCACAGGCGCTGCGCCGGCTCGTCGTCCAGCCAGCGCTTCGCCATGTCCGTGACCTGCCCGCGCCCCGCCGCCAGCGCGCCGAGATCGCGGCGCACTTCGGCGCGGCGCTCCAGCGCGCCCTGCTGCGACCAGGCCAGCGCGAGGCCGGGATTGCCCAGCGCCGCCTCCAGCGCCGCCTGCGCCTGCGCCACGCCCTGCGCCTGCAGCCACGCCTGCGCTTCCGCGGGCGGCGGCACCGCGAACTCGATGCGCTGGCAGCGGCTACGGATGGTCTGCGGCAGGCGCCACGGCGCATCGGCCAAGAGGATCAGCAAGGTCTGCGCGGCGGGCTCCTCCAGCGTCTTCAGCAACGCATTCGCCGCCGCCGCGTTCATCGCGTCGGCGGGGTCGATCAGCGCCACCTGCCAGCCGCCAAACTGGCTGCTCATCGCCAGCCGCGCGGACAGCTCGCGGATCTGCTCGATCACGATCTCGGTGCGCGGCGTGCCGTCCTTGCGCAGGCCGAAGCTGAGCGTGGTGGTATCCGGGTGCGTGCCCGCGTCGAGCAGCAGGCAGCTGCGGCACTGGCCGCAGGCCTCGCCGTCCTGCGCGCGCTCGCACAGCAGGCCGCGCACGAAGCGCTGCGCGAACGCGCGCTTGCCCAGCCCCGCCGGGCCGCACAGCAGCAGCGCATGCGGCAGGGCATCGCGCTGCCGGCGCGCCTGCAGCCGCGCCCAATCCGCCGCGTGCCAGGGCATCGCGTTCATGCGCTCGCTCCGAACAGGTGCGCGGTGGCGGCCACCGCATCGCGCAGCACTGCCTCCGCGCTCTGGCTGGCGTCGATCACGCGGAAACGCTGCGGCTCGGCCGCGGCGCGCGCGCGATACGCGGCGCGCACGCGCTCGAAGAAACCGTCGGCCTCGACCTCGATGCGATCCGCCGCGCCGCGCCCCGCGGCGCGCGCACGGCCGGTGGCCACCGGCAGGTCGAGCAGCAGGGTGAGGTCGGGCACCAGGCCCGCGCAGGCCCACTGCTCGATGGCCGCGATGCGTTCGGCCGGCTGGCCGCGGCCGCCGCCCTGGTAGGCGTAGCTGGCGTCCACATAGCGGTCGCACAGCACCCAGCGGCCCGCCTCGAGCGCGGGCGCGATCGTCTCGCGCACCAGCTGCGCGCGCGAGGCGAACATCAGGAGCAGCTCGCTCTCGGCGCACAGGCCGCGCTGCGCGGGGTCGAGCACGATCGCGCGCACCGCCTCGCCCAGACCGGTGCCGCCCGGTTCGCGGGTCAGCAGCAGGCTCACGCCGCGGCTTTCCAGATGCGCGCGCAAGCCCGCCAGCAGCGTGCTCTTGCCCGCGCCCTCGCCGCCTTCCAGCGTGATGAAACGACCGCGCGCGCTCACTGGTTGCACCGCTTCAACTGGTAGCAGGCCACGTTGCGGTTCTGCTCGGCGAGTGTGTCGGCGAACACGTGGGTGCCGTCGCCGCGCGCCACGAAATACAGCGCGGTGCCGGGCGCGGGATGCAGCGCCGCGAGGATCGCCGGCTTGCCCGGCAGCGCGATCGGCGTGGGCGGCAGGCCGGGCCGGGTGTAGGTGTTGTACGGCGTGTCGGTAGTGAGGTCGGCCTTGTGGATCTTGCCCTGGTAGCTGTCGCCCGTGCCGTAGATCACGCTGGGGTCGGTCTGCAGCAGCATGTGATTTTCCAATCGGCGCACGAACACGCCGGCGATCTTCGCGCGCTCGTCGGCGCGGCCGGTTTCCTTCTCCACGATGGAGGCGAGGATCAACGCATCGTAGGGCGTGGCCAGCGGCAGATCCTTGTCGCGCTCCGGCCACAGCGCGTCCAGCGTCTTCTGCATCGCCGCGTGCGCGCGACGCAGGAGGTCGAGGTCGCTGTCGCCCTTCACGTAGGCGTAGGTTTCGGGCAGGAAGCGGCCCTCCGGCTGCTCGCCCGGCGCGCCGAGCTTCTGCATGATCGCGGCATCGTCGAGGCCGGCGGTCGCGTGCTGGAGTTTCTCCGCCTTGCCCAGCGCCGCGAGCAGCTCGCGGAAGGTCCAGCCGTCGACGATGGTGAAATTGCGCTGCAGCACCTTGCCCGCCGCCATGTTCGCGAGCAGCTGGCGCGGCGTGATGCCGGGCGGCGTGGCGTATTCGCCCGCGTGCAGCCGGCCGGCCACGTGCATCTCGACCGCCAGCAGGCGCCAGTACAGCGGCGAGGCGGTGCTCAGCCGCTGCTCGCGCAGCTGGCGCACGATTTCCTTGAAGCTGCTGCCGCGGCCGATGTCGATGCTTTCGCCCGGCGCGGCGACATGCAGCGGCGCGGTGCTGAAATGGCTGTAGTCGCGCCAGCCCCACACCGCGAGGCCGATCAGCGCCAGCAGCACCGCCAGGATCGAGTTGCGCCAGGTCTTGCGGGTCATGCCGTCTCCACCGAAAAGCCCAATCCGCGCCAATGCGCCTGCATCGCGCGGGCCACCGGGCCGGGGGCGAACACCCTATCCCCCACGGCCCGAACCGGCAGGATGCCGCGAACGCTGGAGCTTAGGAAGAGCTCGGCGGCGGCGAGGCACTCGGCCAGCGGCAGCGCGCGCACCTCGACCCGCGGCAAGGTTTCGAGCAACTCCGCGCGCAGCACGCCGGCCACGCCGCAGCGGTCCACGGCGGGCGTCACCGGCACGCCATCGATTACCGCGAACAGGTTCGCCGCGGTGGCCGAGATCGCGTTGCCGCGCGCATCGCACAACAGGCCCTCGGCGATCGCCGGATCGTCCCACTCGGCGCGCGCCAGCACCTGCTCCAATCGGTTGAGGTGCTTGATGCCGGCGAGCAGCGGCTGCTCGGCGAGACGTATCGTGCACGGATGCAGGCGCACGCCGTCGCGGTACGGCGCCGCCTCCAGCGCCGGCATGGGGAATGCCGCCACGATGCGCGTGGGACGCGGCGCCACCGGCATCGCATAGCCGCGCGTGCCACTGCCGCGAGTGAGCGTGATGCGCAGCACGGCCTGCGCCATGCCTTGCGTGGCGATCTGTGCTTCGCGCCGCAGCAGGTCTGGGTCGGGCGCAGGCAGGCGCAGGCGTTCGCAGCCCGCGGCGAGGCGCTGCATATGGCGCGGCCACAGCGGCGCAGCCTCGCCCACGAAGCGGATCGTCTCGAACAGGCCGTCGCCGTAGAGCAGGCCACGGTCGCTGGCGGGCACGCGGTCGCCCGGCTTGCCGTCGACCAGGATCATGCGTCCGCCCCCAGCGCGCGCAGCAGGCCGCGCGCCTTGGCGCGGGTTTCGTCCAGCTCCTTCTCCGCCACCGAATCGGCCACGATGCCGGCACCGGCGCGCAGGCTCACCGTGTCGCCGGCCAGCGTGAGCGTGCGGATCAGGATGTTGAGGTCCATGTCGCCGTTGCGATCCAGATAGCCCAGCGCGCCGGTGTAGGCGCCGCGCGGCGCATCCTCCAGCGCGGCGATGATCTCCATGCAGCGCACCTTGGGGCAGCCGGTGATGGTGCCGCCGGGGAACACCGCGGCGATCACCTGCCCCGGCGTCACGCCCGCGCGCAGGCGGCCGCGCACGTTGGAGACGATGTGGTGCACGTGGGCGTAGCTCTCCACCGTCATCAGCTCGTCCACCTCGACCGTGCCGGGCGCGCAGACGCGGCCGAGGTCGTTGCGTTCGAGGTCGATCAGCATCACGTGCTCGGCGCGTTCCTTGGGATGCGCGGCGAGCTCGCGGATGCGCGCCACGTCGTCGTCGCCCGCGGTGCGTGGGCGCGTGCCGGCGATCGGGCGGGTCTGCGCCACGCCGTCGCGCACTTCCACCAGGCGCTCCGGCGAGGAGCTGGCGATCGCCCAGCCCGGCTGCTGCAGCAGGCCCGCGAACGGTGCGGGGTTGGCGCGACGCAGGGCGGCGTGCAGCGCGGCCGGCGCCGGCGGATCGGCGTAGCGCGCACGCCACGCGCGCGACAGGTTCACCTGGAAGATGTCGCCCGCGTGCAGGTGCTCGTGGATGCGCGCCACGCCGTCGAGGAATTGCTTCGGCTCATCCTCTTCCAACCGCAGTGGCGTCGGCAACGCGGGAATCGCGGGCGTCGCCGCGAAATCGGCCTCCAGCGCATCGAGCAGGTGCTCGCTGCCCGCCTCGGCCACCAGCACGGTACGGTCGCGCGCATGGTCGACGATGGCCGCCGCCGGGCAGCGCAGGGCCAGCGCCACCGGCAGCGTGGCGTCGGCGCGCAGGCGCAGCTTCGGTTCGATCTCGCCCGCCAGCTCGTAGCCCAGGAGCAGCGCCCAGCCGCCGTGGAACGGCAGGCCGTCGTCTTCGCGCGACTGGTGCTCGGCCTGCCAGGCGGCATCCAGCGCATCGAGAAAGCGCGTACCGACCGCTTCGCCCGCGGCGTTGCGCACGCGGCCGTCGGCGGCGAGCGTCAGGCTGTCGCGCGGGAAGGCAAACAACAGGTCGAAGCGCGCCTGCGGCGTGCCATGCAGCACGCTCTGCAGCAGGCAGGGATAGCGCTGCGGAAACGCGGCGGCCGGCGCGAGCAGATCGCGCCGGCCGCCCAATACACGGCGACGGACGCAGGTCACACGCGGCGGAAAACCAGCGTGCCGTTGGTGCCGCCGAAGCCGAAGGAGTTGGAGATCGCCACGTCCAGCTTGGCCTCGCGCGCGCTGTGCGCCACGAAGTCGAGGTCGCAGCCCTCGCCCGGCTCGTCGAGGTTGATCGTGGGCGGCAGCACCTGGTCGCGCAGCGCGAGGATCGAGAAGATCGCCTCCACGCCGCCGGCCGCGCCGAGCAGGTGGCCGGTGATCGACTTGGTGGAGCTCATCGCGAGCTTGTAGGCGTGGTCGCCGAACACGCGCTTGGCGGCCAGCACTTCGCCCAGGTCGCCCAGCGGCGTGGAGGTGCCGTGCGCGTTGATGTACTGCACCTCGGTCGGGTTGACGCCGCCGTCGTGCAGCGCGTTCTCCATGCAGCGCGCCGCGCCCTCGCCGCCCTCGCTGGGCGCGGTGATGTGGTAGGCGTCGCCGCTCATGCCGTAGCCGGTGAGCTCGGCGTAGATGCGCGCGCCGCGCGCCCTGGCGTGTTCGTATTCCTCCAGCACCAGCACGCCGGCGCCGTCGGAAAGCACGAAGCCGTCGCGGTCCTTGTCCCACGGGCGGCTGGCCTTGGCCGGCTCGTCGTTGCGGGTGGACATGGCCTTGGCCGAACAGAAGCCCGCCATCGCGGTGCCGGTGGTGGCGAACTCGGCGCCGCCGGCCACCATCGCGTCGGCGTCGCCGTACTGGATCATGCGCGCGGCCAGGCCGATGTTGTGGGTGGCGGTGGCGCAGGCGGTGACGCAGGCGATGTTCGGGCCCTTCAGGCCGAACATGATCGACAGGTAGCCCGAGACCATGTTGATGATCGAGCTGGGCACGAAGAACGGCGAGACGCGGCGCGGGCCCTTCTCGTGCAGCTCGATCGAGGTGTCCTCGATGGTGTTCAGGCCGCCGATGCCGGCGCCCACCGCCGCGCCGATGCGCGGCGCGTTCGCCTCGGTGATCTCCAGCCCGGAATCGCGCAGGGCCTGGGTGCCCGCGGCGATGCCGTACTGGATGAAGTGGTCCATCTTCTTGACGTCTTTCGGCGACACCCAGTCGGTGGGGTTGAAATCCTTCACCTGGCCGGCGATGCGGGTGGCGTAGTTGCTGGCATCGAAGTGCGTGACCGCGCCGATGCCGCTGACGCCCTTGAGGATGTTGCCCCAGGCGCTGGACAGATCGTTGCCGACCGGCGAGACGATGCCCATGCCGGTGACTACCACGCGTCGCTTGCTCATGCTGTTGTTCCTTCGGGTTCCGGGGAGCGCCGGCCCGCGGCCGTCTCCCGCAATTCGCGGATGTCCGCCGCATACCATACGGGTTCGGACGTGGCAGATTGCAGAAACGAAAACTGCGCCGTGTCGGCGCAGCTTCCGGTGTCGCTACGTAGGCAGCGCGGCTGCGCCGTCCTGCCGACGATCGGTCATTCCTTGGTGTGGGCCTTGATGTAGTCCACGGCCTGCTGCACGGTGGTGATCTTCTCGGCGTCCTCGTCCGGGATTTCGGTCTCGAACTCTTCCTCGAGGGCCATCACCAGCTCGACGGTGTCGAGCGAGTCGGCGCCCAGGTCGTCCACGAACGAGGCATTTGCGGTGACTTCGTCTTCCTTCACGCCCAGCTGCTCGACGACGATCTTCTTGACGCGCTCTTCGATGGTGCTCATGTTGCAAAACCTCCACGGAGAAAGGGTTGTACGCCGGCTCGCGGCCGACAAAGACCGGCGGATTGTAGTGGCGAAACCGCGAGGCCGCCACGCACCCGCCGTGGATGCTGCGAAGCCGGCATCGCATGCCGACGCGAAAACGCGATTGTCGCCGAAAATGCGGCCATGCGCGACAGTTTTGTCATGCGCGGCCGTATGGAAACGGCGGCGTTTGAAACTGCCGCGCGGCGGCTGCGGCGCCTCAGGGCATGTACATGCCGCCGTTGACGTGCAGCGTCTCGCCGGTGATGTAGCTCGCCGCCGGCGAGGCGAGGAAGCCCACCGCCTTGGCGATGTCGCCGGCCTCGCCGAGGCGGCCCAGCGCGATCTGGCCGAGCAGGCCTTGCTTCGCCGATTCGGGCAACGCGCGGGTCATGTCGGTGTCGATGAAGCCCGGCGCCACCACGTTCACGGTGATGCCGCGCGAACCGATCTCGCGCGCGAGGCTCTTGGAGAACGCGATGATGCCGGCCTTCGCCGCCGCGTAGTTCGACTGGCCGGGATTGCCGGTCAAGCCGATCACCGAGGCGATCGAGATGATGCGGCCCTTGCGCGCCTTCATCATGCCGCGCATCACCGCCTTGGAGGTGCGGAACACCGAGCTCAGGTTGGTGTCGAGGATCGCCTGCCAGTCCGCCTCGGGCATGCGCATCAACAGCTGGTCGCGGGTGATGCCCGCGTTGTTGACCAGGATGCTCACCGCGCCGAATTCCTTGGCGATGCCGTCGATCAGCGCGTCCACCGCGGCGGCGTCGGTCACGTCCAGCACGCGGCCGTGGCCGCCGTGCGCGGCCAGCCGCTCGCCGATCGCGGCCGCGCCGTTCTCGCTGGTGGCGGTGCCGATCACGGTGGCGCCCATCGCCGCCAGTTCGTCCGCGATCGCCGCGCCGATGCCGCGGCTGGCGCCGGTCACCAGCGCGATTTCGCCCGTCAAAGTCTTGTCCATCGCCGTGTTCCGTGAGGATTCAAGCCGCGAACCTTACACGGAAACGGCACCGCGCTCCACGCTATCGACAGCAGGCGGAGCCGGCGCCGGCGTACTCGTCGTGGCGCCGCCACCACGGGCCGGCCGCCTCGTTGCGCCCCAGCGGCGCGCGATCCAGCCACTGGTACATGCCCCACAGCGCATCCAGCCCGCGCGCATAGGTGGAGTACGCGTGGTACACGACGCCATCCTCGAGCGCGAAGGCGCTCATGCCTGGCCGTTCGCGGATGTAGGTGAACGGGTCGGTGCCGCACATCCGTGCGAACTGCGAAACCGGATGCTCGCCGCCGAATCGCGTGCTCGGGCCATCCGGCGTCTGCGGGTTCGGCGCGGCGGCCTCGCGCCGATAGTTGTATTCCGCGCCGCCTTCGCGCTGCTGCGCTTCGGTGATGCCCACCGCGAAATCGAGATTGAAGTCGCTGCCGAACGAGGACGCCCACGGAAATGTCCAGCCCATCCGCTGCCGGTACGCCTGCAGCTTCGCCAGCGGCGCGCGCGATATCGCGGTGAACGCCACGTCGTGGTTTTCCAGGTGCGCGACGATGCCGTTGAAGCCGTCGGCGATCGACGAGCAGGACGGGCAGCCCGCCGTGTAGTCGGGGCCGAACATGAAGTGGTAGACCAGCAGCTGCGAGCGGCCCTTGAACAGCTCCGCCAGCGTGGCGACGCCGGCGTCGGTGTCGAAGCGATAGTCCTTGCCCACGCGCACCCACGGCAGCGCCCGCCGTTGGCGCGCCAGTTCGTCGCTGCGCCGGGTCAGCGCCTTCTCCTCGCGCAACAGTTCGAGGCGCGCCCGGAGCCATTCCTCGCGCGATGCGAGCCGGTGCCCGCGCACCGTGTCGTTGGATTTGTCATTCATGGCTTGCCTCCCGCCTTGTTCGGCTGCAAATCGATGTTCGGCGCCGGCCTTCCGGTCGCGCGTGCGGCATCACCGCGACGGTGGCGACGCCACTTCGTGGCCAGCAGGGTCGCCACGCCGCCGGCCGAGCCGGTGCCGGCCAGCACGGCCGCCGCGACACTCATGCAGATCGGGCACATGGCTCAGCCCTCCCCTGACAACCGCGTCACCAGCGTGTCGAGGAAGAACGTCCAGCCCTCGGTGTGATCCATCGCCGCCCGCTCGTCGGGCAGTCCTTCGTGGGTCAGGCGCAATTCGGTCTGCTTGCCGCGCGGCGTGAACTCCAGCGTGACCACCGATTCCTTGCCCTGCGTGTGCTCGCTGACCCAGGTGAATTCGAGCAGGCGCGGACTTTCCACGCACAGGTAGCGGCCGTAGTGCGGGCGGATCCCGCCCGAGTGCAGCATGCCGAGATAGAACAGGCCGTTCGGGCGCGGATCGGCGACCACGTCGCCGCCCTCCGCCAACCAGGCCTTCAGGCTGGCCGGATCGGTCCACGCGCGGAACACCCGCTCGGGCGAGGCGTCGTAGCTGCGCGGGATCTCCAGCCGAAACGAACCCATGGCGCTTTCATTGCGACCCTTCATCGTCGTTCTCCTGCTGCTGGTCGAGGAACCTGCCCAGCGCGTCGAGGCGCTGGTTCCAGAAGCGTTCGTACTGCGAAGTCCATTTGGCGACTTCGCGCAGCGGCGCGGCGCGCAGGCGCAGGTAGTGCTCGCGGCCCTCGCGGCGGCGGCGTACCAGGCCCGCGCCCTCCAGCACCTTGACGTGCTTGGACACCGCGTTGAGCGACATCGCGAACGGCTGCGCGAGATCGGTCACGCGCAACTCGCCGCGGGTCAGCCGCGCCACGATGCGGCGGCGGGTGGGATCGGCGAGCGCGGCGAAGGCGAGATCGAGGTTCGACATGGCGTCATTCATTCAACCTTTTGGTTGAATAATACGCTGATGAAAAGGCGCGTCAAGCGCGCCCTTTCATGCGGTACTTCGCGCTCAGCCGCGCCAGTCGGCCAACGCGGCGTCGAACTCGGCCGGCGTGCCGAGCGCGCGCGCTTCCAGCGACTTGTCGATGCGCTTGGCGAGGCCGGCCAGCACCTTGCCCGGGCCGCATTCGGCGAGGCGCGTGGCGCCGCCGGCGGCGAGCTGCTGCACGCACTGCGTCCAGCGCACCGGCAGGTAGAGCTGGCGCTGCAGCGCGCCGCGGATTTCGTCCAGCGTGCCGTAGCTCTTCGCCTCGGCGTTCTGGATCACCGGGATCGCGGGCGATTGCCATGCGAGCGCGGCCATGCGCTCGCCCAGCTTGTCCGCCGCCTCGCGCATCAGCATGCAGTGCGAAGGCACCGACACGGCGAGCTTGATGGCCTTCTTTACGCCCAATTCGGCGAGCTTCGCCAGCGCGCGATCCACCGCCTCGGCGTTGCCCGCGATCACCAGCTGGCCCGGCGAGTTGTAGTTGGCCGGCGCCACCACCTGGCCTTGCGCAACGTCCTCGCAGACCTGCGCGATCTGCGCGTCGTCGCCACCCAGGATCGCCGCCATCGCACCCACGCCCGCCGGCACCGCCGCCTGCATCAGGCGGCCGCGTTCGGCCACCAGCGCCGCCGCGTCGTGCAGCGACAGCGCGCCGGCGCAGACCAGCGCGCTGTATTCGCCGAGGCTGTGGCCGGCGAGCTGCGCCGGCTGCGCGCCGCCCAGCTTCCGCCACACGCGCCACACGGCCACGCTGGCCGCGAGCAGCGCGGGTTGGGTGTGCTCGGTGCGGTTGAGCTGCTCTTCCGGCCCCTGCTGGCTGAGCGCCCACAGGTCGACGCCGGCGCCTTGCGAGGCTTCGTCGAACGTCGCCTTGACCTCGGCGTGGGCCGCGGCCAGCTCGGCCAGCATGCCGACCGACTGCGAACCCTGGCCGGGGAAGACGAAGGCGAGGTTGGAATGGGTGGTGGTCATCAAATCTTCTCCATCTCAAAAGCGAAAAGCTTCCCCCTCACCCCAACCCTCTCCCCCGGCGCAGCCGGGGGAGAGGGAGTTCGGCGGCACGGCTTTTCCGAGTCCCGAGTCCCGAGTCCCGAGTCCCGAGTCCCGAGTCCCGGCCTTTAGAACCGCAACAACGCCGAGGCCCAAGTGAAGCCGCCGCCAAAGGCTTCCAGCAGCAGGTTCTGGCCGCGTTGCACCTTGCCCGAGCGCACGGCGTAGTCGAGCGCCAGCGGCACCGAGCCGGAGGAGGTGTTGGCGTGCTGGTCGACGGTGACGATCACGCGCTCCATCGGCATCGCCAGCCGCTTCGCGGTGGCCTCGATGATGCGCAGGTTGGCCTGGTGCGGGATCAGCCAGTCGATGTCCGATTCGTGCATGCCGGCGGCCTGCAGGGTCTCGTCGACCAGCGCGTCGAGCGTCTTCACCGCGACCTTGAACACCTCGCGGCCGGCCATGCGGATGCGCACGCCGTGGTTGGGCTCGTCCTTGAAACCCGTCGACACGCCGACCGGGTTCCACAGCAGCTCCTTGTAGCCGCCGTCGGCGTGCAGGCAGGTGGCGTGGATGCCCGGTTCGCTGGAGGCTTCCAGCACCACCGCGCCGGCGCCGTCGCCGAACAGCACGCAGGTTTCGCGCTCGTTCCAGTCGATCATGCGGGTCAGCGTCTCGGCGCCGATCACCAGCACCTTCTTCGACTGGCCGCTCTTGACGAACTTGTCGGCGATGCCGAGTGCGTACATGAAGCCCGAGCAGGCGGCGTTGACGTCGAACGCGGCGCAGCCGTTCGCGCCCAGGCGCGCCTGCACCAGGCAGGCGGTGGACGGGAAGATGATGTCGGGCGTGGTGGTGCCCAGCACGATCAGGTCCAGCTCGGCGGCCTTCACCCCGGCCGCCTCCAGCGCGCGCTGCGCGGCGAGGAAGGCCAGGTCGCCGGTGGTCTGGCCGTCGGCGGCGATGTGGCGCTGGCGGATGCCGGTGCGGGTGCGGATCCATTCGTCGCTGGTGTCGACGATCTTCTCCAGATCGGCGTTGCTGACCACGCGCTCGGGCAGCGCGCTGCCGGTGGCGATGATGCGGGAGTAGATCGGGGCCATGCCGTCGTCCGTCAAACGTAAACCGTGAATTGAACGCCCTGGACGGTGCATGCGCAAGCGTCGGGTGCCCCGGAACGCGAAACGGCGCGTTGCCGCGCCGTTTCATGCGATCGTGCGTGCGGACTTCCGGGGAAGTCCGTCGACGCGATCAGTCCTCGACCGTCACCGCACCCTTGGTGTCGACGACCTTCTTGCCGCGGTAGTAGCCGTCGGCGGTGACGTGGTGGCGCAGGTGCACCTCGCCGCTGGTCGGGTCGGTGGACAGCTGCACGGTCTTCAGCTTGTCGTGGGCGCGACGCATGCCGCGGGTGGACGGGGTACGGCGGCTCTTGGCAACGGCCATGGTTTTCTCCAACTGAACCTGGGGTTCGGTAGCTACATGATCGGGGCAACCGCCCCGACCGGGTTATTTCTTCAATTCGCGCAACACCGCGAACGGGTTGTTCTCTCGTTCCGCCTCGTCGCCCTGCCCGGCCGCTTCGGCAACCTCGGCGGGCAGGCTGCTTGCCGGATTCACCGGCACCAGCGGCAAGGCCAGCAGCAGCTCGTCCTCGATCACGTCCGCCGGGTTCAGGCGACCGTCCTCGGCCACCAGCAGCGGTTCGCAACCGGGCGGCAAGCCCGCCTCGTCGCGCTCCCGCCGGATCAGGCCGAGCCGGTTGTCCACCGTCACCGGCAGCACGAACGGCTCCAGGCTGCGCTGGCAGATCATCGTCAGCGGCGCCTGCGCATGGACATCCACATAGTCCGTGCCCAGCTCGTCGCGGCCGAAATCCAGCCGGAAGCTCACCGCACCCTCGCTGCCCGCCAGTGCGCCGCACAGGCGCGCAAGCTGGGCCACGGGTATCGATCCCTCGAACGAACGCCGCGCCGAAACCATGCGCCAGGCGTCCACTGACTCTGGCAACGTCACGGACATAGCCGGCGAATGGTAAGTTCGCGAACGGCCGAAGTCAACCGACGGATCAAGCGCTTGCACGATCCGCACAATGCCGGACGTCGGTGCATTTTGCCTGATCCGCCCTGCTTGCGGCAGACTGCAGCACCCTTTTCGCGAGCCTGCCGCGTGAACCTGACCCTGACGCTCGGCGTGCTCGCCCTGCTCGTGCTGATCGCCGCCGCGGGCTGGGCGCTCTCCTCGCGCCGCTGGCAGAACCGGCGCGCCGCCGCCCTGCAGCAGCTGCTCGACCTCGCCGACCGGCTGGAAGCGGACCTGAAAAGCTGCCGCGCCGGCCTGCAGCAGGCGCATGCGGTGATGGCGCTCAACCCCGACCTGCCCGGCGCCAGCGAGCAGGACGCCCGCCACGCGGTCGACGCCGGCCTGCAGGCGCTGCTGCGCCAGCGCATCTGGATCCGCGACCGCGCCGCCCGCGCCAGCCAGCGCGAACTGGAGGAAACCGCCGCCGCGATGCGCGCCAGCCGCGACCGCCTGCAACCGCTGCTGCAGGCGCTCTCCGCCGCCCAGCGCGAGCTGGACAGCGCGATGCGCGAACACATCCACCGCGACGCCGAATGAACGCCGTCCCGCCCCGCATCGTGCTGGCCTCCACCTCGCGCTACCGCGCCGAACTGCTGCGCCGGCTGCTGCCGGACTTCGAGCAACGCGCGCCCGGCACCGACGAGGCGCCCCTGCCCGGCGAGGAGCCGGATGCGCGCGCGGCGCGGCTCGCCGTCGCCAAGGCCGTCGCGGCCGCCGAAGGTCTTGGCAATGCGCTGGTGATCGGCTCCGACCAGGTCGCCGAACTGGACGGCCGCGTGCTGGACAAGCCCGGCAGCGCCGCGAACGCCCACGCCCAGCTCGCCGCCAGCTCCGGCCGCACGGTGCATTTCCACACCGCGCTGTGCCTGCTCGACACACGCAACGGCCGCCGGCAGGTGCACGTCGATCGCACCCGCGTGCATTTCCGCGCACTGGACGCCGCGGAGATCGAACGCTATGTCGAACGCGAACAGCCGCTGGACTGCGCCGGCAGCTTCAAGTGCGAGGGCCTGGGCATCAGCCTGTTCGAGCGCATCGACAGCGAGGACCCCAGCGCACTGATCGGCCTGCCGCTGATCGCGCTGGCCAGGCTGCTGCGCGCGGCGGGCGTGGCCGTGCCGTAGCGGTGACAGCCCGCGCAGCCAGCCGCTACCCTGCGCGGACGGCTGGCCCGGCGCACCGGCAGCCGCTTGCCGACCACTGCCGCGAGCCCGATCCGCCATGAGCCAACCCCTGCCCGCCACGCCACCCGCCGACGAACTGCGCCAGCGCCTCGCCGCCGCCGAGGCGCAGCTCAACCGCGTGGTGCTGGGCAAGGCGCGCCAGGTGAAGCTGGCGCTGGCCTGCCTGATCGCCGGCGGCCATCTCTTGCTGGAAGACGTGCCCGGCGTGGGCAAGACCACGCTGGCGCACGCGCTGGCCGCCAGCTTCGCGCTGGAGTTCCAGCGCGTGCAGTTCACCAGCGACCTGCTGCCCTCGGACATCCTCGGGGTCAGCGTGTACGAGCGCGAAACCGGCCAGTTCCGCTTCCATCCCGGCCCGATCTTCGGCGGCCTGCTGCTCGCCGACGAGATCAACCGCGCCACGCCGAAGACGCAGAGCGCGCTGCTGGAAGCGATGGCCGAGGGCCAGGTCACCGTGGACGGCCAGACCCATGCGCTGCCGCAGCCGTTCTTCGTGGTCGCCACGCAGAACCCGCTGGACCTGGCCGGCACCTTCCCGCTACCCGATTCGCAGCTCGACCGCTTCATGCTGCGGCTGTCGCTGGACTATCCCGACCCCGCCGCCGAACGCGAGCTGCTCACCGGCGTCGACCGCCACGACCTGCTCGGCCGGCTGATGCCGCAGCTGGACGGCGCCGCCCTGCTCGCGCTGCGCCGGCAGGCGCAGGCGATCACCGCCAGCCCCGCCCTGCTCGACTACCTGCAGGCGCTGCTCGCCGCCAGCCGCCGGCACGCCGAGATCCGCACCGGGCTGTCGCCGCGCGCCGGCCTCTCGCTGCTCGCCGCGGCGCGTGCCTGGGCGCTGCTGCACGGCCGCGCCTACGTGCTGCCGGAAGACCTGCAGGTCATGTTCGTGCCGCTGGCCGCGCACCGGCTGGTGGCCGCGCGCGGCACCAGCGGCGAGGCGCTGGCGCGCCAGCTGCTCGCCGAGGTGGCGGTGGACTGATGCACGGCCCGTTGCAAGGGCTGCAGCGCTGGGCCGAACGCCGCCTGCCCGCGCTCACCCGCCTGCGCCAACCCGAGCCGCTGCCGATCGAGTTGAACCGGCGCCGCATCTACATCGTGCCCACCGCATTCGGCCTGGGCTTCGGCGTGCTGCTGCTGGTGATGCTGGTCGGCGCGCTGAAC
This sequence comes from Rhodanobacter denitrificans, assembly GCA_017848855.1. Lineage (GTDB taxonomy): Bacteria > Pseudomonadota > Gammaproteobacteria > Xanthomonadales > Rhodanobacteraceae > Rhodanobacter_A > Rhodanobacter_A denitrificans_B. The sequence goes on along the minus strand of JAFIHF010000032.1, from coordinate 231,329 downwards.
TACGCGAACAACGCCGCGCTGCTGCTGACCTGCCTGCTCGGCGCCGCCGCCGCGGCGAGCATGCTGGTCGCGTTCCGCACGCTGGACGGCCTCGTACTGCGCGGCATCCGCGCCGGCCACGCCCTCGCCGGCGAACCGCTGGAACTGGTGCTGGACTTCGCCGCACCGCGCCCGCGCGAAGCCGTGCGCCTGGACTGCGCAGGCACGACCCAGGCCTTCGCGCTGCAAGGCACGGCCGAGCTGCGCCTGCGGCTGGCCACCACCCGGCGCGGCTGGCTGGCGCTGCCGCGGCTGCGGATCTGGAGCAGCTGGCCGCTGGGCCTGTTCCGCGCCTGGAGCTGGCTGCATCCGCAGCAGTCCGTGCTGGTCTGGCCGCGGCCGGAATCCGCCGGCCCGCCGCCGACCCAGCCGGCCGACGGACGCGAACGCCTGCGCCCGCAGGTCGGCGAGGAACTGGCCGCGTTGCGCGACTACCGCCGCGGCGACGCGCCCCGGCACATCGCGTGGAAGGCCAGCGCGCGCCACCACGACCTGCTGATGAAGGATTTCGACCGCCCCGAACCGCGCGCCACCTGGCATCTGGACTGGAACGCCCTGCGCGCGCTCGACCGCGAGGCGCGCATCGCCCGGCTGGCGCGTTGGCTGGGCGAGGCGGAAGCGCAGGGCCGCCGCTACAGCCTGCACTTGCCGAACGAACGCATCGAGCCCGGCAGCGGCCCGGCCCACTACGCGCGCTGCATGAGCGCGCTGGCGGTGCTGCCGTGACCCACCCCGCCGCCACACCGCTGGATGCGCGCAGCTTCGACCTGATCGCGCTCGGCCTCGCCGCCGTGCTGGCGCTGCACGCGCCGCACCTGCCGTGGTGGCTGAGCGCGGTGCTCGCGCCGATCCTCGGCCTGCGCTGGTGGCAGCGCCGCCACCGCCAGGCACGCACGCCGGCGTGGCTGAAGCTGCCACTGCTGGCCGCCCTGCTGCTGGCCATCGTGAGCTGGTACGGCAACCTGTTCGGCCAGGAGCCCGGTGCCGCGCTGGCGGTGGGCCTGCTGGTGCTGAAGCTGCTGGAAACCGAGACCGTGCGCGACGCCCGCGTCGGCATGGGCTTCGCCTGCTTCACCCTGATGGCCGCGCTGCTGTTCGACCAGAGCCTCGTCGCCACCGGCACGGTGGCGCTGGGCCTGCTGCCGCCGCTGGCCGCCTTGCGCGCACTGGAGCCGGGCCGGCGGATGCCGCCCGCGCTGTGGCGCGAACTGCTGCCCGGCCTCGGCCTGCTCGCGGCCGCGCTGCCGCTGGCGGTGCTGGCCTTCCTGTTGCTGCCGCGGCTGAATTCGCCGCTGTGGGGCGCGCCGAACGCCGGCGAGCAGCGCAGCGGCCTCAGCGACCGCATGACGCCGGCCGGCTTCACCCAATTGCTGATCGACGACAGCCCCGCGCTGCGGGTGAGCTTCGACGGCCCGCCGCCACCGCCCGGCCAGCGCTACTTCCGCGCCTACGTGATGGGCCATTACGACGGCACCAGTTGGACCTACCGCGACGCGGCCAACCAGCCGCCCGCCGCGCTCGAAGTCGCGCAAACGCTCCGCTACCACGTCAGCCTCGAACCGACCCGGCAGCGCGTGCTGCCCACGCTGGACGTGCCGCTGGCCGCGCCGGCCGACGCGAGCCTGCGCCGCGACCGCGAGGTGATCGCCGACAAGCCGGTGGACAGCCTGCGCGAGTACACGCTGGATTCCGCCACCCGCTACCGGCTGGAGCCGCAGCTCGGCCGCCGCCGCGCGCGCTGGCTGCAGCTGCCCGCCGGCTACAACCCGCGCACGCTGGCGCTGGGCCAGTCGTGGCGCCAGCGCCACGGCGGCGACGACGCGGCCATCGTGCAGGCCGCGCTCGCGCTGTTCCACGACGGCGGCTTCCGCTACACGCTGGCGCCCGCGCCGCTGGGCCGCGATGCGATGGACGATTTCCTGTTCGACACCCACGAGGGTTTCTGCGAGCACTACGCCTCCGCCTTCACCGTGCTGATGCGTGCCGCCGGCATCCCCGCCCGCGTGGTCACCGGCTACCAGGGCGGCTACTGGAATGCGCTGGGCCGGTATCTCCTGGTGCGCAACGCCGACGCCCACGCCTGGAGCGAGGTGTGGCTGGCCGGGCGCGGCTGGGTGCGCGTCGATCCCACCGCCGTGGTGCGCCCGCAGCGCATCAGCCAGGGCGCGGCCGCCGCCGTGCCCGGCCAGCTGCCGTGGTACCAGAGCGGCTGGCTGCAGTCGCTGCGCAACCGCTGGGACATCGTCAACCGCTGGTGGAACCTGGGCGTTAATGGCTTCGACGCGCTGCGCCAGCGCGGCCTGCTGAAGCCGTTCGGCATCCGCGACACGGACCCCGCCACGCTGGCGCTGCTGCTGGCCATCGCCTGCGTGCTGGCGATGGCCGCCGGGCTGGCGTGGGTGTGGCGGCGACGCGAACCGGAGGACGCCGCGCGCGCCGCGCTGCGCCGCCTGGAGCGCAAGCTGGCGCGGCTGGGCGTGGCGCGGCAGGCCGGCGAGGGACCGCGGGACTACCTGCAACGCGCCGCCCATGCGCTGCCGGCGCAACACGACGAGCTGATCGAACTGATGCACCGCTACCTCGAACTGCGCTATGCCCAGCCTGAACCGACGACCGCATCCCTGCGCGCGCTGCAACGCGCGGTGCGGGATTTTCCGGTCGTCCGCGTGGTCAAATAAGCGTTGACAGGTTTGCGCATACACACATCCATTGATGGAGAAACCGCCATGTCGCTGTACCGTCCCCTCGCGCTAGTCGCGGCCGTCGCCCTGCTGGGCGGCTGCGCGACCATCCCGCAGCCGCTGCAAGGCACCTATACCAACCTCTCCAGCAGCCAGGCCCAGCAGGGCGGCGCCGGCGGCGCCCAGGTGCGCTGGGGCGGCGAGATCATCAAGACCGAGCCGGGCCCGCAGGAGACCTGCTTCTACATCCTGGCCCGCCCGCTGGACAGCCAGGCGCGGCCGGAAGCGGGCCGCTCGGGCGGCGACCAGGGTCGCTTCGTGGCCTGCCACAGCGGCTTCTACGATCCCGAAGTGTTCGCCCGCGGCCGCGAGCTGACCGTGACCGGCACCGTCCACGGCACGGTGACGCAGAAGGTGGGCGACTACGACTACCCCTACCCGCGCGTGGAAGCGAACGTGGTGTACCTGTGGCCGAAGCGCCCGGTGTACGTGAACACGCCCTACCCGCCTGGCTTCTACGACCCGTTCTGGGGCCCGTGGGGTCCGTGGGGCTACGGCGGCTATGGCCCCTACTGGGGTGGTCCGCGCGTGATCGTGGTGCGTCCCGCGCCACCACCGCCGCCGAAGAAGTAAGCGGCGCGCACACGAAAAAGCCGGCCCACCATGGGCCGGCTTTTTCATGACCGTCGATTGCGTTGCTCAGCCCGGCGGCCAGTGCATCTGCCGCCCGGCGAGCAGGTGCAGGTGCAGGTGGAACACGGTCTGGCCGCCGTATGCGTTGCAGTTGAGCACCGTGCGATAACCCTGCGCGGCGAAGCCTTCGCGCTTCGCGTAATCGGCGGCCGCCAGCAGCAGGCGGCCCAGCAGCGCCGCATCCTCCGGCGTGGCGTCGTCCAGCGTGGCGATCGGCTTTTTCGGAATGAACAGCACGTGCACCGGCGCCTGCGGATTCACGTCGCGGAACGCCAGCAACTCGTCGTTCTCCCAGACGATGTCGGCCGGGATTTCGCGCCGAATGATCTTGCCGAAAATGGTGTCGCCCATGGTTTCTCCTTCAATCCAACAATTGCCGGCCACCGAAGGCGTGCGCCAGCGTGCCGCGATCCACGAATTCCAGCTCGCCGCCCAGCGGCACGCCATGCGCCAGCCGGGTGGGCCGCACGCCACCGGCGCGCGCCAGCTGCGCCAGGTAGTGCGCGGTGGCCTCGCCTTCCACGGTGGGGTTGGTGGCGATGATGAGCTCCTCCACCTCGCCCTCGCCCAGCCGCTGCGTCAGCTGCGCCAGGCCCAGTTCCTCCGGCCCCAGTCCGTCCAGCGGCGACAGCCGGCCGTGCAGCACGAAATACTGGCCACGATAACCGGTGGCCTGTTCGATCGCGGCCAGGTCCACCGGCGATTCCACCACGCACAGCAGCTGGCGGTCGCGGCTGCTGCCGGCGCAGATCGTGCACAGCGGCTCCTCGCTGAAGTTGCGGCAGCGTTCGCAATGGCCGATGCGCTGCATCGCCTCGCGCAACGCGTCGGCCAGCTTCAGCCCGCGCTCGCGGTCGCGCTCCAGCAGATGGAAGGCCATCCGCTGCGCGCTCTTGCCACCCACGCCGGGCAGGCAGCGCAATGCTTCGATCAGGTTGGCGAGAAGTGGTGAAGTCGACATGGCATGGCCGGACTGACCGCGGAGGCTCTACCGAGTCCCGAGTCCCGAGTCCCGAGTCCCGAGTCCCGAGTCCCGAGTCCCGAGTCCCGGCTTCTCAGAACGGCATCTTGAACCCCGGCGGCAGGCTCATGCCGGCGGTGACGTTGCCCATCTTGTCGCGGCTGGCCTGGGCCACCTTGTTCACCGCGTCGTTGATCGCGGCAGCGACCAGGTCCTCGGCCATCTCCGGATCGTCGGCGAAGGTCTGGCGGTCGATCTGCACCTTGCGCACCTCGTGCGTGCCGCTCATCGTCACGCTCACCAGGCCGCCGCCGGCGCTGCCGGTGACTTCCAGCTTGGCGATCTCCTCCTGCGCACGCTTCATGTCTTCCTGCATGCGCTGGGCCTGCTGCATCAGCTGGCCGATCTGACCTCTCATCGTCGTGCTCCGTTACTGCGGGTTGTTCAGGGGTTTCACCGACTGCGGCACCACGCGGGCACCGAAGTCGCGTTTCATCGCCTGCACGAAGGGGTCGTCGGCGATGGACTGCTCGGCCGCCGCCTGCGCGCTGTCGCGCGCCTGCGCGGCGCGCGCGGCCGGGGTGGCGGTCGCAGCCGTCTTGTCGATGTCGACAAAGCGCAGCTTGATGCGCTCGCCCAGCGCGTTGCTGATGCGCTCCTCCATCTGGCTGACCATCGGCTCCACCGCCATGCCCATGTGCGCCGGCTGCAAGGCCAGCACCAGGGTGTTGCCGTCGCGTTCGCGCAGCACCGCGTTCTGCGCCAGCACGCCGAACGGGCCGCGCAGGCCGGCCTGCTCGATCAGGCTTTCCCAGTGCGGCAGGCCGTTGGCGTCGCGCGGCGGCGCGACCGCGACCGACTCGCGCACGGCCGGCGCCGGTGCGGCCACCGGCGGCGCGGCGCGATACGCCGGAGCCGGCGGCGCGACCGGCGCGGCACTGCGCACCGGCGGCGCCGCGGGTCGCGGGGTTGGCGCCGCACGCTCCGCCGCCGGGCGCACGGCCTCGTCGCCGGGACGGAACGCCAGCATGCGCAGCAGCACCATCTCGAAGCCGGTGCGCGCATCGGGCGCCAGCGCGAGATCGCGGCGGCCACCGATCGCGATCTGGTAGTAGAGCTGCACGTCCTCCGGCGCGATGCGCGCGGCCAGCGCGTGCAGTGCCTCGTCGTGGGCATCGTCGTCGGGCCGGTAGCCGGGGATCAGCTGGATCAGCTGCAGCCGATGCAGCACGCCGGCGAGGTCGTCCAGCACGCCGCCGAAATCGGGCGAGTACGAGGCGATCTGCGCGCACTCGGCGAGCAGACGCGTGCCGTCGCCGTCGGCCAGCGCGTCGAGCACGCCCAGCACCTGGCCGCGTGCCACGCTGCCCAGCATGGTGCGCACGTCGTCGGCCTTGAGCGCGCCGCCGCCGTAGGCGATCGCCTGGTCGAGCAGCGACAGGCCGTCGCGCAGCGAGCCGTCGGCGCCGCGCGCCAGTTCCTCGATCGCGGCATCCTCGTAGGCGATGTTCTCGGCGCCCAGGATGTGCCGCATCTGGCCGGCGATCTGCTCGGGCAGCAGGCGCTTCAGGTTGAACTTCAGGCAGCGCGACAGCACCGTCACCGGCAGCTTCTGCGGGTCGGTGGTGGCGAGCAGGAACTTCACGTGCGGCGGCGGTTCCTCCAGCGTCTTCAGCAGCGCGTTGAACGCCGGCTTGGAGAGCATGTGCACCTCGTCCACCAGGTACACCTTGAAGCGGCCGCGCGAGGGCGCGTACTGCGCGTTCTCGATCACCTCGCGCACGTCGTCCACGCCGGTGTTGCTGGCCGCGTCGATCTCCAGCAGATCCACGAAGCGGCCCTCGTCCACCGCGGTGCACACCGCGCACTCGCCGCAGGGATCGGCCGACTCGCCGCGCTCGCAGTTCAGCGACTTGGCGAAGATGCGCGCGATGGTGGTCTTGCCCACGCCGCGCGTGCCGGTGAACAGGTAGGCGTGGTGCATGCGCCCGGTGTCCAGCGCGTTGGTGAGCGCGCGCACCACGTGCTCCTGCCCCACCAGTTCGGCGAACTTGCGCGGGCGCCATTTGCGGGCGAGGACTTGATAGGACATGCGCGGCTACCTTGGAGCGAAAGGCGATTGTGCCAAGGTGGGGGCTACAAGTCAGTAAAGCGTGTCAGGTTGACGCGAGCTCCGCCCCTCTCCCCAACCCTCTCCCCGGCGGGGAGAGGGGGCGAACGTGCCGGGCGGGTTCGCTTTTGCCGGCCATCGGCAAACGGATGGCTTCCGGCTCGAAGAAGCGCTGGCCCCAGATGGGCGGCGGCCCCGCCAGCCACACCCCGGCACCCGAATCATCCACTACCGTTGCTTCCTTCCGGACCTGGCGGGGTTTGCGGACTATCGTCGCGGGGGGACCGACGGGGCCACCATAAACACTGGGCTTCTTGAGCCCGTCGCGCCAACCGAGGCTGTCGCGTATTTCAACAACTGGCGGAGAGGGCGGGATGGTTCGGCCCGTCCCGGGCCTCACCCTTCGCTGCGCGAAGGGCCAGCCTGCGGCTGTCCAAATTCGCTCCAGACGAATTTGTCGAACCGCGCGGGTTCTCACCCGCCCTCTCTTCCGTGATCTCCAACTGTCGCGCCAGATTCCATTCCGTCGCGTTGTTCAATAACTGGCGGAGAGGGCGGGATTCGAACCCGCGATACGGGGATAAGCCGTATACACACTTTCCAGGCGTGCTCCTTCAACCACTCGGACACCTCTCCGCACGCAAAACCTTTGTCGCATCCATCCACGCCGGGCGGGATGGTTCGGCTCATCCTGAGCCTCACCCCTCACTTTCGTTCGGGGCCAGCCTGCGGCTGTCCAAATTCGTTCCTACGAATTTGTCGAACCCGCGATACGGGGATAAGCCGTATACACAACTCCAGGGCATCCTGATTCAACCACTCGGACACCTCTCCGCACCTTCCACTCGCAAGACTTCAGCGAGTGAAGAGGCGGAAGGATAGCGGCCGGCAGGGTTACTGACAAGCTCAACCGGCATCCGCATGCGGCGGCAGCGGCGCGGCCAGCGCCACGCGCTCGCCAGCCGTGGCGACTCGATAACCGCGTGCCGCCAGTGCCGCACCGTCGGCGGCACTGCCGTAGTGGTAGAGCACGAGGCGCGCGCGCAGCGCCGCGTCGTATTCGCGCTCGATGTCGTCGATGCCGGTGTGCGAGGGGTTGCCGACCAGGCTGCAGTCGTGGGCCACCCGTTCGCCGCCGGCGGCATGCCGGGCCAGCGCCTCGGGGATCGGCCGGGTGTCGCCGGTGTAGACGAAGCTGCCGCGCAACGCGAGGCCGAACGAGGTGTCGGGGCGATGGTGGCGGGTGGCGAACACGTCGAACCACAGGCCGTCGAGCCAGAAGCCGCGCGTGCACGGCACCAGCCGGAACGCCTCCCAGAAATTCACCCCGCCCTCGGCCAGCGTGCCGGGGTAGTCGGCCACCCGTGTCTGCAGCCACGGCAGCAGCGCCGCATGCACGAACAGCCGCGTGGTGCCGCGCAGGTGCGGGTCGAACCACAGCTTGAAGAACAGGCCTTCCAGCCCTGCCACGTGGTCCATGTGGGTGTGGGTGACGTAGAGCGCGGGCGGCAGCGCGCCGTAGGCGTCGAGGTAGCGGTCCAGCGTGTCGGGGCCGCAATCGACCAGCAGCATCGGCACGCCGTCGCGCTCCAGCACCACGGCCGAGGAACCCAGTTCACCGGCCGCATGTGCCGCGCCGGTGCCGAGGAAATGCAGATGCCAGTTCATGCGCCGAACGTAGCCTCGTAGGCGTCGAGAAGAGGTGTCCAGACCACGGTGCGGAATGCAGCCTCACCCTGCGCGGCGGCGCCCAGCTTGAGCAGCGAGCGATGCAGCCGTTCGAGGTTGGCCAGCCGCCAGCCTTCGGCCGGCGCGCGCAGGCGCCCGCGGTCGAAGTCGATCAGGTGCAGCGCCGCGGCCGTCACCAGCACATTGTGCGCGTTGAGGTCGGCATGCCAGATGCCGGCGCGATGGAAGCGCGCCACCAGCGCGCCGACTTCGCGCGCCAGCTCCGCATCCAGCTGGCCGGCGGCTAGGCATTCGGCCAGGGTTTGCGCATCGGCGATGCGCCGGGTGATCAGGTCGGCGCGATAGAACAGGCCGGACCTTCGGTAACGCGCCGCCACCGGCACCGGCCCGGGCAAGCCCAGCCGCGCGATCTCGGCCAGCAGGCGGAACTCGGCGAAGCAGCGCGTGGCATCCGCGCCGCGCCACAGGTAGCGGTCGCCCATCAGCGCGGCCACCATGCCGCCGCGGCGGTAATGCCGCAGCACGCATTCGCCGGCCGGCGTGGCGATCAGCTGCACGCCGCCGCGGCCGCCCGCTTGCGTGCGCAGCGCGCCGCGTTCGCGCCAGCGCTCCGGCACGAACCAGTCGGCGTCGACTTGTGGCGAGGCCGCGGCGTCGAACAGAATCGCGCCTTCGGCGTCTTCGCGCAGTTGCTCTTGCATCGGTGCTGGCGCGTCCCATGACCCTCGGCGATTCTACATGCCCGTTCCCGCCTCGATTTGCCTGCTGCGCACCTCCGCCATCGGCGACGTCACCCACGTGGTGCCGCTGCTGCGCACGCTGCAGGCGGCGTGGCCGCAGGCCAGGCTCACGTGGATCGTGGGCAAGCTGGAACGCAAGCTGGTGGGCGACCTGCCGGGGGTGGACTTCATCACCTTCGACAAGGGCAAGGGGCTGGCCGGCATGCGCGAGGTATGGAGCGCGCTGCGCGGCCAACGCTTCGACGCCCTGCTGCAGATGCAGGTGGCGCTGCGCTCGAACCTCTTGAGCCTGGGCATCAAGGCGGATCGGCGCATCGGCTACGACGCGGCGCGCGCCAAGGACCTGCACGGCCTCGTGGTCAACGAACGCATCCCCGCCCGCACGGGCGAACACGTGCTGGACGCGATCGGCAGCTTCTGCGAACCGCTGGGCCTGAAGCAGACACAGGTGCGCTGGGACATTCCCGTCCCCGACGAGGCGCAGGCCTGGGCCGCAGAGCAATTGCCCGGCAACACGCCGACCCTGCTGGTCAGTCCCACGTCCAGCCACGCGCTGCGCAACTGGCGGCCGGAACGCTACGCGGCGGTGATGGATCACGCCACTGCACGCGGCTGGCGCGTGGCGTTGGTGGGTGGGCCGTCAAGCAGCGAGCGCGCGATGGCCGACGCGGTGCTGGCCGCGTGCAAGCGCGCGCCGCTCGACCTCACCGGCAAGGACACGCTGAAGAAACTGCTCGCCCTGCTGTCGCGCGCATCGCTGCTGCTGACGCCGGACTCCGGCCCGATGCACATGGCCAACGCGGTGGGCACCAAGGTGCTCGGGCTGCACGCCGCGAGCAATCCCCACCGCTCCGGCCCCTACTCCGACCGCCGCTGGTGCGTGGACAAGTACGACGCGGCCGCGCGCAAGTACCTCGGCAAGCCGGCCAGCGAACTGGCCTGGGGCACGAAGATCGAGAAGCCGGGCGTGATGGACCTGATCGGCGTGGACGAGGTGGTCGGGCGCTTCGAAGCCGCGGCGAGTCGTTTGAATCTCCCGTAGGAGCGCACCCTGTGCGCGAATGCTCTGGCGCCGATCGGAGCAAAAGCATTCGCGCATAGGGTGCGCTCCTACGGGCGCATCACGGGGCGCGGTAGTCCTGGTAGGACTTTTCCTCGACCAGCTGCGAACCGAGCTTCACGTTGATCTCGCGCTTCACCGCCGCACGCTCGTCGTTGCGGAAGTAGACCGAGCGTGCCAGCTCGATGAACTCGGCGTCGAAGGCCTGCGCCTTTTCCTTGAGGCGAATCTTGTCCTCGATCTCCCACAGCGCCTCGTTCACCGCGAGCAGGCGCGCGCGTTCGTCGCGGATGTCGGTCTTCGACGCGGGATGCGCGGCCCAGGTGGCGTTCAGGAGATCAAGCTCGGTGCGCACGTTGGCGAGCTTGGCGGCGTCCGAAATCCGCTGCGACTTGATTTCGAGGATGGTGATCTTGTCGATCAGCTCGCCGTAGGACACCGGGGTCTGGATCAGGCTCATGTCGTACTCCAATCAGGCGGCGTGGGCGGGGTGGAAGGCGCCCTGGCGCACGAGTTCGCACACGGTGCGCACATCGCCATCCAGCGCGCGGTCGCGGTGCAGGAAGTCGATGTGCCGGCGCAGCGTGGCGTGGGCGCGGCGCACGTCGGCGCCGGCGTGGAAATCTTCCGCGCCGGCCAGCGCCTCGGCCAGCTGGCGCAGCTCGGCGACGAACTGCCCGTGGTGCGGCTGGCCTTCGCGCGGCGCGTTTGCCACCTTGGCCGCCAGCGCCTGCCAGCCGCCGCGCTGGGCGAGGCGGCGCGCGGCGTTCAACATCTCCTGGCGGTAGTCCAGCGCCTGCGCGGCGGTGTACAGCTCCAGCGCGATCACGTGGCCCACGTCTTCCATCATCTCCAGCACGTGGCGCGCTTCGTTCGCGCCCATCGAGACGTGGTCCTCGGCGTTCGCGCTGGTCGGCACCGAATACACGCTGGCCGGGTGCGCGCGGGTGGCGAGGTCGTTGACCAGCGCGGCGGCGGTGTACTGCACGATCATGAAGCCGGAGTCGGTGCCGTCCTCGTTGCCGGTGAGGAAGGCCGGCAGGCCGTCGTTGGTGGCCGGGTCGACCAGCTTGTTCAAGCGCCGCTCGCTGATCGAGGCGAGCACCGGCAGCGCGGCCTTCACGTAGCTCATCGCCAGCGCCAGCGGCATGCCGTGGAAGTGGCCGGCGGAGATCACCTGTTCCTCGATGAACTGCGCACCTTCTGCATCAGGGAAGATCAGCGGGTTGTCGGTGACGGCGTTCAATTCGATGTCGAACACGCGGCAGGCCTGCGCCCACGCGTCGCGCACCGCGCCATGCACCTGCGGCATGCAGCGCAGGCAGTAGGCGTCCTGCGGCTGGTGCTTCTTGCCGCCCTTGAACGGCAGGAAGCGCGCATAGAACGCCTCGCGGCCGTGGCGCTGGTTCGCCGGCACCCAGTTCCAGGCGATGTCGAAGCTGAGCGCCTGGTCGTCGGCCTCGCTCCACGCCTCGGCCGTCCACGGCCGGAAGTGCGGCACCAGGTGGTAGGGAATGTCGAGCAGGGTGGAACCTGCGAGCAGCTCGCGCACGTGCGCGGCCACCGCCACCTGCCCCGGATGCGGGCGCAGCGCGTGCACTTCGGGGCGCAACGCGCCGCTGCGGCCCGCGAAGGCGTCCAGCGTCATCGCCGCGGCGAGGTCGGCGGCGTCGAGCAGGCGTTCCAGATCGTGCAGCGCCAGCGCGCCGGTGGCCAGCATCTGCGCGGTGCCGTTGTTGAGCGCGAGGCCTTCCTTGAACGACAGCCGCACCGGCGCGAGGCCCGCGCGCTTCAGCGCCTCGGCGCCCGGCAGGCGTTCGCCCGCATGGAACGCCTCGCCGCCGCCGAGCAGCACGATGGCGAGGTGCGAGAGCGGCGCGAGGTCGCCGCTGGCGCCCACCGAGCCCTTCTCCGGCACCACCGGCACCACGCCGGCGTTGAGCATCGCGGCGAGCGCTTCCAGCGTCTGCACGCGGATGCCCGAATGCCCGCGCAGCAAGGTGTTGATGCGGATGCAGAGCATCGCGCGCACCACGTCGGCGCCGAACGGCTTGCCCACGCACACCGCGTGGGTGGTGATCAGGTTGTGCTGCAGCTCTTCCAGCAGCGTGCCTTCCGGCACTTCGCTGCGGCTGCCTGGCAGCTCGTCACGCACGCGATGCGCGCCCAAGAGCTTGTCGGCATTGCTGCCGAAGCCGGTGGTGACGCCGTAGGTCGGCTCGCCGCAGTTGACCTTGTCGGCGAGGAAATCGGCCGCGCGCTGCACGCGCTGCAACTGCTTCGCGTCCAGCGCCACCTTGGCGCCGTCGCGCGCCACCGCCACCAGCTGCGCACGGGTGAGGTGGCTGCCGTCGAGAAGTATGGTTTTGTTCACAACAATCCCCGAATGAATGCAAAGCGTCCGGCGTCTTCGCGCCGGATCAACCCATCGCCGCGGCCTGCTCCAGCTCCACCCGCAGCGTCTTGACCAGTTCGGCGCGCGCCACCTCGAACTGGTCGCCGCGGCGCAGGTCCTTCACCGCGACCACGCCCTTGGCCAGCTCGTCCTCGCCCAGCACCACGGCGAAGCGGATGCCGGCGCGGTCGGCGTACTTGAGCTGCTTGCCCAGCTTGCCGCCTTCCAGCACCACCTCGGTGGCGATGCCGGCGGCGCGCAGCTCGGTGGCCAGCGCGAGGTAGGTGGGCAGCTGCGCCTCGTCCATCTGGGTGACCAGCACGTCCACGGTGCTCTGCGCGGTGTGCACCAGGCCGGCCTCGCGCAGCTGCCAGTACAGGCGCGACAGGCCGATGGAAATGCCCACGCCGGGCAGGTGCGACTTGGTGTACTGGCCGGCGAGGTTCTCGTAGCGGCCGCCCGAGCAGATCGAGCCGATCTGCGGGTGCTCGTTGAGCGTGGTCTCGTAGACGATGCCGGTGTAATAGTCGAGGCCGCGCGCGATGGAGAGGTTCAGCGCGAAATGCGTCTCCGGCACGCCGAAGTCGCGGATCAGGCCCAGCACTTCCTTGAGTTCGGCGCGGCCCTGCTCCATCGCCTCGGGGCCGGCGCCCAGCGCGTCGAGCTTGGCAAACGCGTCGGCCAGCGAAGTGGAGCGCACCTGCACGAAGGCGAGGATCTTCTCCACCGCCGCAGACGCGAGGCCGAAGCCCGCACCGGTGAGCGTGTCGCGCACGTAGTCGGCGCCGCGCTTGTCCAGCTTGTCCACCTCGCGCAGCACCAGCATCTGCTGCTCGGGGTCGGCCACGCCCAGGCTCTCGAAATAGCCGCGCATCAGCTTGCGGTTGTTGAGCTGGATGGTGAACGGGCCGATCGCCAGCTCGCGGAACACGCTGTAGATCACCGCCGGCAGCTCGGCGTCGTAGCGGATCGACAGGCTGTCCTTGCCGATCACGTCGATGTCGCACTGGTAGAACTCGCGGAAACGGCCGCGCTGCGCGCGCTCGCCGCGGTACACCTTCTGCATCTGGTAACGGCGGAACGGGAAGCTCAGCTCGCGCTCGTGCTCGGCCACGTAGCGCGCCAGCGGCACGGTGAGGTCGAAGCGCAGCGCCAGGTCCGGCTTCTCGCCCTGCTCCAGCGCACCGGTGGACTGCACGAAATACACCTGCCGCTCGGTCTCGCCGCCGCTCTTGGTCAGCAGCACGTCGGCGTACTCGATCACCGGCGTCTCCACCGGCAGGAAACCGAAGCGCTCGTAGTTGCGGCGGATGGTGTCCAGCATGCGCTGGAACGCGATCTGGTCGAGCGGCAAGAGCTCGAGCACGCCGGGCATGGTGCGGGCCGGGGTAAGCGCCATGGAAACCTCTGCTGACAAGGGAAGTGCCGCCGCGCATCCCGCGCGGCGACTGCAGCCGCCAAGATTAACAGATGGCCCCGCGGCTACCGCGGCCCGATCGGCAAGCATGGAAACCTGTTGCCAAGCCCACTGAGCGCCGCTAGGATACGCGGCTCCCGCGGGGTGTAGCTCAGCCTGGTAGAGCGCTACGTTCGGGACGTAGAAGTCGCAGGTTCAAATCCTGTCTCCCCGACCAAGATCCAACGAGAAGCCGGCCTTGCGCCGGCTTTTTCGTTGGCGGTGCCTCGCACGCATCGGCCCGAAGGCGAATCGGCGTCAGGACTTCGAGTTCGCCGCATTCGGCATGAGGCCGAAGCGCAGCATCACCAGCTGGCCGTTTGCGCCACAGGCGGCTTCGGCGCCGAGCTGCCCCTTGTCGAACTGCAGCGGAACCAGCACGACGACGTAACCCTGGGTCATCTGCCCCTGGCTCGCGCCGCCGATCGACTTGGCCTTGCCGTACTGCTTCGTGAGGTCTCCCCAGGCCTGCTGCAACTTGTCGCTGGCCGGCTTGTGCGCGGGGTCGAACGACTGCATCGCGCCGTTGAAATCGCCCTTGTTCATGGCGGTGATCGCCTTGTTCGCCACGTTGCCGCAACTCGTCGTCTGCGCGGTCGAGGCCGGCGTCGACTGCGGCGCCTGTTGCGCTTTCTGCTGCATCTCTTGCTGGCGCATCTCCTGCTGCTGCATCTGCTGTTGCTGCTGCATTTCCTGCTGCGGCATCTGCTGCGGAGTTTGCTGCGCAGGAGTCGTCTGGGCGTGCACACCGCTGAAGGCCATCAACATGGCCGGAAGGATGAAAGGGGTGGCCAGTTTCATGTCGTCTCCTCCTCGTGGGGATGGGAGCGCGACGGCAAGCGGGTCAGTCAGGGGATTGCATCGACCGAGGTGCGGTGCCGGCGATGGAGCGGCCAGGGCCGTCGCGGAGGGAGCGCCGCTGCGCGACGCGTTCCCATCCTCGTGAGCCGGGATGCACCTGTCAAACCGCGCGCCGGCGACCATTCAGCAAGGTGAGCATCGGGTGTCCGCGGCACGGCCAGCGCCGGTACGATCAAAGGTACGCTGCGTGCGGACGCAACAAGCCCACTGTGGTTACCAGCTCTTGTTTCAGATAGCAATCCAGCAGTTCGTCGACGCTCTTCGATGGGCGCACGAGCGAAGCGCGATGATCGCGCACCGCCTCGATCACGGCGGCAGGATTGATGCCGAAGGCATGCTCGATGAACTCGTCCGGGTGCTGGGCGGTGATGCCGAGTGGAGCCAATGTTGCCGCGGGAAAGTCCTTGAGATTGAAGGTCACGATCATGCCGGCCTGGCACAGGATCGCGGCGGCCAGGACATGGCGATCATCCTGGTCGGGCAGCGTCAGCTGCTCCTCCAGGCCTTCGTAGCCGGTAACGAGGCAATCCGGCACGCTGGCATCCATCAGGTCGCGGGTACGCTCCAGTTGCCCGCGCGTCAGATCGGTGCGTTTGGCCAGCAGATTGCGCATCCATTCGTCGTGGATGCGCGTCGTCCAGCGCGCACGGAACAAGCCGCTCAGCGCGAGGTGCATCAACAGGTCGCGCAGTGGCGCCGGATACAACACGCAGGCGTCATACAGCGCGACGAAGCCGGCCATCAATAGAAGCCCTGTTCCTGGGCCTCGCGGGCCAAGTCGGTCAGCCGTGCCTTGCTCCGGGCCAGTTGGGCGTTCTTGTAGGCCATCAGGTCGCGGAAATACACGCGTCGATGCGTACCCACCTTGTGGTGGGGCAGTTCGCCGCGTTCCAGCAGTCCCACCACATGCGGGCGCGATACGTTGAGGAAGTCGGCGGTTTGCTGGGTCGTCAGCTCGGCGTGGATCGGCACCAGGCTCACGGCATTGCCGGCAGCCATGTTGTTCAGGATGTCGACCAGCATCCGCAGCGCCTGCACCGGCACCTCGATCTCCCCGTCGCCGTCGATGACGCGCAGGCGTGCGGTCTTGCCGCTGCCAATGCAAGCAGCCAGCAACCGGCTGCTTTCGCGCGCCAGCTTCGATTCTTCAGGGGTAACCGGAAGCGTGACGAGTTGTTCGTTCAACAAGGCAGACATGACGACTTCATCCTTCCCAAGTCTTCAATACCCGGGGAACACAGGCTACCCCTCAAACGAAACAATCGCAACATGCGAAATAAACGAAAACAAGCCAAGTCGCCTAAGCGTTCAGAAAAACCGGGGTTTGCTGCAACTTGACGCACGCTCTTCCCCTGCCGCCATCAAGCGTAGAGGTCGCGTGATCGGTTCAGGGCGCGGCACCTGCTTCCTTGCGGTGCTCCATGGCTTCGTCAGGTAGCCGTGGCCAGCGCCGCCAGCCGATCCAGCTCGGCCTCGACGAAGCCCGCTTCCAGCCGCGCCGGGCGATTGAACGGGCCGCGCAGCGCCACGCCCATGTAGTCGCGCAGCAGGGCGAAGAAGGTGTCGAGGGGATCGACGCCGTCGCGTGCGCAGCACCAGCGGTACCAGCGCGTGCCGGCGGCGACGTGGGCCACTTCCTCGCGCAGGATCACTTCCAGCACGGCGACGGTGCGTTCGTCGCCGGCGTGGCGCAGGCGCTCGATCATGCCGGGCGTCACGTCCAGCCCGCGCGCTTCGAGCACGCGCGGCACCAGGGCCATGCGCGCGAGGTCGGAATGCGCGGTCTTTTCGGCCATTTCCCACAGGCCGTTGTGGGCGTCGAAGTCGCCGTAGGCGTGGCCGAGTTCGGCCAGCCGCGTTTCGAGCAGGGCGAAATGGCGCGCCTCGTCGTGCGCGCAGCTGGCCCAGTCGCGGTAATAGGCGTCGGGCATGCCGCGAAAGCGGTAGACGGCATCCCAGGCGAGGTTGATCGCGTTGAATTCGATATGCGCCACCGCGTGCACCAAGGCGGCGCGGCCTTCGGGCGTGCCGAGGCCGCGCTGCGGCACCTGGCGGGCGCTGACCAGTTGCGGTTTCGCGGGGCGGCCGGGGGCGGCAATGGGTTCGGGCGGCGGCGCAGCGGAGTCGGGGCGCAATTCGCCGGACCGCACCGCCGCCCAGGTGGCGTGGGTGAGGCGCAGTTTTTCGGCGGGGGCGGTGGCGGCGAGGCAGGCCTTGGCGGCGGCGTGGAGGTTGGTTGCAGTCATCGCCGCGCGCCTGCCGACAGAAACCGTAGGTCGGGCTTCAGCCCGACTGGCCCGGTTTGTCGGGCTGAAGCCCGACCTGCGACTTGTCCGGCTGAAGCCCGACCTGCGCGCGACATGCTGCTCACGCGCTGCGGCGCGCGGCCTTGGCGTCGTCCGAGCGCAGCAGTTCGATCTGTTGCAGGTAGTGCTGGTCGAGGCCGGTGATGTATTCGCCGTTGAAGCAGGAGGCGTCGAAGTGCTTCAGCGCCTCGTTGCCGTCCTGCACCGCCCACACCAGGTCCTTGAGGTCCTGGTAGATCAGCCAGTCGGCGCCGAGCAGCTGCTGCACCTCGGCCTCGGTCTTGCCGGCGGCGACCAGTTCGCTGGCCGAGGGCATGTCGATGCCGTACACGTTGGGGTAGCGCACCGGCGGCGCGGCGGAGGCGAAGTAGACGCTCTTCGCGCCGGCGTCGCGCGCCATCTGGATGATCTGCTTCGAGGTGGTGCCGCGCACGATGGAGTCGTCCACCAGCAGCACGTTCTTCTTGCGGAACTCCAGCTCCACCGGATTGAGCTTGCGGCGCACGGATTTCACGCGGTCGCCCTGCCCCGGCATGATGAAGGTGCGGCCCACGTAGCGGTTCTTGACGAAGCCCTCGCGGAACGGCACGCCCAGCGCCTCGGCCAGCGCGCTGGCGGCGGTGCGCGCGGTGTCGGGGATCGGGATCACCGCGTCGATGCCGTGGTCCGGGCGCTCGCGCAGGATCTTCTCGGCGAGGCGCTGGCCCATGCGCAGGCGTGCCTTGTACACCGACACGTTCTCGATCATCGAGTCGGGGCGCGCGAGGTACACGTATTCGAAGATGCACGGCGCGTGCACCGCGCCGTCGGCGCAGTGGCGCGTGTGCAGCTGGCCGTCGTCGGTGATGAACACCGCCTCGCCCGGCGCCACGTCGCGCAGGCGCTTGAAGCCCAGCACGTCCAGCGCCACCGACTCGGAGGCCACCGCGTACTCGCGGCCTTCCGCGGTGACGCGCTCGCCCAGCACCAGCGGACGGATGCCGTGCGGGTCGCGGAACGCGAGCAGGCCGTAGCCCAGCACCAGCGCGAGGCAGGCGTAGCCGCCGCGCGCGCGCGCATGCACCGCCGCCACCGCCTTGAAGATGTGGTCCGGCGTCAGCGCCATCCGCTCCTGGATCTGCAGCTCGTGCGCCAGCACGTTCAGCAGCACCTCGGAATCCGATTCGGTGTTGATGTGGCGGCGGTCGTCCTCGAACATCTCCTTGCGCAGCGCCGCGGTGTTCACCAGGTTGCCGTTGTGCGCGAAGGCGATGCCGTAGGGCGAGTTCACGTAGAACGGCTGCGCCTCCTCGGCGCCCTCCGAGCCCGCGGTGGGGTAGCGGCAGTGGCCGATGCCGATGCGCCCGCGCAGGCGGTTCATCGCGGGCTGGTTGAACACGTCGCGCACCAGGCCGTTGCCCTTGTGCAGGCGCAACTTGGCGCCGTCCACCGTGGCGATGCCGGCCGCGTCCTGGCCGCGGTGCTGCAGCACCGTGAGTCCGTCGTAAAGCGCCGATGCCACTTCGGTGGTACCGACGATGCCGATGATTCCGCACATGATGGATGACCTGCTAAGGGTGAGACGTAGGGGAAACCGTGGATGGCGCCGCGGGCGCCGCCGTCGAAGACGGCGCGGACAAGGCGCGCGGCAGCTTGCGCAGCGCCTCCGCCGCGGCGGCCGGCTGCAAGTGTTCGTGCAGCGCGTCGGACACCGCCGCGTGCTGCAGATGCTCACGCACGCCCGGCGGCACCTGCTGGCCCAGCCAGATCGTGGCGCGCTGGAACGGCGGCAGCAGCAGCGAATCCCGCCATGGCGGCTCGCGCGTGAACGCGGTGAACTGGCACAGGAACACCAGCACGCACACCAGCAGCACGCCGCGCGCCAGCCCGAACACCATGCCGAACAGGCGGTCCGTGCCCGACAGGCCGGTGCTTTCCAGCAGGCGGTGGATCAGGAAGCGCAGCAGCGCGCCCAGCACCAGCACCAGCACGAAGCACAACGCATAGCCCGCGACCACGCGCAGCGCGGGATGGCCGATCATGTCCAGCCGCGCGGACACCGTGGGCCCGAGCAGCCAGGCCACCCAGAACGCGGCGATCCAGATCGCCAGCGCCAGCACCTCGGAGACCAAGCCACGCCACAGCCCGACCAGCACCGACAGGCCCAGCACGCCGAGGATGGTGTAGTCGATCCAGTTCATGCCCGGGCCCGTGTTGACCGTCGCGCGCTCAGGGGACGTTGACCACGTTGCCGCCGAGGCCCAGCTTCGCCTTGATCTGGTCGCGCACCCGCTCGGCGTCGGCGCGCTGGGTCTGCGGGCCGGCGCGCACGCGCCACAGCGTCCTGCCGCCCACGTTCACCGTATCCACGAAACCGTCGAAGCCGCCGGCGCGCAGCTTGTCGCGCAGCGCATTCGCCTCGGCCGAACTGCCCAGCGCGGCCAGCTGCACCGCGTAGCCGCCCGCGCGCGGCGCGGCGGCCGGCGCGGCAGCGGTCGGCGCGGCGGCCGCCTTGGCCGGCGCGGCCGCGATGTTGGAATCGGCGTGGCCCAGGCCTTCCACCAGCTTCGCCGGCACGCCGGGGATGGTCTGGGTGATCTTCAGCCGCGCCGCCTCGGCGCTGGTGCGCGAATCGAACGGGCCGGCCGTCACCAGGGTGAGCTGTTTGCCGGCCTGGGTGATGATGCGGGTGAGCACCGGATAGCCCAGCCCGCGCACGCGGCGCACCAGGTGATCCACGCTGTTCGCGTTGGCGTAGGCGCTGAGGTTGAGCACGTAGAGCGCATGGCCGCCCGCGGCGGCGGCTTCCGGCGGCGCGACCGCTGCGGGAGCCGGCGTCGGCGCCACCACCGGCGCCGGCGTGGGCACCGCCTTTGCCGGCGCCTTGGCCACCGGCGCGGAGGCCGTCGGCGTGGCCGCGGCGCTGCCCTGCAGCGGGATCACCGGCTGCGACGGCGAGGCGCCGGAGCCCATCACCGGGCCGCTCGTCACCTGCGCCTTGGGCGCGGCCGCATCGGTGCCCACGTCGGTGGGGCGGCGCGAGGCGATGTCCACCGTGGCGAGCTGGCTGCCCTGCGCGGGCGTTGCCGCGGCCGTGCTGGCGACGCTGGCCGCCGGCGCCGGTGCGGCGGCGGTGCCGACGTTTGCCGGCGCGCCGGGGGTGAGGCTCATGGTGCGGGTCTGCAGGTTGCTGTCCTGCGCGGGCGGGATCGCCAGGCTCACCGACTGGTCGCCGGCCGTGGCCGGCGGCGGATTGCTGGAGAAAAACATCGGCACGAAGATGACAAGCAGGGCGATCAGTACGGCAGCCCCCAGCAGACGTGTTTTCAAGTGTTCGCTCCGAGGCGGCCGGCACGGCCCGCGATCCGGCAATTATACCTGCCCCCGCCAAAACGCCGCGCCGCGCGTTTTCCTGACCCCGGTCAACGCCGGCGGGGCCGGACTCCCCTAGCGTGCCGGGGTCTTTGTCTTGCTGGGAGTACGGCATGTCCTTCGATATCGTGGTGATCGGCGCCGGCCCCGCCGGCCTGTGCTTCGCCCGCACGCTGGCCGGCAGCGGCCTGCGCATCGCCGTGGTGGAGCGCCAGGCTGAATCGACACTGGCCGCGCCGGCCGACGACGGCCGCGAAATCGCCATCACCCACCACTCGCAGCGGCTGATGCGCGAGCTGGGCCTGTGGGACGCCTTGCGCGAGGAAGAAATCGGCTGCCTGCGCGACGCGAAGGTGCTCGACGGCGACGACCAGGGCGGCCTGCTGTTCCGCCACGACGAGGCCGGCGCCGCGCAACTGGGCTGGCTGGTCTGCAACCACGCGATCCGCCGCGCCGCCTATGCGCAGGCCAAGGCCGCGCCCGGCGTGGAGATCGTCGCCGGGGTACGCGTGACCGCGGTGCGCACCGGCGCCGCGGGCGCCGAGGTGGCGCTCGACAATGGCGACACGCTCGCGGCGCAGCTCGTGGTCGCCGCCGACAGCCGCTTCTCCGACAGCCGCCGCGCCATGGGCATCGCCGCGGAGATGCTCGACTTCGGCAAGACCATGCTGGTGCTGCGCATGCGCCACGAGGTGCCGCACGAGGCCACCGCATGGGAATGGTTCGGCCACGGCCAGACCCTGGCCCTGCTGCCGCTGCACGACGCGCACACCTCCTCGGTGGTGCTCACCCTGCCCCCACCGGAAATGGCGGCGCTGCTGGCGCTGGACGACGCCGCGCTGGGCGCAGCGATGGCCGCGCGCTTCCAGCAGCGGCTGGGCGCGATGCAGGTGGCCGGGCCGCGCTGTGCCTATCCGCTGGTGGGCGTGTACGCCAAGCGTTTCGTGGCCGAGCGCTACGCCCTGATCGGCGACGCCGCGGTGGGCATGCATCCGGTCACCGCGCACGGCTTCAACTTCGGCCTGCTCGGCCAGCACACGCTGGCCCGCGAACTGCGCGCCGCGCACGCCGCGGGGCAAGCGATCTGGAGCCCGGCGCTGCTGGCGCGCTACGAGCGCGCGCACCGGCTGGCCACCCGCCCGCTGTACCTGGCCACCAACGCGCTGGCCCGGCTCTACACCGACGACCGCCGCCCCGCGCGCCTGCTGCGCAAGCTGGCGCTGGGCGCGGGCGCGCGGCTGGGGCCGTTCCGACGCATGGTGATGCACGGCCTCACCGCGGAACGCGGCGGCGTGCCGATGCCGCTGCGCGGCTTGCGTTCACGCGCCTCGTTCTGAGCCCGAGTCCTGCACGGCCAGCACCGCCGCGGCCACGAAGAACGAGCCGAACGCGAGGATACGTTCGCCCGGCCGCGCCACCGCGCGCGCCGCCGCCAGCGCGGCGGCCACGTCGGCATGCTCGTCGTGCGGCGCCTGCGGCAGCACTTCGTGCAACACCGCGGCCAGCGCCGCCACGCCCATGCCGCGCGGACTGGCGCCGTCCAGCCCGGCGAGGTGCCAGTGGGCGATGCGCGCGCCCAGCGCGGCGATCACGCCGGCCACGTCCTTGTCGCCCAGCGCGCCGTACACCGCATGCGTGCGCGCGGGCGGCTGCGCGTCCAGCCACGCGGCCAGCGCGCGCGCCGCCTGCGGGTTGTGACCCACGTCCACCAGCAGCGGCGGATCGCCGCCCAGCGCTTGCAGGCGCGCCGCCACCCGCGCGTGGCGCAAGCCGCGGCACACCGCGACATAGCTGTCCTGCGGGGCCAGCGGGCCGCCTTCGATCCACAGCGCGTGCAGCGCGGCGATCGCCGCGGCGGCGTTGGCGAGCTGCACCGGTGCGGCCAGCGCGGGCAGCGGCAACTCCATCGCGGTGCCGTCGCGGTGCAACCAGCGCCAGCCGTCCGCATGCGCCTCGGCGAGGAAATCCGTGCCGGCGCGTTCCACGCGCGCGCCGACGGCGGCCAACGCGTCGAGCAGGCCCTGCGGCGGATCGGGTTCGCCCACGATCGCAAGCCGCCCGGCGCGGGCGATGCCGGCCTTCTCGCGGCCGATGCTGTCGCGGTCCGCGCCCAGCCAGTCCATGTGGTCGAGGTCCACCGTGGTGATCACCGCCACGTCGGCGTCGACGATGTTCACCGCATCCAGCCGCCCGCCCAGGCCCACTTCGAGGATCGCCACGTCGAGTTGCGCGCGGGCGAACAGGTCGAGCGCGGCCAGCGTGCCGTATTCGAAATAGGTCAGCGGCGTGTCGCCGCGCGCCGCCTCGATGCGTTCGAAGCTGGCGACCAGCGCCGCGTCGTCCGCGTCGACGCCGTCGATGCGCACGCGCTCGTTGTAGGCCAAGAGGTGCGGCGAAGTGAACGCGCCGACGCGCAAGCCCGCGCCCTGCGCCATCGCCTCCAGCAGCGCCACGGTGGAACCCTTGCCGTTGGTGCCGCCCACCGTGACGACCCGCCGCGCGGGCGCCGGCGCGCCCATCCGCTGCCACACGCTGCGCACGCGCTCCAGCCCCAGCTCGATGCTGTGCGGGTGGACCTGTTCCTGATACGCCAGCCATTCGGCGAGGTTGCGAGACATGCTCGGGCTGCACGGGTGGTGGAGAGGCGCGCAGCTTAGAACTTCACGCCCCCTCGCGCACAGAGCAACGGCGCTTAGCAGACCCGATGGCGACCACGCATCGCCTGAGATTCCGTTCGCGCTGAGCGTAGCTTGCGATAGCAAGCGAAGTCGAAGCGTCCGGTGGTGACACCCTTCGACTTCGGCCCTACGGGCCTACGCTCAGGGCGAACGGTGAGTGTGAGTTGGGCATGGTCGCCAATTCAGCTCAACCGAACGGATGGATATGGCTGTAGTGCAGGGCCATGTACATGCCGAACAGGGTCCAGAACATCTTCCGCAGCGCGCGGGCCGACAGCAGTACCACGAGCAGACCCAGCAGCAGCGGCGCGTGCTTCTCCAGCGTGCCGCGCAGATCGTCGACGGTGTTCATCGTCGCCTCCTCAAGCCAGCGTCTGGATGGTCGCATGCAGCGACCAGGCCAGGCCGAAACCGATGGATGCGCTGGAGAACAGCACCAGCAGCAGCGGCAGCGCGTAGCGGTCCAGGGCTGCGTGGACGGTAGCGATCGTGTTCATGAGCATCTCCTTCGTCCCGTGATTGGGTGCGAGAGAGATGCTCCGCCGATGCGCCGCCCCGCGGCAGGCGCGAACGTCAGCGATCGCTGGTGACAGTCGTCACAGGGGTATGCGGCGCAACCTCAGCGCATTGCTCACCACCGACACCGAACTCAGGCTCATCGCCAACGCCGCGATCATCGGCGACAGCACGAGGCCGAACGCGGGATACAGCACGCCCGCGGCCAACGGCACGCCGATGCCGTTGTAGACGAAGGCGAAGAACAGGTTCTGGCGGATGTTGCGCACCGTGGCCCGAGACAGCGTGCGCGCGCGCAGGATCGCGCCCAGCTCGCCCTTCACCAGGGTGACCTGCGCGCTCTCCATCGCCACGTCGCTGCCGTTGCCCATCGCGATGCCCACGTCGGCGGCGGCCAGCGCGGGCGCGTCGTTGACGCCGTCGCCGGCCATCGCCACCATGCGGCCCGCGGCACGCAACGCATTCACCGCCGCCGCCTTGTCGGCGGGCGAGACCTCGGCCTGCACTTCGTCGATGCCCAGCTTCCGCGCCACCGCCTGCGCGGTGGTGGCGTTGTCGCCGGTGAGCATCACCACGTGCAGGCCGGCCGCCTGCAGCGCAGTCACGATTCGCGGCGCCTCAGGCTTGATGCGGTCGGCCACCGCCAGCAGGGCCGCGAGCGCGCCGTCCACGGCGAGATACATCACCGTGGCGCCCTGCCCGCGCAGCGCGTCGGCGCGTTCGCTGGCCTGCGCATCGAGCGCGATGCCGAGTTCCGCCAGCAGCTTCGCGTTGCCCAGCGCCGCCGTGGCGCCCTCCACCGTGGCCACCACGCCGCGACCGGTGAGCGCGCGGAAATCCACGGCGGCGAGCTTGGCCACGCCTTCGTCGTCGGCGGCGCTCACGATCGCATGGGCCAGCGGATGTTCGCTGGGCCGCTCCAGTGCGGCGGCCAGCGCCAGCAGGCGTACGCGTGGCTGGTCGCCCAGCGCCACCAGTTCGGTCAGCGCGGGCCGGCCTTCGGTGAGCGTGCCGGTCTTGTCCAGCACCAGGGTGTCGATGTCCTGCAGCGCCTCGATCGCGCCGGCGTCCTTGAACAGCACGCCGTGCTGCGCGCCGCGCCCGCTCGCCACCATGATCGAGATCGGTGTGGCCAGGCCCAGCGCGCAGGGACAGGCGATGATCAGCACCGACACCGCCGCGATCAACGCATGCGCCAGTTGCGGCGACGGCCCCCACAGCGCCCACGCCGCGAACGCCAGCACGGCCACCGCCACCACCGCGGGCACGAACCACGCGGCCACCTTGTCGGCCACGCGCTGCAGCGGCGCCTTGCTGCGCTGCGCCTGCGCCACCAGCGCCACGATCTGCGCCAGCAGGGTGGCGCCGCCCACGCGGGTCGCGCGCATCAGCAGCGCGCCGTCGCGGTTCAGCGTGCCGCCGGCGAGCGGGTCCCCGGCAACTTTCGCCACCGGCATCGGCTCGCCGGTGAGCATGGACTCGTCGACATGGCTCGCGCCTTCGAGCACCTCGCCGTCCACCGGCAGCTTCTCGCCGGGGCGCACGCGCAGCGTGTCGCCCACCTGCACCGCCTCCAGCGGCACGTCCGCCTCGCTGCCGTCGGCGGCGATGCGCCGCGCGGTCTTCGGCGCCAGCCCCAGCAGCGCCTTCAGCGCCGCACCGGTGCGCCGGCGCGCGCGCAGTTCGAGGAAATCGCCCAGCGTCACCAGGGTCACGATCACCGCGGCCGATTCGAAATACACGCCCACGCGGCCGTGCATGTCGCGGAAACCGTCCGGGAACAGCCCCGGCGCGAGGAAAGCCACTGCGCTGTAGATCCAGGCCACGCCGGTACCCAACGCAATCAACGTGTACATGTTCGGCAGCCACGGCTTGAGCGAACGCCAGCCGCGCGCGAAGAACGGCGCGCCGCCCCACAGCACCGCCACGCTGGACAGCAGCGCCTCGGCCCAGCCCGCGATGCCATCCCACGGCGCCGGCAGGTGCCCACCGGACAGATGCGGCCCCATCGCGAGCACGAACACCGGCACGGTGAGCGCGAGCAGCGTCCAGAAACGGCGCGACAGCGCCGCGAGCTCGCCGCCGTCGTCCTCGGCAAGCGTGGGCATCATCGGCTCCAGCGCCATGCCGCACTTCGGGCAGTCGCCGGGACCGGGCTGCTGCACCTCGGGATGCATCGGGCAGGTGTAGAGCGCGCCGGCCGGCACCGGCGGCGCGGGCTGGCGCTCGCCCAGCCAGGCCGCGGGATCGGCCACGAACTTCTCGCGGCAGCGCGCCGC
Source organism: Rhodanobacter denitrificans (assembly GCA_017848855.1). Classification (GTDB taxonomy): domain Bacteria; phylum Pseudomonadota; class Gammaproteobacteria; order Xanthomonadales; family Rhodanobacteraceae; genus Rhodanobacter_A; species Rhodanobacter_A denitrificans_B. The sequence goes on along the minus strand of JAFIHF010000032.1, from coordinate 205,514 downwards.
GCAGAAGTGGTAGTCGTGGCCGGCGTGCGTGGCGTGGTGCGGCGTGCTGCGCGGGTCCACCGTCATGCCGCAGACGGGGTCTTTTGCCCGGTGCTCCGAATTCAAACCTTCATCCGCGGCGTCATGCCCGCACAAGCGGGCATCCATGTTGCCTTGAGGCAGCCGCAGACCATGGATTCCCGCTTGCGCGGGAATGACGTCATCGCCTGGCTCCGGACATGGTTCGTGCTCGTGATGCACAGGACCATGCACCTGCAGCGCCAGCGGCGCAGCCTTCGCCGCGCAGCAGCCGCCCGCCATGCTTGGCGCACCGCCGAGATAGCGCGCCGGCTCGGCGTCGAACTTCGCCTTGCAGCCGCCGCAGCAGAAATACACCTCGCGGCCCGCGTGCACGCTGCGATGCTTGGCGGTGGCCGGATCGACCGTCATGCCGCACACCGGATCGCGCGCCACGCCGGTCGTGCCCGTCGATGCCGAGGCGCAGCAACTGCCCTGACCGTTCATGCGCGGTCCTCCTCGTCGTTCAGCGCGCGCAGGATCGGGCACTGCTCCGGCTTGCCGTGGCCCGGGCACGAGGCCACCAGCTGCGCCAGCCCGTCGCGCACGCGCTGCAGTTCGGCGATGCGCTGCTCGACCGCCGCCAGCCGCTGCTGCGCGCGCTGCTTCACCGCCTTCACCCCGCGCTGGCGATCCGCCGACAGCGCCAGCAGCTCGCGGATTTCCTCCAGCGTGAAGCCCAGCTCCTTGGCGCGACGGATGAAGCGCAGCTGCGCGACGGCGCCTTCGCCGTAGCTGCGGTAGCCGGAGGCGCGCCGCAGCGGCTCGGGCAGCAGGCCCTCGCGCTCGTAGTAGCGGATCGTGTCGATGGCCACGCCGGCGCGCTTGGCGACGGCACCGATGGTGAGGGGAGCGGTCTGCGTGTTCATGCGGCAAGTCTAGACCTTGGATCGAGGTCCAGAGTCAAGGGGCGCTACAGCCGCAGGCATGGCCTGCCGCTGCCGAACCTGTTCGACGGACTGCCAGCGGCCGACCGGAACCGACGGGAAATTGCTCGGCGCGGCGATCATACTGCCGCTCCATCGGCGGGCATCCCGGCCGGCCCGCCGCTTCCATCCCAGCCAGAGACCCGCAGCCATGCACATCGGTGTGCCGAAGGAAATCAAGATCCACGAGTACCGGGTGGGCCTCGTCCCCTCGTCCGTGCAGGAACTGGTGCACCACGGCCATCAGGTCGTGGTGGAGACGGGCGCCGGCCTGGGCGCGGGCATCGGCGACGCCGACTACGTCGCGGCCGGCGCCAGCATCGCGGGCGGCCCCGATCCGATCTTTGCCGAAGCCGACATGATCGTGAAGGTGAAGGAGCCGCAGGCGGCGGAGCGCGCCAAGCTCCGCCCGGGCCAGATCCTGTTCACCTACCTGCATCTCGCGCCCGACGCCGAGCAGACCCGCGAGCTGGTCGCCTCCGGCGCCGTCTGCATCGCCTACGAGACGGTCACCGCGCCGAACGGCTCGCTGCCGCTGCTGACGCCGATGTCCGAGGTCGCCGGCCGGCTCGCGCCGCAGGTGGGCGCGCACGCGCTGGAGAAGGCGCAGGGCGGCCGCGGCGTGCTGCTGGGCGGCGTGCCGGGCGTGCCGGCGGCGGAAGTGGTGATCCTCGGCGGCGGCGTGTCCGGCACGCATGCGGCGATGATCGCCGTAGGCATGGGCGCCAAGGTCACCGTGGTGGACCGCTCGACCGAGGCGCTGACGCGCCTCACCGCCCAGTTCGGCACCGCGATCTCCACCGTGTTCTCCAGCCGTGCCGCGATCGAGGAGCTGGTGCGCCGCGCCGACCTACTGATCGGCACCGTGCTGATCCCCGGCGCCGCCGCGCCGAAGCTGGTCACCCGCGCGATGCTGCAGACGATGAAGCCGGGCGCGGTGATCGTCGACGTCGCGATCGACCAGGGCGGCTGCGTGGAGACCTCGCACGCCACCACCCACGCCGACCCGACCTACGTGGTCGACGGCGTGGTGCACTACTGCGTCGCGAACATGCCCGGCGCGGTGGCGCGCACCTCCACCTTCGCGCTCAACAACGCGACCCTGCCGTTCGCGCTGGCGCTGGCCGACCTCGGCTGGAAACAGGCGCTGGCGCAGGACGTGCACCTGCGCCACGGCCTCAACGTCTGCGAGGGCAAGGTCACCTGCGCGCCGGTGGCCAAGGCGCATGGACTGGAGTACGTGAAGGCGGAAACCGCGATCGGCGCGTAAGGCTCGCAGCTCCCCGCCACGCAGCAAGATGGCCGATCGACAGGAAGGCCGGATGCGCAAGCATCCGGCCTTTTCGTCAGGCCTTCTCATGGGGACAAAAAGCGGACATACTGACCGCATCGATTACCAAGCGGGAAACACGACCATGGAAGACATTCGCCACCTGCTGGCCAGCCTGCGCGGCCGCTACACGCAAAAGGAGCTGGCCGAGCGCCTCGGGGTGGATACGCGCACCATCCGCCGTTGGGAGCTTGGCGAAAACGACCCGCCGCCCTACCTCGCCGACGCGATTCGCCAACGCCTGCTGCCGCTGGCTTCACCGTCCGACACGCCCGAGGCAGCCTTCACCTTCATCGACCTGTTTGCCGGCATCGGCGGCATCCGCATGGGCTTCGAAGCGCACGGCGGCCGCTGCGTGTTCACCAGCGAATGGAACCCCTACGCGCAGAAGACCTACCTCGCCAACTTCCCCGAATCCACCCACGCCCTCGTCGGCGACATCACCAAGGTGGACGAGCGCGACATCCCCGACCACGACGTGCTGCTGGCCGGCTTCCCCTGCCAACCCTTCAGCATCGCCGGCGTATCGAAGAAGAACGCGCTGGGCCGTGCACACGGCTTCGCCGATGAGACGCAAGGCACGCTGTTCTTCGACGTGGCACGCATCATCAAGGAGAAGCAGCCGAAGGCGTTCCTGCTGGAGAACGTGAAGAACCTCGTCAGCCACGACAAGGGCAACACCTTCCGCGTCATCAAGCGGACGCTGGAGGAAGAACTCGGCTATCACATCCATTGCAGGGTGATCGACGGCCAGCACTTCGTGCCGCAGCACCGCGAACGCATCCTGATCGTCGGCTTCCGCGAGCCGACCGACTTCACGTGGGACGACCTGCAGCTGCCCGGGCAAGGCCCGAAACTCGGCAGCATCCTGCACCCGCAAGACGGCAGCGAAGCCGCGGAATCGCACTACACCGGCGGCAAGCAGGCCAAGGTGGACGCGCGCTACACGCTCACGCCCAAGCTGTGGGCCTACCTGCAGAACTACGCCGCCAAACATCGCGCCGCCGGCAACGGCTTCGGCTACGGGCTGGTGGACGGCGACAGCGTGACGCGCACCCTGTCCGCGCGCTACTACAAGGACGGCTCGGAGATCCTCGTCTCGCAAGGTCCGCGCAAGCGGCCGCGGCGACTGACCCCGCGCGAGTGCGCGCGGCTGATGGGCCTGCCCGACTCGTTCACGATACCGGTCAGCGATACGCAGGCTTACAAACTGATCGCCGAGGCGGCGGTTGTGCCGATGATGGCAGCTGTCGCAAAGTGCATCGTGTCCAAGCTCGAACACGAGGAAGTCACGATGACCGACGACGCGCCGATTCCACCAATGGCTTTCTCAGGGAAAAAGTGGACACGCGAGCAGACGATGCTCGCGTTCTACTTCTACTGCCAAACGCCATTCGGGCAGCTCCACGGAAAGAACAAAAAGATCGTGGAACTTTCCAAGCTGATCGGCCGAACGCCCGGCGCGCTCGCGATGAAGTGCTGCAACATCGCAAGCATAGACCCCGCAATTCGTGACAGCGGCCGCGCAGGACTAGGCAATGCATCCGATCTAGATCGGGACATCTGGAGCGAGTTCCATGCCGACTGGGAGCGCCTTGCCATCGAATGCGAGCGCTTCCTTCAGCATCTGCGCCACGAACATGGTCTAAAACCTGCCGCACTTACCGAAGCCTCGGATAACTTCGTACTCTCCGACTATTCCGGCGAAACGCGGCAGGCGCTTGTTCAACAACGCATCAAGCAAGGCTTTTTCCGTCGTGCAGTCCTTAGCAGCTACGGGGCGCGTTGCTGCGTCTCAGGCGTATCGGATGAAAAATTTCTCGTCGCCAGCCATATCGTCGCGTGGAGTGCCGACAAGGCGAATCGCCTGAACCCAAGTAACGGACTGTGCCTCTCAGCCATACACGACAGGGCATTCGACAGCCACCTGTTCTCGCTGAGCGACGATTATCGAATCGTTCTGTCGAAGCGACTGGAAAGAACCAAAGACACGTTTCTAAAAGATGTATTTCTGCCCGTTCAAGATCGCCAAATAACGCTACCAGAACGATTTCGTCCCGATGCAGCCTTGCTGCGCGCTCACCGGGAAACAATGCTGGCGTCAGACGCATGAAGAACGTGACCATCGGCGATACGCTAGCCAATCGAGAAGCGGCCACGCTAGCCCGCTACTACGCCATCCGCGAAGGCGAAACCGAGTATAGCTATGGGGCAAGTCCAGCCGACGCGCTCGCCAACTTGGAAAAGCGCGACAACCTCGCGCAACTCAAGCTCGCCGACGACCTGTCCGAGGAAATCGCGTTTCTGGCGCTGGGCGCTGGCGAGCACCTGCGAGAGGTCAGCTCGCCCCGTGATTTGGACAAATTTGGCGGCTATATGGGTGTCATCAGTGAAGTAGTTCGCTGTGCGCCCCTACTCGCGAAACGCTCGCGCCAAATGCCGGACGACTTTTGCGGAGTCTGGCTCTACGACATAACCGAAAGATTCGGGCGAGAGTGGTCAGAGGCCTTGCTGGAAGGCAATCCTTCCAGCCCCGAAGAGTTTCTCGAATATGTCATTGCCGACGAATTGAACAAATGGACGTGACGGGCATCACCTACCCCCTAACCTCATCCTCCACCGCCACGAACCCACCGGTCTGCCGCTTCCACAGCCGCGCGTACAGCCCGTCGCGCGCCACCAGCTCGGCGTGCGTGCCGGTTTCCACGATGCGGCCCTGATCCAGCACCACGAGACGATCCATGCGCGCGATGGTGGAGAGGCGATGCGCGATCGCGATCACCGTCTTGCCCTGCATCAAGAGGTCGAGGCTTTCCTGGATCGCCGCCTCGGCTTCGGAGTCGAGTGCGCTGGTGGCTTCGTCCAGCACGAGGATCGGCGCGTCCTTGAGCAGCACGCGGGCGATCGCGATGCGCTGGCGCTGGCCGCCGCTGAGCTTCACGCCGCGCTCGCCGACCAGCGCGTCGTAGCCGGTGCGGCCTTCGCCGTCGACCAAGGTGGGAATGAACTCGTCGGCGCGCGCCTTGCGCACCGCCTCGGCGATCTGCGCCTCGCTGGCGTCGGGGCGGCCGTAGAGGATGTTGTCGCGGATCGAGCGGTGCAACAGCGAGGTGTCCTGCGTCACCACGCCGATCTGCGAACGCAGGCTTTCCTGCGTCACCTGCGCCACGTCCTGGCCGTCGATGGTGATCTGCCCGCCTTCGAGGTCGTACAGCCGCAGCAGCACGTTGACGAGGGTGGACTTGCCTGCGCCGCTGGGGCCGACGAGGCCGATCTTCTCGCCTGCGCGCACGGCGAGGTCGAGGCCGGAAATCACCCCACCCTGCTTGCCGTAGTGGAAGTGGATGTCGTGGAAGTGCACGGCGCCGTTGGTCACCTCCAGCGGCATCGCGCCTTCGCGATCCTGCACCGCGCGCGGCTGCGCGATGGTGGTGATGCCGTCCTGCACCGTGCCCACGTTCTCGAAGATGCCGTTGACCACCCACATGATCCAGCCGGACATGTTGTTGATGCGGATCACCAGCCCGGTCGACAGCGCGATCGCGCCCACCGTCACCCGCCCCTCGCTCCACAGCCACAGCGCCAGCGCCGAGGTGCCGGCAATCAGCACGCCGTTGAGCGTGGTGATGCTGGCATCCAGCGCGGTGGTGACGCGGGTCATGCGGCGCAGCTTGTCGGTCTGCTCGGCCATCGCCTCGGCCACGTAGGCCTCCTCGCGCCGGGTGTGCGCGAACAGCTTCAGCGTGAGCACGTTGCTGTAGCCGTCCACGATGCGCCCCATCAGCTTCGAGCGCGCCTCCGAGGCCTTCCACGAGCGCTGCTTGATCCGCGGGATGAAGAACCACAGCAGGCCGACGTACGCGAACACCCACACGAACAGCGGTACGGCCAGCCACAGGTCGGCGTGCGCGAACAGCGCGATGGCGCTGCCGGTGTAGATCAGCACGTACCAGATCGCGTCCACGATCTGCACCGCCGATTCGCGCAGCGCGCCGCCGGTCTGCATGATGCGGTTGGCGATGCGCCCGGCGTAATCGTTCTGGAAGAAGCCCAGGCTCTGGCGGATCACGTAGCGGTGGTTCTGCCAGCGGATGCGGTTGGTGAGGCTGGGCACGATCGCCTGGTTCACCAGCAGGTCGTGCAGGCTGTTGAACACCGGCCGCGCCACCAGCGCCACCAGCGCCATGCCGAGCAGCTCGCGTCCGTGCCGCTGGAAGAAATCCGCCGCGGGCACGCCCTTCGCCATGTCCACGATGCGGCCGATGAAGCCGAACAGCGACACCTCGATCACCGCCACGCAGAAGCCGACCACGATCGCCGCGGCGAACACCGGCCACACTTGGCGCAGGTAGAACGCATAGAAGCGCCACACCGGCTGCGGCGGCATGCCGTCGCGCGGCTCCTTGAACGCGTCGATCAGGGATTCGAACCAGCGGAAGATCATGGGTTGCCTGCCGCACCAGCCAGCAACCAGCTTGATGGCGGGCGCGCACGTTCACAAGGTGACGCATGGCATGGAGACCGGGCAAGCGCTTCGTCGCTGCCGGTGCTCGCGCCACGCCTGAACGCCAGCCCCGCCCGCGTCGCTCGGCCGATTGACCGTCCGCGGCATGGCTCCGATCATGCCGGGCATGTCCATCCTGCTTCGTCGTTTGCCGGCGCTTCCGGCGATCCTGCTGTCCCTGCTGCTGGCGCTCGGCGCCACGCCCGCCCGGGCGCATGCCGACGTGGGCAGCGCCGCCGCGCCCGCCGCCACGCCGGCGCAGACCCTGCAGCAGCTGAGCGACCAGCTCGACACGGTGAAGGCCGCGCTGAAGGACGCGCAGAAGAACAAGGCCGGCACGCCTCCATTGGCCGACCTGCGCACCAGCGCGATGCAGGTGCAGGACCAGGCGCGCCAGCTGGCCGACAGCCTCGCGCCGCAGATGACCGCGCTGCAGGCGCAGATCACCGTGCTGGGACCGCCGCCGGCCAAGGGCGCGCCGCCGGAAGCGCCGGAAGTGGCCGCGCAGCGCCGCCAGCTGGACAAGGCGCAGGCCGGCCTCAATGCGCAGATCGTGCAGGCGAAATCGCTGGGGCTGGATGCCCTGCAACTGGTGGCGCAGATCACCGGCCTGCGCAACGACCAGTTCCAGGCGCGCCTCGCCGCGCGCACGGACACGCCGCTCGGCCATGCGTTCTGGTCCGACCAGACGCATGCGCTGCCGAACGACCTGACCCGCCTGCAGCGCCTCGCCGCGCGCTGGTCCGAAGCCTGGAGCGACGCCTGGCAGCCGCCGAACCGGCAGCCGCTGCTGCTGTGCCTCGCCGCCGCGGTGCTGCTGCTCGCCGGCGGGCGCTGGACGCTGCAGCGGCTGTGGCAGTTCGTCGCCACGCGTTGGCTGCCCGGCGGCCACCTGCGCCGCAGCGCGATGGCGGCGGTGATGGCGCTGTCCACCGCGCTGGCGATCGGGCTGGCCGCGAAACTGGTGCAGCTGGGTCTGAACTGGAACGACACGCTGGACAGCGACCTCGACGCGATGGCCGATTCGGCGGTGCGCGCGTTCTGCTTCGCCGCGCTGATGGCCGGGCTGGGCAGCGCGCTGCTGTCGGCGCGGCGCGCGTCGTGGCGGCTGCTGCCGCTGTCGGACATCGCGGCGCGGCGGCTGCAGCGCTACCCGTGGTTGCTCGGCGGCGCCGCGCTGCTGGTGGGCCTCACCGAGCGGATCGTCCGCAGCATCGGCTCCAGCCTGCCGGCCACGGTGCTGCTGCACGCGCTGCTGGCGCTGCTGGTCAGCGCGCTGATCGGCCGGGTGCTGCTGCACCTGCGCCACGCGCGGCGCGAGGCGAACGCGGCGGGCGACATCCAGGCGCGCCGGCCGCTGTGGGTGGGCCTGCTGAGTTTCGCCGCCGCGCTGGGCGTGGCGCTGTGCTGGCTCGCGGTCTGCACCGGCTACATCGCGCTGGCCTTCTTCGTGGCGGTGCAGATGCTGTGGACCGGCCTGATCGCCGCCTGCCTGTACCTGCTGGTGCAGCTGGTGCGCGACCTGTTCGAGGCGCTGCTGTCGCCGCAGGGCCGCAGCGGCCAGCACCTGCAGGCCGGCTTCGACCTCGCCCCCGGCACGCTGGAGCAGGCCGCCACCGTGCTCACCGGCATCACCCGCGTGCTGCTGGCGCTGGCCGCGCTGGCGCTGGCGCTGATGCCGTTCGACGCCACCCCGGCGGAGCTGGCGCAGCGCGCGCTGCAGCTGTTCAGCGGGCTCAAGCTGGGCCAGCTCAACATCAGGCCCGGCACCGTGCTCGGTGCGATCGCGGTGTTCGTGCTGGGGCTGATGGCGCTGCGCGTGCTCAAGCGCTGGCTGAGCGAGCAACTGCTGCCCAGCACCGCGATGGACCCGGGCATGCGCGAGTCCGTGGTCACCCTGCTCGGCTACCTCGGCGGCGTGCTGGTGTTCGCGCTGGCGCTGGTGGCGTTGAACGTGAACCTGCAGAGCATCGCGTGGATCGCCAGCGCGCTGTCGGTGGGCATCGGCTTCGGCCTGCAGGCGGTGGTGCAGAACTTCATCTCCGGCCTGATCTTGCTGGTGGAGCGGCCGGTGAAGGTGGGCGACTGGGTGAGCCTGTCCAGCGAGGTCGAGGGCGACATCCGCCGCATCAACGTGCGCGCCACCGAGATCCAGCTGTGGGACCGCTCCACCGTGATCGTGCCGAACTCGCAGCTGATCACCCACAACGTGCGCAACGTGACCCACGGCAGCGCGCAGGGCCGCGTGCGCATCCTGCTGCCGATGCCGCTGGACACCGACGCCGACCGCGCGCGCCAGCTGATGCTGGACGCGCTGAAGGCGCATCCGGCCACCCTCGACACCCCTGCGCCGCTGGTGCGGCTGGACAACATCAACGCCAGCGCGATGACCTTCAGCATCACTTCCTACGTGCGCAGCCCGCGCGACGTGGGCGCGGTGAAGAGCGACATCCTGTTCGACATCCTCGCCCGCCTGCGCGAGGCGCAGCTGCCGCTGTCCACGCCGCAGAGCATGGTGGTGCGCACGCTGGGCCCGCTGGGCGAGGACAGCCCCGCGGCGCCGTTCCAGGCCTCGTGAGCACGGCGCGCGGAGCGGACCGATGGCCTGGCACAGCATCGTCCCCGCGCCACCGCTCGACACCCTGATCGAGACGATCTGGGACTGGGACATGCCGCCGGCCGCGCCCGGCCGCGAGCGCATCCTGCCGGTGCCCGGCACCTCGCTGATCGTCAACCTGCACGAGGACGAGACCCGCATCTGGCACGACGACGGCAGCTGCGAGCGCGCCTCCGGCAGCGTGATTGGCGGGCCGTACCTGCGCAGCTGGATCATCGACACGGCCGAGCAGACCCGGGTGATGGGGCTGACGTTCCGCCCCGGCGGCGCGCATGCGCTGATCGGCATCGACATCGGCGAACTGGGCCGGCGCGACGTGGATCTCGACGCACTGTTCGGCGCCGCCGCGCGCCGGCTGCGCCAGCGCCTGCTGGAAACCCCCTGCCCGCTGCGCCGGCTGGCGCTGCTGGAAGGCTGGCTGCGCAGCCTGCGCGCCGAACCCGCGCTCGACCCGGTGATCGCCCATGCCGTCGCCGCGCTGGGCCGCACGCCGCAGCTCGCGCGCATCGGCGCACTGCAGCGCGACAGCGGCTGGTCGGCACACCGCTTCGGCACGCGCTTTCGCGAGCAGATCGGCATGACGCCGAAACAGTTCGCCCGGCTGCTGCGCTTCCGCGCCGTGGTGACCCAGGCGCATCCGCGGGCCGAAGTACGCTGGAGCGAACTTGCCGCCGACGGCGGCTACAGCGACCAGGCCCACCTCAATCACGAGTTCCGCGCCTTCGCCGGCATCACCCCGGGCGAGTTCATGGCCTGCCGCGGCAGCGGACCGAACCATCTGCGGCTGGATTGAGCCGCGAAAAAATCTACAAGACCGTGCGACACGGCCGGGCGTAGGCTGCATCCGTCACCACACCGGAGCACGCCATGTCGGCCACCACCCACGGCAGCACCCTGATCCCCTGCCTGCGCTACCGCGACGCCCACGCGATGATCGCCTGGCTGTGCCGCGCGTTCGGCTTCGAAAAACACGCGGTGTACGACGACGATGCCGGCGGCGTGGCGCACGCCCAGCTCGTGCACGGCCACGGCATGCTGATGCTGGGCAGCGTGCGCGACGACGCGTTCGGCCGGCGCATCGCCCAGCCCGACGAAACCGGCGGCCGCGAAACCCAGTGCACCTACGTGATCGTCGCCGACTGCAAGGCCCACTATGAGCACGCCAAGGCCGCGGGGGCGGTGATCGTGGACGATTATGCGGAGAAGGACTACGGCGGCGCCGGCTACAGCTGCCGTGATCCGGAAGGCCATCTGTGGTCGTTCGGAAGCTACGATCCGTGGCGGGCGGAATGATGCTTCGGCAAGGCCGATCCCGCGCCCTGCTTGCGAGAGAGGGGGTCTTTGCTTTCGCAAGGAACAAAGCGGTTTCGTGCCGCTGCCGCGGCCCGAGCTACTTCTCTTTTGCTTGTCCACGCACGCGCAGGAGCGCGTGCGAACGGCGAAGCCGGCCCGAAGGGCGGAGGGCATGGATGCCCGGAGTCAAAGAGAAGTAGCCAAGAGAAAACGACACCCCGCGGCGGCGCCGAGGGGCCCCGGGGAAAAGCGGCGCGCTCCTGCGCGCAGAAGCCAAAGCCCCCCTCACCCCGACCCTCTCCCCCAAGCGGAGCTTGGGGGAGAGGGAGTTGGTGCGGCGCGCGCTTCGGCTTTGCTTGGCTTTGCTCTTGGCCTTGCTCTGGCTGTTGCTTCTGCGCGCTGGAGCGCGCTGCTTCACCCGGGGCCCCTATGGCGCGGCGGGCGGGTGGAGGAAAGTCCGTCAGGATGGCCGGCAGGGATGCCGGCCAGTTTTTCGCCGGCACACGGAGGTGCCGTCGAAAAACCCCGCCACCCGCCCGCGCACCCGCAGGGCAGGATGCCCGGAGGGCGCGCCATCGGGGTGCCCTTTCTCTTTGGCTACTTTCTCTTTAAGCACGCAAAGAGAAAGTAGCTCGGGCGCCGGCAGGCGTCCGAAACCGCTTTGTTCCTTGCGAAAAAACCAGAGCAAGCGCCCTTCCTGGACGGAGAACAGAGCACCTGCAAAATATTCCGGACAACCGTGAGCCTGCGTCAAGGCGACTGAAATTTTCGACACGCCCGCAAACGAAAGCCGGCTTGCGCCGGCCTCCGTCTTGCTCGTGACTGCAATACCCAAACCTTACGGCGTGCAAGCCTTCCCGTGCTCGGCGTGGTAACCCTTGGCCTTGGCATCGGCCTCGCTCATGTACTCGCCATGCTTGGTCTTGCCATACCACTTGTCTCCCTCGCAGTGGTAGACCTTGCTGCTGTCGTTGACCCAGACCTTGCCGGCACCGCCGCCCGGCGCCGCGGTGGCGGCCGGCTTCGTCCAGGCCATGGACTTCTTCCCCGCAGGGGCCGGAGCTGCCGCGGCGGCCGGCGCGGCAGCAGCGGCGGGGGCAGCTGCAGCTGCCGGGGCAGCCGCGGCGGCGGCTTCCTTCTTCGACGACTTCTCCGCCTTGGCCGGCGCGTTGTCGGCGGCGTACCACTCCTTCACGCCCTTGTGGCCGCGGCAGGCGCCGCGCTTGGTGGCGTTGCTGGTGTAGCTGCCGTCCTTGCACTGACCGGTGGAACCCGCGGGGGCGGCGGACTGTTGCGCCTGCGCGGCCGGGATGGCCAGCAGGCAGCCGAACGCGAGGGCAAACACGATGGACGCTTTCATCTTCAGACTCCTTCCTGCGCGATGGTGATCGGGGTGGCGGCCGGGTCGGGAAAACCCCGCGCCGGCCGCGCGACTATGCCGCAAAACCCGCCCGATGTGGTGCATGGCCTGCCGCAGCAGCCGACGGCATTCAGCGTCAGTGCTGCGCCGGCGGCTTCAGCGCGGCATGCGGCCGCGCCACGGCGTACATCTGCCAGCTGATGTCCTTCAGCAGGCCTTGGCGGTCCTGGCCGATGCCGTACAGGTCGAAGTGCGTGCGGTCGGGCAGGAAGCGGAAGTCGGATTTCGCATGCAGGCCGTCCAGCACCGCCTTCAGCCTGTGCGCGGCGCCGTCGAGGTAGAAGGTGTCGGCGGTGCCCACGTAGAGGTGGATCTTGCCGTCGAGGTCGTGCTTCAGTTCGGGCCAGTGCTGGGCGAGACGGTGTGCAATGTCGTAGTGCTCGCGCCAGTACGCCACCACGGCGGGATCGACGTCGCCGGTGTCGCGGTCGAACATCGGCTCGGGCCGGCCGCCCTTGCCCTTGGGCGAGAACACCCAGTCGAACGAGGCCATCTGGCCGCCGTAGGGGCCGAGCACGCGTTCCAGTTGGGCGAACTGCTGGAACGTGGCCAGCACCTTGCCGTGGTCGCGCACCAGCGGGTACGGCGTGCCGTCCGGCTTGCGGAAGACATTGGCGTGCGGCGCGTAGAGGTCCACGCCGGTGAAGTCGTGGAAGTCGCTGGGATCGGGCGAGGTGGACCAGGTGCCGCCGAAGATCGCCGGGTAGCGCGTCTGCAGCCACAGCGTGGCCCAGCCGCCGGAGGAGTGGCCTTGCAGGAAGCGGCCGCTGGGCTTCGCGTCCATGCGGTAGGTTTTCTCAAGCTCGGGCATCAGCTCGGTGGTGAGCGCCCTGCCCCACGGCCCGTTGTTCACCGAGTCGGCGAACTCGGTGGTGCCGGTGGGGCCGGATTCGTCGAGGAACACCCAGATCATCGGCGGCATCTCGCCCTTCGCCATCGCCGCGTAGACGTTGACCAGGGTGCCGACCACGCGGTCGTTGCTGCCGCCGAAACCCTGCGTGTAATACACGGTGGGATACGTGGCCTTCGCCTTCGCGTCGTAGCCCGGCGGCAGCAGCACGCGGCCCAGCATGTGGATGGGCCGACCCCAGAACGCGCTGAGCGCAGGGCTGGCGAAGTCGATGTCGCGCTCATGCGCACGCGCCGCGGACAGCGCCTCCTGCATCGCCGGCGTGGCCCGCGAACCGAGCTGCCACGGGTCGCGCGCGGGCAGCGTGCGGTCGAGGTTGAGGTCGGGAATGCTTGCGGTGGGCAGCTGCAGCTTCACCACCGGGCTGACCAGGTCGCCCGCGCCGCGGCCCGAGTAGTTGTAGTCGCGGTGCACGTCCAGCACGGCCTGCACGTAGTAGTCGCCCGGCGGCAACTGCGACCAGCCGGCGGGGAATGCGATGTCGTCGGCGTCGATGTCCAGCGCCTGCCCCGGCGCCAGCCGACCCACCTCGCGCGCAGCCACCGCAGTCTGGGTGGGGAAGAACGGACTGGTGTCCACCTCTTCCACCCTGCCGTCGCCGCCGTGCTGCTTCGCCGCGGCCTCGGCATCCTTCGCATCGATCGCGAACAGCAGCAGGCGGCCGGACACCGGCTGCGTCTGGGTGCTACCCAGCTGCACGCGGAAGTAGCGGTGCGCCTGCACGGCCGGCGCGGTGTCGCGCGCGAGCGTGGCGGCAGAAAACAGCAGGCCGCAGCTGAGCAGTGCGGCGGTGAGGTGACGACTACGCATGGCGATCCCCTGTGGTTGGCTGTTTGTCTCCCCTCCCGCTTGCTGGAGAGGCTTGTCGTGGGTCGGGATTCATCCCGACTGCCTTGGTGTGTCGGGCTGAAGCCCGACCTACGCCCGACCTGCGTCGGTCATTCGCACCAAGGCATCCATCTTGGTTCCTGCTTCGCGGCCGCCTTCACCGGCGTGGTTGGCTGTTTATCGCACTCCCGCCAGCGGGAGAGGCGTGCCGTGGGTCGGGATTCATCCCGACTGCTTCGGTGCGTCGGGCTGAAGCCCGACCTACGGCTGACCTGCGCCTGTCGTTCGCACCAAGGCATCCATCGTCACTCCGGCTTCGCGGCGGCCTTCACCGGCACCGGCCGCAGGTCCTGGAAATCGAAGCTGAAGTCGGTCAGCGGCGAGATCGGCTGGATGCGCATCTCGCGCACGTGGCCGTCGTCGTCCAGCGCGAAGTTGACGAAGGCGTCGGCGTTGAGCGAGCGGTCGTCCCAGCGCACGATGAAGCTGTCGTGCTGCCACGGCGTCAGCGTGCCCACCAGCTGTTTCGTCTTGCTGAAACGCAGGCGCAGCTTGCCGCCCTCGTCGCTGACGACGATGTCGCCGTACCACGGGTCGCGGTAGGTGCCGGCGTAGCCGGTGAGCGGCAGCGAGGGCTTGGCGTGCTTGTCGCGCGCGGCCTCGTGCTTCGCCCAGCTGTCGTCGGCGCGGGCTTCGCCCTGCTTCACCGACTTGGCGTACGCCGCCACCCAGTCGGTCTTGTGCGCGGGGTTCAGGTACGCATCGAGCACGCGGTAGGTGATCGCGTTGAACGCGGCGCCGGACTCCTGGTTGGTCAGCACCACCACGCCCAGGTGCTCGCCCGGGACGAGAGTGAGGCGCGAGACGAAGCCCGGCCAGCCGCCGGTGTGCCAGGCGAGTTTCTTGCCCCTGTAGTCGCTGAGGAACCAGCCCTCGCCGTAGCCGGAGAACTGCGGCATCAGCGGCGCCAGCTCGGGAATCGAGGGCTTGCCGATCGGGATCGGCGTCAGCATCGACCACATCTCGCGATGCGCCTTCTCGGAGAACAGCCGCTTGCCGTCCGGCAGCTCGCCGCCGGCCAGCTGCACGTTCATCCACTTGGCGAGGTCGTTGACGCTGGCGTAGATGCCGCCCGCGCCGGGATCGTTGAGCCAGGCCATCGGTGGCACCGGCTTCACGTCCTTGAAGTCGTACGACGCGTGGCCGGTGGCCGCGTCCATGCCGGGCTTCAGGTAGGTCATGTCCACCAGCGACTCGTCCATGCCCACCGGCTGGAAGATGTGCTGGCGGATGTAGTCGGCGTAGCGCTGGCCGGAGACCTTCTCGATCACCAGCGTGGCCACCGCGAACAGGATGTTGTCGTAGGCGTAGTGGCCGCGGAAGCTGTTCTTGATCGGCACGTCGGCGAGGCGCTTCACCACGTCTTCGGTGCTGTAACTGGTCGGTGGCCAGTAGAGGAGATCGCCCGCGCCGAGGCTGAGGCCGCTGCGGTGCGCCAAGAGGTCGCGGATGCGCATCTCGTGCGTCACGTAGGGGTCGCTCATGCGGAACCACGGCAGGTAGTCGATCACCCGGCCGTCCATGTCGAGCTTGCCCTGATCGGCCAGCATCTGCAGCGCCGCGGCGGTGAACGCCTTGGTGTTGGAGGCGATCGCGAACAGCGTGTCCGCGTCCACCTTGTCCGGCTTGCCCAGCTCGCGCACGCCGTAGCCCTTGGCCAGCACTACTTTGCCGTCCTTGACGATGGCCACCGCGATGCCCGGCACCTTGAAGGTCTTCAGCGTGTCGGCCACGTAGGCGTCGAAATCCTGCAGTTGCGCCGGCAGCGTCGAGGGCGTGGCGGTCGCTACGCTGGCGGGTGCCGAGGCTGGCATTGTCTGCGCCGATGCCGCGGTGGCGAAGGCGAGCAGCGCGGCGCACACCGCCACGCGCAGGGAAAGGGGACGCTGGGACATCGCGGGCTCCGTGGGCATGAACCGCGCCACTATCGCGGCAAAGCCAGGGCAAGGCCAGCGCTGGAAGTCACGCCCGCCATCCGGCAAGCTTCGCCACTTCATCCGATGCGAACGGAGCGCGCCTGCATGGAAACCCTGCCTCTCTGGATCAGCCAGCATGTCCCGGCGCTGTGGGCGCTGCTGCTGATCCTCGCCCTGCTCGCCGGCGACTTCGGCTGGCGCCGGGCGCGGCGCCGCCGGCTGGCCGCCACCGGCAGGGACGACTACCTCGCGCTGCAGCCGGGCACCGCCGTCGCCCTGCTGGCGCTGTTCGCGGCGCTGTTCGCGCTGCTGTTCTGGGCGGTGTGGGCGCGCACCGCGCTGGTGCGCTTCGACGCCGCGCTGGCGCAGGCGCTGCACGACCAGCTATCGGCAGGTTTCCTGCAGGTGGTCGCCGTCGTCACCAACCTGGGCAAGCCCGCGCTGCTCGCGGTTGCCGGCCTCGTGGTGGCCCTGCTGCTGGCGCTGCGCCGGCGCTGGCGCCTGTTCGTGCCGTGGTGCGTGGCGCTGGGCGGCACCGCCAGCAGCGGCAGCGTGGCGAAACACCTGCTGCAGCGCGCGCGCCCGTTCGACGGCCACGGCTTCGTGCTGGAAACCGGCTACAGCTTCCCCAGCGGCCACGCCTCGATGAGCATGGCGTTCTTCGGCATGGGGGCCTACCTGCTGCTGCGCCAGTTCCTGCCCCGCCACCACCGCGACACCGTGGCCGCCGCGGTGGCGCTGGTCACCGTCGTCGGCCTCAGCCGCGTGGTGCTACAGGCGCATTACCTCTCCGATGTGCTGGCCGGCTACGCGCTGGGCGCGTTCTGGCTGGTGCTCGGCATCGCGCTGGCGGAGCAGCTGCGGCGGGGCGCTCAGGCACGGTAGTTGTCCACCTCGCGGTAACGCCGCGCATACAGGCCGAAGGCCAGCGCGGCGAGCAGGGCGAACGCGGCGAAGAAGAACATCTGGAACGCGACCAGGCCCAGACCGGTGCCGGCGATCGCGCCGGTCACCGCCTCGTTGCGCACCGCTGCGTTGGCGAGCAGCACCCACAGGTTGCCGATGGTGGTGGTGAGGTTCCAGAAGCTCATCACCACGCCCTTCATCGAGGCCGGCGCTTGGCTGTAGGCGAACTCCAGCCCGGTCGCCGAGACCAGCACCTCGCCCAGGGTGAGCAGCGCATACGGCAGCACCTGCCACAGGATCGACAGCGGCGTGCCGCCGTCGAGCAGCAGCTGCAGCGCGCCCACCACGATCCAGGCCAGGCCGCTGAACGCGATGCCGGCGGTCATCCGGCGCAGCGCGGTGGGTTCCCAGCCGCGGCGGCGCAGCAACGGGTACAACACCAGGTTGTTGAACGGGATCAAGAGCATCACCAGCAGCGGGTTCAGCGCCTGCATCTGCGCCGACTGGAACCACGCGGGCATCGTCATCTCGTTACCCTGCAATACCCAGGTCGAAGCCTTCTGGTCGAACAGCGAGAAGAACGGCGTGGTGAGCGCGAAGATCACCAGCACGCGCAGCACGTTGCGCGCGCCGTCCACCGCAGCGTCGGGATGCGTGCCGCGCGCCCGCTCCAGCTGCAGCCAGGCGCCGCCGCCCACGCCGCCGATCAGCGCCACCAGGGCGAGGCAGGCGACGATCACGAATCCCAGCGTGGGCAGCAGCGCGAACGCGGCGCCGGCCGCCAGCACGCCGGCCACGGCCAGCCACAGTCCCGGCCGCGCCTGCCCCGACGCCTGCGCCAGCAAGGCGCTGCGGATCACTCGCGAGAACGCGTGCGGGTCGGGCGGCGCCGGCGGCAGCATCACGTACTGCTTGCGCCCCGACCAGAACACCACGGTGGCCACGAACATCAGCGCGCCGGGGATGCCGAACGCCACCGCCGCGCCGAACTGGCGCAGGAAGATCGGCATCAGCAGCGAGGCGAAGAATGAGCCGAAGTTGATGATCCAGTAGAACGCGTCGAACACCACTTTCGCGAGGTGCTTGTTCGACTGGTCGAACTGGTCGCCCACGAACGAGGCCACCAGCGGCTTGATCCCGCCCGCGCCCAGCGCGATCAGCACGAGGCCCGCGTAGAAACCGGCGCGGTGGTGCTCGAACAGTGCGAGGCAGGCGTGGCCGAGGCAGTACACCAGGCTCATCCACAGCACGGTGGGGTACTTGCCGAACCAGCGGTCGGCCAGCCAGCCGCCCAGCAGCGGGAAGAAGTACACGCCGATCACGAAGCTGTGGAACACGTCCTTCGCCGCGCCCGCGCGCTCGCCCTCGGGCAGGTACAGCAGCAGGCTGCTGATCAGGAACGGGGTGAGGATGTTGCGCATCCCGTAGAACGAGAAACGCTCGCAGCCCTCGTTGCCGATGATGTACGGGATCTGCCGCGGCAGCCGCGCGCGGTCGCTGGCGATGTCCAAGCTTCGACTCCTGGCGAGGCCGCGCGCGCCAGTGCGCATGGCCGGAGGGCGAGTGTGCGCAATTTCCTGCGAACGGGAAAGCCGGCAGCACGGAAGCGAATGCTAGACTCGCCTCCCGCCCGCCACCGCCTGCCCACATGCGTTACTGGAAGTTGCTGCTCGTGCTCGTGATCCTCGCGATCGCGCTGCTGTGGAACCGGCCGGCGCACACGCCGCTGCCTTCCGTGCCGGCAAGCGTCCCCGCCGCCACGACGGACGCCGGCAACGCGGCCGCGCTGCCGGCCTTCCTGCCACCCGAGGCGCGCGACACGCTGGCGCTGATCGCCCGCGGCGGCCCGTTCCCGCACCAGCAGGACGGCGTGGTGTTCGGCAACTACGAAGGCCTGCTGCCGCGCGAGCCGCGTGGCTACTACCACGAGTACACGGTGGAAACGCCCGGCGCGCGCACGCGCGGCGCGCGGCGCATCATCACCGGCGGCACACCGCCCGCGGTGTACTACTACACCGACGACCACTACCGCAGCTTCCGCCGCTTCGTGCTCGCCCGATGAACGCACCGTCGCTCGATCCCGACCTCACCCGCCCCAGCCAGAACGGCGTGTACTTCGTGGGCGACGCCGATCTCGCGCGCCTCGCCACCACCGCCGCGCACGAGGAACTGGCCGTCCGCCGCACCGACCTCGCCGGCTGCCACGGCAAGGCCGAACTGCTGCGCCGCCTCGCCGCCTCGCTGAGCCTGCCCGCCGACTTCGGCCACAACTGGGACGCGCTGGCCGACTGCCTGCGCGACCTCGGCTGGCTGCCCGCGTGGGGGCACGTGCTGCTGTTCGAGCACGCCGAAGCACTGCACCGCAGCGCCGCCGGCGATTTCGACATACTGCTCGGCGTCCTCGACGATGCCGCCACCTTCGCGCAGGACGCGGACCGCCCATTCTTCGCCTTCTTTACTGGTGCGTTCTTCCATGAACGCGAAAGTCAAACGGGCGGCCATCCTTGGCCGCACTCTTGAAATACTTGTGCGTTCGTCCTTGAACGCGAAAGTCAAACGGGCGGCCATCCTTGGCCGCACTCTTCAAATACTTCGCCAGACGAGAACACATGATCCACCGCTTCGAACTCGACCGCGATCACGTCAAGCTCGACCACCTGCTGAAACTGGTCGGCCTGTGCGACAGCGGCGGCGCCGGCAAGCACCTGGTCGCCAGCGGCGCGGTGACGGTGGACGGCGCCACCGAACTGCGCAAGACCTGCAAGATCCACGCAGGCCAGGTGGTGCGCGTGGACGGGGTGGAGATACGCGTAGTGGGTGTGGCCTGAGGCCGCCGTAGGAGCGCACCCTGTGCGCGAATGCTCTTGCTTCGATCAAGCGCCAAAGCATTCGCGCACAGAGCCTGCCCCGGACTTGATCCGGGGGTGCGCTCCTACGGGGAAATTTGCGGAAATCGCGCCAATCAGCCACCGCCGTGGATGCCGCCCTTGGTCAGCGCCAGCGGATCGAGCAGCTTCTGCAACTCGGTTTTGGACAGCCCGGTGGTTTCCAGCGCCACGTCCATGATCGGCCGGTGCTGCTTGTAGGCCTGCTTGGCGGTGGCCGCGCCCTGCTCGTAGCCGATCACGGGATTGAGCGCGGTGACCAGGATCGGGTTCAGCGCCAGCGCCTCGTCCACGCGCGCCTTGCTGACCTTGAATCCGGCAATCGCCTTGTCGGCGAGCAGGCGCGCGGCGTTCGCCAGGATGCCCAGCGATTCGAGCAGGTTGTAGGCGATCAGCGGCAGCATCACGTTGAGCTGGAAGTTGCCGGACTGGCCGGCGACGGCGATCGCCGCGTCGTTGCCGATCACCTGTGCGGCCACCATCGCCACGGCCTCGGGAATCACCGGGTTCACCTTGCCGGGCATGATCGAGGATCCGGGCTGCAGCGCGGGCAGCTCGATCTCGCCCAGGCCCGCCAGCGGGCCGGAATTCATCCAGCGCAGGTCGTTCGCGATCTTCATCAGCGCCACGGCCAGCGTCTTCAACTGGCCGGACAGCTCCACCGCGTCGTCCTGCGCGGCCATGCCTTCGAACGGGTTGGCCATCGCCTCGAAGCGCACGCCGGTGAGCTTCTTCAGCTCGCGCGCCACCGCCGCGCCGAACTTCGGGTCGGCATTGATGCCGGTGCCCACCGCGGTGCCGCCCTGCGGCAGGCGACGCATGCGCGTGAGCGCATCCTCGATGCGCGCGCTGGCCGAGCCGATCTGCGCGGCCCAGCCGGACAGCTCCTGGCCGAAGGTCACCGGCATCGCGTCCATCAGATGCGTGCGGCCGGTCTTGGCCACGTTGCGCAATTGGCGCGCACGCTGCTCGATGGTTTTCTTCAAGTGTTTCAGCGCTGGCAGCAAAGCTTCGTGCGCCACCAGCGCGGCGCTGACGTGGATCGCGGTGGGGATCACGTCGTTGGAACTCTGCCCGTAGTTGACGTGGTCGTTCGGATGCACCCTGGCGCCGGCGCGCGCGGCGAGGTGGGCGATCACCTCGTTCGCGTTCATGTTGGTGCTGGTGCCCGAGCCGGTCTGGAACACGTCGATGGGGAACTGCGTGTCGTGTTCGCCCTGCGCCACCGCCAGCGCGGCCTTGCGGATCGCCGCAGCCTGGCCCTTCTTCAGGTGCCCCAGCGACAGGTTCGCCTCGGCGGCGGCGGCCTTGATCAGCCCCAGTGCGCGAATGAACTCGCGCGGCAGGCGCAGGCCGGAGATCGGGAAGTTGTCGATCGCGCGCTGGGTCTGCGCGCCGTACAGCGCGTCGGCGGGCACCTGCAGCTCGCCCATGCTGTCGTGTTCGATGCGGAAGCCGGTCATGGTTCGATCCTTCAAGAGATGGGGAAGCCGGTCGACCCGGAGGCCTCGAAAACCTCCGTCGCTCCAGCGCAAGCTGGAGCCCAGTGACTTGAAGCCCTGGAGGCAAAGGCACTGGATCCCAGCGTGACCAGCCCTTCGGCTGTTGAAAAGCTCCTCGCTGGGATGACGAGCAAGAAAACCCGGCTCATCGTTCTTGGACTATAAGCTCGCAAGCATCGCCCCACCGTCAATGTAAAATGGCCGTTTCCCCGTGCCGGAACGCCCCGATGTCCAACCATGCCCTCACCGCCCTGTCGCCGCTGGACGGCCGCTACGCCGGCAAGGTCGAGCCGCTGCGCCCGATCTTCAGCGAGTTCGGCCTGATGCACCGCCGCGTGCACGTGGAGATCGAATGGCTGCTGGCGCTGGCCGCCGAGCCGGGCATCGCGGAGCTGCCGCCGTTCACCGAAACCCAGGTGAAGCAGCTGCACACCATCGCCGACAGCTTCGGCATCGAGGAAGGCGCGCGGATCAAGGCGATCGAGGCCACCACCAACCACGACGTCAAGGCGGTGGAGTACTTCATCAAGGAACGCATCGGCAACGATCCCGCGCTGGCCCAGGCCAAGGAGTTCGTGCACTTCGCCTGCACCAGCGAGGACATCAACAACCTCTCCTACGCGCTGATGCTGCGCGACGCGCGCGAGCAGGTGCTGCTGCCGGCGTTCGACCGCATCGTCGCCAAGCTGCGCGAGCTGGCGCACGCGAACGCCGCGCTGCCGATGCTGTCGCGCACCCACGGCCAGACCGCCTCGCCCAGCACGCTGGGCAAGGAACTCGCGAACGTGGTGGCGCGGCTGGAGCGCCAGCGCAAGCAGCTCGCTCAGCTCGAAATCCCCGGCAAGATCAACGGCGCGGTGGGCAACTACAACGCCCACGCCATCACCTACCCCGATCTCGACTGGCGCGCGTTCTCGCAGCGCTTCGTGGAAAGCCTGGGGCTCGATTACAACCCCTACACCACGCAGATCGAGCCGCACGACGGCGTGGCCGAGTACTGCGACGCGGTGCGCCGCGCCAACACCGTCCTGATCGACCTGGCGCGCGACGTGTGGGGCTACATCTCGCTGGGCTACTTCAAGCAGAAGCTCAAGGAGGGCGAAGTCGGCTCCTCCACCATGCCGCACAAGGTCAACCCGATCGACTTCGAAAACGCCGAAGGCAACTTCGGCCTCGCCAACGCGCTGCTCGGCCACTTCGCCGAGAAGCTGCCGATCAGCCGCTGGCAGCGCGACCTCACCGACTCCACCGTGCTGCGCGCGCTGGGCACCGCGTTCGGCCACACCCTGGTCGCGCTGGAATCGCTGCAGAAGGGCCTGGGCAAGCTCACCGTGAATGCCGAGCGCCTCGCCGCCGACCTCGACGCCAGCTGGGAAGTGCTGGCCGAAGCCGTGCAGACCGTGATGCGCCGCTACGGCCTGCCGCAACCCTACGAGCAGCTCAAGGCGCTGACCCGCGGCCAGGGCATCACGAAGGAATCGATGCGCGAATTCATCGGCAAGCTGGAGCTGCCCGCCGAGGCGAAGCAGCGCTTGCTCGACCTCACGCCTGGCAGCTACATCGGCCTCGCCGAAGGGCTGGCGCGGGAGATCTGATCCTGCTCTCCCCCGAAGCATGCGGAGGGAGAGGAATCCACAATCCACTGCCGCCGTGGGTCGGGCTTCAGCCCGACTCGCTTCATCCGTCGGGCTGAAGCCCGACCTACGTTGGGCATCTGGCTGGCGCGCAAAATCCGATCTTGCCGCTCTCCTCTGAAGCATCCGGAGGCGAGCAAGCCACCGCAGCCATGTGGGCCGAGATTCATCCCGACTCGCTCCACGCCAACGTGGTATTGGTACGCATCTGCACGACCCGACTCGCCCCCTGCCTGGAAGGAACCGATCATGAGTCTGCGCGGTATCGCAGTGGAAACCCTGAATCTGCCGGCGCTGCGTCCGCTGGCCCGGCAGCTGTACCGGCGCCACTTCGAACGGCAGCGCCGCGGCAACCATTACCTCGGCGTCCACGCCAGCCACGCCGAGGCGCTGGCCGCGGTGCCGACCGCATTGCGCAACAGCTACGACCTGGCCGATGCTGCCGCGCTCTACCGCGATCGCGCCCAGCAGCTGTGGATCGGTGACTACCCGGTGCTGTACTGGCTCAACCGCTTGCTGGACGAAGGCTGCCGCCGCGTGTTCGATCTGGGCGGCCATATCGGCGTGGCCTACTACGCCTTCCGCCGCTATCGCCCCTACCCGGCCGATCTGCGCTGGCTGGTCAGCGACCTGCCCACCACGATGGCCGCCGGCCGCGACTGGGCACGCGCGCACGACCCCGAAGGCCAGCTGGCCTTCGCCGACGACAAGCAGCAGGCCGATGGCCAGGATCTGCTGCTGGTGCTCGGCGCCATGCAGTATTTCGACTACGACTTCGCCGCCTGGCTGGGCTCGCTGGCCGCGCCGCCGCCGCACCTCATCGTCAACACCACGCCGATGCACGACAGCCTCGACTTCCACACCCTGCAGAACATGGGCTTCACCTGCGTGCCCTACCACGTCCACGCACGCCCGGCCTTCCTGGAGGCGATGGCGAAGCTGGGTTACCGGGTGGTGGATGCCTGGCGCAACGACGAGCGCGAATGCCGCATCCCGTTCGCCCACGACCACGACGTGGAAGGCTACAGCGGCTTCTACCTGCAGCGCAGGCCCTGACACGCCAACGGCCAGCACCACGCGATGCCGGCCGTTGATGCTATGGATCGGTATTACGCGGCGTCCCGGATCAGACCCTCAGCGATCATCGCCTCGCGCACCGCCGGGCGCTCGCCCACGCGCTGCTGGTACGCCAGCAACGCCGGGAAGCCCGACAGATCCAGCTGCACGTGCTTCGCCCAAGTGGTCACGGTGAACAGATAGGCATCGGCCACGGTGAACGCGTCGCCCAGCAGGTACGGCTGCTGCACCAGCACGTCCTCGATGAACCGGTAGCGCCGCTGCAGGTACTCCTTGCGCTCGGCGCGGGTAGCCTCGGGCGTGTCGAGCTTGAACAGCGGGCTGTAGCTCTTGTGGATCTCCGAGTTGATGTAGCCCAGCATCTCCTGCAGGTGGTAGCGCGGCAGCGTGCCGTTCGCGGGCACAAGGCCGCTGGCGGGCTTCAGGTCGGCCAGGTACTGCACGATCGCCGGGCCCTCGGTGAGCCGCTCGCCGCTGTCCAGCTCAAGCACCGGCACGTAGCCCTTGGGATTGACCAGCCAGAAATCCGCGCCGCTCGCGGTGCGCTTGCTCTTGCCGTCGACCTTCTCCAGCTGCAACGGAATGCCGGCCTCGATCGCCACGATATGCGGGGACAGCGAACAGGCGCCGGGGGAGTAGTAGAGCTTCATGCGATGACTCCTGGTGGGGACGGGAAAACGGACACGCGCCGAACGCTGCGGCGCGCCTCCGATCCGCGCATGCTACCCGCCCATGGTTACCATTGGATACCATGGTGCCGCCGATCCGCCGCAAAATCCGGTTACTCCGCGGTTACCACCCACCACCTCGTTACCGAGCCAGCCATGGGCCTACCCGTACGCAAGAGCAAGCTCGCGCCGCCACCCGCCTGCCCGCTCACTGAAAGCCTGGCGCTGCTGCGCGGCGCCTGGGCGCCGAACGTGATCTGGTACCTGAGCGGCGAACCGCGCCGCTTCGGCGAACTGCGCCGCGACATCCCGCGCATCTCCGCCCGCGTGCTCAGCGCGCGCCTGCGCGAACTGGAATCGCGCGGCCTGGTCAGCCGCCACCCGCTCGATACTTCCCCACCCTCCGCCGAATACGCGCTCACCGAACTGGGCCGCGAACTGCTGCCCGCGATCAATGCGCTGGCGCGGGTGGGACAGAAGCTGATAGCGGAGTGGGATTCAAGGGCTTCGGTGGGGAAGATGGCGCGGGTGGTGGGGTGAGGTCCCCTCAGCCCACGACTTGCCTCCGATTACCGCAAATGAAACGATGCCACGGTCGTCTCCGGGCGCAACCACCATGAGATCGGACTGTGGACTCAGACTGCACCGAAGCGCACGAAGCGTTGATTTCAGCAGACCAAAATCATGATGCATGGTCTTTCGTTGCAATGGAGTACTACGCGCTGATACTCAATCGAACGTATCTCGTTTTGGTCGATGGAACCTGCATCAACGGCATAGTCTGCCGTGGCTTGACGTCCATCGAAAGCGGCATCGGAATCACCCGTGCACTTACTGAGCGCCTTGCCGTCCATGGCGACTTGAGTGATCCGAGCTCGTACGTCGTGGGGCACGAACTGGTCAGCCATAACAGCGCGAACTTCACAATTCCTCTATCCGAAGTCACCTCAATCGCTTACAACCCAGGCAAGAAATGGGGCATGGGCTACTACCCGCACGATGGGCGCGTCTTCATTCAAACACGCCTGCGGCAGCGTGAGCTGATCGTATTGGGCGATCAATCTGGCCGAGGGATCGCTGATCTTTTGACTGCATCCGTCGAGAGGGCCCGCCGGTCAACCAAGCCGTTGCCGCTTCACGGTACGCCTTGATTCAAGCAGCGGGCCCAGCGCACTCCCTCACTCCACCTCATCCGACCCCTCGTTGACGCCCTCGAACAGGAACGTCGAGAGGTAACGCTCGCCGGTATCCGGCAGCATCGCCAGCAACACTGAACCCGCGGGCGCGGTCTGCGCCACCTGCAGCGCGGCGGCGAGGGTGGCGCCGGAGGAGATGCCGGTGAAGATGCCTTCCTGCTGCGCCAGGGCGCGCGAGGTGTCGCGGGCCACGGTGTCGTCCACCGTCACCAGCTGGTCGACCACCTTGCGGTTGAGCACGGCGGGCACGAAGTCCGGGGTCCAGCCCTGGATCTTGTGCGGCTGCCATTCCTTGCCGCCGAGCAGCGAGGCGACGGCCGGCTCGGTGCCGATCACCTTCACTTCCGGCCGCGCCACCTTGAGCACTTCGCCCACGCCGGTGAGCGTGCCGCCGGTGCCCCAGCCGCTGACGAAGTAGTCGAGGCGGCGGCCAGCGAAGTCGCTGACGATTTCGGCGGCGGTGGTCTGGCGGTGCCAGGCCGGGTTGGCCGGGTTGTCGAACTGGTTGGCGCGGAACCAGCCGTGCTTGTCGGCCAGCTCCTGCGCCTTCGCCGACGCGCCGCTGCCGCGCAGGGCCGCCGGGGTCAGCAGCACCTTGCCGCCGTAGGCGCGGATCAGCTTGCGCCGCTCGATGGAGAAGGATTCCGGCAGCACCGCCACGAAGGGATAGCCGCGCGCCGCGCACACCGCCGCCAGCGCCACGCCGGTGTTGCCGGAGGTGGACTCCACCACGGTCTGGCCGGGCTTGAGCGCGCCGCGCTGCTCGGCGTCGAGGATGATGGCGAGCGCGAGGCGGTCCTTCACCGAACCAGCGGGGTTGAACGCCTCCACCTTCACGTACAGCTCCACGTGCTTCGGAGCCAGGCGGTGCACGCGCACGATGGGGGTGCGGCCAATGGTGTCGAGAATGCTGTTGTAGATCATGGTCAGGCTCCGGGGCGAAGGCGGCACGCGATCATGCGCGCGGGTTTGCAAAGGTGGCGTGTTTCGGTTGGTCCCCTCCCCTTGCGTGCAGGAGAGGGCGTTGATGTTCGATCAGGCACATCGGCGCAGGTCGGCAACGGCTTCGCCCAGCGGCGGCGCGCCGAACCAAGCCAGGCGCTCGGCCAGCGCGGCCACCTCGCCCAGGATCAGCAGCGCGGGCGAGCGTACCGCGTGAGCGGCGGCGCGTTCGGGCAGATTGGCCAGGGTGCCGGTGACCACACGCTGGTTCGTGCGCGTGCCGTTCTCGACCAAGGCGAACGGGGTGGAAGCTGCACGGCCGTGCGCGAGCAGTTGTTCCTGCAAGCTGTCGAGGCCGGCCACGCCCATGTACACCGCCAGGGTCTGCCGCTCCTGCGCCAGCGCGCGCCAGTCCAGCGTGTCCAGCGAATCGCGGCAGTGCGCGGTGACGAAGCGCACCGACTGCGCGTGGTCGCGGTGGGTCAGCGGCACGCCGGCGTGCGCGGCGCAGGCCAGCGCGGCGGTGATGCCGGGCACCACCTCGTAGGGAATGCCGTGCTCGCGCAGGAACTCCAGCTCCTCGCCGCCGCGGCCGAACACGAACGGATCGCCGCCCTTCAGCCGCACCACGCGGCGGCCGGCGCGCGCGTGTTCCAGCAGCAGCGCGTGGATCTCGTCCTGGGTGGCGTGGTGCTTGCCTGCCTGCTTGCCCACCTCGATGCGCTCGGCATCGCGGCGCGCCAGCTCCAGCACCTCGGCGCTCACCAGGCGGTCGTGCAGGATCACGTCGGCCTCGTTCAGCGCGCGCAGGCCGCGCAGGGTCAGCAGGCCCGGATCGCCGGGGCCGGCGCCCACCAGCACCACCGAGCCTGCCGTCGCGGCAGGTGCGGCCCGCAAGGCCTGTTCGGCGGCAGCGGCGGCGGCTTTCGGCTGGCCGCTGCGCAGCAGCGCGGCGACCGGGCCGTTGAACAGCGTCGTGTAGAAGCGGCGCCGCGCCGCGAGATCGGGATGGCGGCGGCGGATGCGCTTGCGCAGCCGCGCCGCGAGCAGGGCCAGCGGGCCCAGCGAATGATCGAGCAGGGTTTCCAGCCGCTCGCGCACCAGCCGCGCCAGCATCGGCGCGGCGCCGCCGCTGGAGATCGCCACCACCAGCGGCGCGCGGTCGATCACCGCCGGCACCTGGAAGCTGGACAGCTCGGCGTCGTCCACCACGTTGACGAACACGCGCTGCAGGCCGGCCAGTTCGGCGACGCGAGCGTTCAACGCGCGATCGTCGGTGGCCGCCACCACCAGCCACACATAGTCGAGCCAGGCCGGCGCGAACTCGCCTTCGCGATGCGCGATGCGCCCCTGCCGCGCCCAGCGCTGCAACTGCGGCGTCAGCTCCGGTGCACCCACCGTCACCTGCGCCCCTGCCGCCAGCAGCGCGGCCGCCTTGCGCTCGGCCACGGCGCCGCCGCCCACCACCAGCACGGCGCGTCGGGACAGATCGGCGAACAGCGGATACAGCTTCATGGCGAGGATTCGGGAGCGTGGCCTTGGAGCGGTTCACGCTACGCAGCGGGGTGCGGCGGAGGAAATAACGATCGAGTGGGGGTATATGCCGAGGCGGCATGAATGCGCTCTTCTCCCCTCTCCCTCCGGGAGAGGGGTCGGGGGTGAGGGTTCGGACGGAGCGGGGTGTTGCGGCTAGTCCGAACCCTCACCCGCCTGCCGGCACCCTCTCCCGGAGGGAGAGGGGTTCACTAGTCACGCCTCGCGCCAATCCACGCAGATTTCTTATGAACGTCTATCCGTATAGACGTCCGAACAAAAATGCATATACACTCGGCCGCATGGTCATCTTCCATGCCGAATCCAGCCCATCCAGCGGCCGCCTGATGCGGACCCGGACGATGCGATGTATGCGTGCGCAGCCTCTCGCCACGCCACATCGTCCATCGTCCTGACTCCCTGGATCGCCATGACCCTGACCCAGCTGCGTTACCTCGTCGCCATCGCCGACTGCCGCCTCAACATCACCGCCGCCGCCGAGCACGTGCATGCCACCCAGCCCGGGGTGAGCAAGCAGCTGAAGCAGCTGGAGGACGAGCTCGGCCTGCAGCTGTTCATCCGCAAGGGCAAGAGCCTGGATTCGATCACCGACGCCGGCGTGCGGGTGATCGAGCGCGCGCGGGTGATCCTGGCCGAGGCGCTGAACATCCGCTCGATCGCCGCGAACCTGCGCAACGAGGCGCACGGCGAACTGCGCATCGCCACCACGCATACCCAGGCGCGCTTCGCCCTGCCCGGCTCGATCGCCGCATTGAACCGCCGCTACCCGCAGGTCAGCGTGCACCTGCAGCCTTGCGGCGACGCCGAGGTGCTGGCCCTGCTGGAAAGCGGCCGCGTCGACCTCGCCGTGGTCAGCACCTCGGGCGCGGCGCCGGCTGGCGGCATCACCCTGCCCGCCTACCGCTGGAGCCGCGTGGTGCTGGCGCCGCAGGACCATCCGCTGGCCACGCTGGGCCGCACGCCCACGCTGGCCGAGCTGGCCGCGCAGCCGCTGGTGAGCTACGACTCCTCGAAGCGGCCGGAATCCTCGCTGCGCCGCGCCTTCGCCGCCGCCGGGCTGGTGCCGCAGATCGCAATGACCGCCGCCGACGCCGACCTGATCAAGACCTACGTGCGCGCAGGCCTGGGCATCGGCGTGCTGGCCGAGATGGCGCTGCAGCCGGGCGAGGACACCGACTTGCGCGTGATCGAGGCCGACGCACTGCTGCCGCTGTGCACCACCTGGATCGTGCTGCGCAAGGACAGCGTGCTGCGCGACTACACGCTGGAATGGATCGCGCAGTTCGCGCCGCACCTGGACCGCAACGACGTGCGCCGGCTGCTCACGCAGGGGATCGTGCCGGAGACGCCGCCGCGCGTGCCGCATTGGCGCGAGCGGCTGGCGGTGGCGTAGGAGCGCACCCCCGGATCAAGTCCGGGGCAGGCTCTGTGCGCGATGCTTTTCGGGCACCCTCAAAGCCAAAAGCCCCCTCACCCCAACCCTCTCCCCCAACGGTGAAACCGTTGGGGGAGAGGGAGAAATGATGCGGGCCGCACTCGCGCTCGGAAGGGAGAGGGAGCAAATGCAATCACGAAAACTCGTGCAGCCCGCACTCGCGCTTGAGGCCGAAGAAGCGGGTGTCCTCGGCGTCCATGCCCGGTTCCCAGCGCTGCGTGGTGTGGGTGTCGCCGATGGAGATGTAGCCCTGTTCCCACAGCGGGTGGTAGGGCAAGTCGTGTTGTTGCAGGTAGCGGCCCACGTCGCGGTCGGTCCAGTCGGCGATGGGGTGCAGCTTCCAGCGGCCCTGCCGCCATTCCACGAAGTCGATCGCGCGGCGGCTGCGCGACTGGTCGCGGCGCAGGCCGGCGAACCAGCCGCGCACGCCCAGCTCGGCCAGCGCGCGCTGCATCGGCTCCACCTTGCGGATGGCGTTGTAGCGCTCCAGCCCCTCCACGCCCTGCTCCCACAGCTTGCCGTAGCGCGCCTCGGCCCAGGCGCGGCCGATCACCGGGCGGTAGACCTTGAGGTTGAGCGACAGGCGTTCGACCAGCGTGTCGACGAACTGGTAGGTCTCGGGGAACAGGTAGCCGGTGTCGATCAGGATCACCGGGATCTCCGGCGCCTGACTGGCCAGCAGGTGCAGCGACACCGCCGCCTGCGCGCCGAAGCTGGAGGACAGCGCGTGCGCGCCCGGCACGTGCTCCAGCATCCAGCGCACGCGCGCCGCGGCGTCGCGCCCGGCCAGCCAGCGGTTGAGCGCGAGCAGCGCCTCCGTGTCGTTGCCGTCGGCGGGAAGAACCGGCGCGTTCATGCGATGACCTCCAGTGCGATCTTTTTCGAGGCGAGCACGCCCACGCGTAGCAGGAAGTCGCCGAAGTGCTCGCCCGGCGTGCGCTCGCCGGCGTAGCGGGCGAACAGCTCGTCCAGCGCCGCGAGGATCGCGGCCTCGTCCACGTTCTCGCGGTAGATCTGGTTCAGCCGCTGGCCGCGGAAGTCCGCCGCGAGGCGCAGGTCGTAGCGGCCCACCGCGCGCCCGACCAGGGCGATCTCGCCGAGGTAGGGCCGCGAGCAGCCGTTCGGGCAGCCGGACAGACGCAGCAGGATCGGCGCGTCGAGCAGGCCGTGGCGGTCCAGCGAGGCCTCCAGTTTCGGCAAGAGTTTCGGCAGGTAGCGCTCGCTCTCGGCCATCGCCAGCCCGCAGGTGGGCAGCGCCACGCAGGCGATGGCGTGGCGGCGGATGCCGCTGTGGCGGCGGTAGCCGTCCATGCCATGCGCGGCCACGATCGCGTCGATGCGCGCGCGATCCGCCGCTTCCACGTTCGCGACGATCAGGTTCTGGTTGCAGGTGAGCCGGATGTCGCCGGTGTGCACGCGCGCGATCTCGCGCATGCCGCTCAGCCAGCGCGTCTCCTCGCCGTCCAGCAGGCGGCCGGATTCCACCTGCAGGGTGAGGTGCCAGCGGCCGTCGTGGCCTTCGATCCAGCCGTAGCGGTCGCCGTTGTGGTCGAAGCGGAACGGCCGCGCCGGTTCCAGCGCGAAACCGGCGCGCTGCTCGATCTCCGCCTTCACCGCGGCGAGGCCGCGCGTGTCGATGGTGTACTTGAAGCGCGCGTGCTTGCGCTCCTCGCGGTCGCCCCAGTCGCGCTGCACGGCGATGGTGGCCTCGGCCAGCGCCAGCAGGCGCTCGGGCGGCACGAAACCGATCACGTCGGCAAGGCGCGGATAGGTCGATGGATCGCCGTGGGTGGCGCCCATGCCGCCGCCGATCGCCACGTTGAAGCCGGCCAGTTCGCCGCGCTCGATGATCGCGATCAGGCCAAGATCCTGCGCGAACACGTCGCTGTCGTTGAGCGGCGGGATTGCCACGCCGATCTTGAACTTGCGCGGCAGGTAGGTGGGGCCGTACAGCGGCTCGTGCTCCGCCGCCGCGGCCTCGCCCACCAGCTGCTCGCCGTCCAGCCACAACTCGTGGTAGGCGCGCGTCTTCGGCTTCAGGTGCTCGGACAGCTTCGCCGCCCACGCATACGCCGCGGCGTGCGCCTGCGACTCGACCGGGTTGGTGTTGCACACCACGTTGCGGTTGACGTCGCCGCAGGCGGCGATGGTACTGGCCAGCGCGGCGTTGATCGCGGCGATGGTGGGCTTGAGGTTGCGCTTGATGATGCCGTGCCACTGGAAGGTCTGCCGCGTGGTGATGCGCAGGCCGCTGGAGGCGTAGTCGCCGGCGATCTTGTCGAACGCCAGCCATTGCTTTGGCGTCATCACCCCGCCCGGCAGGCGCGCGCGCACCATGAAGGCGTAGGCCGGCTCCAGCTTCTGCCGGCGGCGCTCGTCGCGGATGTCGCGGTCGTCCTGCTGGTAGCTGCCGTGGAACTTCAGCAGCTTGTCGTCGTCCTCGCTGATCGCGCCGGTGACCGGATCGGCCAGGCCTTCGGCGATGCTGCCGCGCAGGAAGCGGCTGGCGGTCTTGATGTGTTCGAGATGGGAGGGCATGGGGATTCTCTGGAGCATCCGGGGTCGCGGCTGAAGCCGCTCCTACATGCGCATCGCTGTAGGAGCGGCTTCAGGCGCGAAGCATTTCTCAATAAACATCGCGGGCATAGCGCCCTTCCTGTAGCAGCTCGCCCAGCCAGCCGCGCGCGTCCTCGATGCTGAGCCCGCCGTGGGCCACGGCCGTATCGACCAGCGCCTCGTGCACGTCCTTCGCCATGTGCGTCGCGTCGCCGCAGACGTAGAGGTGTGCGCCATCGCGCAACCAGGCGTACAGTTCGCGCCCGTGCGCCTTGATCCGATCCTGTACATAGACCTTGCTGGACGTATCGCGCGAAAACGCCAGGTCGAGCCGATGCAGCGCGCCATCCTTCAACGCCTGCTGCCACTCGGTCTGGTAGAGGAAGTCCTGCGCGAAATGGCGATTGCCGAAGAACAGCCAGTTGCGCCCCGCGGCGCCCACGGCCTGGCGCTCCTGCACGAAGGCGCGGAACGGCGCCACGCCGGTGCCCGGGCCGATCATGATGATGTCGCGCGCAGTGTCGCCCGGCAGGCGGAAGCGCTCGTTGGCCTCCACGAACACCGGCACCCGCTCGTCGTCGCCGGCCGCGGCGAGGAAGGCCGAGGCCGCGCCGAGATGCGCGCTGCCGTGCGCCTCGTACGCCACCACGCCCACCGTGAGATGCACCTCGTCCTCGCCCACCGCCTTCGGGCTGGAGGCGATGGAATACAGGCGTGGCGTGAGCGGGCGCAGCGCGGCGACCAGCTGCTCCGCGTTCCAGCCCACCGGATGGCGGCGCAGCAGGTCGATCGGTTGATGCGTGTCGAGCAGGCGGGCCAGCGCCTCGCGCTGCTCCGGTTCCAGCACGCGCGCGAGTTCCTTGTCGCCGCTGGCGGCGGCGTGCGCGGCCAGCAGCGGGCGGCTGAGCCGGGTCAGCTCGCGCTCGTGGCTGAGCCAGCGGCGCAGCGGCAGGCGGCGACCGTCGTGCGCCACTTCCTGCTCGCCGTCCAGGCGCAGCTCGCGCAGCCACTCGTCCACCAGCACGGCCGGGTTGCGCGGCCACACGCCCAGCGCGTCGCCCGGC
Organism: Rhodanobacter denitrificans; assembly: GCA_017848855.1. Taxonomy (GTDB): domain Bacteria; phylum Pseudomonadota; class Gammaproteobacteria; order Xanthomonadales; family Rhodanobacteraceae; genus Rhodanobacter_A; species Rhodanobacter_A denitrificans_B. The sequence continues at coordinate 172,234 of JAFIHF010000032.1, read as the reverse complement.
TCGTAGCGCAGGCCCGAGCCCTGCAGCGACAGTTCCAGATGGCGCACCTCGCGGTCGCTGTCGCGCGAGACGATACGCTGGTTCTCCAGCACCTCGGCGGCGAACGGGTTATCGCGGTCGTGCTGCGCGCTGTTCACCGCATGCAGGGCCACCGGCCGCAGGTTCGCCGCGGCGGGCGCGCCCAGCGCCTCGCGCGCCTTGGCCAGCACGCCTTCGCTCCAGCTCGCGCTGGGCGCCTCGAAATCCACGTCGGCCTCGCCCAGTTCGGCGAAGCGCTGCGCGCCCAGTTCGGCGAAGCGCGCGTCGAGCCGGCGGCTCACCGCGCAGAACTGCGGGTAGCTGGAATCGCCCAGGCCCAGCACGGCGAACTTCAGCTGCGGCAGCTTCGGCGCGCGCTTGCCGCTCAGGAACTCGACGAAGCCCAGCGCGTCGTCCGGCGGATCGCCGTCGCCCTGGCTGCTGATCACCAGCACCAGGTGCCGCTCCTGCGCCAGCTCGCGCACGGCGTAGGCGCCGGTGCGCAGGATGCGCACGTTCAGCCCCGCCGCGGTGGCACGCTCGGCCAGCCGCTCGGCCACCCGGCGCGAGTTGCCGGTCTGGCTGCCGTAGAGCACGGTCAGCCGCTCGGCCGTGGCCGCGTTCGGCGCCTCCGCCGGCGCGGCGGACGGCAGCACCACGCGGGTGGATTGCGCGGCCAGCGCGGCGCTCCACGCCGAGATCCAGTACAGGTCCGCCGGCGGCAGGCCCTCGGTCAGCCGGTGCAGCAGCGCCAGCCGTTCGGCGGCCAGGCCGGGCGTCGGCAATATCGGTCGGGCGGCAGCGTTCATGGTCTTTCCTTTTGGACGTCCATACGTCTTGATGGCCATGCTAGGTCCGCCGCCGTGAGGCCTGAAAACACTTGTCGGCATGTGCTTATGCGGGCGGTTCATTTCCGGCACGCGGGCGCGCGTGCTGACATGCCGCCACCACCTCGCTGCGAGTGCCGATGAGCGCCCTGCCGGAATTCCTAGTCTTTGCCCTCGTGGGCGCCGCCGCGCAGCTGGTGGACGGCGCCCTGGGCATGGCCTACGGCGTGACCTCGGCCGGCCTGCTGCTGGGCCTGGGCATGCCGCCGGTGCTGGCCAGCGCCAGCGTGCACTACGCCGAGGCCTTCACCTGCGGCGCCTCGGGGCTGAGCCATCTCGCCGCCGGCAACGTGAAGCGGAAGCTGTTCCTCGCGCTGGCGATCCCCGGCGTGCTCGGCGCCCTGCTCGGCGTGTGGCTGGCGGTGCACCTGCCCACCGACTGGATGCGCATCGCGCTGACGCCCTACCTGCTCGGCATGGGCCTGTTCCTGCTGCTGCGCGGCGCGAAACGCCCCGGCGAGCGCAGCGAGCCGCCGCGCGGCACGCCGCTGCTGGGCCTCGCCGCCGGCTTCGTGGACGCGGTGGGCGGCGGCGGCTGGAGCGCGCTCACCGCCACCACCCTGCTCGCCCGCGGGCTGCAGCCGCGCGCGGTGATCGGCAGCGTGCACCTGGCCAAGTGCGTGGTGAGCGTCGCTGCCAGCGCCGGCTTTCTGTATGGCATCGGCGCCGGCCACGTGGTGGCGGTGCTGGGCCTGATCGTCGGCGGCATCCTCGCCGCGCCGTTCGGCGCGTTCTTCATCCGCCGCATCCCGGCCCGCGCCGCCACCGTGCTGGCCGGGCTCGCGGTACTGGCGCTGGGCATCAACAACGCGGTGCGCGTGCTGCGTTGAGCGGCAATGATCTCAGAGCTCTCAAGCCAGCCGCGTGCCGTTCGGCACCGAGCGCTCGATCGCGGTGAGCACCACGCCGTCGGGCGTGGGGAAACCGGTGAGCAGGAATTGCGAGCGGAACGGGCCGATCTGCTTCTCGGGGAAGTTGATCACGCCCACGACCTGCCGGCCGAGCAACTGCTCGGCGGAATACAGCGCGGCGATCTGCGCGCTGGTCTTCTTCTCGCCGTACGGGCCGAAGTCCACCCACACCTTCCACGCCGGCTTGCGCGCCTCGGGAAAGGCTTCCACCCGGATGACCGTGCCGGCCACGATCAGCACCTTCTCGAAATCGGCCCAGCTGATTTCCGCGGTTTCGCTCATCCTTCCAACCTCGTCTTGAAGCCATCGCGCGCCTGCTGCCACCAGTAGCTGCATTGCGCGGCGAGCAGGCCGAACGGCTTGCGCACGCTCGCCAGTCCGTAGTCGGCGAACTGGCGCCAGCCCTGGTCGCCCTCGGCGATCGCCGCGGCCAGCAGTTCGCCCGCCGCACAGGTGGGCGCGAGGCCGTGGCCGCCGAAGGCTTGCGCCCACCACAGGCCGTCGCCGGCGCTGCCCAGCTGGGGCATCTGGTGGCGCGCGTAGCTCATCAGGCCCGACCATGCGTAGTCGATCTTCGCATCCTTCAAGGCCGGGAACACCCGCGACAAGTCATGCCGGAGCAGGCGCTGTACCGCCTGCGGCGAGCGGTTGCGGATCGAGATGCGGCCGCCCCAGAGCAGGCGCGTGTCCGGCAGCGGGCGGTAGTAGTCGAACGCGAAGCGCGTGTCGTAGACCGCGGCGCGCGTGGCGAGGCATTCGGCGAGACGATCGCCCAGCGGCTCGGTGGCCATCGCGTAGGTGGCGATCGGCAGCACCGCGCGGTCGATGGTTTTCTGCAGGCCCGCGAGATAGCCGCCGCAGGCCAGCACCACCTGCTCGGCCACGAGTTCGCCGTGCGGCGTGCCGAGCAGCCAGCGCGCACCCTCGCGCCGGAGCCGCCACACGTCGCTGTCCTCGTGGATGCGCACGCCCTGCGCGCTCGCCGCGGCGGCGAGGCCGATGGCGTAGTTCAGCGGATGCAAGTGCAGCGCGTTGCGTTCGAACAGAGCGTCGTGGTAGCGCCGGCTGCGCACGCGCTCGCGCAGCTCCTCCTGCGGAAGCCAGTCCCAGTGCACGCCGTAGTGTTCGGCCAGGAGCTGCTGGCGCCGGCGCAGCACGGCGGGGTCGCGGAACCAGTTGGCCCAGATCACGCCCTCGTCCACCGCGTCGCAGGCGATGGCGTACCTGGCGATGCGTTCGCGGATGCGCTGCACCGCCGCGGTGGTGAGGCCGAACAGCGCGCGGGCGCGCGCCGCGCCGAGCTGGTCGAGCAAGGCCTGCTCGCCCAGCGAATAGCCCGCGAACACGAAGCCGCCGTTGCGGCCGGAGGCGCCGAAGCCGATCTGTTCGCGCTCCAGCAGCACCACGTCGCGCACGCCGCGTTCGGCCAGGCCCAGCGCGGTGTTCAATCCGGCGTAGCCGCCGCCGACGATGGCGATGCGGGTTTCCTGCCGTCCCTGCAGCGGCACATGCGCCGCGTACGGCGTGGCGGTGCTGCGGTAGTACGACGGAACCGGTGCTTGCTTCATGCGCGAACGCCCCTGTGCGACGGCAAGCGTCCGAGCATACATCAGCGCGGCAAACTCATTGAACCAGGCTCACCTCGAGTGCGCGTGTATCGCTGCGGCCATGGTCGTCCACCACGCGCACGCGGTAGCTGCCGGCGCTGCGCGGTTGCCAGAACAGGCTGTTGCCCGGCGTGCCCTGCCCCACGTAGGCGTCGTCGACGAACCAGTACAGCGCATGCGTGTCGGCGTCGGCGGTGGCACTGAACGCGATCGGCGTGGGCCGGGTTTGATCGAGGCGCATCGCGTAGGTGCTGGCGCGCAGCGGCGAGGTGATCCGCGGCGGATCGCCCACGGGCTGGCCGGCATCGCGGCAGGCCGGGTTCTGCGGCGGCTTGCGCCGCGGGATGCCGGCCTGCGCGAACACGTGGGCGAGATCGGAGGGCCAGAACTCGAACACCTCCACGTGCGTGCGCTTGCCCGCATACGGCGGGCACGCCGGCAGGCCGCTGGCGTCGTCGATCACCAGCGGGCGGTAGATGTTGCCCACGCGGATCGGCGACTTGCCGGGGATGAACCAGGTCCAGCCGCGCTGCGGGCACCACTGGCTGGGCAGCTCGCCGCTGGCGAGGCAGATCTCCACGCGCTTCAGGTCCGCCGGCATGCGACGGATCGGCTCGCGCAGGTGCGGGCGCTCGGCGCGCAGCGCATCGACGATCTGGAAAAACAGCGGCGCGGCGGCCTCCACGCCCACGAAGGCGGGGTTCGCCGTGCCGTCGAAATTGCCCACCCACACCACCAGCACCCAAGGGCCGAAGCTGCCGGCGGTCCAGGCGTCGTGGAAGGCCCACGACGTGCCCGTCTTCCACGCCACCGGCAGCTGCGCGCGTTCGTTGCCGAAGGATGCGTCGGGGCGCGGGTTCTGCCGCAGCATGTCCATCGCCATGAAGCTGGCGGCGTCGCTCAAGAGACGCGTGCCGGCTGGCTGCGGATCGTCCGCGCGCAGGCGCAAGGGCTGCAGCACGCCGCGGTTCGCCAGCATCGCGTAGAGATCGCCCAGCTCCTGCATGGTGACCTCGCCGCCGCCCAGTACCAGGGCCAGGCCGTAGTGCTGCTCGCTGGCCAGGCGGCTCACGCCAGCCTCGCGCAGGAAATCGTACAGGCTGGGCTGGTGCAGCTGCGAAGCCACCCACACGGCGGGGATGTTGCGGCTGCGGATCAGCGCCTGGGTGGCGGTGACCGGCCCGAGGAAATGCCCGTCGAAATTCTCCGGCGTGTACGGGCCGAACGAGCTGGGCACGTCGCGCAGCACGGTCTGCGGATGCAGCACGCCCTGATCGAAACCCAGCGCGTAGATGAAGGGTTTCAGCGTGGAGCCGGGCGAGCGCTTCGCATCGGTGCCGTTGACCTGGCCCTCGATGCCGGCGTCGAAGTAGTTCGCCGAGCCCACCATCGCCTTGATGCCCATGTCGCGCGTGTCGATCAGCAGCGCCGCCGCGTTGCGGATGCCGCGCGGCGCGTTGCGCTGCACGTAGTTCGCCACCTGCCGCTCCAGCGCGTGCTGCAGGCCGAGGTCGACCGTGGTGGTCACGATGGGCGGCAGCGTGTCGCCGCCCAGGCGCTGCGCGGCCAGCAGCTGGTCCACCGCGTGCGGCGCCTCGAACGGCAGCCTCGACAAGGGGCGCAGCGTCAGCGGCAGCGCGAACAGGGGTTGCAGCGCGGCATCGCGCGGATGCCGGCGTAGCCAGCGCGCGTACAGGCGGTTGCGCGCCTGCGCGAGGGCGGGATTGATCAGCGTGCCGCCCGACTGCAGCGGCCGCGCCGGGTCCTGCGGAATCACCGCCAGCGTCAGCGCCTCCGGCAAGCTGAGCGCACCGGCCGGCTTGCCGAAGTACGCGAGGCTGGCCGCGCCCACGCCCTGCACGTTGCCGCCGTAGGGCGCGTCGTTGAGGTAGGCCTCCAGGATGTCGCGCTTGGAATAGAACAGTTCCAGCTGCAGCGCGCGGCCGATCTGGCGCAGCTTGCCCAGCGGCGTGCGCGTATCCAGCTGCCACAACAGGCGCGCCAGCTGCATGGTGATGGTGGAGCCACCCTGCGGATGGCGATGCCGCACATAGGTGACCCAGGCGCCGCGCACGAGCCCCCAGGGGTTGAAGCCCGGATGCCAGCGGAACCAGCGATCCTCGTGCAGCAGCACGCCTTCGACGAGTTGTGGCGAAATGGATCGCAGCGGCACCCAGAGGCGGTATTGCTGGTCGCTGGCGAGCGTCAGCCGCAGCAGGTGGCCGCTGTCGTCGTAGAACGCGGTGGAGCTGGGCAGGCGTTCGCGCAGGGGCTGGTGCGGCCACAGCCGGCAGCCCGCGAGCACGATGGCGAACAGCGCGAGGGCGGCCAGCCAGTTTTGCCAGCGGATCAGGCGCTCCTTCAGAAAGCTCGCGACGGACACACAGCCCTCATCCCGTTCCTCATCCACACACGACGCGCAGGTCGGGCTTCAGCCCGACATGCCGGAGACACCGGTCGGGATGAATCCCGACCCACGACATCGGCGGCACCGCACGCAAACGACACGTAGGTCGGGCTTCAGCCCGACATGCCGGAGACGCCGGTCGGGATGAATCCCGACCCACGACATCGGCGGCACCGCACGCAAACGACGCGTGGGTCGGGCTTCAGCCCGACATGCCGGAGATGCTGGTCGGGATGAATCCCGACCCACGAAGCCGGTCGCTCTGCGCGGCAGGCGAGGCAATGCGGTTTCGATCATGGCTTCTGCACCACCGTGAGCACCGCGCCACCGGGCGCGCGGGCCTGGATCGCGCGGTCGTACATCGCTTCCGCATAGGCCGGCGGCACCTGGAACTTGCCGGCGCTGGTGGCCTTGATGCGGTAGATGAACTCGCGTACGTCCGGGGTGGCGGTGCCGTAGATCACCACGCGATCCTCGCGAATGTCCGCGTACTCGGGTTGCCAGGTGGAGCTGGAGAGGCCGATCGGCGAGCGCCACGCGGAAGCCGCGGCGGCGCTGCCGTCGGCGTCGCCGTTGTCCTCGCTCGCGGGCGCGGCGGCGGGCGGCGTCTGCAGCACCGGGTCGAAACCGCCGGGCAGGAGATCCACGATCGCCACGTTGCCCACGCCCGCGTCGCCGGTGGCGCGGATCTTCAGGTGCACGTCGATCTCCTCGCCCACGCTGACCTGGCCCAGCGGCTTGCCGTGGGTGTCGGTGTAGTCGCGCACGATCTCGATGCCATGCCTGATCGCTTCCGCCGGCGCGCTGCGGTCGTAGCCGCCCTGGGTGGCGATGCGCCACGCCGGCAGCTCGCCGTGGTTGACGAAGCGCAAGGCCTGCGCCGCACTGCTCCACGTCCCGCCCTGCAGCATGCCGCCCTGCGGCTGGGCGATGGATTTCACGCTGCCGTTGGCCAGCACTTCCTCGATGCCGAGCTTGTCCAGATTGGCGGCGGTTTCCTTCGCGTAGCCGTCCAGCGCCAGCACCGTCATCGCCGACGACAAGGTGTTGTAGTCGCCGTGCGCCAGCGGCCAGGCGAGGTTCTCGAACACGCGCGGCGGCAGCGCCTTCGCCTCCAGCGGGAAGTGCTTCGCGACGAGGTACAGCACGCTGGCATCGCGGGTCAGCGGGTCGTAGTAGTAGCCGTAGCCGAAATCCTCCTCGGCCTTGGCGCGGGTGAGCAGCTTCAGCGGACCGGCCAGCAGCCGGTTCGCCTCGGCATCCTGCTTCAGCAGCTTGTAGGAGGCGGCCAGCCACGCGGCGGCGAGATCGTTTTTCCACTCCTTCGGATACAGGTCCTGCAGGCGCTTTTGCACGGCGGCGAGGTCGTTGGTGGTGACGTTGCCCTGCCGGGTCAGCAGGTACACCGCATAGGCGCGCTGGCGCAGCTGGTCCAGCGTGTCCAGGCTGTCGTCGGCGGCCAGCTGTTTCAGGTACTGGTTGCCGGCGTCCAGCATGTCCTGCGGCACCGCCACGCCGCGCTCGCGCGCCTCGATCAGGAAGTTCATCGCGTAGTCGGAGACGAAGGGCTCGGCATCGGGCGTGGCCGACCACAGGCCGAAGCCGCCCGCGCCGTTCTGGCGCGCGTGCAGCACGTCGAGGAACTGCGCCAGCGCCGCGTCGTTGCTTATCGTCTTGTCGCCGAAGGCCGGCTGCAGCGCGTGCGCGAACACCGGCACCACCGGCCACTTCGCCACCACCAGCCGCGGCACCGCCGCGCTGACGATCTGCTCGCTGCAGTAGTGCTGGTAGTTCACGAGGTAGCTGGTGATGCCTTGCGCCAGCACCACCGGCAGCGAGGAGATCGCCGCGTCGCGCGAGGCGTAGGCGTCGTACAGCGGGCGCAGCGGTTTCAGCTCGGCCTGGCTGTTCGAGGCCACCCGGCCCACGTCGACCTGGGTGCGGTAGGCCGCGGCCGGGCGCACCGACACGTCGATGCCCTGCTTCGCCGACTTGCCGCCGTAGCCGGCGACGAAGGCGAGATGGCCGGAGCCCAGCGTGTCCGTGGCCTTGATGCGGAAGCGCAGCACGCCTTCGCGCATCGAGGCGAGGCTCACGCTCTGCGTGGCGGGGCCGAGCACCTGCAGCTGCGGGCCGGTCTGCAGCGTCACCGCCACCGGCACGGCCTTGCTGCCGATGTCGGTGAGGTTGTTCGCCACGCCCACGCTGACCTCGGCCTCGTCGCCGGGCGCGAGCGTGGTGGGCACGTTCGGCGAGAGCACGAAGTCGCCGCGCACCGTGGTGGCGCCCTCGACCGTGCCGATGCGGTCGGCCGACACCGCCACCGCCATCACCCGCAGCCGGCCGTTGAAGTAGTCGGGCACGGTGTAGCTGAAATCCCGCTCGCCGTTCACGTCGACGATGCCCGACCAGTACGCCACCGGCTTGTCGCGCTTGCGCTTGAACGGGTTCAGCTGCCGGCTGATCGCCGCGTCGGCGTCGCCGCCCGGCGCGGCAGCCAGCGACATCAGCTTCTCGAAGTCGGGCAGGATCAGGTCGAGAATCTGCGCGGTGCGCACTTCCAGCATCTTCTTCCTGAAGAAGAACTGCAGCGGGTCGCCCAGCTTGTAGCGCGCCATCTGCAGGATGCCCTCGTCCACCGCGAACAGCACCACCTTCGCCGGCTGCGCGGCGTGCAGCCTGAAGGTGACGGTGTCGCCGGGCTTCGCCAGCGCGGGCGTGTCCACCGTGAGCGCATCGCGGCGCGCGTCGAGGTTCACCGAGAACGGCACCACGCCGTAGGAGAGCGGGCTCATGAAGATCTCGTCGGAGGACGGATCGCGCACGAACTGCACGTTGACGTAGCCGTTGCCCTCGAAGTCCTTCGGCAGCGTGATGCTCTGCACCGAGCTGCTGGTGTCGGCGTGGAACCAGGCGTGCGCGTAGACCTTGTCGCGCTCGATGGTGATCAGGCCGCTGCCGGCGTAAGGCGCGTGGATCGCCACGTGGATGGTGTCGCCGGGCTTGTAGTCGTGCTTGTCGAGGGTGAGCTGCAGCTCGGCGTTGCGCTCCAGCGAGCGCGACAGGTTCGCGTTGCCGGCCACCGACCAGCTCACCCGGTTGACCTCCTTGCGGTCGCTGCCGCGCAGGATCAGCAGCGCGTAGTCGCCCGGCTTGTCGGTGGCGAGCGCGTAGTCCATGCCGCCGGCGGGGATCGCCAGCGGCTTCTCGTCTACCGGGATCTCCTTGAGCTTGGACTCGTACTTGTAGACGCCCGAGCCCTGTTTGGTGAGCACCGAGACGTAGCGGCGCTCGACCAGCTGCGCTTTCAGGCCATCCAGCGCGATGGATTTCGCATCGGGGCCGATCGCCACCAGGCGCACCTTGCGCACCGCGTTGCGGCTCACGTAATCGAGGTCGTCCGTGGACTTGTAGCCCACCAGCCAGTCGTTCGCCGACACCAGGGTCTGCGCGGCGGCGGCCACGCTGCGCCCGCCGTCGGCCTCGTGCACCTTGGCGAGGAAGTAGAGCTGGTAGGTGGCGTCGGCGTACTTCTTGAGGTCGAGGTCGAACTCGGCGTGGCCGTGCGCGTCGGTCTTGCCGTCGGCGAGGTTCTCCTCGTAGCCCTCCTTGGCGCGGCGGATGTCGTAGAAGTGGTAGTCGGGCCAGCCGTGGAAGGCCGGCCAGGCCGGACGCAGGGTGAGCGAGGCTTCCACCGTGCGCTCGGCGGCCGGCGTGCCGAACAGATTCTGCGCGTCGACGAGGCCCTTCAGCCGGTCGGGCTTCACCCAGCCTTCGGCCACGGATTGCGAGAACTTCGCGGCCACTTTCAGCTGATCCGGCAGGAACTCCTTCACCTGCACCGTGGTGCTGCCGATCTGGGTGTCGGCCTTGCCGCCGCGCATGATGTAGAGGTTCACCGCCCAGGTGCCGGTGGGCGCGGTTTCGGCGGGCGTGTAGCTGAGCTCGCCGAAGCCGGTGGCGTCCATCGTCAGCGGCAGCTGCTTCACCGTGGTGCCGCGCGGGTCGACGATGTCGGCCTCCAGCGGAATGCCGGCCACGTTGCGCGCCCAGTCGGCGGCGCGCACGATCAGGCCGATGTGGAAGGTGTCGCCGGGGCGGTAGATGCCGCGGTCGGAGAACAGGTAGCCGCCGAGCTGGCCCGCGTTCGTCGCGTTCGCCTCGCCGCCGATGTCGAAGCGCGAGAAGTCGAGCTGGCGGTCGTAGGCGCCGATCGGCAGGAAGGAGAGATCCTCGCCCTTCGAGACCACGTACAGCGCGGGCTTCTTCTCGCGCTCCAGGCCCTTGAGGCTGGGGAAATGCACCACGCCGTCCGCGCCGGTGCTCTGCGTGTACAGCGTCTGGCCGTTCACCGCGAGCACCGAGACGCTGGCGCCCGCCACCGGCTGGCCGCTCCTGATGGACTGCACGAACACGTCCTGGCTGCCGTCCAGCACGCGCTTCACCAGCATGCCGAGGTCGGTGACCACGATCAGGCGGTTGTCGCCGGGGGCATCGCTGCCGTCGCCCTCGCCGCTGCCGCTGTCATCGCTGCTGCCGTGGTCGATGTCGGCCGCGGCGCCGGTCGATGATCCCGGCGCCGGCGCCAGGCCCTGCCGCGCCAGCGCGCGCGCCTTCGCGGCGGCGGAGGCTTTCTTCGCCGCGGCCGCCGGATCGTAGCCCGACAGGTGCAGCCAGAACACGCCGCGCCGGCCCGGCTTCAGGTACTGGCCGAGGTCCACGCCCTCGTAATGCGCCTGGCCCGGCGCGCCCGCGGGAAAGCCGCGCTTGATCTCGTAGCGCTCGACGATGTGGCTCTCGTCGAAGTCGTAGGGCAGTTGCGGGTGGCTGTAGTCGCCCTGGTTCAGGCTCACCAGGTGCTGCAGCTGGTCGGGCAGCACGCGGCCGATCTCCACCTGCATGCCGGGCATGTTGCGCGACACCACCGAGACGCGCTTGCTGCCGCCCAACGAGAGCAGCGAGCCGCCGCCCACGAAGCGCAAGAGCTTCGGATAGTCGGGCACGGTGAACACCTGCGCCACCGGCTTGCCCAGCACGTAGCCGCCGAAGGACGTGATGCCCTTGCCGATGCGCACGTACACGCGCTGCCCCGGCACGGCGTGGTACTTGAAGCTCTGCAGCGCCTGATAGTCGCTTTCGGTGGACACCAGGTCGAGCTTGAGCGGCTGCGCCTGGCGCAGCACGTCCTCGCCCACTTCGGCGACGTTCCAGTCGTAGGGCGAGCCGTCGTCCGCCGCGGGTTCGCCGGCCTTCCGCGCGGGCAGCACCCAGGCATGGATCGCGTCGGCCACGTCGCTGCCGCGCACCGCGCCGCCGAAGTTTGCCACCAGCACCTGCTCGGGTTCGTACTTGTCGTTGTCGACCAGGGTGGGCGAGAGCTCGTCCACGGTGAGGCTGTACAGGCCGGGGATGCGCACGCGGGTCTTCAGCGCGTCCTTGCTGCCCTCGCCGCCGCGCGAGCTGCGCACGCCGCTGTCGACCTCCACCGCCACCGCGCCGTCGTCGTGCGGCAAGGCCAGCGGCTGCGAATGGATCCAGGCGTGCAGGCGGGGCGCGTCGTAGGTCACGCTGAACTTCAGCGCCGGCCCGCGCTTGCCGTCCTTGTCGACCAGGGCCAGCGCCACGCGGCGCTCGAACTGCGCGCTGTCGACGGGATAGTCGAACTCCACCGGCACGATCACCTGCTTGGCGATGGCGTCCTGCGGGTCCTGGTAGAACTCGCCCTTGCCCAGCGTGGCGGTGAACGGCACGGTGTCGAAGCCGAAGCTGTCGTCGGCCATCCGCGCCTGCGGAGCGAAGGCCTTGCGCACGTCGAAGCGCACCTTGTAGTGCTGGCCCACCGGCCAGTCCGCGGCGGGCGTGAAGCGCAGGGTGCGGTCGTCCACCCAAGTCCACTGGCCCTTGGTGGCCGGGCGCAGGTCGATGCCGTCGGCGACCGCCTTGCCGACGCGCTCGATCGGCGCGGCGGAGCCGGAGAACCGCAGCTCCAGCGGGCTCACCACGATGGGCGGCTTGCTGTAGTCGGTGACCGCGGGCGCCACCACCTTCCAGCTGATGCGCTGCGGTTCGGGCGGGCGCGGGCGGTTCTTGTACCAGTGCCAGCCGAACCAGCCGCCGGCGGCCAGCAGCACGGCGGCAAGCAGGATGCCGGCCGAACGCAGCGGGCGCCGCCGCACGGCGAGCATCCAGCCCGGCGCGGCCCAGCTCACCTCGCCGAGCAGCGGCCGCAGCAGCAGGCCGAGCAGGTGGCCGATGGCGCGCAGCAGGCGCACCGGCAGCAGGAACAGGAACCGCAGCAGATCCATGGTGCTTCCCTCGCCTCATCCATCGCACGGCATCGGCGCCTGCCGATGCCGGGTCCTGCAGGTGCAACCAGGCCCCGCGCGAGGCGGGGCCTGGTTCGACGGGTTTTCCCCTTGCGTATCCTGCATCGTGAACATGGCAGGACGCGGTCACGATTCTGGCACGGTGGAGCCGTGCCGTCGGTTCATGGCATCACAGCGTGGCGGCGATCTCGCGCACCACGGGTGCGAGGCTCGGATCCTGCAGCGCCATGTGCATGGTGGCGCGCACCAAGCCGGCCTTGTTGCCGCAGTCGAAGCGGGTGCCCTCGAAGCGGTAGGCCAGCACCTTGCCCTGTTCCTTGAGCAGCGCCTCGATCGCGTCGGTGAGCTGGATCTCGCCGCCGGCGCCCGGCGTGGTGCGCTCCAGCAGCTCGAAGATGCGCCCGGGCAGCACGTAGCGGCCGACCACGGCGAGGTTCGACGGTGCGTCGGCGGGCTTGGGCTTTTCCACCATGTGGCGGATGCGCGCGCTGCGCTCGTCCACCGGCGCGGCGTCGACGATGCCGTACTTGTCGGTCTGCTCGTGCGGCACTTCCTCCACCGCGATCACGCCGGCGCCTTCGCGCTCGCCGACCTCGGCCATCTGGCGCAAGGCGCCCTTGCCGGTGCCGTTCCAGATCAGGTCGTCGGGCAGCATCACGCCGAACGGTTCGTCGCCCACCACCGGCTTGGCACACAGCACCGCGTGGCCCAGGCCCAGCGCCTCCGGCTGGGTGACGAAGATCGCGCGCACGTTGTGCGGCAGCGTGCCGCGCACCAGCGCGAGCAGCGCATCCTTGCCCTTCTCGTGCAGCTTCGCCTCCAGCTCGTAGGCCTTGTCGAAGTAGTCGGCGATGGCGTGCTTGTAGCGGTTGGTGACGAAGATCAGCGTGTCGGCGCCGGCGTCGACGGCCTCGTCCACCGCGTACTGGATCAGCGGCTTGTCCAGCACCGGCAGCATCTCCTTGGCGACCACCTTGGTGGCGGGCAGGAAACGCGTGCCGAGGCCGGCCACCGGGAACACCACCTTGCGCAACGGCTTGCTCACTCACTGCTCTCCTGTTTCATGGCGGCGGATCGAGACCACGTTGTCCGGCTGCGCCGTCTCGCTCCAGCGGAACGAGGGCAGCAGGCTGGACACGCAGCGCCGCAGCTCCTCGTCGTTGTCGGTGGCGACCATCTCGGCCGCCTTGTGCATCATCGCCTGCAGCAGCTCCCACGACACCTGGCGATGCTGGGCGAGGAAGATCTTCGCGTGCGTGGTGGCGCTGTACTGCTCCAGCGGATGGAACAGTTCCTCGAACAGCTTCTCGCCGGCGCGCAGGCCGGTGTAGACGATCGGGATCTCGCTGCCGGGCTTCTTGCCGGCGAGCCGGATCATCTGCTCGGCGAGGTCGCGGATCTTCATCGGCTCGCCCATGTCCAGCGCGAAGATCTCGCCGCCCTTGCCGAGGCTGGCCGCCTGCAGGATCAACTGGCAAGCCTCGGGGATGGTCATGAAGTAGCGCGAGATCTCCGGGTGGGTCACGGTGACCGGCCCGCCCGCGCGGATCTGCTGGCGGAACAGCGGCACCACCGAACCGGCGGAGTCGAGCACGTTGCCGAAACGCACCGTGATGTAGCGGGTGGCGGCGTGCGCGTCGAGGTTCTGGCACCAGATCTCGGCGATGCGCTTGCAGGCGCCCATCACGCTGGTGGGGTTGACCGCCTTGTCGGTGGAGATCAGCACGAAGCATTCCACGCCGGCCTCGCGCGCGAGGTCGGCCATGATGCGCGTGCCCAGCACGTTGTTCTTGAACGCCGCGCGCAGCTGCCCCTGCAGCAGCGGCACGTGCTTGTAGGCCGCGGCATGGAACACCACCTGCGGCCGCGTATCGGCCAGCACCCGCCGCATCAGCACGCGGTCGCCGCAGCTGGCCAGCACGCCTTCGAGCAGCAGGTCGGGGTAGCTGGCGCGCAGCTCGCGGGCGATCTGGTAGAGGTTGTATTCGCTGTGGTCGACCACCACCAGCGACTGCGCGCCCAGCCGCGCCACCTGGCGGCACAGCTCCGAGCCGATCGAGCCGCCGCCGCCGGTGACCAGCACGCGGCGGCCGCCGATCGTCTCGCGGATCGCCGTCCAGTCCAGCTCCACCGCGTCGCGGCCGAGCAGGTCCTCGATCGCGACTTCCTTGATCTCGTTGAGCTGCGCGCGGCCGGCGACCACGTCCTCCAGCCGCGGGATGGTCCGGTACGGCAGGCCACTGGCGTCGCACAGCGCCACCAGCCGGCGCATCTCGGCCACCGTGGCGTTCGGCAGCGCGATCAGCAGCATCTCCACCGCCGCCTCGCGGGCGATCTCGGGCAACTGCTCGAACGTGCCCAGCACGGGGTGGCCGTTGATGCTGGCGCCGCGCAGCGCGGAGCGGTCGTCGAGGAAGCCCACCACCGCATAGCTGCCGTCGCGGTGCAGTTCGCGCGACAGCAGCTCGCCGGCGCGGTCCGCGCCCAGGATCAGCACGCGGCGCAGCGAGACTTCCCCGGCGAGGCCGCGGCGGCTGTCCTTCCAGTAGCGGTAGGTCAGCCGCGGCAAGCCGAGCGCCAGCGCCAGCACCACCGGGTACAGCAGCAGCATCGAGCGCGGCACGCCCTGCAGCCGGTTGAACATCGACAGCAGCAGCCAGACCGCGGCCGAACCGAGCACCACGGCGCGCAGGATGTTCCACAGGTCCGGCAGGCTGGCGAAGCGCCAGACGCCCTTGTACAGGCCGGTCCAGCGGAAGATCAGCCCCTGCGCCAGCAGCACCACCGGGAATTCGAACCAGCGGAAGTGCACCACGTCTTCCGGCCGCACCGCGTAGCGCAGCAGCTTGGCCACCCACCAGGCCAGCGCGGCCATGGCCAGGTCGTGCAGCATGACGGCCACGCGGGGATGGATGATGCCGACAAGCCTACGCAGCGACATGGCGGTCCTTGGTCGAATGGCGCCGCAGGCAGCGGCGCTTGAGCAGCAGCCACAGCGCCGCCGCGGCCAGATAGGTCGCCATGGTAATCGGCCAGGCCGATCCAGGATGACTCCAGGCCAACCAGGCCAGCGGCGCGGCCAGCAACAGGTTCCATGTCATGTAGATCGCGCCTCCCCTGGCGTGCGTGAAGCCGCACCGGACCAGCCACTGGTACAGGTGCTCGCGGTGCGCAGTGTACCAGCGGCGGCCGCGGCAGAAGCGCGACAGCAGGGTCAGGCTGGCATCGGCGACGAAGGCCGAGGACAGGATCAGCGCCGGCCACAGCAGGCGCGCCTCGATCCGCCACAGCATCGCGCTGAACGCGAAGATCAGCAGGCCCACGCTGCCGCTGCCCACGTCGCCCATGAAGATGCGCGCCGGCGAACGGTTGAGGCACCAGAAACCGAGGCTGGCCGTGGTCAAACAGGCCGCGGCCAGCGCCAGCGCGCCCTGCCCCGCGCCCCAGGCCAGCAGCGCCAGCCCTGCGCCCACGAACATCGCCTGCTGGGCCAGCAGGCCGTCGATGCCGTCCATGAAATTGTGCAGGTTGACGCTCCAGGCGCCGGCCAGCAGCAGCACCGGCAGCCACCACCACGAGCATCCGCCGGCACACAGGGCGGCGCCGAACAGCAGCACGGCCAGCAGTTGCGCGCCGAAGCGCGGCAGGATCGGCAGCGAGCGGTGGTCGTCCCACCAGCCGGCCAGCGCCACCAGCAGCAGCGCCGCCAGCAGGCCGGCCACCAGCAGCGGCGGCCACGGCGCCGGCGCGACCAGCAGCGCGCCGGGCAGGCACAGCAGGCTCGCGAGGACGATGCCGATGCCGCCGCCGCGCGGCGTGGGGATCGTGTGCGAACGGCGCTGGCCGGGGCGGTCGAGCATGCCGCGGCGGTGCGCGTAGGCGATCGCCGCGCGCGCCGACAGCCACGCGATGAGGAAGGACAGCAGCAACCATCCGATGGCCGGGATCACGGCGATCACTCGTTGGCGACGCCGTGGATGGGCCGGATCGTGCTCCAGCTCTTGCAGCTGGGGCACTGCCAGTGGTGCGCCTTGGCGCCGAAACCGCAGCGGCTGCAGCGGTACATCGCCTGCCCTTCCAGCAGCTTCCTGGTGAGGTCGCGCAGGATCAGGAAGTTCTCGCGCGCCTCGCCCTCGACCCGGTCCATGGTGGCGTCGATCAGCGCCATCAGGCCGCGCACCGAGGGGCGCTGGCGCAATTGCCCGGTGAGGAATTCCACGCCCGCGCGCTGGCCGTCGCGCTGCTGGTACAGCCGGGTCAACGCCAGCACCGGCGAGATGCCGTGGTAGCGCTCCAGCATTTCGCGCAGGAAACGCTCGGCGCGATCCATCTGCTGCGAGCAGGCATAGCTGTTCAGCAGCGGCGGCAGGATCTCGGGCACGAACGCGATGTCCGCGCCGATCGCCGCCTCGTAGGCCTGCACCGCTTCGGCATGCTGCCCGTCTTCGGCGTGCAGCCGCCCGGTCAGCATCCAGGCGCGCACGCAGTCGGGCTGGCAGCGGAACGCCTGTTCCAGGTAATCACGTGCCTCGACCCGTGCGCCGTGCTGGCGCGAGCGTTCGGCCAGCTCGCAATAGAACTGCGCGATCATCGGCGCCTCGTCCTCGCCGGTCATCGCCTCCAGCCGGCGCGCGTGCTCGATCGCCTTGTTCCAGTCGCGCTCGTGCTGGTAGATCGCGATCAGGTGGCGCAGCGCCGAGGGCGCGTGCGCGTTCATCGCAACGAGGTCGGCGAACAGCGCCTCGGCGCGGTCGAGCAGGCCCGCGCGCATGTAGTCCTCGCCCAGCTCCAGCAGGGCCACGGTCTTCATCGGCTCGGACAGGTTCGGCCGCGACACCAGGTGCTGGTGCAGGCGGATCGCCCGGTCCACCTCGCCGCGGCGGCGGAACAGGTTGCCCAGCGCGAGGTGCGTCTCCACCGTGTCGCGGTTGTACTCGGCCAGGCGCAGGAACACCTCGATCGCCTTGTCCTGCTCCTCGTTGAGCAGGTAGTTCAGGCCGCGGAAGTAGTCCGACGACAGCTCGTTCACCGCCGCGCCGGAACGCCGCGCGCTGGCGCGGCGGGACGCCCACCAGCCCAGCACGAACGCAACGGCCGCCAATGGCAGCAAGGCGTACCAGGGCATCATGCGCCGGCCGTCTTCCTGCCAGCGTCCTTGCGGCGCTGCCGCTGCAGGCGCCGCTGCCGCAGGCTCACGCCCAGCCAGGCGGTGAGTCCGCCGAGCAGCCAGCCCAGCACCAGCGCGGCCAGCAGCGCCGCCCCCTTGGGCAGCTGCACGCGCGCAAACGCGAAGTCGTAGCCGACCAGGTCGGCATTGAGCGCGCCCACCACGATGCCGGCGGCGACGAAGAACACGAGGACGAGGATCACGATCAGGCGCATCCGGCGACTTTACCCGATCGCCTACGCACGGCGCAGCAGGCATGCTGCTTCGATTCAGCCGCGAGGGAAGTTGTGAACCGTGATCTTTGAGAAGTGCGGCCATGGATGGCCGCCCGTTTGATCTTCGCGATCATGGACGATCGCAAAAGCAAAGCCGTGGATGGCTGCCCGTTTGACTTTTGCGTTCATGGACGAACGCACAAATATCGCAAAAAACAAAGGCAGCCGACTCGCGTCGTCTGCCTTCAAGAATTTCCTGCATCGAACGGCTCAGCCCGTCACGGCCTGGCCCACCTGCAGATTGACGCGCTCGCGCAGTTCCTTGCCGGGCTTGAAGTGCGGCACGTGCTTGCCGGGCAGCGCCACCGATTCGCCGGTCTTGGGGTTGCGCCCCATGCGCGGCGGCCGGTAGTGCAGCGCGAAGCTGCCAAAGCCGCGCACCTCGATGCGCTCGCCCTGGGCCAGCGCCTGGCTCATCTGCTCGACCACGCTCTTGACCGCGAGCTCGACGTCGGCAAACGCAAGATGGGTCTGGCGCCTGGCCAGCGCCTCGATCAATTCGGATTTGGTCATGGTCCCCGTGTCCGCGACGTGTGACTCTGCGCTGCGTGGCGCGGGGCGGTTCGTGGCCGCCCCGCGCCGATGCCGCAACGCTTACTCGGCCTTGTTCAGCTGCTCCTTGAGCAGCGCGCCGAGCTTGGTGGTGCCGCCCGCGGCCGAGGAGTATTCGGCCAGGGCTTCCTGCACGTCTTCCTCGTCCTTGGCGCGGATCGACAGCGACAGCTGACGGCCCTTGCGGTCCATGCCGGTGAACTTGGCCTCGACCTTGTCGCCCACCTTGAGGTGCTGGGTGGCGTCGTCGATGCGCTCCTTGGCGATGTCGTTGGCGCGGATGTAACCCTCCACGCCCTCGCCCAGGTCGACCACCGCACCCTTCGCGTCCACTTCCTTCACCGTGCCGGTGACGATGCTGCCGCGCGGATGGTTGGCCATGAACTGGCCGAACGGATCCTGCTCCATCTGCTTGATGCCGAGCGAGATGCGCTCGCGCTCCGGATCCACCGCCAGCACCACGGCCTCGATCTCGTCGCCCTTCTTGAAGTTGCGCACGAGGTCTTCGCCGGACATCTGCCAGGAGATGTCGGACAGGTGCACCAGGCCGTCGATGCCGCCGTCCAGGCCGATGAACACGCCGAAGTCGGTGATCGACTTGATCTGGCCGGAGACCTTGTCGCCCTTCTTGTGCATGGCGGCGAAGGCTTCCCACGGGTTGGAGCGGGTCTGCTTGATGCCCAGCGAGATGCGGCGACGCTCTTCATCCACGTCCAGCACCATCACTTCGGTCTCGTCGCCGACCTGCACCACCTTGGCCGGGTTGACGTTCTTGTTGGTCCAGTCCATCTCGGACACGTGGACCAGACCCTCGACGCCCGGCTCGATCTCGACGAAGCAGCCGTAGTCGGTGACGTTGGAGACCTTGCCGAACAGGCGCGAACCGACCGGGTAGCGGCGCGAGATGTTCACCCACGGATCGTCGCCCAGCTGCTTCAGGCCCAGCGAGACGCGGTTGCGCTCCTTGTCGAACTTCAGCACGCGCACGTCCAGCTCGTCGCCGACGTTGACCACCTCGGACGGATGGCGCACGCGCTTCCACGCCATGTCGGTGATGTGCAGCAGGCCGTCGATGCCGCCCAGGTCCACGAACGCGCCGTAGTCGGTGAGGTTCTTCACCACGCCCTTGATCACGGCGCCCTCGACCAGGCGCTCCAGCAGCTGCTCGCGCTCGGCGGAGAACTCGGTCTCGACCACGGCGCGGCGGCTGACCACCACGTTGTTGCGCTTGCGGTCGAGCTTGATGATCTTGAACTCGAGTTCCTTGCCCTCGAGGTAGGTCGGCTCGCGCACCGGGCGCACGTCGACCAGCGAGCCCGGCAGGAACGCGCGGACGTCCTTGATGTCGACGGTGAAGCCACCCTTGACCTTGCCGGAGATCATGCCCTTGATGGTCTCTTCCTTGTCGAACGCCTCCTCGAGGTCGTCCCACACCATCGAGCGCTTGGCCTTCTCGCGCGACAGCTTGGTTTCGCCGAAACCGTCTTCCAGGGCTTCGAGAGCCACCTTCACGGGGTCGCCGACGCTCACCTCGAGGGTGCCGTCCTCGCCCTTGAACTGCTCGATCGGGACGATGCCTTCGCTCTTCAGGCCCGCGTTGATCACGACGACGTCGTTGCGGATCTCCACCACGATGCCGGTGACGATGGCGCCGGGCTTCAGCTTGGCGATGGCCTGCTGGCTCTGTTCAAACAGTTCGGCAAAACTTTCAGTCATGTTGATTCCAGATTGGGAAAGGACGGTTGCGGCGTTCCACTGCGGGATACGCGGCGGCAACCACCCACCGGTAGGGGCGGCTTCGGAACGCCCGCGCGGGGCGCGCCTCACCACCATGGTTGAAACCCCGGCCGCCATGGCCGGGGAACGAAAACCGCCGCGCGGCCCCGGTCAGGGCTGCACGACGGCAAGAACTCTGGCGACCACCTGGTCGATGTCCATGCCGGTGGTGTCCACCAGCACGGCCTCCGGCGCGGGCTTGAGCGGTGCCACCGCGCGCGACGCATCGCGGTGGTCGCGCGCCTCGATCTCGCGCTGCAGACTCGCAAGTGTAACGCTGAGTCCCTTTTCCTTCAACTGCTTATAGCGCCTTTTCGCCCGCTCGGCGGCGCTGGCGGTGAGGAACACCTTGAACGGCGCATCGGGGAAGATCACCGTGCCCATGTCGCGCCCGTCGGCCACCAGGCCGGGCGCCTTGCGGAAGCCCAGTTGCAGCTCCACCAGCGCCTGCCGCACCGGGGCGATCGAGGCGATCGCCGAGGCCGCCGCGCCGGCCGTTTCGGTGCGCAGCTCGTCGGTGGCGTCGTGGCCGTTGACCAGGATGCGGGTATCGCTGCCGTCGGCGCTGGGCTGGAAGCGGATCTTCGTGGCCTGCGCGCAGCGCGTCACCGCCTCGGCGTCGGACAGGTCCAGCCCCTCGGCGCCGGCGGCGTAGCCCACCGCCCGGTACAAGGCGCCCGAGTCGAGCAGCCGCCAGCCCAAGTGCTCGGCCACGCGCCGGCTGATCGTGCCCTTGCCCGAGCCCGAAGGCCCATCGATGGTCAGCACGGGGACGGCGGCGGTTCGGCTCATGGCGGATCCTGGTCGGGCAAGAAGCGCAGCATGGTATCGCGCCGGCCCGCACGGCATCGCGTACCATGGCGGAATTCCATGCCGTCCGCCCCGCCATGAACGAGCTTCGCCACGCATTCGAACAGGCCGCCGAGGCGGTGAAGCGGCTGGACTACCGCCCCGACAACGACACCCTGCTCAAGCTCTACGCGCTGTACAAGCAGGGCTCGGAGGGCGATGCGCACGGCGCGCAGCCCGGCTTCTTCGATTTCGTGGGCACCGCCAAGCACGAGGCCTGGGTGCAGCTGCGTGGCCTCCCACAGGACGAGGCGATGCGCCGCTACATCGCGCTGACGGAGCGGCTTCTGGCCTGAAGGCTTGCGCGCAAGCTCGGCAACGGGCACATTCATACGATCGTTTGAACACGGTCGCCCCATGAACTACCCCCACCTGTTCGCCCCGTTGGACCTGGGCCACGTCACCCTGCCCAACCGTATCCTGATGGGCTCGATGCACACCGGGCTGGAGGACAAGGCCGCCGACTACGACAAGCTGGCCGCCTACTTCGCCGAGCGCGCGCGCGGCGGCGTGGGGCTGATGGTCACCGGCGGCATCGCACCCAGCATCGCAGGCTGGCTGAAACCGTTCGGCGGGCGCCTGAGCTTGCCCTGGCACAAGCCGCGGCATCGCAAACTCACGAACGCGGTGCATGCCGAAGGCGGCCGCATCTGCCTGCAGATCCTGCACGCGGGGCGCTACGGCTACCACCCGCTGTCGGTGGCGCCCTCGAAACTCAAGTCGCCGATCACCCCGTTCACTCCACGCGCGCTGTCGGCGCGGGGCGTGGAACGCACCATCCGCGACTTCGTGCATTGCGCACAGCTCGCGCGCGAGGCGGGCTACGACGGCGTCGAGGTGATGGGTTCGGAGGGTTATCTGATCAACCAGTTCATCGCCGCGCGCACCAACCGGCGCAACGACGCCTGGGGCGGCGACGCGGCGCGGCGCATGCGCTTCCCGGTGGAGATCGTGCGCCGCACGCGCGAAGCGCTGGGCCGCGACTTCATCATCATCTACCGGCTGTCGATGCTGGACCTGGTCGAGGGCGGCCAGGACTGGAGCGAGATCGTCGCCCTGGCCAAGGCGATCGAGGCCGCCGGCGCCAGCATCATCAACACCGGCATCGGCTGGCACGAGGCGCGCGTGCCCACCATCGTCACCAGCGTGCCGCGCGCCGGCTTCGCCTGGGTGACGAAGAAGCTCAAGGGCGAGGTGGCGATCCCGCTGGTCGCCACCAACCGCATCAACCTGCCCGAGGTGGCCGAGCGCGTGCTGGCCGGGGGCGATGCCGACATGGTGTCGATGGCGCGCCCGCTGCTGGCCGATCCCGAGTGGGCGAACAAGGCCCGGGCTGGCCGCAGCGAGCGCATCAACACCTGCATTGCCTGCAACCAGGCCTGCCTCGACCACGTGTTCGCGAACCGGCGCGCGAGCTGCCTGGTCAATCCACGCGCCTGCCACGAGACCGAGCTGAAGATCGAGCCGGCCACGCGGCGCAAGCGCATCGCCGTGGTCGGTGCCGGCCCGGCCGGCATGGCCTGCGCCGCCACGCTGGCCGAGCGCGGCCACGCGGTCAGCCTGATCGACAAGGCCGCCGAAATCGGCGGCCAGTTCAACTATGCGAAGCGGATTCCGGGCAAGGAGGAGTTCCACGAAACGCTGCGCTACTTCCGCCACCGGCTGGCCGATGCGGGCGTCAAGCTGAAGCTGGGGCACGCGGCCGATGCCGGTTCGCTCAAGGCCGCCGGCTACGACGAGGTGGTGGTCGCCACCGGCGTGCTGCCGCGCAAGGTGCAGTTCCCGGGCAGCGACGATCCGCGCGTGCTGGGCTACCTCGACGTGCTCGCGCACGATCGGCCGGTCGGACCGCGCGTGGCGATCATCGGCGCCGGCGGCATCGGTTTCGACGTGGCCGAATTCCTGGTCGAGCACCAGCCCTCGCCCACTACCGACGTGGCGCGCTGGGCGCGCGAATGGGGCGTGGACACGCAACTGGCGCAACGCAGCGGCCTGCAGGCGCCGCAACCGGAAGCGCCGCAGCGCCAGGTCTGGCTGCTCCAGCGCAGCGAAGGCCGCCCCGGCGCCCGCCTCAACAAGACCACCGGCTGGGTGCACCGCGCCACGCTGAAGGCCAAGCGCGTGACCATGCTGGGCAAGGTCACGTATGAACGCTTCGACGCGCAGGGCCTGCACGTCAGCGTCGACGGCGCGGCGCAGATCCTGCCGGTCGACCACGTGGTGGTCTGCGCCGGCCAGGAACCGGATCGCCGGCTCGCCGACGAGCTGATCGCCTCCGGCATCACCGTGCACCTCATCGGCGGCGCCGACGTGGCCGCGGAACTCGATGCGAAGCGTGCCATCGACCAGGGCACACGCCTGGCCTGCCGGCTTTGAGCGCAGACAAAGGCGAACACGAGAAAATTTGAAAGTGCGGCCATGGATGGCCGCCCGTTTGATCTTCGCGTTCACGGACGAATGCACTGGTAAAGAAAACGCCTCGCAAAGCGACGCATCGATAGGGCCCGAGGGGGAGGTGGCCGGTATCGTGCCTAGCGTCGCTGCGAGGCGAGGGTCGCCACCATCGGGGGGAGGGGGAGGATGGTGGGACGGGGGGCATTTTATGATCGACGCGTTCGAGTATCTAATATATATTTAGAACGATATTTATATCGAAACAATATATGTTCGATTTCCGCCAGTTGCGCTACTTCGTCGCGGTCGCCGAGGAGTTGAGCTTCACCCGGGCCGCGATCCGCCTGCACATCTCCCAGCCCCCGCTCTCCCAGCAGATCCAAGCGCTGGAACGGGACCTGGGCGTGACCCTGCTCGAACGCAGCAAGCGCAAGGTGGCGCTGACCGAGGCCGGCAAGGTTTTCCTCGAGCAGGTGCGCCTGATCCTCGCCCAGGCCGAGCAGGCGCGCAGCCGGGCCGTCGATGCCGCGGCCGGTCACAGCGGCCAGTTGCGGCTGGCGTACACGCTGTCGGTATCGTTCCACCCCGCCCTGCCGCGCACCCTGCTGCGCCATCGCCAGCTGGCACAGGGCGTGGACGTGCAACTGCGCGAGATGAACAACGCTCCGCAGTTCGCCGCACTGTTGGCCAACGAGATCGACATCGGCTTCGTGCGTACCGAACCGCGCCATCTGCAGGATGCGCGCAAGTTGCGCTTGCGCATGCTGGATCACGAACCGCTGTTGCTCGCCCTGCCCGCCAGCCACCCGCTGGCCACGCGCGACGAGCTGCACATGGGCGAGGTGGCCGGCGAGGCCTTCGTCACGCAACCGCGCGAGGTGGCCGCCACCCTGCACGAAAAGCTCACCACGCTGGCCAACGCAGCCGGCTTCCAGCCACGCACGGTGCAGCAGGCGCGGCAGATCAGCGGCCTGCTGGCCCTGGTGGCTGCCGGCTTGGGCGTGGCGCTGGTGCCGGCGACGATGCGCGCGGTGCAGCTGGCCGGGGTCAGCTACGTGCCGCTGGCCGACCCCGCCGCCCGGCTCCTGCTGGCCGTGGCCAGCCGGGCCGACGACGCTTCCCCGGTGGTGGCGCAATTCCTGTCCACCGTGGACGAGTTCGTCCGCGATTCCGGCAACTTGTGACTGGCGATTCAGCAGGTTATACTTGCGCGCTGATTTTTTCCGTTTGGTATCAGGAGCTCGCCGTGAAGGTGCTTAACTCGTTGAAGTCCGCCAAGGCGCGGCACCGCGACTGCAAGATCGTGCGCCGTCGCGGCAAGGTGTTCGTGATCTGCAAGAGCAACCCGCGTTTCAAGGCCCGCCAGCGCTGATCGCAGCGCGGTATCCGCCGACGGAAAGGCTGCGCAAGCGGCCTTTTTGCTGCCCGGCGCCCGCCGGCATGCGCGCCGATGGCCAAAGCAAAAGCCCCGCAGATGCGGGGCTTTTGCTTTCAGCCGGGAGACGAGCGGATCACTCGTAGCGCACGCCGGTGATCTCGTAGCGCTTCACGCCGTTGGGCGCCTGGAACTCGAAGCTGTCGCCTTCGAGCTTGCCGATCAGCGCGCGCGCGATCGGCGAGGAGACGGCGATCAGGCCCTGCTTGATGTCGGCTTCGAGGTCGCCCACGATCTGGTAGGTCACCTCGGCGCCGCTGTCCTCGTCGGCCAGGTCCACGATGGCGCCGAACACCACCTTGCTGCCGGCACCGAGCCGCGACACGTCGATCACCTGCGCGGTGGAGAGCAGCGCCTCGAGCTGGCCGATGCGGCCCTCGATGAAGCTCTGCAGCTCGCGCGCGGCGTGGTACTCCGCGTTCTCCTTGAGGTCGCCGTGCGCGCGCGCCTCGGCGATCGCCGCGATGATGCGCGGCCGCTCCTCCGACTTCAGCCGCTCCAGCTCGGCGCGCAGCCGCTCGGAACCGGTCTTGGTGATGGGGGCGCGGGCACTCATGCGTTCAACTCCTTGTGCAGCTCCTGCAGGCTGTGCACTTCATCGTTGCCGTGGAAATCCAGCGAATGCACCAGCGCGCGCGCGCCGGCCACGGTGGTGGAATAGGTGACGCGCTGCTGCAGGGCCTCGCGCCGGATCGAGAACGAGTCGGCGATCGCCTGCTTGCCCTCGGTGGTGTTGACGATATAGACGATCTCGCCGTTCTTGATGCTGTCGACGATGTGCGGGCGGCCTTCGAGCACCTTGTTGATGCGCTCGCAGGCCACGCCGTGGCCGCTGAGGTAGGCCGCGGTGCCGGCGGTGGCGACCAGGCTGAAGCCGCGCCGCAGCACCTCCTGCGCCACCGGCAGCAGGCGGTCCTTGTCGGCGTCGCGCACCGACACGAACACCTTGCCACGCTGCGGCGTCTTGATCCCGGCCGCGTCGTGGCCGCGCGCGAACGCGGCGCCGAAGCTGCGGCCCACGCCCATCACCTCGCCGGTGGAGCGCATCTCCGGGCCGAGGATCGGGTCCACGTTCTGGAACTTCAGGAACGGGAAGATCGCTTCCTTGACCGAGTAGTAGCCCGGGATCACTTCCCGGGTCGCGCCCTGCGCCGCGAGCGAACGGCCGGCCATCGCGCGCGCCGCGATCTTGGCCAGCGGCACGCCGGTGGCCTTGGACACGAACGGCACGGTGCGCGAGGCGCGCGGGTTCACTTCGAGGACGAACACGGTGTCGCCCTGGATCGCGAACTGGGTGTTCATCAGGCCGATGACCTTGAGCTCCTTCGCCATCGCGGCCACCTGCCGGCGCAGCTCGTCCTGCACGTCGGCGGTCAGCGAATACGGCGGCAGCGAGCAGGAGGAATCGCCCGAGTGCACGCCGGCTTCCTCGATGTGCTCCATGATGCCGCCGATCAACACCTTGCCCTCGGCGTCGGCGATGATGTCCACGTCCACTTCGACCGCGTGGTCGAGGAAGCGGTCCAGCAGCACCGGCGAGTCGTTCGACACCTGCACCGCCTCGCGGATGTAGCGCGACAGGTCGGCGTCGTCGTACACCACCTCCATCGCGCGGCCGCCCAGCACGTAGCTCGGGCGCACCACCAGCGGGTAGCCGATCTCGCGCGCCAGCGCCAGCGCCTCGTCGGCGTTGCGCGCTGTGCGGTTCGGCGGCTGGCGCAGGCCCAGCTTCTCGATCATCTGCTGGAAGCGCTCGCGGTCTTCGGCGAGGTCGATCGAATCGGGCGAGGTGCCGATGATCGGCGCGCCGGCCGCTTCCAGCGCGCGCGCCAGCTTCAGCGGGGTCTGGCCGCCGTACTGCACGATCACGCCCTTGGGCTTTTCCAGGTCGACGATCTCCAGCACGTCTTCCAGCGTCAGCGGCTCGAAGTACAGGCGGTCGGAGGTGTCGTAGTCGGTGGAAACCGTCTCCGGGTTGCAGTTGACCATGATGGTTTCATAACCATCCTCGCGCAGCGCGAGCGCCGCGTGCACGCAGCAGTAGTCGAACTCGATGCCCTGGCCGATGCGGTTCGGGCCGCCGCCGAGCACGACGATCTTGTCGCGCCCGGTGGGGTTCGCCTCGCACTCTTCCTCGTAGGTCGAGTACATGTAGGCGGTAGTGGTGGCGAACTCGGCGGCGCAGGAATCCACCCGCTTGTACACCGGGCGCACGCCGAGCGTGCGGCGCAGGTGGCGCAGCGCGGCCTCGTCCGAGCCGGTCAGTTCGGCCAGGCGCGCGTCGGAGAAACCCATGCGCTTCAGCTCGCGCATGCGCGGCGCATCCAGCGCGGCGATGCCCTGCGCCTTGACCTCCCGCTCGGCCAGCACGATGTCCTCGAACGCGGCGAGGAACCACGGATCGACCCGGCTGAGCTCGTGCACTTCTTCCAGCGACAGCCCGGCGCGGAACGCGTCGGCGAGATGGAACACGCGGTCGGGCCGCGGCTCGCGCAGCTCGCGCTTGAGCGTGGCCCGGCCCTCGTCCGTGCCGATGTCCAGCCCGGTCGGGTTGAGCCCGGTCTTGCCGATCTCCAGGCCGCGCAGCGCCTTCTGCAGCGACTCGGTGAAGCTGCGGCCGATCGCCATCACCTCGCCCACCGACTTCATCTGGGTGGTGAGGCGCGCGTCGGCCTGCGGGAACTTCTCGAACGCAAAGCGCGGAATCTTGGTGACCACGTAGTCGATGGTCGGCTCGAACGAGGCCGGCGTCCTGCCGCCGGTGATGTCGTTCTTCAGCTCGTCCAGCGTGTAGCCCACCGCGAGCTTGGCGGCGATCTTGGCGATCGGGAAGCCGGTGGCCTTGGAGGCGAGCGCGGACGAGCGCGACACGCGCGGGTTCATCTCGATCACCACCACGCGGCCGTTCTCGGCGTTGATGCCGAACTGCACGTTGGAGCCGCCGGTGTCCACGCCGATCTTGCGCAGCACCGCGATGGAGGCGTCGCGCAGGCGCTGGTATTCCTTGTCGGTGAGCGTCTGCGCCGGCGCCACGGTGATCGAGTCGCCGGTGTGCACGCCCATCGGGTCGAGGTTCTCGATCGAGCAGACGATGATGCAGTTGTCCGCGGTGTCGCGGACAACTTCCATCTCGAACTCCTTCCAGCCCAGCACCGACTCCTCGACCAGCACCTCGTGCACCGGCGAAAGGTCGAGGCCGCGCTTGACGATCTCCTCGAACTCCTCCTTGTTGTAGGCGATGCCGCCGCCCGAGCCGCCCAGGGTGAAGCTGGGGCGGATGATGGTGGGGAAGCCGACCTTGGCCTGGATCTCCAGCGCCTGCTCGAAACTCTTCGCGACTTCCGCCTGCGGGCAATCCAGGCCGATCTCGGCCATCGCCTGCTTGAACAGCTCGCGGTCCTCGGCCATGCGGATCGCGTCACGCTTGGCGCCGATCAGCTCGACCTTGTATTTGTCCAGCACGCCGTGGTCGGCGAGGTCGAGCGCGCAGTTCAGCGCGGTCTGGCCGCCCATGGTGGGCAGCACCGCGTCGGGCCGCTCCTTGGCGATGATGCGCTCCACCGTCTGCCAGTTGATCGGCTCGATGTAGACGGCATCGGCCATCTCCGGGTCGGTCATGATGGTGGCGGGGTTGGAGTTCACCAGGATCACCCGGTAGCCCTCCTCCTTCAGCGCCTTGCACGCCTGCGCGCCGGAGTAGTCGAACTCGCAGGCCTGGCCGATCACGATCGGGCCGGCGCCGATGATCAGGATGCTTTTGATGTCTGTGCGCTTGGGCATGGTCAACTCCGGGACTCGGGACTCGGGACTCGGGACTCGGTTTCGAGCCGCCGCATCAGCGCCTGGTGCAGGCGTAGCAACATCTGGCCTGTCCGATCGCACAGGTCGAGCGCGTCGCCGCGCGCCGTTTCCAGACCGAGTTCAAGCTCGCGCGACAGCAGCAGCTGGGTCTGGAGTTCGGCGCAGGAACCAAGCGCCACCGAAACGAAGCGCGCGTATTCCTTGGTGGATACGCGCGCATTGCCTTCCGCAATATTGGAAGGAATCGACACGGCCGCGCGCTGGAGTTGCGAGGCCAGGCCATAGCGTTCTTCGCGCGGAAAGCCCGCCGTCAATTCGTAGACGCGCTTGGCCAGCGACATCGCCAGTTGCCACACTTCCAGCTCGCGAAAATGGCTCGCCGTCACGACGCTTTCCCCGAGTCCCGAGTCCCGAGTCCCGAGTCCCGCATCAAGGCCGCGAACCGTTCAAACAGGTAAACAATGTCATGGGGGCCGGGGCTCGCTTCCGGGTGGCCCTGGAAGCAGAACGCCGGGCGGTCGGTGAGCGCGAAGCCCTGCAGCGAGCCGTCGAACAGCGAGGTGTGGGTGACGCGCGCGTTCGCCGGCAGGGTCGCCGGGTCCACCGCGAAGCCATGGTTCTGGCTGGTGATCAGCACGCGGCCGTCGTCGTGGTCCTTTACCGGATGGTTCGCGCCGTGGTGGCCGAACTTCATCTTCAGCGTCTTCGCGCCCAGCGCGAGGCCCATGATCTGGTGGCCGAGGCAGATGCCGAACAGCGGGATCTTCGCGTCGAGGAATTGCCTCGTGGCGGCGATCGCGTAGTCGCAGGCGGCCGGGTCGCCGGGGCCGTTGGAGAGGAACACGCCGTCGGGCTGCATCGCCAGCACCTCGGCGGCGCTCGTCTGCGCCGGCACCACGGTGATGTCGCAACCCTGCTCGGCGAGCAGGCGCAGGATGTTGTGCTTCACGCCGAAGTCGTAGGCCACGACCTTGTAGCGTTTGGACGGCTGGTTGAAGGCCTGGGCATCGAGGTCGTAGACGCCCTCGCTCCACGCGTAAGGCTTGGTGGTGCAGACCACCTTGGCGAGATCCATGCCGTTCAGGCCCGGGAACGCGCGCGCCTTGGCCAGCGCGACCTCGGCGTCGATACCCTCGCCGGCGAGGATGCAGCCCGCCAGTGCGCCCTTGTCGCGCAGGATGCGGGTGAGCCGGCGGGTGTCGATGCCGGCGATCGCCACCACGCCATGGCGCTTCAGGTAATCGGGCAGGCTTTCGCTGCTGCGCCAGTTGCTGGCCAGGCGCGGCACGTCGCGCACGATCAGGCCGGCGGCGTGCACGCGGTCGGACTCGGCGTCCTCGGCGTTGCAGCCGGTGTTGCCGATGTGCGGGTAGGTCAGGGTGACGATCTGCCGGCTGTACGAGGGATCGGTGAGGATCTCCTGGTAGCCGGTCATGGCGGTGTTGAAGACCACCTCGCCGACGGTTTCGCCAGTCGCGCCCACGGCATGGCCGTGGAACACGCTGCCGTCTTCGAGGGCGAGCAGAGCGGGGATGGACATTGGGAACCGCCTTTCGGGTGCAGCAAAGTCCGCAAGCCGCACGAGGCAGGCTTGAGAACCTTGGAAGGGAGGACATTCGGGCGGGTCGCAATGATAGGCGCAGCGGCGCTTGCTGTCCACTTCGGCCGCGCCGGGAAACGCCGCTTCCGTCAGCTTTCGTACCGTCGCGCGGCGCTACACTGATGCGTCCTTTCCAGGGGAGTGATGTCCGCCCATGAGTCCCGAGGCCCTGCTCGATCCCGCCCGTCTCGAACGCCCGGACACCCTGGTGCGGCACGAACCGTTCCCGTTCATGATCGCCCATGGCCAGCTCCCGGACGAGGCGCGCAACGATCTCGACCGCGACTTCCCGCGCTACCCCAGTGCCGGCTTCTTTCCCTGGGACCCGGCCGATTGCGGCCCCGCGGTCAACGCGCTGGTGGAGCAGCTCACCGCGCCGGCCTTCGCCAAACGCATCGGCGAGCGCCTGGGCATCGCCGACCTGGGCCAGTATCCCACCCTGGTGACGCTGTGCCGGCTGATGAACCGCCGCCACGGCACCATCCACACCGACAGCAAGTCCAAGGTGGTCACCGCCCTGCTCTACCTCAACCCGCAGTGGCCCGACACCAGCGAAGGCTGCCTGCGCTTCCTCGACAAGATCGACGACATCGACGCCACCGTGGTGCCGGAGCTGCCGCCGCTGTACGGCGAGTTCGCGGTGTTCAAGCGCTGCGACAACTCCTTCCACGGCCACCTGCCCTACGAGGGCGAGCGCCGGGTGATCCAGGTCGCCTGGCTCACCAGCGAGGAAGAGAAGCTGCGCAAGACCCGCCGCGGCAAGTTCTCCCGCCTGTTCAAGAAGCTGTTCGGCAAGCTGGACACGCGCTACGGCGCCGGCCGCGACCGCAACGCCGCGCACCGCGACTGACTCACCCGGCGTAGTGCCACGCCACGAACGCGGCGAACACGGCGTACAGCAGACCCACCGGCAACAGCCGGCGCGCGTCCACCCGGCCGCGGCGGAACAGCCACCACAGGTAGACGATCGCGGCCGCGGTGAGTGCGCCGGAAACGATCAGCGGCGGATCGAACAGCCACGGCGTGGCGAAGATCGCCAGCGCGCTGGGGATGGTCGCCTGGATCATCATCGCGCCGGAGATGTTGGCCAGCGCGAGGCGCTCCTTGCCTTGCCGTACCCAGATCAGCGCGTTGAGCGTCTCGGGCAGTTCGGTCGCCACCGGGCTCAGCAGCAGCGCCACCAGATGCGGCGGCAGCGCGAGCGCCACGCCGATCGCTTCGAGCTGGCTCACGAACACGCGCGAGGCCACCGCGATCACCAGGAGCGCCGCGCCCGTCTGCGCCAGCACCCAGCGCAGCGCGGGCTCGGCATCGCGCGGGCGCAGCATCAGCGGCTCCAGCACCTCCTCCTCCGGCGCGCTGTCGTCGCTGCGCACCTCGCGCCACACGTACAGCGCGTAGGCGAGCAGGAACGCCACGCCCAGCCACGGCTTCCACGCGAACGCGATCAATCCCAGCCCCACCTTCACCGCGAAGATCGCGAGGAACCAGGCCTGATCGTGCGCCAGCCGCTGGTGGTCGATGCGCACCAGCACATCGCCGCGCTGCAGGCGCCGCTGATTGCCCCACAGCGCCACGCCCACCACCGCATAGGCGATCGTGGCCAGCACCAGCGGCCCGCCCATCGCGGCGCCCACGCCGATGTCGCGCGCCGCCGGCGTCCTGCCGCAGACCACCGCCACGAAGGTCACCGCGCTTTCCGGCAGCGCGGTGCCGAACGCGGCCAGCACGGTGCCGGTGGCGGTGGCGCCCAGCTTCAGCCGGTGGCCCAGCCATTCGATGCCGTTGACGAAGTATTCGCAGGCGAGATAGATCGCGCCGGCCGAGACGAGGAACAGGCTGAGGATAGACAGCATGGGATGCACGGGGCCGGGCGTGGCAAGCCGGCGCGGGCTCAAGCCTGCGCGGCGATCACGTCTTCCATCTGCCAGTGCCCGGCCGCGCGGCCGACCAGCCAGTGTGCGGCCTGCAGCGCGCCGCGCGCGAAGATCGCGCGGTCGGTGGCGCGATGACCCAGCTCCACCCGCTCGCCCGGCCCGATCAGCAGGGCCTGGTGCTCGCCCACGATGTCGCCGCCGCGCACCACCGCGAAACCGATGCTGCCGGGCACGCGCTCGCCGGTGCGGCCTTCGCGACTGTAGACCGCGGTAGCGTCCAGCGTGGTGTCGCGCGCCGCGGCGGCAGCCTGGCCCAGCGCCAGCGCGGTGCCCGAGGGCGCGTCCTGCTTGCGGCCGTGGTGGGCCTCGACGATCTCCAGGTCCCAGTCCGGCAGCGCGGCGGCGGCCTCGCGCAGCAGGCGCGTGAGCAGCGCCACGCCGAGGCTGAAGTTCGCCGCGCGCAGCAGCGCGATGCGCGCGCCGGCCGCGTCCAGCCGCGCCTGCAGCGCCGCATCGAGGCCGGTGGTGCCGGTCACCAGCGGGGTGCCGTGCGCAAGGCAGTGCTCCAGCGCCGCGGCCAGGCCGGCCGGGCCGCTGAAGTCGATCACCACGTCGAGCGCGGGCGCCTTCGACCAGTCGTGCGCATGGCACAAGGCCTGCCCCAGCCACACCGGCTCGCCGTCGTGCCGCGAGCCGGGCGACACCACCGCATGCGCCAGCTCGAAGCGGCCGTCCATGCGCAAGAGCGACAGCAGGGCCTGCCCCATGCGGCCGGAGGCGCCGTTGATGGCGAGGCGTAGCGGTGCGGAGGTCATGGCAGGCAATCCGTCGTGCGGCAAATGGACGCCCAAATTAGCAGAGTCAGGAAGTCACCCGCGACCAGAATTGCTTCACGCCGTCCACCCAGTTCTTCGCGCGCGGCATGTGCTCCTCGGCCTTGCCGTCGTTGAAGCTGGCTTCGAGCTGCTCCAGCAGTTCGCGCTGCTGCCTGGTGAGGCGCACCGGGGTTTCCACCACCACGCGGCAGATCAGGTCGCCGGCGCGGCCGCTGCGCACCGACTTCACGCCGCGCCCGCGCAGGCGGAAGGTCTGCCCGGTCTGGGTTTCCGGCGGAATGCTGATCGGCACCTCGCCTTCCAGCGTGGGCACCGGCAGCTCCGCGCCCAGCGCGGCCTGCGAGAAGCGGATCGGCACTTCGCAGTACAGGTCGCTGCCGTCGCGCTGGAAGATCTTGTGCTCGCGCACGTGCACTTCCACGTACAGGTCGCCGGCGGGCGCGCCGGCGGGGCCGGCCTCGCCCTGGCCGGTGAGGCGGATGCGGTCGCCGTTGTCCACGCCGGCGGGGATCTTCACCGACAGCGTGCGGGTTTCTTCCAGCCGGCCTTCGCCGTGGCAGTGCTTGCACGGCTTCTCGATCGTCTGGCCACTGCCGCCGCAGTGCGGGCAGGCCTGCTGGATCGAGAAGATGCCGTTCTGCATGCGCACGCGGCCGTGGCCGTGGCAGGTCTTGCACTGCACGGTCTTGCCGTCGGCCGAGCCCGAGCCGTTGCAGTGGTGGCAGTTGACCTGGGTGGGAATCTCGATCTTCTTCTCGATGCCGAACACGGCCTCTTCCAGATCGAGCTCCATGATGTAGCGCAGGTCGGCGCCGCGGCGCGGCTGGCGACGGCCGCCACCGCCGAAGATGTCGCCGAAGATGTCGCCGAAGATATCGCCCATGTCGCCGAAGCCGCCGCCACCGCGACCGCCCATGCCGCCCTCGAAGGCGGCGTGGCCGTACTGGTCGTACAGCGCGCGCTTCTGCGCGTCGGCGAGCACCTCGTAGGCCTCCTTGGCCTCCTTGAACTTCTCCTGCGCGTGGGGATCGTCCGGACAGCGGTCCGGGTGGTACTTCATCGCCAGCCGGCGGAAGGACTTCTTCAGTTCGGCCTCGGTGACCGTGCGTTCGACACCCAGGACTTCGTAGTAATCACGCTTGCTCATGCTTGATCCGCGATTCGATGCGCCGATCAGGGATGAACCAGATCGCTGCCACCGTGGCGTAGAAAAGACAGGACACCCACGGCGCCACGAACGCCAGCAGGATGCCACCCAGATACATGGCGACGGCGAACCAGCCTTTCCAGTCCGCACCCACCGCCTGCGCCAGCAGGGAATCCCTGCCGCCGTTGGCCGTGATCAGGCTGCGCTGGAACGGCTGCCAGGCCAGCGCGCACATCAGCAGCACCGCGCCGTACACCGCCACCGGCAGCGCCGCGAACTCGTTCTCGCCCATCCAGCCGGTGGCCACCGGCATCAGCGACAGCCAGAACAGCAGGTGCAGGTTCGCCCACAACGAGGCGCCGTTGACCTTCGCCGCCGCATGCAGGAAGTGATGGTGGTTGTTCCAGTAGATGCCCACGTAGACGAAGCTGAGCACGTAGCTGAGCAGCGCCGGCCACTGCGCGGCCAGCACGCTCCAGCTTGCGCCGTGCGGCACCTTCAGCTCCAGCACCATGATGGTGATGATGATCGCCAGCACGCCGTCGCTGAACGCTTCCAACCGTCCCTTGTCCATACACTTCCCCCATAAACAGGAAAACGAGCGCCGCTTGCGCGGCGCTCGTTCCGGGTCGATACAACCTTACTTCTTGCCGTCCTTGACCTCGGTGAACTCGGCGTCCACCACGTCGTCGGGCTGCGCCGAGCCGTGCGGGCCGGCCTGCGCGCCGGCGTCGGCCGGGCCGCCCTGGCCCTGGGCCGCGGCGTACAGCGCCTGCGCAGCCTGCTCCAGCTTGGTGATCTTGGCCTCGATCTGCGCCTTGTCGTCGCCGTCCTTGACCTTCTCCAGCTCGGACAACGCCTCCTCGATGCTGCCGATCTGCGCGCCGACCTTGTCGCCGTGTTCCTTCAGCGCGTTGCGGGTGGCGTGCACCAGCTGATCGGCCTTGTTGCGCGTGCCCACCAGCTCGTGGAACTTCTTGTCCTCTTCCTTGTTCGCCTCGGCGTCGGCCACCATGCGGGCGATCTCCTCCTCGGAGAGGCCCGAACCGGCCTTGATCTCGATCTTCTGTTCCTTGCCGGTCTTCTTGTCCTTGGCTGACACGTGCAGGATGCCGTTCGCGTCGATGTCGAAGGTCACCTCGATCTGCGGCATGCCGCGCGGCGCCGGGTCGATACCGCTGAGGTCGAACTTGCCCAGCGACTTGTTCGCGTTCGCGCGCTCGCGCTCGCCCTGCAGCACGTGCACGGTCACCGCGGTCTGGTTGTCGTCGGCGGTGGAGAACACCTGCGCGGCCTTGGTCGGCACCGTGGTGTTCTTCTCGATCAGCTTGGTCATCACGCCGCCCATGGTCTCGATGCCCAGCGACAGCGGGGTGACGTCGAGCAGCAGCACGTCCTTGACCGAACCGCCCAGCACGCCGCCCTGGATCGCCGCACCCACGGCCACGGCCTCGTCCGGGTTGACGTCCTTGCGCGGCTCCTTGCCGAAGAAGTCCTTCACAGACTCCTGCACCTTGGGCATGCGGGTCTGGCCGCCGACCAGGATCACCTCGTCGATGTCGGACACGCGCAGGCCGGCGTCGTTGAGCGCGGTGCGGCACGGCTCGATGGTGCGCTTGACCAGGTCTTCCACCAGCGCTTCCAGCTTGGCGCGGGTGAGCTTGATGTTGAGGTGCTTCGGGCCGCTCGCGTCCGCCGTGACATAGGGCAGGTTCACCTCGGTCTGGTGGCTGGAGGACAGCTCGATCTTGGCGCGCTCGGCGGCGTCCTTCAGGCGCTGCAGGGCGAGCGGATCCTTGCGCAGGTCGATGCCCTGGTCCTTCTGGAACTCCTCGACCAGGTAGTCGATCACGCGCATGTCGAAGTCTTCGCCGCCGAGGAAGGTGTCGCCGTTGGTGGCCAGCACCTCGAACTGCTTCTCGCCGTCGACCTCGGCGATCTCGATGATCGAGACGTCGAAGGTGCCGCCGCCCAGGTCGTACACCGCGATCTTGCGGTCGCCGCCCTTCTTGTCGAGGCCATAGGCCAGCGCGGCCGCGGTCGGCTCGTTGATGATGCGCTTCACTTCCAGGCCGGCGATGCGGCCGGCGTCCTTGGTGGCCTGGCGCTGGCTGTCGTTGAAGTAGGCGGGCACCGTGATCACGGCCTCGGTGACGGCCTCGCCGAGATAGTCCTCGGCGGTCTTCTTCATCTTCATCAGCACCTTCGCCGAGATCTCCGGCGGCGCCATCTTCTTGCCGTCGGCGGTCTGCACCCAGGCGTCGCCGTTGTCGTTCGCGACGATGCCGTAGGGCACGATGTGCAGGTCCTTCTGCACCTCGGCGTCGGTGAACTTGCGGCCGATCAGGCGCTTCACCGCATAGAAGGTGTTCTTGGGGTTGGTCACGCTCTGGCGCTTGGCCGGCGCGCCGACCAGCACTTCGCCGTCCTTGCTGAAGGCCACGATGGAGGGCGTGGTGCGGTCGCCTTCCGAGTTCTCGATGACCTTGGTGGCGCTGCCGTCCATCACGGACACGCAGGAGTTGGTGGTGCCCAGGTCGATGCCGATGATCTTGCCCATGTGTAGTGCTCCCGAATCTCGTATGCGGCCCCACGACCGCGCAATGGTTTTCCAGATGGGGCCCGCGTGCGGCGAATCAATGCCGACGGGGCTCCGGATGTGTCGCGTTCAGCGCCGCGCGGCTCAGTCCTTCGCCACGGCGACCAGCGCCGGGCGCAGCAGGCGGTCGTTCAGCACGTAGCCCTTCTGCAGCACGCTGACCACGGTGCCGGCCGCCGCGCCGGGCGCCTCGACCATGCTCACCGCGTGGTGACGCTCCGGATCCAGCGGCTGGCCCACGGGGTCGACCTGCGCCAGGCCGTGGTTCTCGCCCACCTTGAGCAGCGACTTCAGGGTGAGGCCCAGGCCCTCGCGCATCGCCGCCACGTCGGCGGTCTCCACCGCCAGCCCGCTCTCCAGCCCGTCGAATACCGGCAGCAGCTCGTTCAGCAGCTTCTCGTTGGCAAAGCGGCGGGCCTGCTCCAGGTCGCGGTGCAGGCGGCGGCGCTGGTTCTCGATCTCGGCCTTCTCGCGCAGCACGGTCTCGCGCAGCTCGGTGTTGCTGGCCTCCAGCTCGGCCACGCGGGCCTTGAGCGCCTCCAGGTCGGCGTTGGCAGCCTCGGCGGCGGCGTCGACGTCAGGCACCGGCGACGCGTGCGGATCGTTGTTCTGCATGAATGACTCCAAACCTCGTCCATGGCCGGCCTGTGTGGCCGACCGCTCCAATACTTGCGGGTGTCCCCGCCTCCCGTGGCCTCTATGAGGCCGTCGCCACGCGATTCAAGGCGTCGCTGAGCAGGCCGGCGGTGGCCTGCACCACCGGGATCACCCGCTCGTAGGCCATCCGCGTGGGGCCGATCACGCCCACCGCGCCCAGCACGCGCCCCTGCACGCCGTAACTGGCGGTGACCACGCTGCAGCCGTCCAGCGCCGCGAAGCCCGATTCCTCGCCGATGAACAGGCGCACGCCGGGCGCCCGTGCACACACTTCCATCAGCTGCAACAGCTCGTTCTTCTGCTGGAACGCCTCGAACAGCTCGCGCAGGCGCGCCAGGTCGGCCAGCTCGGCGTAGCCCATCAGGTTGGTCTGGCCGCTGACCAGCACGTCCTCGCCGCCGCCCTGCGGCGCGAACGAGGCGGTGGCCAGCTCGGTGGCGTTCGCCACCAGCCGGTTCAGCTCGCTGCCCGCGGCACGCAGCTCGGCCAGCAGGTGGGCGCGGATGTCGTCCACGCGCAGGCCGGCGAAGTGCGTGTTGATGTAGTTCGCCGCCTGCTCCAGCTCGCGGCCGTCCAGCGGCTTGCTCAGCTGCACCACGCGGTTCTGCACCTGGTTGTCGGAGAACACCAGGATCACCAGCACGCGCGCGTCGGGCAGCGGCACGAAATCGATGTGGCGCAGCGGGAAATCCGCCTGCCGCGGCACCGTCACCACGCCGGCGAAATGGGTCATCGCCGAGAGCAGGGCCGAGGCGTTGCCGAGCAGGTCGCGCGTGGTCGCCTGCCCCGGCGGCAGCTCGCGCTGCAGGCGGACCATTTCCTCGTGCGGCAGCGGCTGCAGCTCGATCAGGCTGTCCACGAACAGGCGCAGCCCGCGCGGCGTGGGGATGCGCCCCGCCGAGGTGTGCGGCGAGGCGACCAGGCCGGCCTCTTCCAGGTCGGCCATGATGTTGCGGATCGTGGCCGGGCTCACGTCCAGCCCCGACGAGCGCGACAGCGTGCGCGAACCCACCGGCTCGCCGTCGACCAGGTACTGCGCGATCAGGCTGCGCAGCAGGCGCCGCGTGCGCGCATCGAGTTCGTGGTCTTGGCGTAGGGACATGCGTCTGTAGCAGCGGATGAGACGACAAGGAGATAGGGTCTGCCGGCCCGCCATGCAAGCCGACCCGTCGATTGTAGCGGCAGGCCTGCCGCTACAATCACCCGCCCCATCCGGACTGCCGCCAGCCCGCCATGCTCACCTCGCTCCACGTCCGCCAATTCGCCGTCGTCGAACATGCCGAAGTCGATTTCGGCGCCGGCCTCACCGTGGTCAGCGGCGAAACCGGCGCCGGCAAGTCGCTGTTGGTCGACGCGCTGCTGCTGCTCGCTGGCGCGCGCGCCGACAGCGGCATGGTGCGCGCGGGCAGCGACCGCGCGGAGCTGTCCGCCGAGTTCGACCTCGCCGCCCTGCCCGAGGCCCGCGCCTGGCTGGCGCAGGAGGAACTGGACGACGGCACCGCCTGCCAGCTGCGCCGGGTGATCCGCGCCGAGGGCAGCTCGCGCGCCTGGATCAACGGCCGCCCCGCCAGCGCCGGCCAGCTCGCCGAGCTGGCCACCCTGCTGGTGGAAATCCACGGCCAGCACGAGCACCAGGCCCTGCTCTCGCGCGCCCACCAGCTCGCCCTGCTCGACGCCCATGCCGGCCACGAAGCGCTGGCCACGCAGGTGCGCGAGCTGGCCACGCAATGGCGCGAGCTGGGCGCGCGCATCCGTCGCCTCAGCGGCGGCGAGGATCGCGAGCAGCGGCTGGAACTGCTGCGCCACGAGCTGGAGGAACTCGAACGCTGGACGCTGCCGCCGGCCGAATTGGCCGAACTGGAAGCCAGCCACAAGCGCCTCGCCAACGCCGGCCGGCTCGCCGAAGGCGCCGCCGGGGTGGTCGAGCTGCTCGACGGCGACAGCGAATTCGCGCTGCGCCGCGCGCTGGGCCGCGCGCACGCCGAACTGGGCAAGCTGGCGACGCTGGACGAGGCGCTGAACCCCGCGCTGGAGCTGCTGGACAACGCCGCGATCCAGCTCGGCGAGGCAGCCGACACGCTGGGCCGCTACGCGCAGGACGTGGACCTCGACCCCGAGCGTTTCGCCGAAGTCGACGCCCACCTCGCCCACCTGCACGAGCTGGGCCGCCGCCATCGCCTGCCAGTCGCCGAACTGCACGACCAGGCCGCCGCGCTGCGCACCGAACTGGCCGAGCTGGAAGGCGCCGGCGAGGCGCTGGAACAACTCGCCGCCCAGCGCGAACGCGCGCGCGCCGACTACGCGCAGGCCGCCGACCAGTTGGGCAAGTCGCGCCGCAAGGCCGCGGACAAGCTGGGCAAGGAAGTCAGCGCGCTGATGGCGGAACTGGGCATGGCCGGCGGCGTGCTCAAGGTCGAGCTGGAACCAGCCGAAGGCGAGGACCCCGATCCGCAGGGCCGCGAACGCTGCGAGCTGCTGGTCAGCGCCAACCCCGGCCAGCCGCCACGCGCGCTGCGCAAGGTAGCCTCCGGTGGCGAACTGGCGCGCATCAGCTTGGCGATCGAGGTCGCCACGCTGGGCAAGGACAGCGTGGGCACGATGGTGTTCGATGAGGTGGACAGCGGCATCGGCGGCGCGGTGGCCGAAGTGGTGGGCCAGAAGCTGCGCGCGCTCGGCGGCCAGCGCCAGGTGCTGTGCGTCACCCACCTGCCCCAGGTCGCCGCGCAGGGCCACGCGCACCTGTACGTGAGCAAGCACAGCGACGGCGGCCACACCCGCACCCGGATCCAGGCCTTGAATGCCGAGGGCCGCCGCGACGAGCTGGCGCGCATGCTGGGCGGCGTGGAGATCACCCGCGAAACGCGCGCCCACGCGAAGCAGATGCTGGAACGGGCGCAGGCCTAGCCCGCGAAGATCAGCCGCTCGCCGGTAGCAGCCCGCGTTCGCTGGCCATGCGGTACAGCTCCAGTTCCGAACCCGCGTTGAGCTTGCCCATCACGCTGGCGCGGTGGATGTAGACGGTCTTCTGGCCGATGCCGAGCTCGGCCGCCACCTGCTTGGGCGTGCGGCCGCAGGCCAGGAGCAGGAACACCTCGTGCTCGCGCGCGGTGAGCCGGTGCAGCGGATCGAGCGCGGATTCGGGCTGCTCCGCGCGGCGCTGGCGCAGGTCGGAACTCAGGAACTGCTCGTTCTGCATCACCGCGCGCAGCCCGGCCACCAGTTCCTCCGGCGCCACGCCCTTGGTCACGTAGCCGCTGGCGCCGCGGCGCAGCGCCTCGGACACGTAGGGCTCGCCGTCGTGCATGCTCAGCACCACGATGCGCGTGTCCGGCGCCACGCTGCGCAGATGCTCGATCAGCGGCAGGCCGCTGCCGTCGGGCAGGGACAGGTCCAGCGCCACCAGGTCGGGGCGGTGCTGGCCCACCGCCTCCACCGCGTCGTCGGCGCT
This sequence comes from Rhodanobacter denitrificans, assembly GCA_017848855.1. Lineage (GTDB taxonomy): Bacteria > Pseudomonadota > Gammaproteobacteria > Xanthomonadales > Rhodanobacteraceae > Rhodanobacter_A > Rhodanobacter_A denitrificans_B. The sequence goes on along the minus strand of JAFIHF010000032.1, from coordinate 131,665 downwards.
GCGGCACTCGCCCACCACCCTGAAGTCGGGCTCCAGCCCGATCAGCCGCTTGAAGCCTTCGCGCACGATGGCGTGGTCATCGACCAGGACGATGCTGTACATGCGCTTACTGTACACAGTGCCGCGGCCGGCGTGCGCATCGGCGGCGGACGCCCCCGGGGCGCGCATGTACCATCCGCGGATGCGCTCGAAATCGTTTCGCCCACTGCGTTCCGGCCCGCTGCTCGGCGCGCTCTACCTGCTGCTGTGGCTGCTGCTGTGGCCCAGCGCGCAGCCGTACTGGATGCTGCCCTACGGCCTGCGCTTCGGCGCGCTGCTGTTGCTGCCCATGCGCAGCTGGGGCTGGCTGATCGGGGCGGAACTGCTCGCCTCCGCCGGCATGAGCCTGCACGACGGACTGCCGATGGGCTGGCGCGGCTACTTCCTCGGCGAGCTGCCCGAACCGCTGGTGACCGCGGCCGGCCTGTGGTTGCTGCGCCGGCTCAATCCCCATGCGGGCGCCAACCTGTACAACCCGCAGGAAACCGCCCGCCTGCTGCTGGCCGCGATCCTGGTGGTGCTCTCCACCAGCGCGGCGGATGCGGGCCTGCTCACCGTGATCCACACCGCCGCGGCGCATGACGCGCTGATCCGCATGCTCGGCGACGAACTGCTGGGCGGCTACCTCGGCGTGCTGCTGGTGGTGCCGGTGATGGTGTTGCTGCTGCGCGCGCCGCCCGATCGCCGCGCCCTGGCCGGCCTGCTGCTGGACGGCCTGCAGGTGATGCTGCCGGCGATGGCGATCCTGTTGCTGCTGTCCGAGCGGGCCACCGCGCAGCCGCAGTTCGCCCGCGCGCTGTCGCTGGCGCCGGTGCTGTTCTTCGCCTTCCGCCACGGCTGGCGCGGCGCCAGCCTGGCGATGATCGTCTCCTGCCTCGGCATGACGGTGCTGGACCTGCGGCTGGGCCGCGAGCCCTCGGCGGCCGGCTACCTGTTCCTGGCCGTGGCCGGCACCGGCACGCTGATGCTCGGCTCGGCCACCGACGCCCTGCGCCGCAGCAAGCTGCGGGTGGCCGAGCAGAACACCCACCTGGCCGCGGTCAACCGGCGGCTGGACCAGCTGGCGCGGCAGCTGCGCGCCGCCGCCCGCGGCAACCTGCAGGCCGACGAGAACCAGCGCCGCCACCTCGCCGCCGAGCTGCACGACGAGCTGGGCCAGAACATCACCGCGATCCAGACCCACGTGAAGCTGGCGCAGGCGCGCCTGCAGCAGGCCGGGCTGGAGGACATCGGCAGCTCGATCAACGGCATCCTCGCCCACATGCGCCGCGCCCTGCACCGGCTGCTGGACGATCTGCGCCCCGCCGTGCTGGACGAATTCGGCCTGCTGCGCGCGCTGGACGAGGGCCCGATCCGCGACCTGCTGAACGCCGCGGGCATCAGCTACCACACCGAGCTGCGCGGCGACCCGCGCCTGCTCGACGACGACACCCGCACCACCATCTACCGGCTGACGCAGGAAAGCGCCACCAACACCGTCAAGCACGCCCAGGCCAGCGAATTCCGCCTGCGCCTGCGCATCGGCGAACGCCATGGCACGGCGCTGGCCCTGCTCGACCTGCGCGACAACGGCATCGGCCTGCCCGAGCGCCTGCCGCGCGGCGGCCGTGGCCTGCAGGGCATGCGCGACCGGGTCACCTCGCTGGGCGGACTGTTCCGGCTGCGCCCGGTGCTGCGCGGCGTGCACCTGCGCGTATTGCTGCGCAGCAACATCGAATCGCCGGTCACGAATCGGGGTATCTAGGAAATTTTCCGATATCCAGATCGTAAAGGCTTCGTTACGATCCATTCATCGATGTGGGGGAGCCGCCATCGTGAGATGGCGTACCGGAGTCCTCGTGGGGACGGCGACTCCGGAGAGATGGCAGGACGCCATCTGGTCGTTACCTTGGACGCGCACGGCCCGAGCGAGCAACTCGCCCCTGCCGGACGTCCAGTCAGGTACCGAGGCAATCGCGAGGTGGACAGGAGTCCTTCCTCGCGATTTTTTTGCGCCCGCGAATCGCGCTTCGACGCCTGCCCGGGCCGCCGGGTTCAGCCCTTGCGCGTGCGCTGCCTGGGGCGCACGTACAGCACCAGGCTGTGGTCCTCGATCACGTAGCCGTGGCGGGCGGCGATCTCGTGCTGCAGGCGCTCGATCTCCTCGCTGACGAACTCGATCACCTTGCCGCTGTCCACGTCGATCATGTGGTCGTGGTGACGGCCGCGGTCGAGCTCGTAGACGGCCTGGCCGCCCTCGAAGTTGTGCTTGACGAGGATGCCCGCGGCCTCGAACTGGGTCAGCACGCGGTACACCGTCGCCAGGCCGATGTCTTCCTGGTGGGCGAGCAGCAGCTTGTAGACGTCCTCGGCGGTGAGGTGCTTGCTCTCCTCCTCGTCGAAGATCTGCAGGATGCGCATGCGCGGGTGGGTCACCTTGAGACCGACCCGGCGCAGTTCCTGGGTTTCCTGTTCCATCGCGGTACCTCCAGCCGGCGCGGCGCGGTCGAACCGGTAGTGTATCATCCGACACCTTCACGATCTGGACGCAGCACGCATGCCAAAGCTGATTTCCCTGCCGGTTGTCGCCTTGCTGGCGCTTGCCGTTTCCGGCTGCCATCTGGTCTACACGCCGGACGTGCGCCAGGGCAACCTGCTCGACAAGACCATCGACCAGAAGGCGGTAGATCAGCTCAAGCCCGGCCTGACCAAGCGCCAGGTGCTGCTGCTGGTGGGCACGCCGTCGGTGTCCACGCCGTTCGACCAGAGCCGCTGGGACTACGTCTCCACCTACTCGCACCGCGGCGGCCCGATGCAGGTCAGCACGATGAGCCTGTACTTCGACAACGACACGCTGGCGCGGGTCGAGGGCAGCCCGTTCCTGGAGAACAACAAGAACCTGCTCAAGGAGAGCAAGAAGTACCACGTCGACTACCCGGTCGACGAGGCGAAGGGCGACAAGGACATCAAGGGCAAGGACGACAAGGATTCCGGCGGCGATGCCGGCAGCAACAACCACTGACGCGTATAGAGCCTGTTCACGATCTCCACATGGCCCGCGCCGGGGGCTGTTTGCGCGCAGGCCAAGGAAGAACGAAGGAGTGGACGTCCGTCCACGACTGAGTGATGACGCAGGAATGCGGGCAAACAGCCCCGGCCCTGCGGGTTGCCTTGCCGTGGCCGCCATGCGGCAGCGCGCGGCTTGACCTGCCAGCCAGGCAGGCGCTGCGCCACGCGCCACCACCTGACGGCCACGGCAAGGCAACGCGGGCTATGCGGAGATCGTGAACAGGCTCTCAGCCCTTGCCGGCGCGGCGCCGGCGTGCGGCCATCGGATCCAGCGCCAGCGGCCGGTAGATTTCCACCCGGTCGCCGTCGCGCAGCACTTGGTCCGCTTCGATCCGGCGCGCATGGATGCCCAGCCGCAGCGGTTCCAGCACTTCCGCCGGCAGTTCCCTCAAGCCTCCCGCGGCCTCCACCGCCTGCAGCGCGGTGCTGCCGACCGGCAGCACAACGCGACGGCGCCACACACCTTGCACGCCGGCGTGCAGCACTTCCACCGCGATCGCCGGCTCAGCCATACAGCTGGTCCGCGGCGCGGCAGAAATCGTCCACCATGCGGTTGGCGAGGCCCTGGAAACCGAGCTTGAGCACGCTGCCGCCGATCCTCCCCGCGTAGTCGAAGTCCAGCTCCAGCGCCACCTTGCAGCCGTCCTCGCCCAACGCGGTGAAGCTCCACAGGCCGTCCAGCGAGCGAAACGGGCCGTCGACCAGGCGGATGTCGATGCGCCGCGGCCGCTCGGCGGTGTTGCGCGTGGTGAAGCTGTGCTTGAGGCCCGCGAAATGCAGGTCGAGCCGCGCCACCAGCACGTTGTCGGCGCGCTCGATCACGGTGGCCGACGAGCACCAGGGGAAGCGCTTTGGGTATGCTTCCACCCCGTCGACCAGATCGAACATCTGTTCCGGCGTGTGGCGCACCAGCGCGCTGCGGCGTATCTCGATCACAATATGTCCTTTGCATTCGTCCCTGAATGCGAAGATCAAACGGGCATCCATTCCTGGATGTACTTTAAGAAGAGCGCGTCGCTTCGATGGGCGACAGGCAACGCGGCCGCCCAGAGGCCCGAAGTTTAGCGGACATGGCCAAGAGCAAGGACAAGGACACCACCAAGGGCACCGGCACCATCGCGCTGAACAAGCGCGCGCGCTTCGAGTACCACATCGACCAGCGCTACGAGGCCGGCATCGCGCTGCAGGGCTGGGAACTGAAGGCGCTGCGCGCGGGGCGGATCAACTTCGGCGACGGCTACGCGATCGTGATCAAGGGCGAGATCTTCCTGGTCGGCGCCTCGATCCCGCCGCTGATCAGCGCTTCCACCCACGTGATCGCCGAGGACCGCCGCACGCGCAAGCTGCTCCTGCACCGCAAGGAGATCGACCAGCTGATCGGCGCGGTGGAGCGCAAGGGCTACACCCTGGTGCCCACCGCGATGTACTGGAAGAACGGCAAGGTCAAGGTGGAAGTCGGCCTGGCGCGCGGCAAGCAGGAGCACGACAAGCGCGACACCGAGAAGCAGCGCGACTGGCAGATCGAGAAGCAGCGCACCATGCGCTCGCACAACCGCGCGTCCTGACGACGCGCGGAGCCGCGCGCGCTACGCCGACTCCACATCGCCGGCCTCAAGGCTTCACGAAGCGCAGCGTCATCCGGTCCGACTCGCCGATCGCCTGCATCGCCGCGTGTTCGCCCGCCGGGCCGGCGAGGTCGGGCGGCAGGTGGTGGATGTTGATGTCCTCGGGGTCCTTCGGGTTCGCGTTGACCTGGGACACGCCGCCGAGGCGGAAGCCGGTCTTCAGGCCCAGCTCGATCAGGTAGTCCTCGGGCAGGCGGTGCAGCGCCTTGCTGCTTTCCTGCGCATCGGCGAACGGCCGGGCGCGGTGCTCGGTGATGCCGAACACGCCGCCGGGCTTGAGCACGTCGTAGGCGGCCTTGAACACCGCAGCCAGCGCCTCGGGGTTGCGGTTGAGCCAGTCGTGGGTGTTGCGGAAGGTGAGCACCATGTCGGCCGAACCCGGCGCGCCGAGCGCGACCTGCGCCGGCGGCTTGAACGGCAGCACCTGCGCGAAGTGGCCGAACACCGCCGGATCGGCCTGCATCCGTTTCATGAACGCAGGCGACGGCGACGGCGCCTCGACCAGATGGCCGTGCTCGCGCAGGAACGGCGCGAGGATCTCGGTATACCAGCCGCCGCCCGGCGCCAGCTCCACCACGGTCATGTCCGGGCGAATGCCGAAGAACTGCAGCGTCTCGACCGGGTGGCGGTAGCGGTCGCGCGCCTTGTTCGCGGCGGAACGCCAGCTGCCGTCCACGGCCTGCTGCAAGGCGGCCGCACTGGTGGACGACGCGGGGGCTGGCGCGGCGACGGCCAGGCCGGGCAACAGTGACGCGACCAGCACGATCAGCAGCTTGCGGATTCGACGCGACATGAGGCGACCCTCCCGATGCGGAGCGCCCAGCCTACTCCCGCGCCTGCGCCGCGATGTCGAGGGCGCGTCATGGCGGGTGCGGCCCACCGCAAAAAATCGCCGGGAGCGACATGACATCGCGTCGGCGATGGCCCGCAGGGCGACCGCCAAGGATGGTGGTCGCAAAAAAATCCGCCCGCCCGATGTCGATCCCGCACATCGCCGTTCGTCGCACCGATGAGAACGCCACCGGGGCCACCCGCCCCGCCCTACCGGAGAGACGACGATGCGATGCATGGTGATAGTCAAGGCGGACCGCGACAGCGAAGCCGGCGTGCTGCCGGACACCGCGCTGTTCGAGGCGATGGGCAAGTACAACGAGGAGCTGGTGAAGGCTGGCGTGATGCTGGCCGGCGACGGGCTGAAGCCCAGTTCCAGCGGCGCGCGCGTGCGCTTCGACGGCAAGCAGCGCACGGTGATCGACGGCCCGTTCGCCGAGAGCAAGGAACTGGTCGCCGGCTTCTGGCTGTGGCAGGTGAAGTCGCTGGCCGAGGCGATCGAGTGGCTGAAGCGCGCCCCGTTCGACGGCGGCACCGAGGTGGAGATTCGCCCGCTGTACGAGGCCGAGGACTTCGGCGACACGCTCACGCCCGAACTGCGCGCGCGGGAAGAACGCCTGCGCGCGCAGATCGACCAGCGTCATTGATCCGCTGTTCAACCCACGGAGAACCGCCATGCAACTCGTCGCCTACCTCATCCTCGACGGCAATGCCGAAGCAGCCTTCGAGTTCTACGCCCGCTGCCTCGGCGGCAAGATCGCCCAACTCTCGCGCTTCAGCGAGGCGCCACCGGAGATGCAGATACCGCCGGAGATGCGCGACAAAGTGATGCACGTCCGGCTGGAAGTGGGCGACCAGATGCTGATGGCCTCGGACGCGATGTCGTCGATGGGTCCGTACAAGCCGATCCATGGCTGTTCGGTCTCGATCCAGGTCGATACGCCGGCGGAGGCCGAGCGCATCTTCAACGCGCTGGTCGAAGGCGGCAAGGTGGAGATGCCGATCGGCGAGACGTTCTGGTCCGCGCGTTTCGGCATGCTGGTGGACCGCTACGGGGTGCCGTGGATGGTCAACTGTCCGCCTGCGCAGTGACGACCCATTTCCCCGACAACGGAGACTGCCATGCGCAAGCTCAGGATCATGGAACACATCTCGCTGGACGGCGTGATCCAGGCCTCCGGCGAAGACGGCTTCCCCTACGCCGACTGGACCGCGCCCTATCGCACGCCCGCGGGCCGCGACGAACTCTTCGCCGCGCACGGCGGGCGCTTCGACCTGCTGCTCGGCCGCCGCACCTACGACCTGTGGTCGGGCTTCTGGCCCAAGGCGCCGAGCAGCCCGATGGCGGACGCGCTCAATGCGGCCACCAAGTACGTCGCCACCCACCGGCCGGAAAGCCTCGCATGGGGGCCGTACGAGGGGCTGGGGCCGGACCTCGTCGCGGACGTGCGCCGCATCAAGTCGCAGGACGGCCCGGACCTCATCCTGTGGGGCAGCTCCACGCTGACCTCGACGCTGCTCGAACACGGGCTGGCGGACGACATGCTGCTGGTGGTCTATCCGGTGCTGCTGGGCACGGGCAAGCGCTTCTTTGCGCACGGCACCCCGCCACGCGCATTCGAGCTCGTCGGCACGAAAGCGATGCCGTCCGGCGTCATCCTCGGCACCTACAAGGCCGCCGGAGCCTTGAAGAGCGGATAGACCGCGACGCGCTTCGCCGTTGGATTCCGCGTCGTGGCTGCTCCACTTGCCGCCACGAAACGATGATGGTCTGATCGGGCGCCATGACGGCGACCGACACCCATCGCAGCATCGAAGCCATCTGGCGGATCGAATCGGCGCGGATCATCGCCGGGCTCGCGCGCATGCTGCGCGACGTGGGCCTGGCCGAGGAACTGGCGCAGGACGCGCTGGTGACCGCGCTGGAACAGTGGCCGCAGACCGGCGTGCCGGACAACCCCGGCGCCTGGCTGATGACCACCGCGAAACACCGCGCGATCGACCGCCTGCGCCGCCATCAGCTGATGGAGCGCAAGCACGAGGAGATCGCCCGCGAGCTGGAGGCCGAACAGGCCGATGCCATGCCCCGTTTCGACGCCATGCTGGACGACGACATCGGCGACGATCTGCTGCGCCTGATCTTCACCGCCTGCCATCCCGCGCTGCCCGCCGAATCGCGGGTGGCGCTCACCCTGCGCCTGCTCGGCGGCCTCAGCACCGCCGAGATCGCCCGCGCCTTCCTGCAGCCCGAACCCACCATCGCGCAGCGCATCGTGCGCGCCAAACGCACGCTGGCCGACAAGCAGGTGCCATTCGAGGTGCCGCGCGGCGAGGAACTGGCCGAGCGGCTCGACGCCGTGCTCGGCGTGATCTACCTGGTATTCAACGAGGGCTACACCGCCACCGCCGGCGACGACTGGATGCGCCCCGCGCTGTGCGAGGAGGCGCTGCGGCTGGGCCGCATCCTCGCCGGGCTGATGCCGCGGCAGGCGCCGGTGTTCGGCCTGCTTGCGCTGATGGAGCTGCAGGCCTCGCGCATGCACGCGCGCAGCGGCCCGGACGGCGAACCGATCCGGCTGCTGGATCAGAACCGCGCGCGCTGGGACCGGCTGCTGATCCAGCGCGGCCTCGCGGCGCTGGAGCGCGCGCGCCAACTCGGCGGCGAGGCGGAGCCATACACCTTGCAGGCCGCGATCGCCGCCTGCCACGCGCGCGCTGCCAGCGCGGAACAAACCGACTGGAACCGCATCGCCGCGCTGTACGCCACGCTTGCCGCCGTGGCGCCCTCGCCGGTGGTGGAACTCAACCGCGCGGTGGCGGTGGCGATGGCCAGCGGTCCGGCTGCCGGCCTCGCGCTCGTCGACGCGCTGCGCGACGAACCGCTGCTGGCGAACTACCACCTGCTGCCCGCCGTGCGCGGCGACCTGCTGGAAAAACTCGAGCGCCACGGCGAAGCCCGCACGGAATTCGAACGCGCCGCCGCGCTCACCCGCAATGCGCGCGAACGCGAACTGCTGCAGACGCGCGCCGCGAGCTGCGCGCAACACGCGACGAACGGCTGAAGCCGGCCGCTCCACACGACGATGGCGCACGGGACGTGCCGTAATCCTCACAGCCAAAAGGGCCACCCGATGGATGGCCCTTGCATACGGTGACGGTGAAGCTCAGGACTGGCTGTCGTCGGCGGGCGCTGCGTCCGCGTCGGCGGCCTCCTCCTTCTTCTTGCCGAGCGCCGATTCCAGCGCTTCCGCGCCCTTGAAGCCGGCGACGGCCGCGAGGCCTTTGGTCAGCAGGCCCGCATTCGGATCGAGCTTTTCCGCGCCCTCGACCGCCGCCACGGCACCGGCGACTTCACCCAGGGTATCCAGAATTCCCATGACGACCTCCCGCGTTGGTTTGGAGCGCCGAGCATGGGATCGGCGGGGTTACCGGCGGATGAATTCCGGCGCAAGTTCGCACGCCATGGATTTGCGAAATCTGTCAAAGCAAATTGCCGATGATCTCGTCAATCCAGCCAAGGCAACGTGAAATGCAAGCGACTCACATCCATGAATTGGCGCATTTTGCTCTTGTTCACTGACAGGCAATCCGGACGTGCAATGATCGATACCCCTTTTCGATCCGAAGATCGATAAACCGTCTCCGGCGCGTATTCGACGCGACCATCGCTTTGCACCATGCCGGAGGCGAGATAACAAGCAGGCCCGCCGCCTGCATGCCACTTGCCATTGAGCCTCTTCGTGAGGCAGCTATACACGTTCAAAACAGGGCCACGAAACCCGTTCGTTGCGGGTTTTCCTGAAATCCGACAGGAGGCCGATACCGCCATTTCTGGCATCCATGGATCGACATCGATTCGGGATACGGGAGCATGACGCCGCTGTGTTCGAACGGATACTGATCGTCTGCATGGGTAATGTCTGCCGCAGCCCTACGGCCGAGTATCTGTTCCGGCACCGCATGCAATCGCACCGTGTTGCATTCAGCAGCGCAGGGCTTTGCGCGCCCGCGGGCAGGCCCATGGATGCGACCGCCCTGCAACTGCTGGCTGAAAACGGCATCGACGGTACGCGGCATCGTGCCCGCCAGCTGACGCCATCGATGCTGCGCGAAGCCGACCTGGTGCTCGGCATGGAACAGAGCCAGGTCGAAGCGATGATGCAACTGGCGCCCGAAACGCGCGGCAAGGTCTACCTGTTCGACAAATGGATGAATGGAGCGGATATCCCCGATCCCTATCGGCAAAGTCGCACGGCATTCGAATACGTTCACGAAATGATCGCAAAGGGGGTCGACAGCTGGCGGCTTTATCTGTGACACAAGTTTTCACGTCAGGAGATGGCAATTCCCATGACCGGCACTCTGACTCCACTGCAACGCGACAACGAAATCGACCTCGGCGAATTGCTCGGTACGCTGCGCGATCACAAGTGGTTCATCGTGCGCATTACCGCGCTGTTCGTGGTGATCGGCATTGTCTATGCCATCGCGGCCACGCCGGTCTATCAGGCCACTTCGACGGCGCAGGTGGAGCAGAAAGTCCCGGACCTGCCCGGCCTGAGCGCGCTCAGCCAGACCCTGGGCGCGTCGGATCCCGAAGCATCCACCCAGTCCGCCCTGATCACCTCGCGCATGGTGGTCGGCGCCGTGGTCGACAAGCTCAAGCTCACGATCGAAAGCAGCCCGGAGCGCTTTCCCGTGTTCGGCAACTTCATCGCCCGCTACTACGCTGCGCACCATCGCGGCCAGGTGGCCGCACCGTGGTTCGGCATGCCCGGCTACGACTGGGGCGGCGCGAAGCTGGACATCTTCCAGCTGGACGTGCCCGACAGCCTGCTGGACAAGCCGCTGACCCTGATCGCCGGCGAGCATGGCGGCTACGTGCTGGTGGACCGGAACGACGACGTGCTGGTCAGCGGCAAGGTCGGGCAATCCGCCAGCGGCCGCGGCGTGACGATCCAGGTCGCGGCCTTGGCCGCCAATCCGGGCACGCACTTCCGCGTGTTCCGCCATCGCCGACTGACCGTGACCAACCGCCTGCGCAAGGCGATCAAGGTCAACGAGCAGGCCAAGGATTCCGGCATCCTCGACATGAGCTACGCCAACACCGACCCGGTGCTGGCGGCGAACGTGCTGGGCCAGGTCGGCGAGCTCTACGTGCGCCAGGACGTGGAGCGCAATTCCGCGGAAGCGGCGAACAGCCTGCAGTTCGTCCGCGAGCAGTTGCCCAAGGTGCGCAGGCAGCTGGAACAGGCCACCTCCGCGCTCAATGCCTATCAGCTCAAGGCGGGTTCGGTCGACATCAGCATGCAGACGCAGAGCCTGCTGAACCAGTCGGTGGCGATCCAGACCAACCTGCAGCAGCTGCGCCTGCAGCAGGCGGACATGCAGCGCCAGTACACGCCGGCGCATCCGGCGTACAAGGCCCTGATGCAGCAGATCGGCCAGCTTGAAGCGAAAAAGGCCGCGATCGACAAGCAGGTCGGCAACCTGCCGAACACCCAGCAGGAGCTGTTGAAGCTGACCCGCGACGTGCAGGTGAACAACGACACCTACACCGGCCTGCTCAACCAGGCGCAGCAGCTGGACATCGCCCGCGCCGGCACGGTGGGCAACGTGCGGATCATCGACAAGTCGGCGGTGGACCTGACCCAGCCGATCTGGCCGAAGAAGACCATCGTGGTGCTCGGCAGCGCGTTCCTCGGCGGCTTCGTGGCGCTGCTGTGCGTGTTCGTCCGGCAGGCGCTCAACCGCGGCATCGAGGACCCCGCCGTCATCGAGAACCTCGGCCTGCCCGTGTATGCCTCCATCCCGATCAGCCTGCGCGAGCGCGCGCTGCACGACAAGCACGTGCGCGGCCACGGCAAGCAGCGCCTGCTGGTGATGGACGCGCCGGCGGACATGGCCACCGAGGCCTTGCGCAGCCTGCGCACCAGCCTGCATTTCGCCCGCCTCGAGGCGAAGAACAACGTGCTGATGATTACCGGCTCCAGCCCGGACGTCGGCAAGACCTTCGTCTCCGCCAACCTCGCCACGCTGGTCGCCCAAGGCAACCAGCGCGTGCTGCTGATCGACGGCGACATGCGCATGGGCACGCTGCACAAGATCGTGGGCCGCCCGGCCGAGGCCGGCCTGTCCGAGCTGATCTCGGGCCAGGTCGACCTGGATGCGGCGGCGCACCCGATCGCTTCGTCCAGGAACCTGTATTTCATCGGCCGCGGCAAGATCCCGCCGAACCCGGCCGAGCTGCTGATGAACGCGCGCTTCTCCACCCTGCTCGACCACGTGCGCAAGCTGTTCGACCTGGTCATCATCGACACCCCGCCGATCCTCGCGGTGACCGACGCCGCCATCATCGGCCACCAGGCCGGCACCGCCCTGCTGGTGGTGCGCTTCGGGCTCAATCAGGCGCGCGAGATCGCGCTGGCCAGGCAGCGTTTCGAGCAGAACAACATCCCGCTCAAGGGCGCGATCTTCAACGCCGTGGAGAAGCGCAGCAGCGGCTACTACTCCTATGCCTACTACGGCGTCGGCAAGGACACCGGGTGACGGGCGCCGGCCACGAGCGCAACACGCAAACCGGTACCAGCCATCCCCCGACAGCCGGCCATGGCCGCGCAGGAGCAGGAGCCGTTCCCATGACCATCTTGCCGAAGAACTTCGCCCTGATCGGCGCCGCCGGCTACATCGCGCCGCGCCACATGCAGGCGATCAAGGCCACCGGCAACCGGTTGCTGGCCGCGTTCGACCCGAACGATTCGGTCGGCATCATCGACAGCCACTTCCCCGACGCCGACTTCTTCACCGAGTTCGAGCGCTTCGACCGGCACGTCGACCTGCGCCGGCGCGCCGGCCATGGCGAGCAGATCGACTACGTCTCGATCTGTTCGCCGAACTACCTGCACGACTCGCACATGCGCTTCGCCCTGCGCTCCGGCGCGCACGCGATCTGCGAGAAGCCGCTGGTGCTCAATCCCTGGAACATCGACGGCCTGCGCGAAATCGAGCGCGAGACCGGCAAGCGCGTCAACACCATCCTGCAGCTGCGCCTGCATCCGGCGATCGTCGCCCTGCGCGAGCGGGTGCGGCAGGGGCAGCACAAGACCAAGCACGAGGTGGACCTCGCCTACGTCACCTCGCGCGGCCACTGGTACCTGCAGAGCTGGAAAGGCGACCCGAAGAAGTCCGGCGGCATCGCCACCAACATCGGCGTGCACTTCTTCGACATGCTGCACTACATCTTCGGCGCGCTGCAGATCAACCAGGTGCACCTGCACAGCGAGACCAAGGCCGCCGGCTACCTGGAATACGAGCACGCCCGCGTGCGCTGGTTCCTGTCGGTGGACATCGAGGACGTGCCCGCCGCCTTGCGCGACGGCGGGCAGCGCACCTACCGCTCGATCACCGTGGACGGCGAGGAGATCGAGTTCTCCGGCGGCTTCGCCGACCTGCACGACCGCAGCTACGAGGAGATCCTCGCGGGCCGGGGCTTCGGCCTGGAGGAAAACCGCGTCGCGATCGAGACCGTGGCCGCGATCCGCACCGGCAACGTCGCGGCCGCTGCGAGCGACAGCCATCCCTTCCTGCAACGGCGGTAGAGAGCCTGTTCAATGTCTCCACGTAGCTCGCGTTGTCCTCGAATGGCCGTCAGGCGGTGGCGCGTGGCGCAGCACCTGCCTGGCTGGCGGGTCAAGCCGCGCGCTGCCGCATGGCGGCCATTCGAGGGCAACCCTTCGGGCCGGGGCTGTTTGCCCGCATCCCGGCGTCATCACTCAGTCGTGGACGGACGTCCACTCCTTCGTTCTTCCTTGGCCTGCGCGCAAACAGCTCCCGGCGCGGGCCACGCGGAGACATTGAACAGGCTCTAAGCATGGACCACTACCAGCACCCTTCCGCCATCGTCGACGAAGGCGCCCGGATCGGCGCGGGCTCGCGCATCTGGCACTTCGTGCACGTCTGCGCCGGCGCGCGCATCGGCCGCGAGGTCTCGCTCGGCCAGAACGTGTTCGTGGGCAACAAGGTGGTGATCGGCGACCGCTGCAAGATCCAGAACAACGTCTCGGTGTACGACAACGTGACGCTGGAGGAAGGCGTGTTCTGCGGCCCCAGCATGGTGTTCACCAACGTCTACAACCCGCGCTCGCTGATCGCGCGCAAGGACGAGTACCGCGACACCGTGGTCGGGCGCGGCGCCACGCTGGGCGCGAACTGCACCATCGTCTGCGGCGTCACCATCGGCGAATTCGCGTTCGTGGGCGCCGGCGCGGTCGTCAACCGCGACGTGCCGGCGTATGCGCTGGTGGTGGGTGTGCCGGCGCGGCAGATCGGCTGGATGAGCGAATTCGGCGAGCAGCTCGACCTGCCGCTGGAAGGCCACGCCGAAGCCGTCTGCGCCCACACCGGCAGCCGCTACGTGCTGGCCGGCAACACGCTGCACAGGCAGGACGCCCGCGCATGATCGACTTCATCGACCTCAAGGCGCAGCAGGCCCGCATCAGGGATCGCCTCGACGCGGGCATCGCGCGCGTGCTGGCGCATGGCCAGTACATCCTCGGCCCGGAAGTGGGCGAGCTGGAGGAACGGCTGGCCGCCTACGCGGGCGTGGCGCATTGCGTGTCGGTGGCGAACGGCACCGATGCGCTGCAGATCGCCCAGATGGCGCTCGGCATCGGCCCCGACGACGAGGTGATCACGCCGGGTTTCAGCTATGTCGCCACCGCCGAAACCACTGCCCTGCTCGGCGCCACCCCGGTGTACGTGGACATCGACCCGCGCACCTGCAACCTCGACCCGAATCTGCTGGCGGCGGCGATCACGCCGCGCACCCGCGCGATCATCCCGGTCTCGCTGTACGGCCAGTGCGCCGACTTCGACGCGATCGGCGCGATCGCCGCGCGCCACGGCATCCCGGTCATCGAGGATGCGGCGCAGAGCTTCGGCGCCAGCTACAAGGGGCGCCGCAGCGGCAGCCTCGGCACGCTCGCCTGCACCAGCTTCTTCCCCACCAAGCCGCTGGGCTGCTACGGCGACGGCGGCGCCATCCTCACCGACGACGCGGAACTGGCCCGCGTCGTGCGCCAGATCGCCCGGCACGGCCAGGACCGGCGCTACCACCACGTGCGCGTGGGCGTGAACAGCCGGCTCGACACGCTGCAGGCCGCGATCCTGCTGCCCAAGCTCGACCTCCTCGACGAGGAGATCGCGCTGCGCCAGCAGGTGGCGCAGGCCTACGGCCGGCTGCTCGCCACGATCGATCCCGCGCTCGCGCCCTGCGTCGAGGCGCACAACCGCAGCGCATGGGCGCAGTACACGATCCGGGTGCCCGAGCGCGACGCCGTGCAGGCGCGGCTGAAGGAAGCCGGCATCCCCACCGCGGTGCACTACCCGCTGCCGCTCAGCCGGCAGCCGGCGGTGGCCGACCACGGCGCGCGCCTGCCGGCGTGCGAGGCCGCCGCGGAACAGGTCCTCAGCCTGCCGATGTCGCCCTATCTCGCGGCCAGCCAGCAAGCGGCCATCGTCGACGCGCTGGCTGCGGCGCTGGCTTCGATCCGGCAGCCATCGCAACGGACGAGCACGGCATGAAGAAGATCATCTTCGGCAAGTGCTACGCGTTTTCCGGCGACCCGGAGCTGCAGCCGCTGCTCGCGGAAAGCCTGAGCCTGTACGCGGATGCCGGCGCGCAAGAGCCCGCGGTGAACATCCGCATCGGCCGCGCCGCCAGCGCACACGCGCCGGCCTCGATCAACCCCAAGGTGCACAAGAGCTACGCGCACGGGATGCTGACTTCGTTCCCCCGGGTCGACGTCTACTGGGAGCGCAGCGGCGGCGAGCGGCTGGAAGTGGAAGCCGTCATCAAGCCGCGGCACGGCCTCCGGCGCACCGTGCACCGCCTGCTGTCGATGGAGTATTCGCGCGAAGCCGAGACATTCGAGCAGATCCTGCACGAGTTCGTGCTGGTGCCGTCGGTGTACTTCTTCAAGGACGTGGTGCCGATCCACGCCGCGTCCGTGACGATCGCCGGCAACGCCTGCCTGCTCGCCGGCACCGGCGGCGTCGGCAAGTCGTCGGCCATGCTCGCGCTGCGGCGCAACGCGGATGTCGGCTTCGTCAGCGACGACATCGTGGTGCTGTCCGACACCGCCCGCGTCAACGGCAACATGGCGTGGCCGAAGATCTACGGCTACAACTGCATCGGCAACACGATGAAGAGCGAGATCCTCGCCGGACGCGGCTGGATCGACCGCGCTCACTTCAACATCAGGAACCGCCTGAACTCCGCCAGCGTGCGGCGCAAGATGTCGCCTGACCGGCTGTACCGCCGCGTGGAATCCGCTTCGGCGCCACTGTCCTGCCTGTACTACGTGGTGTGCGAGGACGTGCCGGAGATCCGCGTGTCCGCGCTGGATCCAGCCAGCGCGGTCGAGATGACGATCGCCGTCATCAGCGCCGAATACAGCATCTTCCACGACCATCTCTACTGGGAGGAATACAACGCGCTGGCCACCGCGCGCCCCGCGATGCTGACCATGGCGGAAGTGACCGCGAACTGGCGACGCGTGCTGGCGAAGAGCCTCGCCACGGTGGGCTGCTACAAGGTCAGCGTGCCATTCAAGGTCGACCACGCCGTCTACCAGGACCGCGTGACCGACATCATCGTCGCAGGCATGGCGGAGGCGCAGCCATGAAGATCGCCATCCTCACCAACGCCTATCCCTACCTCCCCGGCGAGCAGTTCATCGAGGACGAGATCGGCTACTGGGCCGCACGCACCGACGTCGAGGTGACCCTGCTGCCGGCGCTGGCCGCGGGCACGCCGCGCCCGCTGCCCGCGGGCATCGCGGTCGACCTCGGCATGGCGCGCCATGCCAAGTCCACGCGGCTGTGGTTCGTGCTGCGCGCGCTGGGCTGCGCGATCCTCTGGCGCGAGCTTGGCCAGCTGCGGCGCGCGCGGAAGCTGCATGCGTCCACCGCCGTCCGCGCGCTGCTGCACGTGTCCAAGGTGCTCGAACAGGCCGCGCAACTGCGGCGCCATGCCAGCGCCCACGGCCGCATCGACGTGGCCTATTGCTACTGGAACGAGACGCAGGCCTGCGCCGCCGTGCTCGCCAAGAAAGCCGGCGCGGTGCGCAAGGTCGTCTCCCGTGTGCACGGTTACGATCTGTACGAGGCACGCCGCGAGCACGGCTATATGCCACTCAAGCGGCAATTCATCAACGGCTTCGACGCGATCTATGCAACGTCGCGCGAGGCGCGCCGTTACCTTCGGCAGACCTACCGCGCGCCGCAGGAAACCCTCCGCATCAGTCCGCTCGGCGTGCCGCTGGCCGCCGCGCTCGCACGCCCCAGCCCGGCCGGCTGCCTGCACGTGGTGTCGGTTTCCTACTGCCTGCCGGTGAAGCGGCTGGACCGGATCGTCGAGGCCATGGCGCTGCTCGCCCGGCGCCATCCGGACATCGGCATGCGCTGGACGCACATCGGCGGCGGCCCCTTGCTGGAGCAGATCGAGGCGCTGGCGCAACGGGAGCTGGCCGGCCTGGACAACCTCGCCTGGGCGTTTGCCGGCGAGTTGTCCAACCACGCCGTCAAGGCGTATTACCGCGACACCGCGGTGGACCTGCTGGTCAACGCCAGCGAATCCGAAGGCGTGCCGGTTTCCATCATGGAGGCGATGAGCGCGGGCGTGCCGGCCGTCGCGCCCGACGTGGGCGGCATCGCCAGCCTGGTGTCCGACCGCTGCGGCGCCTTGCTGGGCGCGCGCCCCGATGCGCGGGAAATCGCCGACGCGATGGCCCGGGTCGCCTTCGCGCCCGAACGCGACCGCCTGCGCATGCAGGCGCGGCTGGCGATCGAGTCCGGCTTCGACGCCGCCCGCAATTACCGCCACTTCGTCGCCACCGTCATCGCGATCGGCGCCGCCGGCGCACGCGAACCGGCACGGCCGCTGCCCGCGACGACACAGCCGCTGCGACAGGCGGCACGACGGTGACCGCGACACGAGCACAACGACACAGGTCGACGGGTGAACATACGAACCGTACTCGCATTTGCACTGGGTCCCATCGTCACCGCCGCGCTCGGGCTGGTGACGGTGCCGGCGATCGCCTGGGTCTTCCCGCCCGCCGACGTGGGGCGCCTGAACATCGTGCAGATCGCGGTGTCTTTCGGCGTGCTGCTGTTCAACCTGGGACTCGACCGCGCCTACGTGCGCGAGTACCACGAATGGAGCGACCGCGGCGCGCTGCTGAAAGCCTGCTTCGTGCCGGGGCTGGCGCTGATGCTGCTGGCGATGCTGATTTCGCTGCCGATCGACCAGCGCCTTGCCAACTGGCTGTTCGGCGTCGGGCACATTTCGTACTACTGGACGCTGGTGGCCTGCGTGGCGGTGAGCTTCGTCTCGCGCTTCCTCTCGCTGATCCTGCGCATGCAGGATCGCGGCATGGCGTTCTCCGCCAGCCAGATCCTGCCCAAGGTGATCCTGCTGCTGGCGGTCGCGGTGCTGGCGCTGCCGGTCTTCACGCGCACGTTCGGCAAGCTGGAAGCGGCCTACCTCGCGTCCCTGCTGTCGGTGCTGTGCGTCTACAGCTGGAACACCTGGCGCGAATGGATCCCGGCCTTGCGCGCGCCGGTGTTCCGCGGCCAGATCCGCAGCCTGCTCGACTACGGCGTGCCGCTGATCTTCGCCGGCGTGGCCTACTGGGGGCTGGATGCCACCAGCACGCTGGCCCTGCGCTCGCTGTCCACCCTGCCGGAGCTGGCGATCTATTCGGTCTCGATGAGTTTCGCCGGCGTGGGCGTGATCTTCCAGACGATCTTCTCCGTGCTGTGGGCGCCGATGGTCTACAAGTGGGTGGCGCACGGCGTGGACATGCGGCGGGTCGACCGTGTCGCCCACCAGGCGCTGGCCGTGGTCTGCGCGATCTGGGTGCTGAGCGGGGCCTTGTCGTGGCTGATCGACTTCATCCTGCCCGCGCACTACCACCAGGTGAAGTTCCTGATGCTGTGCTGCATCGGCGAGCCGCTGCTGTACACGCTCTCCGAAGTGACCTGCGTCGGCATCGGCATCACGCGCCGCTCGATGCTGTCCTTGTGGTCGACCGTCGCGGGGCTGGTGGTCAATGTCGCGGCCAGCGTGTGGCTGGTGCCTGCGCATGGTGCCGCCGGCGCGGTGGTGGCGAACGCGATCGCGTTCCTGGTTTTCTTCGTGGCGCGCACCGAAGCCTCGGCCTACGTCTGGCGCTCGTTCCCGCGCGCGCGGCTGTATGCGTTCGTCACTGCCGGCGTGGGTCTTTCCATCGCCACGCTGGCGTACGGCCCGCGCGCGCCGGTGCGTTTCAGCCTGCTCTGGTTCGCGCTGTTGCCGGTGGTGTTCTGGTGCTTCCGCGACGAATGGAACGGCATGTACCGCGCGCTGCTCGACGCGCTCAAGTCGGAGCGCGCCTATGCGGAGCCCGACGAGGAACCGGATGCGCTGCCATGAGCATGAGCACGACCACGCCACGCGCCGCCGTGCGAACCCGGGGGCAGCCGCGATGACGAAGATCAACCTGTTCGTCTTCGCGGCGCATCACCTGTCCGGCAACATCGCCGCGCAGCGCTTCAAGGGCCTGCTGAAATACCTGGACCCGGCGAAATACCGGATCTACGTGTTCGCGCGCACGCCGGCCGCGGGTGCGCCCGCGGCCACGGCGCCGTCGGCGGCGGACATCACCCTCGTCCCGTTGTCCGGGCATTGCGTGGGCAGCGAATCCACCGCCGCGGACTCGCTGCTGACGCTGGCATCGGCCTTCCTGCGCCCGCTGCCGTTCCTGCTGGCCGGGGACGCGGGACGCGGGCGGCCTTGGCTGGTGCAGGCGCTGGCCGCGGCCGACCGGCTGTGCACCGAACGACTCGCCGCGGGCGAACGCTGCGTGGCGATCGGCACGTATTCGCCGATCGACGCCCTGGTCGCCGCCGCCAGCCTGGCCCGCCGCCACCGCATCGGTTGCCTGCAGGATTTCCGCGACGGGCTCGTGTTCGAGCCGCTGGGCAAGCCCGGCCGGCTGCGCACGTGGCTGCGCCGGTTGATCGAGGCGCGCGTGGTGGCCGCCGCCGGCCTGGTCACCTCGGTCAGCCCGCCGCTCGTCGCCGACTTCCAGCGGCGCTATCCGCGCAAACCCGCGGCGGTGCTGCCCAACGGCTACGACCCGGCCGACTTCGCCGCCGCGAACAATGATGGCGGCGAGGACCCGCGCGTCGCCGCCATCCTTGCCCGGCAGGTGCCGCCCGGCGCGCTGCTGATCGGGCATTTCGGGCGCATCGGCGCCAGCGACGGCTCGGCCTCGCGCAGCCTCGACTTCCTCGTCGATGCGCTGAACGCCGTCCCCGCGAGCATGGCGGACAAGCACCTGCTGTTCGTCGGCGAGCTGACCGCCGCGGAACGGGCCACGCTGGCACGCGCGCGCTTTTCGGTCGGCGTGCTCGCGCCGGTCGAGCGCACGCTGGCGCTGCGCCTGATGCAACGCTGCGACAAGCTGCTGCTGCTGACCGGTTCGCGCGCCAGTTGCGCCACCGGCAAGCTGTTCGAATACCTCGCCGCGGGCGCGGACATCGTCTGCGTCTCGGGCGTGTGCAACGCGGCCACCGCGATCCTCGCCGAGACGGGCGCGGGCTGCAGCGTGCTGACCGGCGAGGGCGCGGCCGCCGCCGCGCCCCTGCGCGCTGCGCTGGCGCCGGGCGCCGCCGCCACGCAGCGCGACATCGGCCCCTACAGCAAGCTCGTGCAGGCCGGCCTGCTCGACCGCTGGATCTCGGAGATGGTGCAGCCATGAGCGCCGGCCACGATCCCACGCCGAGCGCTGCGGCGAACCTGCTGCTGCCGCCGCCGGCACTGCCGGACGTGCGCAAGTACCGCTTCACCGTGGGCCACATGTTCCTGGGCGCGGCGTTCCTGCTGCTGCTCTTGGCCGTGGTCATCCCCAATTCCCTGCCGATCCCCACCGCGGCGGCGATGGGGCTGGCGTTCCTGCTGGCGCTGCCGGGGCTGCGCATCGGCGCCGGCCTCAGGCAGTTGCTGGCGCTGTACCTCGGCACGGTGATCGTGACGATCGCCTACATGATCGTGGGCGGCATGCACGGCGCGTCGCTGGTCGCGCTGGCCCAGGTGGTGGCGATCTACATCGTGTCGCCGTTCCTGTGGACGATGATCGCCGAGGCGCTGTTGCGGCGGCTGGGGACCGAGCGGCTGGTCGGCTGGTTCGTCCTGCTCAGCCTGCTCTGCGCCGTGAGCGTCGCGCTGTTCTTCTACCTGTATTTCCGGCACGGCGCGGCAGCCGTGGCGTTCTTCTTCCAGGGCGCCAACATCAACCAGAGCGAGGGATTCTCCGGCGCCACCATGCACGTGTATGGTTCGCTGATCTTCCTGTGCGGCGGCTTCTTCAGTTCGCCCGAGCTGATCCGCGGCCGGCTGCTGCGGCTGCTCCTGCTCGCGGCGCTGCTGGTCTGCGCGCTCACCTCCGGCCGTTCGGCGCTGATCCTCGCGGTGGCGATCGGCTGGCTGCTGGGCCTGCTGCTGAGCTCGCGCACGACCGCGCGCCTGCAGCGCTCGATGTTCGCCCGCGCGCTCCGCTACGGCCTGCCGGTGCTGGTGGCGACGGCGACCGCGCTGTTCCTGCTGCAGGCCTACACGCAGATCAGCCTGGGCGCAGTGCTGGATGTCGTCACCGCCAAGCTCGCCTCGGGCGGCGGCAGCGCGCGCGTGCAGATGGCCCATGCGCTGTTCGGAGGCATTCTCGACAACGGCGGCTTCGGCTCCGGCCACGGCGTCGGCGTCGCCTTCATCAGCGACCCCATCCATCCGTGGCGCTACGAGCTGGTGTGGCTGGCCACGCTCTACCGCGTGGGCATCCTCGGCACGGTGGTTTACGCGCTGCCGTTCCTGCTCTACATCCTCGGCGTGCTGCGGCTGGCGTATCGCCACCGGCTGCCGCCGCAGCACAAGTTCCTGTTCAGCGGCCTGGTCTGCGCCCTGCTCGCCACCAACACGAACCCCTACATCGAAGCCTTCGCCTTCCAGTGGATGTACGTGATCCCGCTGGTGGCGCTGTTCGTCGAATACCCGGACTGCCTGAGAGCCTGTTCATGATCTTCAAGCACTCCGCGTTGTCATCGAGTGGTCGTCAGGTGGTAGGGCGCGGCGCCGGCCTGACTGGCTGTCAGGCCAAGCCGCGCGCTGCCGCATGGCGGCCACTCGATGACAACCCGAAGGGCCGGGTCTGTTTGCCCGCATCCCGGCGTCATCACTCAGTCGTGGACCGACGTCCACTCCTTCGTTCTTCCTTGGCCTGCGCGCAAACAGCTCCCGGCGCGGGGCGCTTGAAGATCGTGAACAGGCTCTGAGGAAGGCGCCGGCATGAGAAGGCTCCGGGTGCTGCTGTTCTCCAGGTATTCGCGACTGGGTCCGAGCACCCGGTTGCGCAGCCTGCAGTACCTGCCGCTGCTGCGCGAGCGCGGCATCGATGTCGAGGTGCAGGCGCTGTTCCCCGACGCCTATCTGGAAAACCTGTACGGCAACCGCTCGGCGGCCGCCCGCTGCATCGCATGGCAATCCTGCGCCCGACGCATCGTGCAGACCCTGCGCCGCGGCACGCACGATCTCGCCTGGATCGAGGGCGAGCTGTTCCCCTACCTGCCGCACTGGCTGGAATCCGTACTGGCGCGCTCTGCCCGTCCGTACGTCGTGGACTACGACGATGCGCTGTTCCACAAGTACGAGCTGTCCTCCAATCCGCTGGTGCGGCACCTGCTGGGCCGCAAGATCGACCGCGTGATGCGCGGCTCCGCCTGCGTGATCGCGGGCAACCGCTACCTCGCCGCGCGCGCCGCGCAGGCCGGCGCGGCGCGGATCGAGGTCATCCCGACCGTGGTGGACGCGCGACGCTATGCGGTGGTGGAGCACGCGGACGCCGCGCCGCCGGTGATCGGCTGGATCGGATCGCCGGCCACCGAGGCCTACCTGCTGGACCACCGCGAGGTGCTGGAGCAGGTCTGCAGCCGGCACGGCGCCCGCCTGCTGCTGGTCGGGCCGCGCACGGAAGTCGCCGGCGCATTCGGCCGCGTGGTACCGGAGGTGGTGGCCTGGTCCGAGGACAGCGAGGCCGCCACGCTGGCCCGGATGGACATCGGCATCATGCCGCTGCGCGACGGTCCGTGGGAGCGCGGCAAGTGCGGCTACAAGATCATCCAGTACATGGCCTGCGGCCTGCCGGTAGTCGCCTCCACCGTCGGCGCGAACCTCGACATCGTGCGGCACGGCGAGAACGGCTTTTTGGCGACCGGCGCGGCCGCGTGGCGCGACGACCTGGAACGGCTGATCCTGAGCCGCCCGCTGCGCGCGCGCATGGGCCGGGCCGGCCGCGCCTGCGTCGAGCACGAATACAACGTGGGCGTGCAGGCCTCGCGGCTGGCGGATGTGCTGCACGACGCGGGGCGGCCCTGATGTGCGGCCTGGCCGGATGCTGGCAGCTGCACGGCGGCGCGCGCGACGCGCTGCTGGCACAGGTGCAGTCGATGTCGGCACGGTTGACTCATCGCGGCCCCGACGACAGCGGCGCGTGGTGCGACGAAGCGGCGGGCATCGCGCTGGCGCAGCGGCGCCTGTCCATCCTCGACCTCTCGCCGGCCGGCCACCAGCCCATGCTCTCGGCCTGCGGGCGTTACGTCGTGGCGTTCAACGGCGAGATCTACAACCACCGCGAGCTGCGCCAACGCCTGTGCGCGGAAGGCGCGGCGCCGGCATGGCGCGGGCATGCGGATACCGAGACCCTGCTCGCCTGCTTCGCCGCCTGGGGCGTCGAGCGGACCCTGCACGCCTGCGTGGGCATGTTCGCGTTCGCGCTGTGGGATCGCGAGCAGCGCGCGCTCACGCTCGCACGCGATCGCATGGGCGAGAAGCCGCTGTACTACGCGTGGCAGGGCAACACCCTGCTGTTCGGCTCGGAACTCAAGGCCCTGAAGGCGCATGCGGCGTTCCGGGCGGAAGTCGATCGCGACGCGCTGACGCTGCTGCTGCGCCACGACTGCATTCCCGCGCCCTACTCCATCTATCGCGACGTGCTCAAGCTGCGTCCCGGGCATTTGCTGCGCATTGCCGCCGATGCGCCGCGCAACGCGCACGCCGTGGCGTACTGGCGCTACAACGACGCCGTCGGCGCCGGGCTCGACAATCCGCTGCGCGGTTCGGACGACGAAGCCATCGATGCGCTGGAGGAACAGCTGGGCGCCAGCATCGGCGCGCAGATGCTGGCCGACGTGCCGCTGGGCGCGTTCCTCAGCGGCGGCATCGACAGCAGCACGGTGGTGGCCCTGATGCAGGCACGCAGCCCGCGCCCGATCCGCACCTTCACCATGGGCTTCGGCGAGAGCGGCTACGACGAGGCCGCGCACGCCAAGGCGGTGGCCCGGCACCTCGGCACCGAGCACACCGAGCTGTACGTGCGCCCCGACGATGCGCTGGCGGTCATCCCGAAGCTGCCCGCGATCTACTGCGAGCCCTTCAGCGACAGCTCGCAGATTCCCACCTTCCTGATCAGCCAGCTGACCCGCCGCGACGTGACGGTGGCGCTGAGCGGCGACGGCGGCGACGAACTGTTCGGCGGCTACAACCGCTATCTCGGCGCGCGCACGACCTGGGAGCGGATGCAGCGCCTGCCGCGGTTTGCGCGCGTGGCCGGCGCCGGCCTGCTGCGCTCGCTGTCGCCGCACGCCTGGAACCGCTGCTTCGAACTTGCCAGCCCGCTGCTGCCCAAGCGCTGGCAACTGGCCACGCCGGGCGACAAGGCGCAGAAGCTGGCCGAGGTGCTGCCGCTGGCCAGCGGCCACGACTTCTTCCGTCAGCTCGCCAGCCAGTGGAAGCACCCGGCCGGCGTGGTGATCGGCGCGCGCGAACCCGGCACCGTGCTCACCGACCCCGATGCCTGGCCGGACACCGACGGCCTGGCGCCGTGGATGATGGCGATGGACGCGCAGAGTTACCTGCCCGACGACATCCTGGTGAAGCTCGACCGCGCCGCGATGGCCAACAGCCTGGAGACCCGCGTGCCGATGCTCGACCATCGCGTGGTCGAACTGGCGTGGCGCGTGCCGCTGCAGCAGAAGATCCGCGACGGCGAAGGCAAGTGGCTGCTGCGCCAGGTGCTGTACCGGCACGTGCCCAAGGCCTTGATCGAGCGCCCCAAGATGGGTTTCGCCATCCCGCTCGACAGCTGGCTGCGCGGCCCGCTGCGCGACTGGGCGGAAACCCTGCTCGACGAAAACCGCCTGCGCCGCGAAGGCTTTTTCCACCCGACGCCGATCCGGCGGAAATGGCAGGAACACCTGCGCGGCCGGCGCAACTGGCAGCACCCGCTATGGAGCGTGCTGATGTTCCAGGCCTGGCTGGAGGCAAACGCATGAAAGCCGTGTTGTTCGCGAACACCGACTGGTACCTCTACAACTTCCGCCGCGCGCTGGCGCTGGCGCTGCGGCGGCAGGGCTACGAGGTGCTGCTGATTTCCCCCGCGGGGCCTTATGGCGACAAGCTGCGCGCGCTGGGCCTGCGCTGGGAGCCGCTGCCGATGGCGCGGCGCAGCCTCAATCCGCTGCGCGAGGCGGCGCTGCTGTGGCACCTCGTCCGCCTGCTGCGGCGCGAGCGGCCCGCGCTGGTGCACGGCTTCACCATCAAGTGCGCCGTGTACGGCTCGCTGGCGGCGCGACTGGCCGGCGTGCCCGCACGGGTGAATGCCGTGGCCGGCATGGGCTACGTGTTCACCAGCGCGCAGTTGAAGGCGCGGCTGTTGCGGCCGGTGGTGCGCGGCCTGCTGCGGCTCGCGCTGGGCGGCGACGGCGCGCGGCTGATCCTGCAGAACGCGGACGACGTCGCGCTGTTCCGGCAGGCCCGGCTCGTCGACGAGGCGAACATCCGCCTGATCCGCGGCTCGGGCGTGAACTGCGCGCAGTTCGCGACGATCACGCGCACGCCGGCGCCGGGCGACGGACGCCTGCGCGTGCTGCTGGCCAGCCGGCTGCTGTGGGACAAGGGCCTGGCCGAGTTCGTCGCCGCGCTCCGCCAGCTGCGCGCGGAGGGCTGCGCGATCCATGCCCTGCTCGCCGGCACACCGGACCCCGGCAACCCCGCGGCCGTGCCGGAGGCGACGATACGCGGCTGGGTGGAGGAGGACCTGCTCACCTGGCTCGGCCATGTCGACGACATGGCCGGCCTGCTCGCCACGGTCGACGTGGTGGTGCTGCCCAGTCACCGGGAGGGCTTGCCGCGCACCTTGGTCGAAGCGGCGGCCTGCGGCCTGCCGCTGATCACCACGGACGTGCCCGGCTGCCGCGAAGTGGTGTCCGACGGCGTCGACGGCCTGCTGGTGCCCAAGGGCGACGGCGCGGCGCTGGCGCAGGCGATCCGGCGCTTGCAGCGAGACCCGGAGCTCGCGCAGCGGCTGGGCGCCGCGGCCCGCCTCAAGGCGCAGGCGCAGTTCGACGAACGCATCGTCATCCAGCGCACGCTGGAGGTCTATGCGGAATTGCGCGATGCGCCGGCGACATGCGCCGAACCGCTCCACAGACATCGGTGACCCACGCCATGCCATCCTCACCGCAAGCAACGAACGTCCTGGATTTCCTGCCCGCGCGGGAACACGCCGCGATCCGCGCCGGCCGCAGCGCCTACGATTGCAGCAGCGGCATTCAGGCGGCGATCGAGCGGGCCGAGGGCAAGGTCTACGTGCCCGCCGGGATCTATCCCGTGAAGCAACTCCGGCTCAAGTCGGATCTCGAGCTGTACGGCGACGGGCCGGCCAGCGAACTGCGCGCCCACGACGACACGCTGGCCTGCGAGTTCATGCTCGCCACCCACGTGCGCGACGGCGGCACGCCCGATGTCGCCGACAACATGCGCAACATCCACCTGCACGACCTCAAGCTCAACGGCCGCGTGGCGGAGTTCGGCTACCAGCAGTTCTTCTACCTGCTCGCGGTCAACGCCACCTCGGACATGACGGTCGAGCGGGTGACGTTCGAGGGCTTTCGCGGCGACGGCATGTACGTAGGGTCGGGCACGCTGCGCGGCACCGAGCGCCACAACCAGCGCATCGTCGTGCGCGACTGCGTGTTCGACGGCGCGGTCAAGGACAACCGCAACGGCTTGTCCGTGATCGACTGCGACCGGCTGACGGTGGCGCGCTGCGTCTTCCGCAACATCGGCAACGCGAAGCTCTCGCACTCGGTGGGCGGCATCGATTTCGAGCCCGACCACGACTGGAGCGTGTACCGCGACGTGGCGATCAGCCACTGCAAGTTCATCGACATCGACACCGTGAACACGGCCGGCATCACGTTCTTCAACGGCCACCAGACCGGCGACAACATCCACGACTGGGTGGTGTCGGACTGCGAGTTCACGAACTGCTACTGGGGCATCGATTCCGCGACAAAGCCCAAGACCGCGGCGGACGTTGCCGACAACCTCGCCGTGCTCAACTGCCGTTTCCTCAATTCGGTGCGCGTCGACATCGCGGTCAACGGCTTGAGCGGCACGCAGATCAGCGGCTGCACCTTCCAGCGCTCGCCGCCGGGAGCGGGCCCGGGCGGCGACGCGATCCGGCTGGGGTCCTTCACCTACCGCACCAGCGAAAACGCGATCGACACGGTGATCACGGGCAACAGCTTCATCGGCATCCGCCCGCAGATGGGTGCGATCGGCGTGCTCGGCGCCGACGGCGTGGTCTGCGCGGGCAACCTGTTCCTCGACATCCACGGCTCCTGCATCGATTTCGCCGAAGGCAACGCCCCCGACCACAGCCGGCGCATGGGCGCGGTGATCATCTCCGGCAACCGGATCAGGCGCAGCGCACACGCGGCACCCGGTGCCGCCGCGATGTCCTTCCTAAGCACCAGCGACCCGACGACGATGCGCATCACCCGGGGCCACGTGGTGGTGGAGCGCTCCGCCGAATACGCCAACGACGTCGCCGACGCCATCACACGCGTGGCGGATGGCGCAGCGATCGAGCTTACGGGCATCCGGTGATCGCCATCCAGGCAACGGCAGTCAGGCGTTGAACTCCCGCGGATGCGCGGCGGCGGGTCGCCGCGCGCCCGATCAATGGCGATCCGGCTGTCCGGTCGAGCGGAACGCCTCGGTCTTGCTGCCGCTCGCCCTACCCCTGTCCGCCCGTCCCGTCGCGGCCAGGTCCGCCGCGACGGATGGCCGGCCGGCGCCCGCCGGGTCGATCTGCACACTGGATTGCCGGCGCGCTTCCTGGCGCTGCCACACGTGCATGACCGTCGCCATGTAGATGCCCAGGATCAGGCAAAACGTCGTGAGGTTCGCCCCTGCCGAATGCGCCGCGCCGCTGACGATCGCGCCGATCGACGCAAGGCCGGCGGCGAGCAGCACCAGCACGGCCAGGGTGGCCCGCGGCCCGAGGCCGGCGCGCAGCAGGATGTGGTGGATATGGCCGCGATCCGGCTGGAACGGCGAGCGGCCTTCGCGCATGCGCCGAAGCATCACCGCGAGCGTGTCGCACACCGGCAGCGCCACGCACCACAGCACGTCGACGGGCGACAGGTGCGTCTGCGGCAGCTGGCTGAGGCGGATCAGCGCCCACGCCAGCAGATAGCCGACCAGCGTGCTCCCCGCATCGCCCAGGAAAACCTTGCCGCCCGCGAGGCCGAGGTTGACCGCCAGGTAGGGCAGCGTCGCCGCGGCCAGCAGGACCAGCAACGCGACGACCCCGCGCAGTGGCGTGGGAGAGTCGAACAGGATGACGGCCGCAATGCTCACCAGGGTCAGGCTGCCGGCAAGGCCGTCGATGCCGTCCATCATGTTGAACGCATTCACCAGGCCGATGACCGCGAGCACCGTCATCGGCACGCCCAACCAGCCCAGCACCACGTCATGGCCGAAGATGTGCCCCAGCGTGTGGATGTAGACGCCGGTGCTGGCGATCACGGTGAGTATCGCGATGGTCTGGATCAGCAGGCGATCGCGCACGCTGAGGCCGAAGCGGTCGTCCAGCGCGCCCAGCACGGCAAGCACCGCGGCAGTCGCGAGCAAGCTCCGCTCGAATCCGTTCAGGGCGCCGTAGCAGGCCACGCCCGCGATCATCCCCGTGAAAATCGCCAGGCCGCCCACCAGCGGCACGTCGCCCAGATGCTGCTTGCGTTGGTCGGGGTGGTCCACCAGGCCCAACGCCAGGGCGAACCGACGCATCACGACGATGGCTGCCGCGGACGTGCATGCGGCAACCAAGCCATCGAGGACCAACCGCAGTTCCTGCATGGAACCTCCGCCTGACGCCGATCTCGAACGGGTCCCCCTGGTCCGAGCGAGCTCAAGAATGTGGGTGGTTCAACCGGCGGGCGGCGAAAGCCTGGCAGGCCCTCGCCCCACGAATCGCGGATCCGCCGGATCGATATCTTCCACGGCCTGGATCGGCCCGCATCCGATGATTCGACCGTGATTGCATGGCAAATGACACGTTCGCCGATCAGTGCGTCGCGCTGTAATTGGCCGAGGTCGCGCTGGTAACCAGGGTCGCCGAAGGCAGCAACTGGCTCAGGAAACGGTTCCAGCGGGTGATGCCGGCCGCCCCGACGAACACCACGTCGCCCGGCTTCAACTTGAAATCGTCCGCCAGCGTGAACGCCGCCGGCGAACGGGCATCGAGCTGGAAGACCTTGGCCGGGGTGTTCTGCAGATTGTTCGCGCCGCGTATCACGTAGACCGCCCGGCCGTTGGCGGTGACCGGGTTGAGGCCACCGACGCGGCCGATCGCCTGGGTCAGCGAGATGTAGGGGAGCGTCCTGAAGGTGACCGCCTGCGGGCGCATCACCTCGCCCATCACGTACACCTCCTCGGAGTCGTTGTAGGGCAGCAGCAGGCGGTCGCCCGGCTTCAGGTAGATGTCCTTCGCCAGCCCCCGGCTGTCGTACAGGGCGGCAAGGTCGAGGTGGTAGTTCTGGCCGTCGCGATTGAGCACCAGATCCGACATGTTGGCCTGATCGGGATTGATCGTCGCCGTTCCCAGCGCCTGCGCCAGGGTCAACGGAACCGAGGTGATCGACTGCGGATCGGTCTTCGTGAACGCTCCCTGGAGAAACACGTGCTGGCTGTTGTAGCCGACGATGCTGACGTCCACCTGCGGGTGCTCCACGTATTTCGCAAGCTTGCCCGCTATCGCCTGGCGCACTTCCTCGATCGTCATCCCCGCCACCTTGATGCTGCCGATATAGGGATAGAACAGCGTGCCGTCCGAACGCACCAGGCGCCCGTTGGCGGCCGTCTGCTGCTGCGTGCCGGCCGGCGACGTCAGCTCCGGGTGATCCCAGACCGTGATGTAGAGCGAATCCCCCGGACCGATGCGATACGGCCCCGGCTGATAGGACAACAGCTCCTGCGGCACCGTCGCATTCAGCATCGGCGCATGGTCTCCCGCCATCAATTGCGGCGTGATCGTCACCAGCTGGACCTCGCTGCTGTCGCTGGGCGTACCGCGCACCAGCCCCTTCTCGGACATTTCCTGTCCCGGCGACCACACGCAGCCGCCGGCAAGCAGCGCGAACCCGAGAATGACAAAGGCGCAGGTCTTTTTCATGATCAAAGGTCCTCTTCGTGTCTTTCGGCCACACGATCGCCATCTCGAAAAGCAAACATGCCTTTCGATAATGACCAACCAAACCCGATCGATTGATAATTACGGCAAAACCAGATGCCGAAATAAACGGATTTGTTGTCATGCCACAGATGGCGTGAAAGAAGCATCACCATGGATAACCGCGTTTAGCGGCCATACACCCAATCGATCCATCGACCACGAGTCGCTCAAAACAAAATCGAATGTATTTGCGGATCAAAACCGGCGCATGCATATTCACCGTCATGCGCACCTTTCTCCGCCGGCATTCAAGATGCCGAAACCCTTGCAAGACGACCCGGCCTTCAAACGCCACGCCGCGGACTGCGCCGGATGAATCCTCCACGCCCGGCCAGATACGGCTGACCAAATTTGTCTCTGGCTGACTCGCTGCGCCATCACGCGTGCGATGCCGACGACGCGCCGCCGGCGGCCCTGCTCGCCGCATCCTCGGCGGCGGCATGCGAGGCCAACGTGGCCCGTCGCCGCTCGCCCGTGCCGGATCAAATTGCGACATCCGACCGTAAATTCACCGCCCGAACGTGCAAGCATTTTCGTTTGGCACGATACTGGCTTCGATTCAGGATTCCGGCAGCCTGTTCAGACCACCGCGACGGACACCAGAGAAGCATGGAAAACAATGAAAACAAGCCGTTCTGGGGAAAAAATTCCCGGGGATTCTGGCTTCTTGTCTGCCTGACGATCAGCGCACTGGCTGGCTGGGTGATGTTTCACATGCATATCCTCCATTGATCCCGGGATTTCGGCCGCAAAACCTCTCTGCCGCTCGGGCTTGGCCGCGAAGCAAGGCGCCAAGGCCTTGGCTTGAAGCATCGATCCGACGCGCCGACGCGATGGTCGAAACGCATGGTGGCCGCGCATATGGCACGCGTGTCTGCGGCAAGGTGCACGGCAGACTGAAGCAAGTGGAGTGTCATACAACGACACTGCACATTAACTCGAGATGACTCCGCCTCGCCGCACAGGAACATGCACGGCCCATGCACGGCATACCTTGGCATAGTCGGCATCGCGTTTGCTCGCGCGCAAGCGTGAAGCTCCGTCGAAATGCGACGCGCGCTGCATGTGCCGCAAGACAACCATCGCAGTCGACGGACTCGCGCCGCCGCGAAGCCGATGCGCTCATTGAAGTGAAGCGGGCTGCAGGGAGATGGGAATGAACGCCGGCACATTCACCATATCCATCGACTTCGAGCTGTATTGGGGCGTGCGGGACACGTGCCGCCTCGATGCGTTCCGCGCTCGCCTGGACGGTGTCCGACAGGCCGTTCCGCGCATGTTGAATCTGTTCGAGCGGCATCGTCTCCACGCCACATGGGCAACGGTGGGCCTGCTTTTCTGCCGCGATCGCGACGCCGCCCTGTTGGCGGCCCCATCCGAGCGACCCGGCTACGCGAACAGATCGCTTTGCCCCTACCGCTACCTGGAACAGTCGGCGGATCTCGACGGGCGCTACCACTTCGCGCCCGACCTGGTCGAACTGATCGCCGCGACACCGGGGCAGGAAGTGGCCAGCCACACGTTCTCGCATTACTACTGCCGCGAAGCCGGCCAGACGGTGGCGGCATTCAGGGCCGATCTCGCCGCAGCCGTCCGCGTCGCAGCGGCGCGGGGAATCGTCCTGCGCAGCCTGGTGTTCCCCCGCAACCAGTGGAATCCCGGCTATCTGGAAGTGCTGGCCGAACACGGCATCACGGCCTACCGCGGCAACGAGCATGGCTGGCTGTATGCCGCCACCGATCATGTCGGACAGAACGCCGTGCGCCGCATGGGCCGCCTGCTCGACAGCTACGTCAATCTCAGCGGACACCACACGTACACGCTGGAAAGCCGCACCGGAAGATTGCCGCTCGATGTTCCGGCCAGCCGCTTCCTGCGTCCGTACGATCCGCGGCTGGCCTGGCTGGATGGCATGCGGCTGCGCCGGATCACGCGCGCCATGCGCCATGCCGCCCGGCGCCATGAGGTTTTCCACCTGTGGTGGCATCCGCACAATTTCGGCGTCGACACCGACCAGAACATGGGCTTCCTGGAGCGGGTGATCGAAGAGTTCGAACACCTGCGGCAACAGGACGGCATGCGCTCGCT
This sequence comes from Rhodanobacter denitrificans, assembly GCA_017848855.1. Classification (GTDB taxonomy): domain Bacteria; phylum Pseudomonadota; class Gammaproteobacteria; order Xanthomonadales; family Rhodanobacteraceae; genus Rhodanobacter_A; species Rhodanobacter_A denitrificans_B. Next base: position 99,357 of record JAFIHF010000032.1, on the reverse strand, counting down.
GGGCATGACCGAACTCGCCGATGCCGTGGCCGCACGATGAACCGGCGGATGCCACGCATCGTCATGCTGTGCGGCGACGGCCCCTCGTCCTGGTTCATGTACAACGCACTGGCGGGCGAGATGGAAGTTCTCGCCGTCGTGGTCGAGCGCAAGCCGTCGGCCCGCGCCATGGTCCGGAACCGGCTGCGTCGACTGGGTTGGCCCACGGTCGCCGGCCAACTGGCCTTCCTTGCATTCAACCGGTTGTTGGCGCGGCTCCAGCGCCGCCGCAGCGACGAGCTGATCCTTCGCCATGGCTTGCAGTCCGCCGCTCCGCCGGCGGATATCGTCCACCGGGTGGACAGCGTCAACGCGGCAGCGGTGCGCCGCCTGCTCAGGAAGCTCGACCCCGATGCCGTGGTCGTGAACGGCACACGGATCGTTTCACCCAAGGTAATCGAGTGCATCCAGCGCCCCTTCATCAACACCCATGCCGGCATCACGCCACGCTACCGTGGCGTGCACGGCGGCTACTGGGCACTGGTCCATGACGATGCCGAGCACTGCGGCGTCACCGTCCATCTGGTCGACGCCGGCGTGGATACCGGCGGCGTGCTGTACCAGCAACGAATCCATGTCGAGGACAGCGACGGCTTCAACACCTATCGAACTCAACCTGACCAAGCCTGGCGACAACACCTTCAAGGTGTTTGTGTTCGATTCCAACGGCGGGCCCGTATCGCTGCGTGAAGACAAGATTGTCATTGCACGCACCGCCGCTAGCATCGATGCGATCCCGGCATCGCATTCCGTCGGCGTGGAAGCGCGCGACAAGGTGGGCGGTCGTTTGAGCCTGGACTATCTCGTTCGGGAGGGCGATCAGCTGCCCAAGAAGGGCAAGAAGACTTTCAAGGCAGGTGAGTCTCTCAAGGCTGGAAGTGCTGGGTCGATCAAGTTCAAGTTGTGGGAGGGCGACATCTCCGACCCCATCAACGATAACCGATTCATCGGCATGTTCGAGATCAAGGGAACGGATTTCGACGACGGTGTCATTGCCGCCGGTGCCGAGCTGATTTGCGAGTACGAAGTGCTCGACTCCGGCAACATCGTTCTGGAGGTTTCAGTCCCTTCAATCAGCGGGTCGTTCCAGAGCGGGCGTAACTTCTACTCCAGCCAGGAAGGCAAGGTCGACTACACCAACCAAGCGAAGAACATCCAGGAACAGTCGGACCACACCTTGCAGCGGCTCGACGAGATGGCGTCCAAGGTCGATGACCCACGTCTCGAGCAGGCCCGCGAGAAGCTCGAGCAAGCGAGCACTATCAAGACTGACGAGGCCGACCCAGAGACGGCCAAGCAGGCGATGGATCACGTCCAAGAGGCCAAGCGGCTGCTGGCGCTGACCCGCAAGGAGCATCTGAAGGACATTCGCCAGCTAGAACTGGACAAGGCAGTCGATTTCTTCGACAAGGTGGTGCGCCAGCACGCCAGACCCACCGAAGCCTCGTCTTTCGACAACTTGGTCAAGACGGCGCAGCGCGCGATTGACAACAACAGTGGCGACTTCGAGTCGCACCTGGATGATCTGCGCAGTCGCAACTTCATGATCTTGTGGCGTCAGGACTGGTTCGTCATCGAGCGCTTCAAGTGGCTGGCCGAGGATACCTACCTCTTCCCAGATGCCCGCGAGCATGCCCAGCTGGTGGCTGCGGGAAGGATGCGGGCCTGTTTGATGTGGCGATCGAACTGGTCACGCGCAGTCCGACCGATCCGCGCACGCTGACGCGCGCTGCCCGTGACTACGCCGAGAAGCAGCCAGCATTAGCGCTCGCCGCAGGTCTCGCCGCGTTGCGCTGGATCTCTCTCGGCCATGGCTACGACATCACCGGCGCAGATGTGCTTGATGCTCATTCGGCAGTCACGCAGGCGGCGGTGAACGTAGGTGTTCCAGTCCAGCAGGTCAACGAGCAGATCCGGGACATGATCGCCAGCACCCAACCCGGAAATTCGTTGATGAAGACGATCCTCGCCCGTCATTTGTCGAACTGAAAGGGTCCCGCTTTTCGCAGCAACCCGCATCGGTTCGCACGACTCCGAAACTCCCTCATGGTGTCGGCGGCAGTCCATCCGGACAATTTCACTGCATGTGAGTTTGACCGAGAGGACCGCCACCAATGCATCAAATCAACCATCTACCACCGGAGCGGATGACGCCAGAACAGCGTCGCCACGAGATCGCGTCGTTGCTGGCTAACGGCCTGGCACGCCTGCGTTTCACCGGCGTTGAAGAGTCCGCAAACAGGACCGAAGCGAGCGAGTTTGAGCTTGGCTTCTCTGGCAACCAGCGCGTTCATACAGACCCCGTCAACAAGACAACTACGGAGTCGAAATGAGCACGCAAACACCATCATTTTCCACGCCGCCATCCTCGACGACGCGCTGCCGAATCACATCACGCTGTTTGATCTGGCGGTTGATCCGCCGGCGCTGTGGGATGAGCAGCGGGAGCGTGCCGGCATGATCGTCTTCGATATCCGATAGCAAGCAAAGCATTAGGCATCTGTGGGTTGACAGGCAAATTCCGAGTGATAAGATAGTAATAAGTTACTTACGTTAAGGGTTGGTCATGTCCTCTCACCCAAAACACCTACCTGCCGAAGAGCGCCGTGCCGTGACGGTTGAATCCGTGGTGGAACTCGCTGCCACGCAGAATCCGAGTGAGATCACGACGACGGCGATCGCCAAGCACATGGGCGTGACACAGGGCGCTTTGTTCAAGCACTTTCCCAACAAGGACTCCATCCTGCAGGCGGTCATGGAGTGGGTGGCGGATCGCCTGCTCTCCCGGGTCGAAAAGGCCGCCAGTTCCGTCTCCTCTCCCCTGGAGGCTATTGAGGCCATGTTCATGGCGCACGTCGAATTCGTTTCTGAGCACCCGGGCGTGCCGCGCATGCTCTTCGGCGAGTTGCAGCGCGCAGAACTGACGGCACCGAAGCGCATGGCGCAGACACTGATACACCGCTACGGCGAGCACCTGAGTCATCTCCTCGAGAAGGGGAAGGCGGCGGGTGAATTGTCGGCCACCGTGGATACAGAAGCCGCGGCCACACTCTTTATAGGCACCATTCAGGGCCTGGTGATGCAATCGCTGCTGGCGGGCGACGTGCAGCGCATACGCCGCGATGCGCCACGCGTTTTTGCAATTTATCGGCGCGGCATCGGGAGCGGGAAATGAAGAATTTGCCTTTACAACGTCGTACCTTGGCGCTCATTGCCGTCATCGTTCCGCTCCTGGTACTACTCGTTTATGTCGCCCTGCGCTCCGGTCCCCTGGCCCCGGTTGCCGTAACGGAAACCAGGGTCGAGTCACGGGCGATCCATCCCGAATTATTCGGCATCGGCACAGTCGAGGCGCGTTACACCTACAAGATTGGTCCCACCTATGCCGGACGCATCAAACGACTGGATGTCCAGGTAGGGGATCGCGTTAAGACCAGCCAGGTGCTCGGAGAAATGGATCCGGTCGATCTCGATGACCGGATTCGGTCACAGGACGCGGCGTTCAAGCGCGCGGAAGCAGCGATACGCGAGGCCATGGCAAGGCAGTCCTTTGCGGAAACCCAGGCGCGGCGCTATGAACAATTATTCGCCGCCCGCTCGGCTAGCGAGGAAGCTCTGGTCACAAAACGACAGGAACTGGCGATTGCAGATGCCGCTCTCGCGGCCGCGCGGGAAGACCTGGCCCGCACCCGCTCCGACCGTGATGCCCTCGTTGCGCAACGGGGTAATCTGCGTCTGGTTGCGCCGGTCGATGGGTTTGTCACCCTGCGCGATGCCGATCCGGGCACGACCATTGTCGCCGGCCAGGCCGTGGTGGAATTGATCGACCCGAAGAGCCTGTGGGTCAATGTGCGCTTCGACCAGATCAGCGCGTCCGGCCTCGCCGCCGATCTGCCTGCAAAGATCGTCCTGCGCTCGCGTCATGGCCAGAGTCTAAAAGGCCGGGTACTGCGGATGGAACCGAAGGCGGATGCCGTCACCGAGGAGACGTTGGCCAAGGTGGTCTTCGACAATGTTCCTACGCCCTTGCCGCCGATCGGTGAGCTTGCCGAAATCACGATTGAGCTGCCCGCGCTGGCGGCGACACTCGTGATCCCCAACGCTGCCGTACAGCGCCAGGGTGATCAGCTGGGCGTCTGGCAGATCACCGATGGCGAGCCGAGTTTTATTCCCATCAAGCTCGGGCGCGCGGACCTCGACGGCCGTGTGCAGGTGCTTGAAGGTCTCAAGGACGGCGATCGGATCGTGGTCTACAGCGAAAAGACGCTCGGCCCGCACAGCCGCATTCACGTGGTAAAGCAAATCCCCGGGGCATTGAAATGATCAGCCTGGCCGGCCGCGACATCCTGCATTCCTGGGGCAAGTTTGTCTTCACCGGCTTCGGCCTGGGTTTGCTCATCGGAGTGACCCTGGTCATGGCCGGGGTCTACCGGGGCATGGTGGACGACGGCAAGGCACTGCTGGACAACAGCGGAGCCGATCTGTGGGTGGTGCAGAAGGACACCCTCGGCCCCTACGCAGAGTCTTCCAGCCTCAACGATGATCTGTACCGGACCATCCTCGCCATGCCGGGGGTGGCCCGCACCGCCAACGTGACCTATCTGACCATGCAGGTGAAGAAGGGCGAGCAGGACGTGCGCTCCATGGTGGTCGGCATCGTGCCGGGCGAGGCATGGGGTGCCCCCGGCTGGCCGCCCTATCTCGTGGCGGGACGCCAGATCACCCGCGGACATTACGAGGCGGTGGCCGACATCGCTACCGGCTTCAAGCTGGGTGACTACATCCGGATTCGCCGCAACCAATACACCGTGGTCGGGCTGACCCGGCGCATGGTCTCCTCCAGCGGCGACCCGATGGTCTTCATCCCCCTCAAGGATGCCCAGGAAGCCCAGTTCCTCAAGGACAACGACGCCATCTGGCAAAGTCGCCGCCGTACCGAGGCCAACCCCGCCTTCAACCGCCCCGGCGTACCCGGTTTGCTGGACGCAGTCATCGCCTCCCAGGCGACCAACAGCTATGTGAATGCGGTGCTCGTGCGCCTCAGGGCGGGGGCGGCGCCGGACGAGGTGGCGGAATCCATCCGCCGCTGGAAGCGACTGACCGTCTATACCCGGTCGCAGATGGAGGGCATCCTCATCGGCAAGCTGATCGCCACCTCAGCCAAGCAGATCGGCATGTTCCTGGCGATCCTCGCCATCGTCAGCGCCGCCATCGTCGCCTTCATCATCTACACGCTGACCATGGACAAGATCCGCGAAATCGCGGTGCTGAAGCTCATCGGCACCCGCAACCGCACCATCGCCGCGATGATCATGCAGCAGGCGCTTGCCCTCGGCGTAATCGGGTTCGCGGTCGGCAAGATCACCGCGACCTTCGCGGCGCCGCTGTTCCCCAAATATGTGCTGTTGATGCCGCAAGATTCCATCGCAGGCTTTTTCGCTGTGCTTGTGATCTGTGCGCTGGCGAGCGTCATCGCCATCCGCATGGCGCTCAAGGTTGATCCGGCCGAAGCGATCGGAGGCTGACGATGGCAGAAAAAGGCATTCACATTGAAGGACTTTCCAAGCGCTACGGCGAAGGCGATACGGCGGTGCTGGCCTTGAAGAACGTAAATATGCACGTCGCGCCCGGCGAAGTCGTCGGCCTGATCGGGCCGTCCGGCTCGGGCAAGAGCACCTTGCTCAAGTCCCTGGGGGCGGTGATCGACCCCACTGCCGGGCGCATGACATTGGGTGACGAAGTCATTTACGACGAGGGCTGGAAAGTGCCCGACCTGCGCGCTTTGAGGCGCGACAAGATCGGCTTCGTGTTCCAGGCGCCTTATCTGATCCCGTTTCTCGACGTCACCGACAACGTGGCGCTGCTGCCGATGCTGGCCGGCGTGCCCAACGCCGAGGCGCGCCAGCGTGCGCTCGATCTGCTCACCGCACTGGATGTGCAGCACCGCGCCAAGGCCATGCCCTCGCAACTTTCCGGCGGCGAGCAACAACGTGTGGCCATCGCGCGCGGCCTCGTCAACCGCCCGCCGGTGATCCTGGCCGACGAGCCGACCGCGCCCCTGGATTCTGAACGCGCGATGGCTGTCATCCGCATCCTCAACGATATGGCGAAGAAGTACGAGACGGCCATCATCGTCGTCACCCACGACGAAAAGATCATCCCGACCTTCAAGCGCATCTACCACATCCGCGATGGCGTGACCCATGAAGAGGCCGGTGAAGGGCGGGGGTTTCAGTAAGCACTCATCCCCGGAATTTTTGCAACCAGGAGTCACTTTTATGAAACACAGCGTTCTTGTGTCTACCGTATTGCTGGCGCTCTCGATGCCTCCGGTCTTCGCTGCCGAAGTGGAGCATCACCACCCTCACGACGAGCATCCGGCCGAGCTGCAACTCAATGCGGGAAAGAAATGGGAAACCGACGCCCCGCTGCGCCAGTCGATGACCGAGTTACGCCAGTTGTTCGCCAGTAACCTGGAGGGCATACATGCAAACGAGATCGCGCTCGGCGGCTACCACGAGCTGGCGAGAAATACCGAAAGCGCCGTCTCGCGCATCGTTGCGCAATGCAAGCTGCCTCCTGCCGCAGACGCACAACTGCACATCATCGTCGCTGAGCTGCTGTCCGGTGCCGAAATGATGTCCGACCACGCCAATGCCGGAACGGCGCACAAAGGGGCAGTGAAGGTGATCGAATCGCTGAACCGTTATGGCCAATATTTCAATGACCCTGGCTTCAAGATGCTCAGCTATTGAAGCAAATCCAGGAGGTGTAATGAAAGCGAACAGCACTGTTTGGATGCTTCTGGCTGTCCTGCTTGGTGGTTGTGCCGTCGGACCGGACTTCAAGCGTCCGGCCGCGCCAAACGTGGTGGACTATACGGTCACGCCGGTTGCCGCACAGACCGATTCCGCGCCGACGAGGTTGGGCGAAGCCCAGCGGCTCGTCACCGGCATGGCGGTCGATGCCCAGTGGTGGCGTAGTTTCAGGTCGCCCAAGCTCGACGTGCTGATCGAGACGGCGCTCACGGCCAGCCCCTCGCTCGCCGCCGCCCGCGCCACGCTGCGTCAGGCGCAAGAACTCCATGCCGCGCAGGCCGGATCGACGCTTTACCCTCAGGTGGACACGGGTCTGGGCGCCCAACGTCAACGCATGAGCCCAAGCGCCTTGGGCCAGGCGGGGGATGCGCGGACATTCAGCCTCTACAACGCCAGTGTCGGCGTGCGCTACAACCTCGATCTCGCCGGCGGGAACCGCCGCGCACTGGAGGCCCTGGCCGCTCGCGCGGACTTCCGCCGCTATGAACTGGATGCCGCGCGTCTCACCCTGGCGGGCAATATCGCCTCCGCCGCCATCACGCGGGCGCAGTTCGATGCCCAGATCGAGGCTACGGTCGCCATTCTGCGGGCCCAGGAGGAACAAGTGCAGATCGCCCGCGAACGCGTCTGCCTCGGACAGGCTGCACCTGACGAGGTGCTGTCGCTGCAAACCCAGGCGGAGCAGACGCGTGCCGAACTGCCCACGCTGCGTAAACAAATGCAGCAGACCGAGCATCTACTCGCCGTGCTTGCCGGTCGTGCACCGGGTGCCGGAGGTATCCCGGAATTCAGCTTGGCGGACTTCACCTTGCCCACTGAACTGCCCCTCGTGGTGCCGTCCGAACTGGTCCGACGCCGCCCGGACGTGCAGGCGTCGGAAGCCTTGCTGCACGCGGCCAACGCCGAGTACGGCGTTGCCGTGGCCAAGCTCTATCCACAGATCAATCTGAGCGCCAGCCTCGGCAGCCAGGCTCTCACTACCAGTGCCTTGTTCGGCAGCGGGTCGGCGGTGTGGAGCCTGGTCGGGCAACTGACCCAACCATTGTTCAATCCGGGACTTCCAGCTGAAAAGCGCGCGGCACTCGCCGCCTTTGAAGCTGCTGCAGCCAATTACCAGGGCGTTGTACTGGAAGCCCTGCGTAATGTTGCCGACGCTCTGCGCGCGGCGGAGAACGACGCCCAGACACTGGCTGCGCTGGCCGCCGCCGACGAGGCTGCGCATGGTTCACTGCGTTCCGTCGAGCGGCAATACCAACTCGGTACGGCCAGCTACGTGCAGCTGCTTATCGCCCAGCAGCAGGCGCAGCAGACCCGTATTGGTCTGGCCGCGGCTCAGGCGCAACGACTGGCCGACAGTGTGGCTTTGTATCAAGCGATGGGTACAGGGTCAGACGAACCAAACGTAATTTCGCTCCGCTAAGCGATACTTTCATCAAACCACTTGATTCGTCCGTGCGTAACGCCTTGATCTGTATAGGTCTGAATTGCAGCCTTTGCGGACTTCGGGTCAGTTCCAGGGAGCGAGGCCGGAGCGAGGAATGGCCAGGAGAGAGTGGAATGTGGCCCGGAACGGGCTGAAAGGCTGACCGGCGAAGTCCGCAGGCTTCCGCAGGAACCCCCAACAACACGCGGGAATCGGCGCGATCAGACAAGAAAAAACCCCAACCGAGAACGGTTGGGGTTTCATGATTGGTGGAGGTGGCGGGAGTCGAACCCGCGTCCGAAGGCGCTTGACGCCCGGTACTACATGCTTAGCTCACCGTTGGATCTCGTCCCCCGACAGCACGATGTGCGAAGCGCACCGGGGAACCAGCCTGCTTGATTTGACCCTGGCCGACAGGCGGCGGCTTCGGGCGATCCCGTGATAATGACCCTACACCGGCGAGCACGAGCACAAGCGGGTTCGGGGCTAGGCCTTAGGCGGCCAGAGCGTAGTTGTCGTCGTTGGCAACTATGAGTTTGCGGCTGGATTAACGAGGAAAGCTGCCCCCTCGGCATGCACCAAGCCATCTCACCACCCCCGTCGAAGCCAGTACACCCCCGGGGAAACGGTATGGCCGAACAAGTATATGGGGTCGCGGCGCAAGGCTTCAATGCGATGCGCCGCACCCGCACGGCGCCCGCTACATCTCCACGCAATCGAAGCGCCGGTCCGCCGCCACGTCGGCGTCGTAGTCCACGTCGCCGCGGTCGAAGCCGAACAGCTTGAGGAACTCGTGCTTGTAGCCGGCGTAGTCGGTGATCGCCTTGAGGTTCTCGGTGGTGACGGTGGGCCACAGCGCCTTGCAGGCATCCTGCACGTCGGTGCGCAGTTCCCAGTCGTCCAGCCGCACGCGGCCTTCGGCGTCGGTGGGCAGGGCGGCGCCGTCGGCGCGGTAGAGACGGTCGTGGAACAGGCGATTGATCTGCTCGATGCAGCCCTCGTGGATGCCCTGCTCCTTCATGATCTTGAAGGCGATGGAGACGTACAGCGGAATCACCGGGATCGCGGCGCTGGCCTGGGTGACCACCGACTTCATCACGCCGACGCGGGCGTCGACGCCAGCGTGCCGTTCGCGCAGGGTCCTGGCGGTGTTGTCCAGGTGCTGCTTGGCCTGGCCCAGGGTGCCGTGCCAGTACATCGGCCAGGTGATCTCGGTGCCGATGTAGCTGTAGGCGATGGTCTTGGCGTTCGGCGCCAGCACGCCGGCGGCGGCGAGCGCGTCGATCCACAGCGCCCAGTCCTCGCCGCCCATCACGGTGACGGTGTCCTTGATCTCCTGCTCGGTGGCCGGCTCCACACTGGCCTGCACCACCACGTCCTTGTTGGTGTCGACCGAGCTGGCGGTGAAGGTTTCGCCGATGGTCTTGAGCGCGGAGCGCACCACTTCGCCGCTGCCCGGCAGCTTGCGCACGGGCGAGGCCAGCGAGTAGACGACGAGGTCGACCTGCCCGCCCATCTCGTTCTTGATGATCTCGATGGCGCGCGCGCGGGTTTCGTCGGCGAAGGCATCGCCGTTGATCGACTTGCTGTACAGGCCGGCCTGCTTGGCGAACTTGTCGAACGCGGCGGCGTTGTACCAGCCGGCGGTGCCGGGCTTGTCCTCGCTGCTGGGCTTCTCGAAGAACACGCCCAGCGTGGCCGCGCCGTAGCCGAACGCGGCGGTGATGCGCGAGGCGAGGCCGTAGCCGGTGGAGGCGCCGATCACCAGCACGCGCTTCGGGCCCTTGCCGTCGTCGTGGATCGCGGCGCGGGTGGTGGCGATCTGCTCGGCCACGTTGCGCTCGCAGCCGACCGGGTGGGCCGTGACACAGATGAAGCCGCGCACTTTGGGTTTGATGATCACTGGGATTCGCTCCACGGAAAATTTCGCAAAGCGGCATCTTAGCGAACGAAGGGGGACATGCGCTGCGGTAGGGAGGCGCGATGCGCTGGCGCGCGCGGTGAAACCCGGTTCCGTAGGTCGGGATTCATCCCGACGCCGTATTCCCGGCGAGCCCGGTCAGGATGAATCCCGACCTACGCCCATGAGAACGTGCTGGCGCGATGAGGCTTCGGGTGAAAGCGCCATCGCGCACAGGGGCACTCCTACGGGGCAACGGACTGCAGCGCCGCCACCAGCGCACGCACCTGCGCCTCGTCGCTGCGCAGCTCGCCGCCCTGCATGTCGGCCAGCCGCGGCAGGCGATGGCGCATGCCGGAGGCGAGTTGCCGCTTGGCGGAAGCGTGGAACTCGCGCGCGCCGGTGGCGGCGGCGAGCGCGGCCAGGTTGCCGGCCGTCACGCCGGCGCCGGGCATGATCGCGATGCGGCCCGCCGCCTGCGCGATCAGCGCGCGGATCGAGGGCGCGCCTTCCAGCGCACTGGCCTGCCCGCCCGAAGTGAGCACGCGCTCGCAGCCCAGCGCGATCGCGTCGTCCAGCGCGCGCGCCGGATCGCGCACGAGATCGAAGGCGCGGTGGAAAGTGACACCGAGACGGCCCGCCGCGGCGACCAGTTCGTAGCAGCGCTGCATGTCCACCCCGCCGTCGGCGTCGAGCACGCCCAGCACCACGCCGTCGCAGCCCAGCGCCACGCAGGTCTCGATGTCGCGGCGCATCGCCTCGCATTCCTCGTCGCTGTAGAGGAAGTCGCCGGCGCGCGGGCGGATCAGCACGTACAGCGGGATGCGCAGCCGCTCGCGCGCCATCGCGATGGTGGCGTGCGAGGGCGTGAGGCCGCCCAGTTCCAGCGCGCCGCACAGCTCCACCCGCCCCGCCCCGCCCGCCTGCGCGGCCAGCGCGGAGGCTACCGAGTTCGCGGCCACTTCCAGCAGACAGGTGCTCATGCGGGGAAGATGTCCCTAACGATGACCAGTACCAAGCAAAAAGCCCCGCGCCAAGGCGCGGGGCTCGGTTTCGCTGCATGGCCGGCGCGGACGCCGGCCGGTGGAACTCAAGCCGCGACTTCGACGCCCGAAGCCTGGGCGCCCTTCGGGCCCTGGGTGACTTCGAACTTCACGCGCTGGCCTTCCTGCAGGCTGCGGAAGCCCTTGGAATTGATGGCCGAGAAGTGGACGAACACGTCCTCCCCACCGTCCTCAGGCGCGATGAAACCGAAGCCCTTGGCGTCGTTGAACCACTTGACCGTACCGAAACGCATTGCTGGAACCTCTGGAAGCGTGGACAGGGCGCACCCGGCCGAGCTCGAACTTTTCCCCTGGCTCACCATCCTGGTGCCCGGAAAGTATCAACATGTTTCCGGGCAAAGCGCAATATGCGTCCGCCAATTTGTGGCGCATGCCCTCATGCGGGCTCAAGAAACTGCGTCGCGCGCTAATGCGCTAGCGCAATCACGCGCGCAGCATCGCCTCCAGCAGGCGCGGCACCTCGGCGGTGGCGGCGGCGAGGTGGGCGAAGATTTCCTCGATGCTGATCTCGGCCTCGTCGCCGCAACCGGCGGCGTAGTTCGCCACCAGGGCGAGGCAGGCGTAATCCAGCCCCAGCTCGCGCGCCAACGCGGCCTCGGGCATGCCGGTCATGCCGACCAGGTCGCAGCCGTCGCGCTTCATGCGCGCGATCTCGGCACGGGTCTCCAGCCGCGGCCCCTGGGTGGCGCCGTAGCAGCCGCCGTCGATCACCGCGATGCCGGCCTTGCGCGCGGCCTGCAGCAGGCGGTGGCGCAGCGCGGCGGTGTACGGCTCGCTGAAGTCGATGTGCTTCACCTCGGCGCCTTCGACGTCGCAGAAGCTGGTGTAGCGGCCGTGCGTGTAGTCGATCAGCTGGTCGGGCACCACGATCGCGCGCGGCCCCATATCGGTGCGGATGCCACCCACCGCATTGACGCCTAGCACCGTGCGCGCACCGAGGCTGTGCAGCGCCCACAGGTTGGCGCGGTAGTTCACCCGGTGCGGCGGCAGGCTGTGGCTCTCGCCGTGGCGGGCGAGAAAGGCCACGCGCTTGCCGGCGAAGTCGCCCAGCACCACGTCGCCGGACGCCGCGCCGAACGGCGTCTCCAGCGCATGCCGGCTGGCGTTTTCCAGCCCCGGAAATTGGTACAGGCCGCTGCCGCCGATCACGGCCAGGTCGATGGCGCCAGTTGTCGTATGGGTCATTGCACATCCTTCCGGAAGAAAGCGATCACGGCGCAAGCTTTTCCCGAGTCCCGAGTCCCGAGTCCCGAGTCCCGAGTCCCGCCCTATTCCCCATCGCGCAACGCATAGATGGCCGGCAGGTTGCGGCCCTGCTCGTGGTAGTCCATGCCGTAGCCGAACACGTAGCGGTCAGGCAGCACCACGCCGTTGAAGTCGGAGGCGATGCCCTCCACCAGGCGGTCGTGCCGCTTGCAGCACAGGCTGGCGATCAGCACGCGCTTCGCGCCGCGGCGCAGGCAGTCGTCGCGCACCGCCTTCAGCGTTTGGCCTTCGTCCAGGATGTCATCCACCAGCAGCACGGTGCGGCCGGCGAGGTTCGCCGTGGGCTCGCGCAGCCAGTGCAGCTCGCTGCCGCTGGTGGCGCCGCGGTAGCGGGTGGCGTGCACGTAGTCGAATTCGAGGTCGGTGCGGATCGACAGCGCGAGCTGGCCGGCGAACATCAGCGCGCCGTTCATCACGGTGAGGAACACCGCGCGCTCGCCGTCCAGCGCGGCATCGATCTGCCGGCCGAGGTCGGCGATCACGGTTTCCAGTTCGGCGCGTTCGAACAGCACGTCGGCATGCGCCAGCGCGTCGCGGAGGGAGGGAGTGGTTGCGTTCATGCGTTATCCAGCGCCGTGATGCGCGCGACGAAACGGTCGCGCTGGGGGTTGTCGGTGAGGCTGTCCCAGCTGGCACCGATCGCGCCGTGCAGCGGGGCCAGCCGTTCGGGATGTGCCGGCACGCGGCCGGCGACGGCGGCGATGGCCTCGTCCACCACCTCGGGGAAGCAGGCCAGCACCAGGTCGCAGCCGGCGTCGAGGTGGCCGCGCACGCGCTCGGCCACGCCGCCGGCGATGCCCGCGGCGGCCATGCTGATGTCGTCGCTGATCGCCGCGCCGGCGAAGCCCAGTTCGCCGCGCAGGATCTCGCCGATCCAGGCGCGCGAGTAGCCGGCCGGCTGCGCGTCGACGGCGGGATAGACCACGTGCGCCAGCATCACCGCCTCTACCCGCGCCGCGATGCACTCGGCGAACGGGCGCAGGTCGTCGCGGCGGATCGCTTCCAGCGGGCGCGGATCGACCGCCTGCGCCGTGTGCGTGTCGGCGGCCACCGAACCGTGGCCGGGAAAGTGCTTGAGCACCGCGGCCATGCCGGCCAGGTGCATGCCGCGCACGTAGGCCGCGGCGAGCTCCGCGGTGACGGCGGGATCGGCGTGGAAGGCGCGCGCGCCGATCGCCGCGCTGCCGCGCGCGAGGTCGACCACCGGCGCGAAGCTGAAATCCACGCCGCAGGCGCGCAGCTCGCTGGCCATCACCCAGGCGTGCTCCTCGGCGAGGCGCACCGCATCAAACGGGTCGCGGTCGTACACCTCGCCGATCCGCGCCAGCGCGGGCAATCGCGTGAAACCTTCGCGGAAACGCTGCACCGGGCCGCCTTCCTGGTCCACCGCGATCAGCATGTCCTCGCCGCCGATCTCGCGGATGGATTCGCACAGCGCTATCAGCTGCGCGCGATCGGCATGGTTGCGCGCGAACAGGATCACGCCCGCCACGCCGGGCGCGGTGAGCCAGGCGCGTTCGCGCTCGGCGACTTCGAGTCCGGCCAGGCCGATCAGCAGCATCAGGCGTCCGCTCCCTCGTTGGCGTCGCGCTCGGCCTGCGTCCAGCGGGCATACGGATGCGCGATCAGGTTGACGTTGTAGTAGCGCGCCAGCGCACTCACCTCGCGGCCCAGCCAGGACGGCCGCGGAAACGGCGCGTCCGCCCGCGGCAGTTCCACCTCGGCCACCACGAGGCCGGCATTGTCGCCCAGGAACTCGTCGATCTCGAACAGCGTGCCGTCAACCGTGACATGGTGGCGATGTTTGCTCAGCACGCCGTCGCACAGCGTGGCCAGCAGCGCCTCGGCATCGTCCGGCGGGATCGCATAGTCGTACTCGGCGCGCTCGATGCCCAGCTGCGCGGCCTTGATGTTGAGCCAGGCCTCGTCGCCCGCCCGCCGCACCCGCACCGAGGCGCGCGCCTGCCCCGCCGCCAGCGCCGCCGCGCCGACCAGGTAGCCCTGCGCGATGCGCTCGCTGCGCTCGACCTGCGCACGCCAACTGTCGTCGCGCAGGAGGAATTTGCGTTCGATTTCGATGCCCAAGCTTCAGCCTCCAAAGCCGCACGAAAACCGCCCATGAAACGTGGTTTTCGTGAGGAGTGCGGCCATGGATGGCCGCCCGTTTGATCTTCGCGGTCAGGACGACCGCACAAATAAAGCTATCGATTCGACGTGCGCGGTATGCGGGAACATGTCCATCACCCCCGCCGCACCGAGCCTGAAGCCATGCTGGTTGACCAGGATGCCGGCGTCGCGCGCCAGCGAGGCGGGGTGGCAGGAGACGTAGACGATGCGCTGCGTGGCCTTGTGCGGCAGGTAGGCCAGCACCTGGTCGGCGCCGGCGCGCGGCGGGTCGAGCAGCAGCTTGTCCCAGGGCTGCCGCGCCCAGTCGGCACCGCGCTGATCCTCGAACAGGTTGGCGACGTGGAAGCGCGCGTTGGCGATGCCGTTGCGCCGCGCGTTCTCGCCGGCGCGTTCGACCAGGCCGTGCTCGCCTTCCACGCCGGCCACCTCGGCCACGCGGCGCGCGATCGGCAGGGTGAAGTTGCCCAGGCCGCAGAACAGATCCAGCACGCGGTCGGTGGGCTGCGGATCGAGCAGCTCCATCGCGCGCGCCATCATGCGCTGGTTCATGCCGGCGTTGACCTGCACGAAATCCAGCGGCTGGAATTCCAGCTCCACGTCCTGCGCGCCGCCGCCCGGCGACAGCTTGAACGCCAGCCGCGGCGCCTCCGGCCACAGCGGGTGCACGCTGCTGACGCCGCCAGGCTGCAGGTAGATCGCGAAGCCGTGTGTCTTGCCGAACTCGGTCAGCGCCGCGCGGTCGCGCTCGCCCAGCGGCTGCAGGTGGCGGAACACCAGTGCCACGGTGTCGTCGCCGGCGGCGAACTCGATCTGCGCGATGCCGGCGGCGGCATCCAGCGCGCCGACCAAGTCGCCGAGCAGTTCGATCTTCTCGCCCAGCGCCGGATGCACCACGTCGCAATGGCGGATGTCGGCCACGTAGCGCGGGTTCGCCTCCTCGCGGAAACCGACCAGCACGCGGCCCTTCTTCGCCACCGCTCGTACCGAGAGGCGCCCCTTGCGGCGATAGCCCCAGGGTTCGTCGACCAGCGGCGGCAGCCACTGCGCCGGCTCCACCTTGCCGATGCGCGCGAAGTTGTCGGCCAGCACGCGCTGCTTGGCGGCGATCTGCGCCTGCGCATCCAGGTGCTGCAGCGAGCAGCCGCCGCAGACGCCGAAGTGCGCGCACTTGGGCGCTACGCGGTGCGGCGAGGCGGTGAGCACCTCGACGGTTTCCGCCTCGTCGAAATGGCGATGGCGCTGGCGGATGCGCAGGCGCACCCGTTCGCCTTCCAGCGCGCCGGCGACGAACACCGCCTTGCCGTCGATGCGGGCGACGCCGCGGCCGTCGTGGCCGAGGTCGGTGATGTCGGCTTCGAGCTCCACCGCAGGCGCGCGGGAGCGGGAGTTGGATCGGGACATGGTCTGCGGGGCTTCGACACGGCAGGGGCAGACCGGTCATTATCGCCGATCGGCCAAGCCGACGCCCAGCAGGCCGGCGCGGGCTACTTGCGCTGCCAGGCGCCGGAGGTGTCCTGGTAATACCAGCCGGCGTGCGCGTGCTCGATCCAGGTCTGGGCGAAGGTGGCGCGGATCTGCGCCTCCCATTCCGGATGGTTGTTGGCGTTGGCGATCTCGCGGTACAGCGCGGCGCGGTCGCGGTTCTCGTCGGCCACGGTGGCGCTGGCCTGCGCGCGTTCGGCGAGCGGCACCTTGGAGGCGTCGCGCATGGCGACCATGCCGTCGCGGGTGAAGCCCACCGCGCCGCTGTCGAGCAGGGCCTGCAGCGTAGCCTCGAAGCGCGCGCGCATGCGGTCGTGGATCGCCTGCACCGCCGGCGTCTGCACGCGCAGGTCCGGCACGTCGGCGGCGTAGGCGGCCGGCACCAGCAGGTCGAGCAGCGTCGCCGAGGGCTGGTGCGCCGGCGGCGGGGTGTCGTGCGCGGGGGCGTTCTTGTCCGTTGCCGGCGGCGCCTTCTGGCCGCTGCCGTCGATCACGGTGCCGATGAACTGGTCGGCGGCCTTCTGCGCCGCCGCCTCGGGGAAGTAGACGTTGATCGTGACGCAGCCCACCAGCGCGGCGGCCAGCATGGCGAGGATGGTGCAGGTGAGCTTGCGCATGTGCCACTCCTTGTGAACGGGGACCACCGCGAGGGCTTCAGCGGACGACCGGCGCGCGCCCGTTGATGGCCTCGCGCAGGCGGCGCACCAGGGTGGGCCAGTCGACCCGGGTCTGGTGGCCGACCACCTCGAGGTGCGGCAGGCCGCTGCCTTCGACGATAGTGTAACCACCCTCGCCGCTCTCCAGTCCGCCCATCTGGCAGACCGCGCCGCGCAGCGTGCAGCTCAAGCCGATGCGCTTGTAGCCGAAGGTCTTGAACAGTTTCAGCACCGCGCCCTGCAGGCCGCCGGCGATGCCGCCGCCGCCCACCGCGGTGAGGTTGTTCACTGCGCGCTGGCTGATCCGCCCGCCGCCGTCGGCGAGCAGCGAGGCCTTGAACGCGACCGGGCTCCAGTTCACCAGGCGCAGGTCGTCGACGGAGCCGTCCAGCCGCCCGGTGATGCTGCCGAAGTCGAACACGCTGGTGAGCGCGCCCAGGTCGAGCTGCTTGAGGCTGATGTCGCCGGCCAGCACCGGCGCCTCGCCGAACGGCTGCTGCAGGGAGAGTTGGGTGATGTCCACGAAGCCGCCGAACACGTTGATCGAGAGGCCGCCCGCCAGCTCCATGCGGTCGCCCACCCAGCGCAGCGAGGGAATCGCCCCGCCCAGCGTGCCGGGGAAGGCCGGCCAGCCCAGCGCACGGCTGAAACTGGCCATGTCGACGCCGGTGACCGCGAGGCTGGTGCTGAGCCGCTGGCCCTTCGCCGCCGCGGGGCGCCAGTCCAGGCTGGCCAGCCGCAGCTGGCCCTGCAGCACCGGCACGCTGAGCGGCTGCTGCAGGGCCAGGGTGCCGGCGCGGCTCTGCCAGCGCGATTGCGCCGCGCCGTTGGGGATGCGGTAGAACTGCAGGCCCTGCCAGCCCAGCGTGGTGGCGGGCCGCTCGCCCTGCGCCGACCAGTCCAGGCCGCCGTGCAGGCCGCTCACCGCGAAGCGGCCGCCGCCATCGGCCAGGTCCAGCCGGTCGGTGTCGAACGCGAAGGCGTGCAGGCCGTCGCTGCGCAGGTCCAGGCTGCCGCTCAGGTGCCCGGCGGAACGCAGCTCGCGCAGGCCCAGCGTGGCCAGCCAGGCCTGGCCGTAGCGCTGGTAGGCCGCGGGGAAGCTGGCGTGGAAGCGATCCAGTTGCAGCTTCTGCAGGTTGCCGCGGGCATCGAACGCCAGCGCGCCGTCCAGCTGCAGCGCGTCGGCATCGTCGACGCGCAGGCGATCCAGCTCGATCGCGCCACGCCTGGCGCGGGCGTTGAGGTCCAGTTGCACCGGGTGCGCAGGCAGCTTCGCGTACAGCGGCCCCAGCAGCAGTTCGCCGCCGCCCAGGCTGCCCTGCAGGCTGAGCCGGGCGCCGTCCTCGCCGCTGTCGAAACCGAAGCGCCCCTTGCCGCCGACGCCCTGCCCCGCGAGCGTGCCGCTGGGCGTGTCGAAACCCACGCCGGCCAGGCTGAACTGGCCGGAGGACTGCACGCCCGCGTCGCCCGCGTCCAGCGCGAGCTCGGCATCCAGCCGGCCGCCGGTGAGCCGGCCCGACCACACCGTGCCGAGCAGTCCCTGCAGCCAGCCGGCCGGCAGCTGGCGCAGGCTGATCTTCGCGTGGCTGAGCTGGTCCAGCGGCAGCCACGCGCTGGCCTGCGCCTTGTCCTGCCGCAGCTCCACCTGCATGGTGTCGGAGCCGGGATTCACCGCCCAGCCCAGGTGCGCATCGGTCAGCGCGCCGCCGGGCGCGCCGCGCAACTGCACGCGGCCGTCGAACGTCCAGCGCAGCTGCACGTCGCGCTGCAGCCGGCCGTCGAGGTGCAGGCCCACGCGCCGCCAGCCCAGCGCGGCGACATCCGCCTGGCCCGCCTGCAGTTGCAGGTGCAGGCCGCCGGCCGGGTCCTCGCCGAGACGGGCGCTCAGATCCTGCAGGCGCAGGCCCGGCAGGCTGAGCTGCTTCGCGGCGACCGTGATGTCCGCCCGCGCCGGCGCCGCCAGGCCCAGGCCGAAGCCGAGCAGCAGGAACAGGCACAGCAGCGGATGGCTTGATGTCGGACGCATGTCGGGCCATTCTGCCAAAACCAGCTGAACGACAAGGACCTCGTCATGGCAGCCACGCTCCCCGCACCGTCCACCTCCCCGCCTCCGTGCGTGCTGGTGGCCGACGACGATCCGGCCAGCTGCCGTTTCCTGTGCGAGGGCCTGCGCTCGCTGGGCGCCCAAGCGACGGCATGCGCGGACGGCCGGCAGGCGCTGCAGCAGGCCCGCGCCGAAACCTTCGATCTGCTGCTGCTGGACTGCCGCATGCCCGGCGCCGGCGCCCGCGAGGTGCTGGCCGCGCTGCGCGCCGATCCGCGGGCCGCCTCCGCCAACAGCCTCGCCGTCGCCAGCTCCGCCGAACTCGGCGCCGCCGAGCGCCGCGACCTGCTTGCCGCGGGCTTCCGCGAAGTGCTGTGCAAGCCCTGCGGCGTCGCCGAGCTGCGCCACCTGCTGGCCCTGCTGCCCGGCACCGTGCCGCTGCTGGACGACGCCGCGGCGCTGCGCGCCAGCGGCGACGCCGCCACCATGCAGGCACTGCGCCAGCTGCTGCGCGGCGAACTGGCCCTGCTGCATCAGGAGCTGGGCATGCCCGATTGCGACCCGACGACGCTGGACGACCGGTTGCACCGGCTGCGCTCGTCCTGCGGCTTCTGCGGCACCGCCGCGCTCGCCGCCGAGGTGGCACGCCTGCAACAGAGCCTGCGCGAGGCGCCGCACGATGCCGTCCCCGCCATCGCGCAGTTCCGCAGCGCCGTGCAGCTCACGCTGCAGGCGCTGGATACCTGATCCTCAACGACGCGGCGGCACGCCCGCCAGCACCCGCCACGCGCGCAGTTCGCCGCCGCCCAGGTGGTAGCGGATCACTTCGCGCATCAGCCGGCGCAGGGCCGCCAGGCCGGCACGGTCCGGCATGCGGTCCTCGGCCAGCGCCAGCAGGTCGGCGCCGCGCACGGCATGCGCCGTGGCGGCGTCGCAGCGCAGCGCGCCCTGCTCCACGTCGTAGCGGTAATGCGCCTGCGCCTGCAGCGCTTGCTCGCCGTTGGCCGCGTGCTGCAGCTGCAGGCCGTAGCCGATCGCCTCCAGCAGGTCGCGCTCGAAGCGGCGCAGCGTCCAGCCCGCCGGCTCGCCGCCGGCCAGCCGCGCCAGCGTGTTCGCATAGGCGTCGAACAGCGCCGGCTGCGCATCCTGCCGCGCGGTCAGCCGCACCACCAGTTCGTTGAGGTAGAGCCCGGCCAGGCCCTGGTCGCCGCCCAGCCGCAGCGGCAAGCCCACCGTCTCGGCGCCGGTCAGCGTGGCCAGCTCGCCGCGCAGCAGCAGGTCCAGCGCCAGCGGCTGGAACGGCTCCAGCTGCGCCCGCCGCAGCTTCGCCCGCTCGCCGCGCACCCCGCGTGCCACCACGCCGAGCCGGCCGTGGTCGCGGGTCAGGCATTCCAGCAGCAGCGAAGTCTCGCGATAAGGCCGCGCATGCAGCACGTAGGCGGGTTGCTGGTCGAGGCGCATGGGGCGGGACTCGGGACTCGGGACTCGGGACTCGGGACTCGGGACTCGGGACTCGGGACTCGGGACTCGGGAAGAGCTTCGGCGGTGGGGGCCGACGCAGCAAGCTCCCGCGCCCGCCCTCAAGCAAGCCGAAGAGCGAGAAAGCGCGAGGCTCTACCGAGTCCCGAGTCCCGAGTCCCGAGTCCCGGCTCTCAATCCGTATAACCGAACTTCTTCAGCATCGCCTCGTCGTCCACCCAGCCTTCGTGCACCTTCACCCACAGCTTGAGGAAGACCTTGCGTTCGAACAGGCGCTCCATGTGGCGGCGGGCGGCGGTGCCGATGGCCTTGAGCTGGGCGCCGCCCTGGCCGATCACGATCGCCTTCTGGCCGTCGCGCTCCACCCAGATCACGGCGTGGATTTCGGCGACGCCGTCGGGGCGGTCGTTGAATTGCTCGATCTCCACCGTAGTGGCGTAGGGCAGTTCCTGGTCCAGCCGCAGCATCAGCTGCTCGCGCACCATTTCGGCGGCGAGGAAGCGTTCGCTGCGGTCGGTGATCTCGTCTTCGCCGTAGACCGGCGCGCGCACCGGCAGGCGGGCGAGGATCGCGCGTTCCAGTTCGGCCAGGCCCTTCTTCTTCAACGCGCTGACGTAGTGGATCTCGTCGTACTGGTGTTTCGCGGCGAGTTCGGCCACGAAGGGCAGCAAGGCGCCCTTGTCCTTGCTGAGGTCGACCTTGTTGATGACCAGCAGGCGCGGCGCCTTCTGCTCGGTGAGCGCGGCGTACAGCGCCTCGTCCTCGTCGGTCCAGCGGCCGGCCTCGATCACCTGTACCGCCAGGTCGACGTCGCTGATCGCCGCACGCGCGGCGCGGTTCAGGCTGCGGTTCATCGCCCGCTTCGCGCCGCGGTGCAGGCCCGGCGTGTCGACGTAGAGCACCTGCCCCGCCTCGCTGCTGGCGATGCCGAGGATGCGGTGGCGGGTGGTCTGCGGGCGCGGGCTGACGATGGAGAGGCGGAAGCCGATCAGCGCGTTGAGCAGGGTCGACTTGCCCACGTTCGGGCGGCCGGCCAGCGCGACCAGGCCGCAGCGGTAGTCGGCATGCGGCAGCGCGCCGTCGGCGGCGGTGTCGTCGGTATGATCCATGGGCTTCGCGATGCTCGGGGGTGGATGGCGCATTGTAGTGCGCCGTGCGCCGACCGCTCAGGCGGCGCGCGACTGCTCGATCAGGCGGGCCAGCACGACTTCGGCGGCATCCTGCTCCGCCTGGCGCCGGCTGGCGCCGCTGGCCTCGGCGCTGAACGGCGCGGGTTCGCTCACCGTGCAGCGCACGTCGAAGACCTTGGCGTGGTCCTCGCCGCGGCTGTCGATCAGTTCGTACTGCGGCAAGGCGTGGCCGTGGCCCTGCAGCCATTCCTGCAGGCGGGTCTTGGCATCCTTGGAGGAGCGCTGCAGCGCGGCGATGCGTTCGCCGAACAGCTCGCGCACCACTTGCCGGCAGGCGTCGAGGCCACCGTCGAGGAAGACCGCGGCCAGCAGGGCCTCGAACGCGTCGGCGAGGATGGAATCGCGGCGGAAGCCGCCGCTCTTGAGTTCGCCGGGGCCGAGCTTCAGCGCATCGCCCAGCTCCAGCTCGCGCGCGATCGCCGCCAGCGCCTGGCCGTTGACCAGCTGCGCGCGCAGGCGCGACAGCTCGCCCTCGCTGGCCTTGGGGTGCGCATCAAACAGCATCTCGGCCACGAACGCGCCCAGCAGGGCGTCGCCGAGGAACTCCAGGCGTTCGTTGTTCGGCTTGCCGGCGCTGCGGTGGGTCAGCGCCAGCGCGGCCAGTTCGGGATCGCGGAAACGGTAGTTCAGGGCCAAGCGGGGCGACTCACTCGTTCACGTTGCCCTGCATCGGCACGCTCTTCTCGAAGTGCAGCAGGAAGTCGATGTTGTACATGAACGGGATGTCCTTGTCGTAGGCAAGGTGCAGCACGCTGGTGCCGCCGTTGTTGCGCACGATGGTGATGTTGCTCGGCGCGATGGTGTTGTCGCCCACGTACTGCATGCTGAACTTGTACATCAGGTCGCGCCGGATCTCGTCCAGCGACTTGCCGGAGGAGCCCTCGGTGGCGATGCCGTTCATCGCCTTCACCACGCCCATGTATTCGGTGTAGGCCGGCACCAGCTTCATCGCCATGTAGCCGAAGAAGCCCACCACCAGCAGGATCACCAGGAACCCGACCAGGGTCACGCCCGACTGTTGCGTCTTCATAGTCCCCTCGCTATGCGGCCGGTGCGGCCGTCGTGGTTGTGTGCGGCGATTATGCCAGCGCTCGCGCGGTGCGTATCCACGTCAATGGATGATCGTGCCGATGCGGTGGAAATCCACCCCGCCGGTGCCCCAGCCCTTCCAGCTCATCCAGATCATGAAGGCCTTGCCCGCCAGGTTCTGCTCCGGCAGGCAGCCCCACCAGCGGCTGTCGGTGCTGTTGTTGCGGTTGTCGCCCATCACCAGGTAGCAGCCCGGCGGCACCTTCGAAGGCACCTTCTCGTTCGGGATGGGATACGGAATGTTGTAGGCCGGCATGCGCGCGATCGTGTGGTTGACCAGCTTGCCGTCCTCGCGCTGCAGGTGCTCGTTCCACACCGTGGCGCCCATGTCCAGCATCAGGCGCTCCTCGTCGCGCTGCGGGTTGCCCACGTAGGGGCCGATCTCGTCGGCCTGCACCGGCTTGCCGTTGATCAGCAGGTCGGCGCCGTGGATCTCGACGCTGTCGCCGGGCAGGCCGATCACGCGCTTGATCCAGTTCTGGTTCGGCACCGGCGCATGCGGGTCGGCGCAGCTCATGTCGCCGCTGCGCACCAGCTTGCCGCTGGCGTCCTGGCACAGGAAGCCGGGGAAGCGGAACACCACCACGTCGCCGCGCTTGGGCTCGCCGAGATCGAGGAACTTGTTGTTGAACGCCGGCATGCGCAGGCCGTAGGCGAACTTGTTGACCAGGATGAAATCGCCCACGTCCAGCGTGGGCATCATCGAACCCGAGGGAATGCGGAACGGCTCGGCCACGAAGGAGCGCAGCACCAGCACCGCCAGCACCACCGGGAACAGCGAGCGCGCCCAGTCCACCGGCACCGGGTCGCGGTACTCGCTGCCGGCCGCGTCCAGCCGCGCCTTGCGCCGCTTGTAGAAGAACGCCCGATCCAGCCCCCACACCACGCCGAACAGCACGGTGAGGCCGAGCAAAATGGCGGAAAAATCGAATTCCATAATGACCCCGTCAAGAGCCGGCCTGCGGAGCGCGATTTTCGGGAAGCTCCGGGCTGCACGCCCGAGTCCCGAGTCCCGAGTCCCGAGTCCCGGTCAAAGCTATTTGTCCGTCCGCAACACGGCGAGGAAGGCTTCCTGCGGAATCTCCACCCGACCGACCTGTTTCATGCGCTTCTTGCCTTCCTTCTGTTTCTCCAGGAGCTTCTTCTTGCGGCTGACGTCGCCGCCGTAGCACTTGGCCAGGACGTTCTTGCGCAGCGCCTTCACCGTGGAGCGCGCGATGATCTGCGCGCCGATCGCGGCCTGGATCGCCACGTCGAACTGCTGGCGCGGGATCAGGTCCTTCATGCGCTCGACCAGCTCGCGGCCGCGGCGGTCCGCGTGCGAGCGGTGCACGATCAGGCTCAGCGCATCCACGCGGTCGCCGTTGATCAGCACGTCCACGCGCACGAACGGGCCGGCGTCGAAGCGCTCGAAGTGGTAGTCCATCGAGGCGTAGCCGCGCGACACCGACTTCAGGCGGTCGAAGAAGTCCAGCACCACTTCGGCCAGCGGCAGTTCGTAGGTGATCTGCACTTGGCTGGCGAGGTACTGGATCGAGCGCTGCACGCCGCGCTTTTCCTCGCACAGCGTGATGATGTTGCCGATGTAGTCCGGCGGGGTGAGGATGCTGGCCACGATGATCGGCTCGCGGATCTCCTCGATCTGCGGCACCGGCGGCAGCTTGGCCGGGTTGTCCAGCGGCAGCACCGTGCCGTCGGTCTTCAGCACCTCGTACACCACGGTCGGCGCGGTGGTGATGAGGTTCAGGTCGTACTCGCGCTCCAGCCGCTCCTGCACGATCTCCATGTGCAGCATGCCGAGGAAGCCGCAGCGGAAGCCGAAGCCCATCGCCTCGGAGCTTTCCGGCTCGAAGAACAGCGCGGCGTCGTTCAGGCGCAGCTTGTCCAGCGCCTCGCGCATCGCGGGGAAGTCGTCGGCCGAAACCGGGAACAGGCCGGCGAACACGCGCGGCTGCATGGTCTGGAAACCGGGCAGCGGCTCGGCGGCAGGCTTGCCGGCATGCGTGAGCGTGTCGCCCACCGGCGCGCCGTGCACGTCCTTGATCGAGGCGTTGATCCAGCCCACCTCGCCCGCGCTGAGCTTGTCCAGCTTCTTGCGCTTGGGCGTGAACACGCCCACCTCGTCCACCTCGTGGGTGCGGCCGGTGGACATCACCAAGAGCTTGTCGCCGGGCTTGATCTCGCCCTGCATCACGCGCACCAGCGAGATCACGCCGAGGTAGTTGTCGAACCAGGAGTCGATGATCAGCGCCTGCAGCCGGTCGGTGTCGCGCGGCTTGGGCGGCGGGATGCGCGCCACGATCGCTTCGAGCACCTCGACCACGTTGAGGCCGGTCTTCGCGCTGATCGCCACCGCGTCGGTGGCGTCGATGCCGATGACGGCCTCGATCTCGCCCTTCACCTTCTCGATGTCGGCGGTGGGCAGGTCGATCTTGTTCAAGACCGGCACCACTTCCAGGCCCATCTCCACCGCGGTGTAGCAGTTCGCGACCGACTGCGCCTCCACGCCCTGCGCGGCGTCCACCACCAGCAGCGCGCCCTCGCAGGCGGCCAGCGAGCGGCTCACCTCGTAGGAGAAATCCACGTGGCCGGGGGTGTCGATGAAGTTGAGCTGGTAGGTCTTGCCGTCGCGCGCCTTGTACGGCAGCGACACCGACTGCGCCTTGATGGTGATGCCGCGCTCGCGCTCGATCGGGTTGTTGTCCAGCACCTGCGCTTCCATCTCGCGCTCGGCGAGGCCGCCGCAGAGCTGGATGATGCGATCCGCCAGCGTGGACTTGCCGTGGTCGATGTGGGCGATGATGGAGAAGTTGCGGATCAGTTCCATGGAGCGCGGGGTATCGGCCTGGTCATCGTGGTGCCGCCTCGCGGGCGGTGCGAACCCCGTATTGTCGCATGGAACCATGGGCGGCGACCGTCGCGACCGCCGCCCATGGCGATCACTTGCCGTCCGGCACGGTCAGGCCCAGGAAGCGGTTCTGGCCATCGCGGTGCACCAGCAGCAGCACGGTGCTGCCGGCCTTCACGTCCTTGGTGGCGGCGCGGAACGCCTCCACGCTGCCCACCGGCTGCTGGCCCACCATCAGGATCACGTCGCCCGGCTGCAGGCCGGCCTGGGCCGCCACCGCGCCGGTGACGTCGCCGACCAGCACGCCCTGCCCCGGCTTCAGGTTCAGCTGCTTGCGGGTGGCGTTGTCCAGCGGCTGCACGGCGATGCCCAGCGCGGCGGCGCCGCTGCTGCCCGCGCCCGGCGCCGCGCCGCCGTTGTCCACCGCATTCTGGTCGCGCGGCATCGCGCCGACGGTGACCTGCACGGTCTCTTTCTTGCCGTTGCGCAGGATCTCCAGCGGCACCCGCGTGCCCGGCTTGGTCAGGCCCACCAGCGGCGGCAGGTCGGCGGGGCTGTGGATCGTCTGGCCGTCGTAGCCGAGGATGATGTCGCCGAGCTGGATGCCGGCCTTCTCCGCGCCGCTGCCGGGCGTCACCTGGGCCACCGCCGCGCCGGCGGCATCCGGCAGCTTGTAGGCCTTCTGCATGTCTTCGTCCACGCCCTGGACCAGCACGCCGAGCTGGCCGCGCGTGACGTAGCCCTTGCTCTTGAGCTGGTCCACCGCGTTCATCGCCACGTCGATCGGGATCGAGAACGACACGCCCTGGTAGCCGCCGGTGCCGGAGTAGATCTGCGAGTTGATGCCCACCACCTGGCCCTGCAGGTTGAACAGCGGGCCGCCGGAATTGCCGCGGTTGATCGGCACGTCGGTCTGGATGAATGAGGTGTAGGGCTGGTCCTGGCTGCCCAGGTTGCGGCCGATCGCGCTGACGATGCCCTGGGTCACGGTGTAGTCGAAGCCGAACGGCGAGCCGATCGCCAGCACCCACTGGCCGGGCCGGAGGCTACGCGAATCGCCGATGCTCACCGTGGGCAGGCTGCCGCCCGCGCTCACCTTGAGCAGGGCGATGTCGTAGGTGGGATCGGTGCCCACCACCTTGGCGTCGAGGATGCGCCGGTCCTGCAGGCGCACGATCACCTTGTCCGCATTCGCCACCACGTGGTTGTTGGTGAGGATGTAGCCGTCGCCGGAGATGATGAAGCCCGAGCCCAGCGAGGTATGCGCCTGCTCCGCCGGCGAGGGCATCATCGGCATGCCGAAGAAGCGGCGGAAGATCTCGGCCTGCGGATCGTTCGGCATGCCCTGCGTCGGCACGCCGCGCTGGCCGGGCTTGGTGCGGCCGCTGTACTTCGCCTCCACCTGCACCACCGCGGGCGCGTTCTTCTGCACGATGCCGGTGAAGTCCGGCAGCGAGGCCGCGGCCGGTGCCGGCTGGGCCTGCACGACCGGTGCGGCCAGGGCCGTGCCGGCCAGGGCGCAGCACACCAGCAGGCTCAGGCGGGAGCTGCGCAGGATGGACGATTTCATGACACCTCCTGGGATCGGTTCAAGCTTGGGAACGGACACGCGTCACCGACGGCCCGGGAGGGCCGCGGGTGGGCGGAGTGGAATGAAGAGGCGGACCGCGGAACGCGCACGCGGCCCTGCCTTACTGGACGCCGGCGCCTTGGCGCGGCGCGTCCGGCACCTGCTGCTGGGCCGGGTCGAGCAGGATCAGGTAGCTGCCGTCGTGGTTGTCCAGCGTGCGGTAGCGCTGCGCGCGGAACGGCGACATGCCGCGGCTGCCGTAGGGCGAAGCCAGGCCGCCGTCGTAGGAGATGTCCATCGGCGCGCCCCGCGTGGCCGAGGCGCGCTGGCTGAGCAGGCCCGGCGCCTTGCCGCTCAGCCACGGCGGCACCACCGCCACTTCCGGCTGCGGCGCGGCGAGCGGCGCGCTGCGTACCGGCATGCCCGGCGCAGCCTGCGCGGTCAGCGGGGCGGCGTGGCGTTCGGCATCGCCGGTGGGCTGGGCGATCATCAGCGCCGCGGCGGCCACGCCGGCCGCGATCGCGCCGCCGGCCGACCAGCGCAACCAGCGGTGGTGGCGCGGCACGGCGGCCACGGCGGATTCCTGCTCGATCGCCAGCATCACCCGCGACACGAAGCCGGCCTCGGCCAGCGGCGGCAGCTGCTTGCGCAGGCCGTCGCGGGCCACGTGGTAGCTCACCCAGGTGCGGCGCAGCTCGCCGTCGTGGTCGAGCCGGCGCAGCAGGAAGCGCAGTTCCTCGTGCGACAGCTCGCCGTCGATGCCGGCGGAAAGATGCTCGCGTGCGTGCTGATGCTGGTCTGACTGGTTCATGGCTGGTCCTCGCGGTCCGACAGCAGCGGCCGCAACTTTTCGTCGATCGCCTCGCGCGCCCGGAAGATGCGCGAACGCACCGTGCCGATCGGGCAGCCCATCGCTTCGGCGATTTCCTCGTAGCTCAGGCCGTCCACCTCGCGCAGCGTGATGGCCACCCTGAGTTCCTCGGGCAGCGCTTGGACAGTGGAAAACACCGAATGTTCAATTTCCTGCCGCATCAGCTCGCGCTCGGGGGTGGCGCTGTCGTGCATGCGCTCGGCGCCGGACAGGAACACGGCATCCTCGGCGTCGATGTCGTCGGTGGGCGGGCGCCGGCCCATCGCCACCAGGTGGTTCTTGGCGGTGTTCACCGCGATCTTGTAGAGCCAGGTGTAGAACGCGCTGTCGCCGCGGAACGAGCCGATCGCCCGCCACGCGCGGATGAAGGACTCCTGCGCGATGTCCTCGCACTCGGCGTGGCTGCGCACGTAGCGCGAAACCAGGCCCACCACCTTGTGCTGGTACTTGCGCACCAGTAGGTCGAAGGCGCGCTTGTCGCCGCCCTGCACGCGCTCGACCAGTGCCCGATCCAGTTCGTTTTCGCCCGTGCGGGCCGTATCCGTCGTCAATGCCGTTTTCCGTTGCGGAGCTGCTGCCAGATCGAGCGCAGCTCAGACCGGGGCCGGGCGCGCAAGTTCAGCGTCGCCATGAGTGTAGCGACTCCACCCTGACGCGCACCCCGCCCGAAGCTTGGCCCGCCGCGGCGCGGCGGGTCCGGGGAGCTATGGGGTCGGCGGGCGGGCGACTCAAGCCGGCACGGCGGCCGGCTGGCCCAGCAGCTGCTGGCGCTCGGCCAGCAGGCGCTCGAAGGAAACCACCGGCAGCGGCCGGCAGAACAGGTAGCCCTGCAGCTCGTCGCAGTGGTTGGCGCGCAGGAAGGCCAGGTGCTGCTCGGTCTCCACGCCCTCGGCCACCACGCTGCGGCCGAGCCGGTGCGCCATCTCGATGGTGGCGCGCACGATCGCCTCGTCGTCCGGGTCCACGCCGATGTTGCGCACGAAGCTCTGGTCGACCTTGATGCGGTCGGCCGGCAGCTTGCGCAGGTAGTCGAGCGAGGCGGCGCCGGTGCCGAAGTCGTCGATCGCGATGCGGCAGCCCAGCCGGTGCAGCGCCTGCAGGTTCTCCACCAGGTTCGGCGCGGCCTTGATGCTGATGCTCTCGGTGATCTCCAGCTCCAGCAGGGCGGGATCGAGCCCGCTTTCCTGCAGCGCGCGGAACACCGTGGCTGGCAGCCTTGGCTCCATCAGCTGCAGCGCGGACAGGTTCACGCCCAGGCGCAGGCGCAAGCCGAAGCGCTGCTCCCATTCGTGCGCCTGGCGGCAGGCGGTGCGCAGCACCCACTCGCCGATCGGCACGATCAGGCCGGTCTCCTCCGCCAGCGGCACGAACACCGCGGGGCTGATCGGCCCCAGCTCGGGGTGCTCCCAGCGCAGCAGCGCCTCCATCCCCACGATGTCCTCGCTGTCGGTGCCGACCTGCGGCTGGTAGACCAGGCGCAGCTCGCCGTTGCCCAGCGCGTGGCGCAGGCGCGAGCGCAGCGCCAGGCCGTGCTGGCGCGCGTATTCCGGGCTCACCTCGTAGATGCGGAAGGTGTTGCGGCCCTGGCGCTTGGCCGCGTACATCGCCTCGTCGGCATGCTTGAGCAGGGTTTCCGCGTCGGCCGCGTCGTCGGGGAAAAAGCTCACGCCGATCGACACGCCGACCTGCAGGCGGGTGCCGTTCTCCAGCGCCAGCGGTTCGCCGACCACCTGCAGGATCTTCTCGGCCACCCGCTGCACGTCGTCGTTCTTCACGATGTGGCGCAGCACCACGGTGAACTCGTCGCCGGCGTAGCGCGCCACCGTGTCGGAGGCGCGCACGCTGCCGCGCAGGCGGCGGGTGATTTCCTGCAGCACCCGGTCGCCGGCGGCGTGGCCGTGGGTGTCGTTGATCGCCTTGAAGTGGTCGAGGTCGACGAACAGCACGGCGAAGCATTCGCCGTTGCGCACCGCCTCGCGCAGGATCGATTCCAGCCGGTCGCCGAACAGCAGCCGGTTCGGCAAGCCGGTGAGCGCGTCGAGCAGACCCTCGGCGCGCCCTTGCTCGCGGGTGAGCCCCAGCTCCAGGCCCTGCGCGAAACGGGCCGCCGCGCAGCGCAGCAAGGGCTCGACGACCGCCATGTCGCCGAAGCCGCGGCGGGTGCCGGCCAGCATCGCGCCCAGCACCACGCGGCGCTCGTCCAGCAGCGGCAGGCCCACGAAGCCGGACAGCTCCAGCAGCGGCAGCAGCGGATCGGCCGGCGCGCGCAGCGCCGCCTCGCTGCGGTAGAGCACCGGCTCGCCGCCCAGCACGCGCTGCAGCAGCTGCTGCGCCTCGACCGGCGGCCAGGCCGGCTCCGCGCCGTTCCACAGCTGCAGCAGCGGCGCCAGGAATTCGTTGCCCTCGTTACGCACCGGCCACACCGCGAAGTAGTCCAGCGCCAGCTCGTCGAACAGCAGCCGCGCGGTGGCGCCGCCGCCGCTGGTGGCGAAGATGCGCGCCAGCAGGGCCAGCGCGCGCTCCGCCGCGCTGTGGCCTGGTGCCGGCGGCGCCGGCGCGGCGGCGGCGGGCGGCAGCTGGCGCCAGCGCGTCAGCAGTTCGGCCTCGATCCGGGTGGCGTGCAGCCAGCCGGCGATGTCGTCGGGCAGCTGCTCGGCCTGCAGCGCCGCATCCTCGTCGAGGATCGCCAGCAGCGGCACGCCGGCGCCGGCAGCGAGGCCGTGCAACTGCTCGCAGCAGTGGCGCGCCTGCGCCGCATCGTCGCCGAGCACGGCCACCATCAGCTCCAGCGGCTGGCGCCCCTCCAGCAGGATCGCCGCGTGCTGTGCATCGCGGGCGCTGTGGATGTGCCGGCAACCCGCCTGGTCGAACACGTCGAACAGGCGGCGGCGCAGATCGCGCCGTGCGGCGAGGACGAGGATGCCTTCGCTCATGCCTGTCCACTCAACCAGCGGCCGTCGCGCAGGCGCAGGTGCTGCGGCGATTCGGGCTCGCTGTCGATGCAGGTGATCAGCTCGCCCAGCTGCTCGACCAGGGCCAGCGGCGCGTTGAGCAGCACCACGCGGCGCAGATGGCCGGTGGTGGTCCGCGCCAGCTGCCGCAGCAGGGCGAGATCGGCCGCCGCCAGCGGCAGCTCCAGCTCCTGCAGCACGTAGACGCCGAAATGCATGCTCTGCTGCATGTAACGCAGGGCCTGGCCGAGGCGTTGCGCATCCGGCACGCGCGCATGCGCGTCGCGCAGGCTGGACAGGCCCTGGCCCGGCTGCCACAGGTACACCGCCTGGCCGCTGTGGCGGGCGATGCTACGGAAATGCTCCAGCAGGGCGACGCCGTCCTCGCTGCGCACGGCCACCACCCCGGCCGGCGCGGCCAGGATCCGTTCGAAGACGTCGTGACCGGAGGATGGCAGTCGCATGTCCATCATCGATGTCATCGTGGCTCCCTCGATCGTTCGGCAGCGGCTGGCGGATGGGCGCACCGTCGGCCGGCATGCATGGCGCATTCTCCATGGTTTGCGCCCATTCTGCGGCCTGCCCGCCGCCGCGGTGGGCGAACCGCTTCACATTCGACCGCTCGGAAGAGGCCGAAAGCCGGCGCCAGCGCGCGCATCTCGCATTCGTCCGGACGGGACGGTATGGTTCGGGCTTCGTCCACCACTCTCCCCCTCGCCCATGTTCGAAGGATTGCGCTTCAACCACTGGAAGACGAGCCAGGACGAGCACGGCATCGTCACGCTCAGTCTCGACCGCGCCGGCAGCAGCGTCAACGCGATCAACCGCGCCGTGCTCGACGAGCTGGGCCAGATCGTCGAGCGGCTGGCGATCGAGTCACCGGCCGGCGTGATCGTGCATTCGGCCAAGCCCGCCGGCTTCGCGGTGGGCGCGGACATCAAGGAGTTCGTGGAATACGCGAAACAGGGCAGCGTGCTGGAGAACATCGAGCGCGGCCAGCAGGTGTACGAGGCGCTGGCCCGGCTGCCCTGCCCCACCGTGGCCGCGGTGCACGGCGCCTGCATGGGTGGCGGCACCGAGCTGATCCTGGCCTGCCGCCAGCGCATCGCCGCGGACGACGACAAGACCAGGATCGCCCTGCCCGAGGTGATGCTGGGCATCCACCCCGGCTGGGGCGGCACCGCGCGCCTGCCGCGGCTGATCGGCGCGCTCGATGCGCTGCCGCTGATGCTCACCGGCAAGCCGCTGTCGGCGAAGCGCGCGCTGGCGCTGGGCGTGGTCGACCGCGTGGCGCCGGCCGACGAACTCCTGGCCGAGGCGCGCGCCCTGCTGCGCCGCCCGCAGCCGCGGCCGTTCGCCCGCCGCGCCAAGGCCTGGCTCAGCAACTCGTGGCCCGCGCGGCAGATCCTCGCGCCGATGGTGGTGAAGCAGACCGCCGCCAAGGTGCGCAAGGAACACTACCCTGCCCCGTTCGCGCTGATCGACGTGTGGCAGCGCGGCGGCGGCGACATCCGCCAGCGGTTGAGGCTGGAGGCGCGTTCGGTGGCGAAGCTGGCCGAAACGCCCACCGCGCACAACCTGATCCGCATCTTCTTCCTGCAGGAGCGCCTGAAGAACCAGGGCGCCGGCACCGAGCACGGCATCCGCCACGTGCACGTGGTGGGCGCCGGCGTGATGGGTGGCGACATCGCCGCGTGGGCGGCGCTGAAAGGTTTCGAGGTCACGCTGCAGGACCGCGAGATGAAGTACATCCAGCCTGCGCTGGATCGCGCGCATAAGCTCTACGAAAAGAAGCTCAAGACCCCGGCGAAGATCGAGGCCGCCAGCGCACGCCTGCGCGCCGACGTCGAGGGCAAGGGCGTGGCCAGCGCCGAGCTCGCCATCGAGGCGATCTACGAGAACGCCGCGGCCAAGGAGGCGCTGTACGCCGCCATCGAGCCGCAGTTCCAGGCCGACGAGATCCTCGCCAGCAACACCTCCAGCATCCCGCTGGACGAGCTGCGCAAGAACCTCAAGGCGCCGCAGCGCTTCCTCGGCCTGCACTTCTTCAACCCGGTGGCGCAGATGCCGCTGGTCGAAGTGGTGCGCCACGACGCTCTCGATCCGGCGATCGAAAAGCGCGCGCTGGCCTTCTGCAAGGCCATCGGCAAGTTGCCGATCGCGGTGAAGGGCACGCCCGGCTTCCTGGTCAACCGCATCCTGATGCCCTACCTGCTGGAAGCGCTGCGGCTGTACAACGAGGGCGTGCCCGGCGCGGTGCTGGACAAGGCGGCAAAGGCCTTCGGCATGCCGATGGGGCCGATCGAACTAGCCGACACCGTGGGCCTGGACGTATGCGTTTCGGTGGGCAAGGAACTGTCGCCCTTCCTCGGCCTGGAACTGCCGCCGGGGCTGGAAGACAAACTCGACGCCGGCAAGCGCGGCAAGAAGGACGGCCAGGGCCTCTACGTGTGGCAGGACGGCAAGCCGATCAAGCCGGAAGTCGACCCCGCCTACCAGCCCGCACCCGACCTCACCGATCGCATGATCCTCGCTATGGTGAACGAAGCCGTGGCCTGCCTCGCCGACGGCGTGGTGGACGACGCCGACCTGCTCGACGCCGGCGTGATCTTCGGCACCGGCTTCGCCCCGTTCCGCGGCGGCCCGATCCAGTACCTGCGCAGCGAAGGCGCCGGCGTGGTCAAGGCGAAACTGGAACAACTGGCACAACGCCACGGCGCGCGCTTCGCGCCCAAGGAAGGCTGGGAGCATCCGGCGCTGGCGAGCAACACGCCTCAATAACCCCCTGTAGGAGCGCACCCTGTGCGCGAATGCTTTTGCTCCGATCAGCGCCAGAGCATTCGCGCACAGGGTGCGCTCCTACGGGTACGGCTGGCTACCAGACCAGATCGTCCGGCACGCCGTCATCGTCGTTGCCGACGGCGTTCGGATCGACCAGCAGCGCCAGCTGGTGTTCGTCGATCGCCCGCACCTGCTCGGCGATCTCGCGCGTGACCAGCAGATAACGCCCCGCCTGCTGCACCACGCCCAGCTCGCCCGCGTTGAGCGCCGCCAACTGCGCCACGTCGACGTGGATGCGGCGGATCTTGCCGCCGTATTCGAAGTTGCGCACCAGCTCGGTCTCGGCCTTGTTCAGGGCCTTGCCGTCCAGCAGTTGCTGGATCTTCTGCTTGCGCTCGCGGCGCAGGCGCGCCTGTTCCTCGGCTTCCTGCTGGGCGCGCTTGCGCTCGTTCGCCTCGGTCTGCGCGCGGATCGCGTAGGCCTTGGCGAGGTCGATCTCCTCCTGGTTGCGCCGCGGCGCCGGCGGTTTGCCGCCGTGGCCGTGCGGCTTGCCGGACGGCCTGCCCTTGCCTTCGTTGCCGCGCTTTTCTTCGCGGACTTGCTTGACGAGGCCGCTCTTGAGCAGCTGGTCGCGCAGGGATTCGCTCATGCCCGTGGTTCCGGTGATGCCTGATGTTTGCTTCAGCTTTGCTCGTCATTCCAGCAAAAGCCGGAATCCGGTGCCGTTGACCCGAGTCACTGGATCCCGGCTTTCTCCGGGATGACGAGCAAAAACATTCAATAGTGGGGCGGCGGCGGTTCGCTGTGCGGATCGGAGCCGGCGCCCAGCCGCACGCTCTGCAGTTCCTGGCGCAACTGGTGCACCAGCTGTTCCAGCTGGACGATGCGCAGCGCCTGTTCGGCATCGGCATCGGCCAGCGCCTGCACGGTGTCGTCGATGAAGGTGAGCCGCACTTCCAGTTCGGCCAAGCGCTGCTCGATCGCGTTCATCAGCCCGTCACCCGCAGGCTGCGGCCGCGGCCGATGCCGTAGTAGGCCAGGCCCGCCTCTTCCACCGCCGCGGGGTCGTAGAGGTTGCGGCCGTCGAAGATCGCCGGCGTCTTGAGCGCGGCGCGGATGCGCGCGAAGTCGGGGCTGCGGAACGCCTTCCACTCGGTGACGATGGCCAGCGCGTCGGCACCGGCCAGCGCATCCCAGGCGTGCTCGCACAGCACGAGGTCGGCGCGCTCGCCGTAGATGCGCCGGGTTTCCCCGCGCGCCTCCGGGTCGTAGGCCTGCACGCGCGCGCCGGCTTCCCACAGCGCCTCCATCAGGCGGCGGCTGGAGGCTTCGCGCATGTCGTCGGTGTTGGGCTTGAACGCCAGGCCCCACAGCGCGATGGTCTTGCCTTTCAAATCACCGCCGAAGTGGCGCGCGATCAGCTCGAACAGCTTGAGCTTCTGGTCGTGATTCACCGCTTCCACGGCGCCGAGCAGGCGCGCCTCGTAGCCCACGCCGCGCGCGGTGCGCTCCAGCGCCTGCACGTCCTTGGGGAAGCAGGAGCCGCCGTAGCCCGCGCCGGGGTAGATGAAGTGGTAACCGATGCGCGGATCGGCGCCGATGCCCTGGCGCACCAGCTCCACGTCGGCGCCCACGCGTTCGGCGATGTTGGCGATCTCGTTCATGAAGCTGATCTTGGTCGCCAGCATCGCGTTGGCGGCGTACTTGGTCAGCTCGGCCGAGCGCTCGTCCATCACCACGGTGCGCTCGTGGTTGCGGTTGAACGGCGCGTACAGCTTGCGCAGCACGGCCACCGCGCGCTCGCTGGAGCTGCCGATGACGATGCGGTCGGGACGCAGGCAGTCCTCCACCGCGTCGCCTTCCTTGAGGAATTCGGGGTTGGAAACCACGTCGAAGGCGACGTCCGCGCCGCGCGCCGTGAGCTCGGCCGCGATCGCCGCGCGCACGCGGTCGGCGGTACCCACCGGCACGGTGGACTTGTTCACCACCACGGTGTAGCGGCCGATGTGCGCGCCGATGCTGCGCGCCACCGCGAGCACGTATTGCAGGTCGGCGCTGCCGTCCTCGTCGGGCGGCGTGCCCACCGCGATGAAGATCACCTCGGCATGCGCGATGCCGGCCGCGGCGTCGGTGGTGAAATCGAGCTGGCCGTCGGCGTGGTTGCGCCGCACGATGGGCTCCAGGCCCGGCTCGTAGATCGGGATCTCGCCGCGCGTGAGGCGCTCGACCTTGCCCGCGTCGATGTCGACGCAGACCACGTGGTTGCCCATCTCGGCGAGGCAGGCGCCGGTGACCAGGCCGACATAGCCGGTGCCGAAGATCGTGACTTTCATCGTGCTGTCGCTTCCCTATCGAACGCAAACGTGCATTCTAACCGCGCGGCCGTGTCCGCGAGCGGACAAAGCAAGAGGGCGCGAATCGCTTCGCGCCCTCCCGTGACTTGCGGCCGAAACCGCGCTTACTTGGCGGCGGGCGCCGCCGGCGTCGGCTTGGTGCTGACCAGGGTCACGTCGAAGATCAGCGTGGCGTTCGGCGGCATCGGCGGCTGCGGCTCGGCGCCGTAGGCCAGGTTCGCCGGGATGAACAGCTTGTAGTGGCCGCCCACCTGCATCAGCTGCAGGCCCTCGCGGAAGCCCGGGATCACGCCGGCCAGCGGGATCTCGGCCGCGCCCGGCGGGTTGTGCTTGGACGAGGCGTCGAACACCTGGCCGTCGACGAAGGTGCCGGTGTAGTCGATCTTCACCGTGTCGTTCGGGCCCGGACGGGCGCCGGTGCCCTGGCTGATCACCTGGTACTGCAGGCCCGAGGCGGTGGTCTTCACGCCCGGCGCGGTCTTGTTCTTGGCGAGGAAGGCGTCGCCCTCGGCCTTGTTCTTGGCCGCCAGCTTGCTCATCTCAGCCTCGTACTTGGCCTTGATCTTGGCCATGAAGGCGTCGTGCACCTGCTTGGCCTCTTCCTCGCTCATGGTCGGCTTCTGGCCGGACAGCGCAGCCTTCACCGCGTTCGCCACGGCGGTCGGGTCCAGCTCGTCGCGCATGATCGGCGGCACCTGGGAAGCGATCTCCCAGCCCACCACGTAGCTGGCCTTGGCCTTGTCGACCGTGCCGGTGGCGGCCTTGGTGGCCGTCTGGGCGGCGAACGCACCCGCCGACATGCCCAGCGTCGCAGCCACCGCAAGGGCCGTCAGCGTGGGGCGCAGAAAATGCTTCATTCGGAACTTCCTCGTGTTGGATATGCCGGTGCCGCCGGCCGGGCCCCCACCGTGGAGGCATGGTCGCCCATTGTGCGGCGCCCGCTCCGGGCTTGCAATCGGGCCCGATTGCGACAGTCAAGCCGCAGAAAGGTTCCGCCGGCACCGCAGATGAAGCGCGAACCCGATACGCCGGGCAGCCGGCCCCGGGGCCTCAGGTGGAGCCGTGTTCGGGCGGCTCCGGCTTGTCCAGCGTCTCCCGCAGGGCGGCCTGCAGCCGCGCATGCAGTTTCACCAGCGTGCGCCACAACACCACCGCCAGCACCACCACCGCCACCAGCAGCGACAGCGCCACCCCGCGCGGCGGCAGGATCGCCGAGCCCAGCGCGCCGACCAGCAGCGCCAGCACGAACAGGGTGGCCAGCGGGATGATCCGCGCCAGCACGTTGCGGATCGCCTGCGTGTAGGCGCCGGCGAAGCGTTCGCGGATGCCCAGCTCGGCGAGCAGCATGCCCAGCGCCTCGGCCTTGCGGTACACCGCGATCAGCATCGGCAGCGACAGGAACAGCGCGCCGGCCCAGATCAGCGTGTGGCGCAGTTCGCGATGGATGCCGAACTGCGCGAACCAGCCCCAGCCATGCGCATTCACGTAGGCGCCAATCACGAACAGCGTGATTACCAGCAGCACGTTGACCGCGATATGCCACAGCAGGCGGCGCAGCATCGCCGCCAGCACCGCGTTCTCGTTCACCGGCCGCAGGTTCTCCAGCCAGCCGCTGTAGCTGTCGACCAGCAGGCGCAGCGACCGCGGCGCGACGTGCGCCAGGCCGTCGGCCAGCCGGTCGGCCGAACGGCTCAGGTACGGCGAGATCGCCATGCACAGCACCGACACCGCCACCGCGATCGGATAGAGGAAATCGCTGATCGCGCCCAGCGACAGGCCCAGCGTGGCGATCACGAAGGAGAACTCGCCGATCTGCGCCATGCTCAGGCCGGTGCGCAGCGCGGTGCGCGCGTCGTAGCCCACCGCGAGGATGCCGAAGCCGCAGGCCAGCGTCTTGCCCGCGATCACCACCGCGGCGATCAGCAGCGCCGGCAGCGCGTACTGCCACAGCATCGCCGGATCGATCTTCAGGCCGATCGCCACGAAGAACAGCGCCGCGAACATGTCGCGCAAGGGCTCGATCAGCTGCAGCACGCGCCCCACGCTGCGCGCCTCGGCCACCACCGCACCGGCGAGGAAGGCGCCCAGCGCCACGCTGAAGCCCATCCATGCCGCCAGCAGGCTGGCGCCGAAGCAGATGCCGAGCACGCTCACCAGCAGGGTTTCGTCGCGACCGAAGCCGGCCACGTAGTCCACCAGCCGCGGCAGCAGCAGCAGGCCCAGGATCATCCCCACCACCACGAACAGGCCGAGGTGGCCGATCAGCGCGAACGCGGTGTCCGCGTGCACGGTGCCGCCGATCGCCACCGCGGTGAGCAGGGTCAGCATCACGA
Source organism: Rhodanobacter denitrificans (assembly GCA_017848855.1). Lineage (GTDB taxonomy): Bacteria > Pseudomonadota > Gammaproteobacteria > Xanthomonadales > Rhodanobacteraceae > Rhodanobacter_A > Rhodanobacter_A denitrificans_B. Next base: position 61,072 of record JAFIHF010000032.1, on the reverse strand, counting down.
TGGTGAGCACGTCCTCCGCCACCAGCAGGCCCACCACCAGCTTCGCGAAAGGCTGGCCCTGCCGGCCGCCTTCCTTCAGCGTGCGCGTGGCGACCATGGTCGAGGACAACGCGATGATCGCGCCGAGGAACAGCGCGTCGATGCCCTTCCAGCCGAACAGGCTGCCCAGGCCCACGCCGATCCACAGCATCAGTCCCACTTCCAGCACTGCCACCGCGAGCACGCCGATGCCGACTTCGCGCAGCTTGCGCACGCTGAACTCCAGGCCCAGCGTGAACATCAACAGCACCACGCCGAGGTTGGAGATGTCGTCGATCGCACGCGGATCGGCCACCAGCATGCCCGGCGTATGCGGGCCGATCAGCACGCCGGCCAGGATGTAGCCCAGCAGCACCGGTTGGCGCAGGCGCTGGAACAGGACCGTGGCGGCGCCGGCCACGAGCATCACGATCGCGAGGTCGCGGATGAAGCCGATCTCGTGCATGTCTTCCTCTCGTTGCGCCCGGAATGGCAGCTTAAACGATGCCCGACAAGCGCCGTGATCGACTCGGCCGGAGGCGTGCCGGACGGCCTTCGGCGGCGGCGTGAAAATTTCTTGAAAAAAAGCTTGACGGACCCGCGACCCGCACCTATTCTTTGCGGCTTCCAGCGGCGGGGCCATAGCTCAGCTGGGAGAGCGCCTGCATGGCATGCAGGAGGTCGGCGGTTCGATCCCGCCTGGCTCCACCAACCTTTGCGAGAGTCCGCACTTCCCTGTGTGGAGTTTCCCAAAAAGCAACGTCCCCATCGTCTAGAGGCCTAGGACATCACCCTTTCACGGTGGCGACCGGGGTTCGAATCCCCGTGGGGACGCCAAGGTTGGCTCATCGCTGGTAAACAATGCGGAGCGGTAGTTCAGTCGGTTAGAATGCTGGCCTGTCACGCCGGAGGTCGCGGGTTCGAGTCCCGTCCGCTCCGCCACGATCAACAAGAAAGCCGCCCCCGGGCGGCTTTCTTGCTTTGCGCCGGGGCATCCACCGTAGGAGCGCACCCTGTGCGCGACTGAAAAAGAGTGAGTGAAGAGGAGTGAGAAGTGAGAGAGAGCAGCGCACCGCCGCCCATGCTTTCTCTATCCACTCACTCCTCTTCACTCACTTCTCGTGTTCGCGCACAGAGCCTGCCCCGGACTTGATCCGGGGGTGCGCTCCTATGGATGCTCGGCATCATCGCTTACCAGCGTGCCCTTCGAATGCCCCTGCTCGCCCAGGTACTCCAGCCAGCGCGCGAGAAAGCCGTTCATCTGCAGGCGATGCTGGAACACGGTGTGCGCCGGCGCGAACGGGCCGAGCACCTGCCACAGGTGGCGGCCGGGATGGCAGTGCAGCGCCTCGGCCACGTGCGCGTCGGTGTACATGCGCAGCTGCGCCGACGGCGCGCGGTGGCCGGTGTGCGCATCGACGAAACCGTAGGTGAGTTCCAGCTCCAGCGTGTAGGGGTGGCGCTCCTGCACCGCGAGGTGCACGTTGAGGCCGTCATCCACGTCCGACACGTAGCGCCCCGGCGCCAGCTGCTGCGGCGCGAACAGTCGCGTCAGCCGGTGGTAGTTCTCCGCATACAGGCCCATCAGGAACTCGAAGCGTCCCGGCAACAGGCTGTGGCGGTCGTCGAGTACGGCACTCATGGGAACGCTGGCTACTCCCGGGTCAGAACATGGTGCGCTCGATGCCGAAGCTGGCGAAGATCTTGCTCGCGATCTCCTCGATCGACACGTGCGTGGTGTTGAGGAACGGGATGCCGGCCTGGCGCATCAGCCGGTCGGCCTGCTCCAGCTCCCACTTGCACTGCTTGAGCGTGGCGTAGCGGCTGCCCGCGCGGCGCTGCTCGCGGATCTGCGCCAGCCGCTCCGGCTCGATGGTGAGCCCGAACAGGCGGTCGCGGTACGGCCGCAGGCGCGCGGGCAGTTCCAGCTTTTCCAGGTCCTCGTCGGTCAGCGGGTAGTTGGCGGCGCTGACGCCGTAATGCAAGGCCATGTACAGGCAGGTCGGCGTCTTGCCCGAGCGCGACACGCCGACCAGGATCAGGTCGGCCCGCGCGTAGTCCACGTCGATGCCGTCGTCGTGGGTGAGCGCGTAGTTGGTGGCGTTGATGCGCGCCTCGTACTTGTCGAAATCCACCAGGCCGTGCGAGCGGTTCACCGCGCCGGAACGCTTGATGCCCAGTTCCGACTCCAGCGGGCCGATGAACGGCGCGAACACGTCCAGCATCAGCGCGCCGCTGGCCGCCACGACCTCGCACAGCGCGCGGTCGGCCATGGTGTTGACCACGATCGGCCGCTCGCCGGTCTTCGCGTAGTGCGTTTTGATGCGCAGCGCGGCCGCCTCGGCCTTGTGCGCATCGTCGATGAAGGGCAAGCGGTGCTTGTCGAAACTCAGGCCCTCGAACTGCGCCAGGATGCTGTTGCCGATCGTTTCCGCGGTGATGCCGGTGGAGTCGGAGATGAAGAAAACCGTGCGCTGCATGGGAGGTCCGCGGCTGGCGTGATCGCTGCAGCGAACCTTAGCGCAAGCTGCGCGGCGCTGTCCCCGGTCCGACTGCCGCCTGACTGGTATGCAGTTGGCGCGGCGCCGGGTGGCATTGGTCTTCTTGTGCAGCGCACCGTCGACAGCGGACAATACCAATCCTTTGCGGCCCGCTTTCTGCCTGCGCCTCGCGACCATTCCACTGTCTGCGGCACTTCCCTTGAAGGAGATCCCCTTGAACCACTTGGTGCTTTGGCTCGACCAACTGCGCATGACCGACCTCGGCAAGGTCGGCGGCAAGAACGCCTCGCTGGGCGAGATGATCGGCAACCTCGCCAAGCTCGGCGTATCGGTGCCCGGCGGCTTCGCCACCACCGCCGACGCGTTCCAGCAGTACCTGGAAAAGAGCGGCGTGGCCAAGCGCATCCAGGCGCGCCTCGAGGGCCTGAACGTCGACGACGTCGACGCGCTCACCAAGGCTGGCAAGGAAATCCGCGAGTGGGTCACCGAGACGCCGCTGCCGGCCGAGCTCGACCAGGCGATCCGCGACGCCTACGCCAAGCTGTGCAAGGACGCCGGCGCCGACAACATCGCCGTGGCGGTGCGCTCCTCGGCGACCGCGGAAGACCTGCCCGACGCCAGCTTCGCCGGCCAGCAGGAAACCTTCTTGAACGTGGTCGGCATCGAAGACGTGCTGCACAAGGTGAAGGAAGTCTTCGCCTCGCTGTACAACGACCGCGCCATCGCCTACCGCGTGCACCAGGGCTTCGCGCACGAGAACGTGTTCCTCTCCGCCGGCGTGCAGCTGATGGTGCGCTCGGACGTGGGCGCCTCCGGCGTGCTGTTCACGCTGGACACCGAATCCGGCTTCCGCGACGTGGTGTTCGTCACCGGCAGCTACGGCCTCGGCGAGATGGTGGTGCAGGGCGCGGTGAACCCCGACGAGTTCTACGTGTTCAAGCCCACGCTGAAGGCCGGCAAGCCCGCGGTGCTGCGCCGCAACCTCGGCGCCAAGCAGCTGCGCATGGTGTATTCGAACCAGCCCGGCGAGCGCGTGAAGACCGAGGACACCCCGGCCGCGCTGCGCAACCGCTTCTGCATCAGCGACGCCGACGTGGAGTCGCTGGCGAAGCAGGCGCTGATCATCGAGCAGCACTACGGCCGCCCGATGGACATCGAGTGGGCGAAGGACGGCCACACCGGCAAGCTCTACATCGTGCAGGCGCGTCCGGAAACGGTGAAGTCGCGCGCGCAGGCCACCCAGCTCGAGCGCTTCCAGCTCAACGCGAAAGGCAAGGTGCTGGCCGAAGGCCGCGCGATCGGCCAGAAGATCGGCGCCGGCAGGGCGCGACTCGTGCGCTCGCTGGAACAGATGAACCAGTTCCAGGCCGGCGACGTGCTGGTGGCCGACATGACCGACCCCGACTGGGAGCCGATCATGAAGCGCGCCAGCGCCATCGTCACCAACCGCGGCGGCCGCACCTGCCACGCGGCGATCATCGCGCGCGAGCTGGGCGTGCCGGCGGTGGTGGGCACGCACAACGCGCTGGACCGCATCCCCGACGGCGCCGAAGTCACCGTGTCCTGCGCCGAAGGCGACACCGGCACGATCTACGAAGGCAAGCTCGCCTTCGAGCGCATCACCGCCGACCTCGGCGCGATGCCCGCGGCGCCGCTGAAGATCATGATGAACGTGGCCAACCCCGAGCGCGCGTTCGACTTCGGCATGCTGCCGAACGCCGGCATCGGCCTCGCCCGCCTCGAAATGATCATCGCCAGCCACATCGGCGTGCACCCGAAGGCGCTCTTGGAATACGGCAAGCAGGACGCCGAGACCCGCGCGAAGATCGACGAACGCATCGCCGGCTACGCCGGCCCGGTCGAGTTCTACGTGGACCGCCTCGCCGAAGGCATCGCCACCATCGCCGCCTCGGTCTACCCGAAGCCGGTGATCGTGCGCATGAGCGACTTCAAGTCCAACGAGTACGCCAACCTCGTCGGCGGTTCGCGCTACGAACCGCACGAAGAGAACCCGATGATCGGCTTCCGCGGCGCCAGCCGCTACGTCGATCCCAGCTTCGCCGAAGCGTTCGGGCTGGAGTGCAAGGCGGTCAAGCGCGTGCGCGAGGCGATGGGCCTGGACAACGTGTGGGTGATGATCCCGTTCGTGCGCACGCTGGACGAAGGCCGCAAGGTGGTCGAGGTGCTGGCGAAGAACGGCCTCAAGCAGGGCGAGCACAACCTCAAGGTCATCATGATGTGCGAGGTGCCCTCGAACGCCCTGCTCGCCGAGGAATTCCTGGAGATCTTCGACGGCTTCTCGATCGGCTCCAACGACCTCACCCAGCTCACCCTCGGCCTCGACCGCGACTCCTCCATCGTCGCCGGCCTGTTCGACGAGCGGAACCCCGCGGTGAAGAAGCTGCTGGCGATGGCGATCCAGACCGCCCGCGCCAAGGGCAAGTACGTGGGCATCTGCGGCCAGGGCCCCAGCGACCACCCCGACCTCGCCGAGTGGCTGATGGACCAGGGCATCGAATCCGTGTCGCTGAACCCCGACACCGTGGTCGACACCTGGCTGCGGCTGGCGAAGAAGAAGGCCGGCTGAATCCGGCGACACGCACCGCAAAAACGCCCCCATTGGGGGCGTTTTACCTTGTTGACGGAGAGGGTGGAGCTCACCCGACCGCCTGCAGCAAAAAAGCAAAACGCCCCCGTCGGGGGCGTTTTGCTTTTTTGGCGGAGAGGGTGGGATTCGAACCCACGGTACGCTTACACGTACGCCTGATTTCGAGTGCGCCATCGGGGCGACCGCAAGCCCTTGAATGGCAAGGCTTTCGACGCTGGATTTCGCTCGTAACTCGTTGATCACGTTGTATAATTGCGCGCATGGACGGTACATAGTCAGCCACTTGGGCACTTAGGATCATCGACATGGGAAACCTCCTTGGGTGTGGCCACCGCACGACGCGATGGCGCAGCCCGAGGGTGTTGTCCCGGCCGAGGTGGGCCTAGGTGGAAGCGTGAGGGTTCGTGATGCCGCGCGGTAGTCAGGAGACCGGCTGGGTCAATCCGACTTCTCTTCCGGCTGCGTGTCGATGGCCGCCATGTGATCAATCAGTGGAACAAGCTCTTTTGCCTGGTCAACTGAATAACCCTCAAGGTGCACCACCTTGTTGCCATGAAGGGTAAGGATGATCTTTCGGCTGGCGCGAGCCTTCTGCCATGCGACAAATACAGCCGCTATCGCGCCTGGCGTGGCAACGGTCTGAAGTATCTCGACCATGGTGGGTGCGGCCATTACCGAGAATTGCATTCTCGATTCGTATGGGATGCCTGCTTCATCTAGGGCACGAATGAACGACGCCTCGCTGTCTTTGAAGAGTGCAATGCGCATTCTTGTGCTCCGTTATGCGTGAGGGAAGTCGAGGCCGTGCGGCCAATCCGCAGTGCGCACCAAACAGAGTTCAGTATGGCCAGTCATTTTGGCAAATTGCCTTGGCCATCTTGGCTGTTGTCTTCGGCGTCCTGGTTGTCCAGATAGTCAAACATGCGAACCAGGTTGGCCCTAATAAGCCAGAGCGCCCAAGCAAGGAGTAGCAGTGAGACGGCTACGGCCCACAGGCACACAAGCGCAGCCAAAAAGCTGTCCACAAGGCCAACGGTGAGTTGAAGAACCGCTGTTGATAGGCAAGAAACAATTGCCGCATAGAGCACGCCGCTCAAATAGCGGAGCGGACTGTACCTCTTGCCCATCTGGTTTTTTGTGTCGAGCTTCTTTTGCTCATCCCATTTCTTTTTGTAAACGGGAGACTCGAAAACCTCTTTCTTCATGTTGACTACAATGAAGGTTTTGAGCGACAGCAAGAATCCGCCGAGCGTCAGAAACCCAGCAAACAAGCTGCCGCGCAGCTTGTCACCGTAGAACTTTGTGAAGTCATCAAAGGTTGAGCAGTAAGGGTGGTGAATATTGATCAGGCCGCAGTAATGCAGGTGTGCGCAAACGAAGATGACGGTCGCCATCGCCACCGATATCAATGCAATGATAATGGCGCCCTTCTTCATGAGCGTTACTTTACCTTCTGCATAAAGATGTGCTTATACGTGTCACTGCATGCGGCAATTAGTTCTTCAACTACCTGGTGCTTTGCGAACGTGGTTACATCGAGTTGGTCAAGTTTGCCGGCTACCACATCGTAGTCTTGTTCCCCGAAGTGTTCGGGGATATTTGCAATCTTGACTGAAATTGGCACGTCCTCGTTCTCGATTTCGTCAATTACTGCAACGCGACCTGTTTTCGGATTAATCTTTGCTACTGTCCCTTGGATTGCTTTAGCCAAAACACCGACATCGGTCTTTGGCTTGAACACGACTTTCTCTTTCATTCGCTTTACGTATGGGCCAATCGGAATGCCGGCGACCATGTCCGGAACGATTGCAGCGAACTCGTACTCAAAGCTCTTAATTTCCTGAAACCTTGCCAGAACGACGGCCAGATCTTCGTTATGTACAAGAATTGAAAACGACAATGACTTTCGGTATTTCTTTCGTATCGCTTTCTCTTGCTTGTCGGATAGCTCGTTGGCCGCCTTTGCTGCTGCTATTTCCTCTTCCGCCATTGCATTAGAAAGAGCAAAATACCTTTTGCGAAGGTAGTCGCCAAAGGTGTGCGTTGAGCAGGAGTGGAAGTAGTGCTGATAGATGCCCAAGCCGTTCGTCTTGTTCACGACGAAGAAGTTGAACTCCATCAACTTATTCTCACCCTCCAGATTTTTTACGCTAATGACGAATCCGCCGCCGTCGTCCTTAACTAGCTCGCAGAAAGCCTTCTGATCCTTGACAGTAACAACCAAGCCCCGGACGAACTTCGCATCGCTCTGGTCGTCAATGTAGAACCGGCGCTCATTGGATTTGCTGGTGTCTGGCTGACCGTTGTTGTCTGCCATGTAGCGGAACACGTCGGCGACCGAGACGTGGCCGTGACCGGCTTCCAGCGAAAAGCCGTAAGAACGAACAATCATGAACTCCCCCTTCGTAACTGCCGACGATCCAGTCGGTTCGGCTCCTGCGCGAAGCCTGCCTCAGAACGCGCAGGGGAGCAAATCACGGAGCCATGTTCGCAAGCGGGAATCGCAAGACCTGCGACTACACTTCCTACCAGCGTAAAAGCCCTCGCGCGTGCGAGGGCTCGGTTGCTGCTACTTCTTCTTCGGCGGGGACGGCGGCGGCCGGTTGTGTTCCTTCTCGGTCGTCTTCGGGTGCTTCTCCGCGTACTTCTCGGTGACGAACTTTCCAGTGCCAGAATCACGGAAGTTCGGCGGCCCCTTCTTACTGGACATAACCTGTTCCTTTGCTTGCCCGGCATTGGGCAGGCTGATCTTTCGCTTGCCAGGCTGCCGGTTCAAGTGTCCTGCGTGGAAAAGAGAAAACCCCTACATGCGACGCACCTGTGGTGCAGTGGGTAGCCTGCGACGCGCGGTGTGCAGTGTGCCTTTTGGGCACGCGGGTGCGGCGTGTGAGGCCACGCGAAATTCGTACACCAGTCGTACACAGCGAAAAACTGGCCTGGCGCTAGGCAAGAAAAAAAGGGCTACGCTTTGCGGCGTAACCCTTTGTATTCATTGGCGGAGAGGGTGGGATTCGAACCCACGGTACGCTTACACGTACGCCTGATTTCGAGTCAGGTACATTCGACCACTCTGCCACCTCTCCGGTAGGATCGCGTGGTCTGCGCGAGCCGACGATTTTACGTGGCCGGCAAGTCCGTGACAAGCGCATCGGCAGGCAAGCGCCCTGCCGGCGCCACTGGTGTTCACGCAGCGCACCTCCCCCCACCATCGATTTTCCGCCAAACCGCCCATGATCGAATTCGGACACGCCACCCACGTCGGCCTGCATCGCACGCGCAACGAGGACACCTACTACGCCGACGCGGCGCTGGGCCTGTTCCTGGTGGCCGACGGCATGGGCGGGCACCTGCACGGCGAGGTCGCCGCCGCCTTGGTGCGCGATAGCGTGGTCGATCTGGTGAGCCGCGGGCACGGGCTGGCCGAGGCCATCCGCGGCGCCGATGAACGGCTGCTGGCGCAGTTGCGCGGCAACACCGACGCCATGCCGATGGGCAGCACGGTCGCGGCCCTGCGCCTCACCGAGGATCGCTACGAGGCGGCCTGGGTGGGCGACAGCCGCATCTACACCACCGGACGCGAGCTGCGCCAGATCAGCCACGACCATTCGCTGGTGCAGGCGCTGGTCGAGGCGGGACAGGTGGATCCGGCGCACACCGCCCGGCATCCGCAGCGCAACGTGCTGACCCAGGCGCTGGGCGTGACCGCCGCGATGCAACTGCACGTGGGCATGGCGCACGGCCGTGTGGTGCCGGGCATGGGTTTCCTGCTGTGCAGCGACGGCCTGACCGAGGACCTCGACACGGCCTCGATCGCGCGCACGGTGGCGCGCACCGACCTGGCCGCGCAGGAATGCGTGGATCAGCTGCTGCTGGACGCGCTGGACCGCGGCGGCAAGGACAACATCACCGCGATCCTGGTGCGCTCAAGCTGAGCCGGCTTCCGCCGGCACTTCGACCGTTGCCGGCTTGCGCCACACGCTGACGCCGCCGGCGCTCTTGTCCAGCGCGTCGAGGCGCTGCTCGTGCGCGGCGACCTCCTCGGCCGAGGCGCGCAGCACGCGCGGCCGGCCGCGCAGCACCAGCGGCGTGGCCGCCGCGGCGGTCGCCGCCGATTCCTGCGGCTGCTCGAACGCCAGGTCCATCGCCACCTGGCCCGAGGTCATCGCGAGATAGACGTCGGCCAGCAGCTGCGCGTCGATCAGGCCGCCGTGCAGGTCGCGGCGCGAATTGTCCACGCCGAGGCGCTTGCACAGCGCATCGAGGCTGTTGCGCTGGCCGGGATAGCGCTCGCGCGCCATCGCCAGCGTATCGAGCACGCTGCAGCGCTCGCCGATGCGGCCGTAGGCGTCGCCCAGCCGCGCCAGCTCGGCGTCGATGAAGCCCACGTCGAAGCTGGCGTTGTGAATGACCAGCTCGGCGCCGTCGACGAAGGCGAGGAACTCGTCCACCTTGTCGGCAAACAGCGGCTTGTCGACGAGGTCGGCGTCGCGAATGCCGGTGACCTGGCTGGCGCCCTCGTCCATCGCCCGCTCGGGGTTGAGGTAGGTCTGCCAGTAACGGCCGGTGAGCCGGCGCCCGACCATTTCCACGCAGGCGATTTCCACCAGCCGGTGGCCCTGGCGCACTTCCAGGCCGGTGGTTTCGGTATCCAGTACGACCTGTCTCATGCCCTGCCCTTGAACTGTTCGGCCTGCTCGCGCGCGGCCTGGTCCACGCGCTCGTTCTCGGCGTGGCCGTTGTGGCCCTTCACCCACTGCCAGCGCACGCGATGCTGGTCGCTCGCCGCGGAGAGCCGCTCCCACAGGTCCTGGTTCTTCACCGGCTTCTTGTCGGCGGTGCGCCAGCCGTTCGCGCGCCACTTCGGCAGCCACTGCTCGATGCCCTGCATCACGTAGCGCGAGTCGGTGGTGAGCAGCACCGCGCAGGGCCGGGTCAGCGCCTCCAGCGCGCCGATCGCCGCCATCAGTTCCATGCGGTTGTTGGTGGTGTTCGCCTCGCCGCCGGCCAGCAGGCGCTCGCGGCCCTTGGCGCGCAGCAGCGCCGCCCAGCCGCCCGGCCCCGGGTTGCCGAGGCAGGCGCCATCGGTGAAGGCATGCACTTCTTCAGTCGTCACGCATTTCTTCCATCAGGATACGGAATGCCGCCGCGTGCCCGGCGACAGGCGCGCGTTCACCGGCGCGCGCGCCGGCAACGGCCGCAATTTCAGGGGAATGGCCTGGCGCCGCTGCTTGCGCGCCAGCAACAGGTAGCCGCCGCCCCAGCGGCTGTCGCCTCCCGCCGCTCGCGCATCGCCGGGCCAGGCTGCGCCGAGTCGGCGCAGGGATTCGATCTCCAGCCCTTCCCGCCGCAGTTGCTGGCGCAGGCGCCACGGCCATTGCAGCGATTGCCGCTGCCCGCGCGCGCGCCAGCAGAACCACGGCGCCCAGCCACCCAGCGGGTGCACCGCGGTCACCGCCAGCACGCCGCCCGCCGCCAGTACGCGGCAGGCCTCGACCAGCAGCGCGGCAACCTGCGGTGCCGGCTCCAGCGCATGCTGCAGCCAGACCAGATCGAAGGCTTCGTCGATGAAGGGCAGCGGCTCGTCGGCACGGCCGCGCAGGTCGCCGCCGTAGCCGTTCCGCGCCAGCCACAGCCGCGTCCACGTAACGCCGGGCATGGGCGGTACCGCATCGTCGTCGGCCACGCCGATGCGCAAGGCGCGCCGCCCCGTCTCGCGCTGCAGCAAGGGCGCCATGCTGCGCCACTGCCCGCTGCGCAACCGCCGCAAGGGGGCGCTGGCATGTATGTACTGATCGCGTTGAAGCGGCATGCACTCGATCCGGCTCCGGCGGTTCCGGACCCCGGTCATCCTCGAAAACCGGCCCACAGTGTAGCGTTTGGCGATGCCGATCGCGTCGCAGGCCGTTGCGGACGCGCCGCACATCGCTGAACCGTCGTCGCGCGCATTAACGACATGCTAACGAGCCGTCGGGGAAGGCTGTTTATAGTCGGCCGGTTCGCGCATGCCGGGACGGCTGCGTCTGCACGTTAGTTGACCAACGCAGCGGAGCCGCCATGCACCTCCTGCCACTACCGGCACTGGCCGACAATTACATCTGGTTGCTGCACGACGACGCCGGCCACGCGCTCGTCGTCGATCCCGGCGACGACGCTCCGGTGGAGCAGGCGCTGGCCGCGCGCCGGTTGCAACTGCGGGCGATCCTGCTGACCCATCACCACCACGACCACATCGGCGGCGCGCTGGCGCTGCGCGAGCGGCACCGCGTGCCGGTGTACGCGCCCGAGGACCCGCGCATCGAAGCGGCCACCGTGCGCGTGCGCGACGGCGAGCGCATCGCCCTGTCGCAGCCCGAGGTCAGCTTCGAGGTGATCGCGGTGCCCGGCCACACGCTGAGCCACGTGGCGTATTTCGGCGAAGGCGTGCTGCTGGCCGGCGACACCTTGTTCAGCCTGGGCTGCGGGCGCCTGTTCGAAGGCACGCCGGCGCAGATGCTGGCTTCGCTGGACCGCCTCGCGGCGCTGCCGGCCAACACCCTGCTCTGCTGCGGGCACGAATACACCGCCGCCAACGGCCGCTTCGCCCGCACGCTCGAACCGGACAACGCCGAGTTGTCGGCGCGCCTGCGCGAAGTGGACGCGCTGCGCGCGCAGCAGCGCCCCAGCCTGCCGGTGCCGATGGCCAGCGAGCTGGCGACCAATCCCTTCCTGCGCACCGATGCGCCGGCCGTGATCGACTGGTGCCGGCGGCAGCCGAATCATCCCGCGGATCGCACTGCCCGCTTCGCCGCGGTGCGTGCGGCCAAGGACGTATTCCGCGCATGAACCGACTCCGCTGTTCCAAACGACTGCTACCGCTGGCGCTGACCGCCCTGCTCAGCGCCTGCGCCACCACGCCACCGCTGCACCGGGAATCCCGGCCGGCTCCCGCGGCGCCTCCTGCGGTTGCCGCCACGGTGACGCCGCCCGACGACGACGCTGCCAATGCACCGACGCCGGATACCGGCAACGTGTGGGACCGGCTGCGCGGCAGTTTCGCGGTGGCCAATTGCGATGCCGATCCCGCGGTGCTGTCCTGGGCCCGGCGCTACACGCGCAACCCGCAGCGCTTCGAGCAGGAAGCGCGCGAGGCCCTGCCCAAGCTCGCCTATGTGCAGCAGGTGGCGGCCGAGCACGGCGTCCCCGGCGAGTTCGCGCTGTTGCCCTGGATCGAGAGCGGCTACCGCCCGCTGGCGGGCCGCTACAACCGTCCCGCCGGCATGTGGCAGATCATGCCGGCCACGGCCGCCGCGATGGGCCTGCGCGTGGATCACCGTTACGACGCGCGCCTCGACGTGCAGGCCGCCGCCGATGCGGTGATGAAGCTGCTGCGCCAGTATCACGACGAATTCCACGACTGGCGCATCGCCGATTACGCATACAACGCCGGCGAATTCCGCGCGCGCAAGCTGGTCGAGCAGCACGGCCTGCCGCCGGAGGCGCCGGTGATTCCGCGCTGGCCGGTGCACGACATCACCCGCGAACACCTCACCAAGCTGCTGGCGATGGCCTGCGTGGTGCGCGAACCCGAGCGCTTCCACGTCAGCCTGCCCACGCTGACGCCCAGCCAGCACCTCGTCTCGGTGCCGCTGCCGCACTCGATGCCGCTGGCGCGCGCGGCCGACCGTGCCGGCATGCCGCTGGACCAGCTGAAGGATCTCAACGCGGCCTTCCGCAACGACATCGCCGACACCAGCGTCGCCGCCTACCTGATGATGCCGGTCAGCCACGCGCGACAGTTCCGCGATGCGCTGCTGGACCAGGCGGCCAGCGCCAGCGCCGACCGCCTGCCCGACACCACGTTCGCCACCGGCATCGGCGCCACCGACACCGATGCGGCCGCGGCAAAACCCGCGCCGCGGGCCGCGGAACATGCGCGCACCCACCGCGTGAAGCCCGGCGAGAGCCTGTGGCAGATCGCCCATCGCTACGCGGTGAACGTGGCGGAGCTGCAACGCTGGAACCATCTGCAGGGGCAGCACATCAAGCCCGGCCAGCTGCTCAAGGTCAGCGCCCCGCGCTGAGCCGGTCGATACTCCGGTGCTCCGGATACGAAGAAGGCGGCCCGCGGGCCGCCTTCTTCGCATGCGCCATTTCGCCGAGGCTTACATCCGGTCCTTGGCGATCTTGATCTCGGTGCTGTTGCGCAGCGACTTGATCAGTTCCTGGGTCGCCACCGCGCCGTAGGCCTGGGTCATCTGCTGGCGCAGCATGTTGCGCTGCTCGGGCGTGACCTTGGACAGGTCGGCGCCCTGCACCTTGTCCACGGCGAGCAGCGCGTAGCTGCCATCGTGCATGTCCACCGCGGCGTACTGCGGCTTGCCGTCGGCCGGGTGCGGCAGCAGGAAGGCCGCGTCGCGCAGCGCCGCCGGTACGTCCGGCTGGATGCGCACCACGTCGGCCGCGCTCTTGACGCTGGCGTTGGCGGAAGCCGCCACGGCAGCCAGCGTCTCGCCCTTGCGCAGGCGCGCCAGCAGCGTGTCGGCCTGCTGCTTCGCGGCGGCTTCGATGCGCTGGTCGAGGATGGTCTTGCCGATCGCGTCGTGCACCTCGGCCAGCGGCTTGGCCGCGGCGGGCACGTGCTTGGCCACGCGGATCACCACCGCGTCGTCGCTGCCCAGCTCGATCAGGTTGGAATTGTTGCCCTGCGCCAGCACGTCGTTGCCGAACGCCGCCTTGATCACCTTGGGATTGGCGGCAATGCCCTCGCCGCCCTTGCGCGAGAACAGGCCCGTGGTCTTGATCGCGAGGCCCAGCGCCTGCGCGGCCGGCTCCAGCGAGGACGGATTCTGGTAGGTGTTGTCCGACAGCTTGCCGGCCACCTCGTTGTACTTGCGGTCCTTGTCGCCCGAAGTGGCTTCGGCCAGCAGCTGGTCGCGCACCTCGGCGAAGGACTTGGCCTCGCCGCTGCGGGTGTCGCGCAGCCAGATGATGTCGTAGCCGTCCGGGGTCAGCACCGGCTTGGAGATCTCGCCCTTCTTGAGCGCGAACATCGCGGTGTCGAAGGCGGTGTTGGTCACGCCCTTCTGCAGCCAGCCCAGGTCGCCGCCCTGGCGCTTCGAGCCGAGGTCGTCCGAGTCCTGCGCGGCCAGCTTGGCGAAGTTCTCCGGCGTGGCTTCGGCGGCGATCTTGTCGGCCTTGGCCAGCGCGGCCTTCTGCTGCTCGGGCGTGGCGTTCGCGGGGACGTTGACGAGGATGTGCGACACCTCGCGCTGCTCGGGCTGCACGAAGCGCTGCTTCTCGCTCTCGTAGCGCTTCATCAGGTCGGCGTCGCTGGGTGCGGCGTCGGGCTGCAGCTCGGAGCCCTTCACCTCGAGGTACTGCAGCGACACCTGTTCGGGATTCATGTAGTCGGCGAGGTGCGCCTTGTAGTAATCGGCGATCTGCGCGTCGGTGACGTTGGCGTCGGCGGGCTGCGGCCTGGGCAGCACGGCGTAGCTGAGGTCGCGGCGCTGCAGGCGCAGGTCGAGGTACTGGTCGAGCTCGGCGTCGGTGACGATGGTGCTGGCGTCGATCGCGTTCGGCAGCGCCTGGGTGGCGAGCGAGGCGCGCACGTCGTTCTCGAACATCTCCGGCGTCTTGCGCTGCTCGGCCAGCAGGCTGCGGTAGGTGGACGCATCGAACTGGCCGTTGAGCTGGAACGCCGGGATCGCGGCGATGTAGTCGCGCACGGCCTGGTCGGGCACGCGCACGCCCCAGTCCTCGTTCGCCTTCAGCAGCAGCTGCTGGTCGATCATGCCGTCCAGCACCTTCGACTTCATCTCCGGCTTCTCGAACGCGTCCGGATCGAAGCTGTCGCCCTGCTCGGCGGAGAGCTGCTGGCGCAGCTGGTTCATGCGGTTCTGGAAATCCTGCTGGCTGATCTCGTGCTTGCCCACCTTCGCCACGTAGGTGTCGGCGCGGGACATGATGTAGCCCTCGATGCCGAAGAACGTCATCGCAAAGGTGGCCACGCCGAGCAGGACCACGGCGGGCCATCCGTGCATCTTGTTACGCATTGCCTGCAGCATTACCTACCTTCCTGCCAGTGTTGATCGGCGCACGGAGTGCGCGTTGCATGTACCAGTCGGGGGGCGCGGCGACGGCTTCCCCGGCACGCCGTTCAAACGACAAGGGCGCCACAGGGGCGCCCTTGCGAACCGTGGCGGAGCGGACGGGACTCGAACCCGCGACCTCCGGCGTGACAGGCCAGCATTCTAACCGACTGAACTACCGCTCCACATCGTTCTGGTGGGTGCTGTAGGGATCGAACCTACGACCATCGCCTTGTAAGGGCGGCGCTCTACCGCTGAGCTAAGCACCCGAAACCGAGCGTGAGCCGCTCAGTTTAGGGCGTCCTTGAGCGTCTTGCCAGCCTTGAAGGCGGGGACCTTCGAGGCCTTGATCTTGATCGTCTCGTTGGTGCGCGGGTTGCGACCGGTGCGGGCGGCGCGCTTGCGCACGGTGAAGGTACCGAAACCGACCACCGACACGTCCTCACCCTTCTTCAGCGACTTCTGCACGACTTCGAAGAACGCTTCGAGCGCGCGGCCGGCATCGGCCTTGGTCAGTTCGGCCTTGTCGGCGATGGCATTGATCAGATCGGTTTTATTCATTATTGAAAGCTCCCTAGTACGTTTTGCGGCAGGTTCGCCCCGTGGCATGGGCGCACGCAGCCGCCGTGGATGGTTGGTACCCGCTTGGCGCCGTAACGCAACCCCGCATCGCGGACACATGCAGCAGGCGCCGGGATTGCGGTCACGCCTTTATACCAGCGCCTCGCCGAGCACCGCAATACAAGCTGCAGCAAGGTTTTCAGGCCATATGCAGCGCTTGCGGCGAATTGCCGGCGACTGCATCACAAAACAGCCGCAACGCCGGCGGATTTGCCGTGACGCACGAAAACGAGAGGCGCCGCGAACCGTTCGCGGTTCGCGGCGCCTCTCCGCGTCCGGTTTCAGTGCGGACGCGCGTGCGATTCCGCTTCGTCGACGTCCGCCGGTTCCTCGCGCGCCGCATGCGACTCCGGCCTCGCCTCGTTCGGCTGCAGCGGACGCTCCAGCGCGATGTCCAGCACCTCGTCGATCCAGCGCACCGGATGGATCTCCAGCGAGGCGGTGATGTTGGCCGGCATGTCGGCAAGGTCCTTCTTGTTGTCCTCGGGGATGACCACCGTGGTGATGCCGCCGCGATGCGCGGCGAGCAGTTTCTCCTTGAGCCCGCCGATCGGCAGCACGCGGCCGCGCAGGGTGATCTCGCCGGTCATCGCCACTTCCGAGCGCACCGGCACCTTGGTCAGCGCGGACACCAGCGCGGTGCACATGCCGATGCCGGCGCTGGGGCCGTCCTTCGGCGTGGCGCCCTCGGGCACGTGCACGTGGATGTCGAACTTCTGGTGGAACTCCGGATCGATGCCGAGCCGGTCCACGCGCGCGCGCACCACCGACAGCGCGGCCTGGATCGATTCCTTCATCACGTCGCCGAGCTGGCCGGTATGCACCAGCCTCCCCTTGCCGGGCACCACCGAGGCCTCGATGCTGAGCAGCTCGCCGCCCACCTGGGTCCAGGCCAGGCCGGTGACCAGGCCCACCTCGTTCTGCAGCTCCTTGCGGCCGAAGTCGAAGCGGCGCACGCCGAGGTAATGGTCGAGGTTGGCCGAATCCACCGCCACCGCGGTTGCGGCCTTCGCCTTGCCCTTCGCGGTTTTCGCCGCCGGCTTGGCCTTGGCCTTGGCCTTGCGCACTTCGCCCAGGGTGAGCTCCTTCACCACCTTGCGGCAAATCTTGGAGATCTCGCGCTCGAGGCTGCGCACGCCGGATTCGCGCGTGTAGTAGCGCACGATGTCGCGCACGGCCTCCTCGGCCACGCCCAGTTCCTCGGGCTTCAGGCCGTTCGCCTTCAGCTGCTTCGGCAGCAGGTACTTCTGCGCGATCGCCAGCTTCTCGTCTTCGGTGTAGCCGGGGAGGCGGATCACCTCCATGCGGTCGAGCAGCGGGCCGGGGATGTTCAGCGAGTTCGCGGTGGCGATCCACATCACCTCGGAGAGGTCGAGGTCGACTTCGAGGTAGTGGTCGTTGAACGCGTGGTTCTGCTCGGGATCGAGCACCTCCAGCAGCGCCGAGGACGGATCGCCGCGGAAGTCCATCGACATCTTGTCGATCTCGTCCAGCACGAACAGCGGGTTCTTGCTGCCCGACTTGTTGAGGTTCTGCACGATGCGGCCCGGCATCGAGCCGATGTAGGTGCGGCGATGGCCGCGGATTTCAGCCTCGTCGCGCACGCCGCCCAGCGACATGCGGACGAACTTGCGGTTGGTGGCCTTGGCGATCGACTGGCCGAGCGAGGTCTTGCCCACGCCGGGCGGGCCGACCAGGCACAGGATCGGGCCCTTCATCTGCGACACGCGCTGCTGCACGGCGAGGTATTCGAGGATGCGGTCCTTCACCTTCTCCAGGCCGAAGTGGTCGGCATCCAGCACCTGCTGCGCCAGCGCGAGATCCTTGCGCACCTTGCTGCGCTTCTTCCACGGCACGCCGGTCAGCCAGTCGAGATAGTTGCGCACCACCGTGGCCTCGGCCGACATCGGCGACATCTGCTTGAGCTTGCCGAACTCCTGGCGCGCCTTGGCCAGCACCGCCTTCGGCATGCCGGCGTTCTCGATCTTCTTCTGCAGCTCCTCGACCTCGTTCGGGCCTTCCTCGCCCTCGCCCAGCTCCTTCTGGATCGCCTTCATCTGCTCGTTGAGGTAGTACTCGCGCTGGCTCTTCTCCATCTGCGACTTCACGCGGCCGCGGATGCGCTTCTCCACCTGCTGCAAGTCCATCTCGCCGTCGACCAGGCCGATCAGCAGCTCCAGCCGCTCGCCGACGTCGGCGGTTTCCAGCACCTTCTGCTTGTCGGCCATGCGCACCGACAGATGCGCGGCGATCGAATCGGCCACGCGCGAGGGATCCTCGATGCCGGACAGGCTGGCCAGCACCTCGGGCGGCAGTTTGCGGCTCTGCTTCACCAGTTGCTCGAACAGCGAGATCAGCGTGCGCGAGACCACGTCCAGCTCGCGCTCCTTGGCGCTGTACACGGGCTCGATCACGCGCGAGCGCGCCACCAGCATGCCGCCGTCCTCGTGGCAGTCCTCGATGCTCACGCGCGACTGGCCCTCAACCAGCACCTTCACGGTGCCGTCGGGCAGCTTGAGCAGTTGCAGCACGCCGGCCAGCGTGCCGATCTGGTGCAGGTCGCCCACCGCCGGATCGTCGATGTCCGGGCTCTTCTGCGCCACCAGCAGGATCTGCCGTTCGCTCTCCATCGCGCGCTCCAGCGCGCGCATGGACTTGTCGCGGCCCACGAACAGCGGGATGACCATGTGCGGATAGACCACCACGTCGCGCAACGGCAGCACGGGCAGCGCGTCGAGTACGGCGGGCGTCGGGAGGTTCTTGGCCATTGGGGGGTTCTCGCGGAAATCCGGTGGGACAGGCCCGACACTGCGCCGGGCACCATGACACGTCAAGTGGTGGCTGTTCGACGCGCACACAAGCCACGCCGGCGCCCAAAAAGGAACGGCTCCGACGCGGACGCCGGAGCCGTCTTGGCAACGCTTGTGGCGATCAGGCGGCGTCGCCGCCCTCGCCCGCCGCGCGCTGCTGCAGGTTGCCGCGGTAGATCAGGTAGGGCTCGGCCTGGCCTTCGATCACCGCGTCGTCCACCACCACCTTGCTGACGTGCTCCAGCGAAGGCAGCTCGTACATGGTGTCCAGCAGCACCTGTTCGAGGATGGTGCGCAGGCCGCGGGCGCCGGTCTTGCGCTTGAGCGCCTTCTTGGCGATCGCCTGCAGCGCCTCGGGACGGAACTCCAGCTCCACGTCCTCCATCTCGAACAGCTTCTTGAACTGCTTGGTGACGGCGTTCTTCGGCTCGGTGAGGATCTTCACCAGCGCCGCCTCGTCCAGCTCGTCCAGGGTGGCGACCACCGGCAGGCGGCCGACGAACTCGGGGATCAGGCCGAAGCGCACCAGGTCGGCCGGCTCCACGTCGGCCAGCACCTTGCCCAGGTTCTGGGTGCGCTCCTTGCTGCGCACCTCGGCGCCGAAGCCGATGCCGGTGCTCTCGGAGCGCTGCTGGATCACCTTCTCCAGCCCGGCGAACGCGCCGCCGCAGATGAACAGGATGTTCTTGGTGTCCACCTGCAGGAATTCCTGCTGCGGATGCTTGCGCCCGCCCTGCGGCGGCACCGAGGCCAGCGTGCCCTCGATCAGCTTCAGCAGCGCCTGCTGCACGCCCTCGCCCGAGACGTCGCGGGTGATCGAGGGGTTCTCGCTCTTGCGCGAGATCTTGTCGATCTCGTCGATGTAGACGATGCCCGACTGCGCCTTCTCGACGTCGTAGTCGCACTTCTGCAAGAGCTTCTGGATGATGTTCTCGACGTCCTCGCCCACGTAGCCGGCCTCGGTCAGCGTGGTGGCGTCGGCGATGGTGAACGGCACGTTGAGCAGGCGCGCCAGCGTCTCGGCGAGCAGGGTCTTGCCCGAGCCGGTGGGGCCGATCAACAGAATGTTGGACTTGCCCAGCTCGACGTCGTCGCCCTTCTGGCGCGATTCCATGCGCTTGTAGTGGTTGTACACCGCCACCGCCAGCGCCTTCTTGGCGCGCGACTGGCCCACCACGTACTGGTCCAGCGACTCGCGGATTTCCCTGGGCTTGGGCAGCTGGGTGCGGCCGGAGGCGGCCTTCTCCTCCAGCTCTTCGCGGATGATGTCGTTGCACAGCTCCACGCATTCGTCGCAGATGAACACGGACGGGCCCGCGATCAGCTTGCGCACCTCATGCTGGCTCTTGCCGCAGAAGGAGCAGTAGAGAATCTTCCCGCCGTCGCTGGATCGCCCCTGCCGGTCTTCGCTCATACTTTCGATTCCGCTGGTGAAACTGTGGGTGGTTCAGGTTGCGGCCCGAGAATAGCACAGGGCTCCGCGCCTACCTGCAGACGCGAAGCCCCCGGACCCAAATCGTAATGAGTGCGGCCATGGATGGCCGCCCGTTCGACTTTCGCGATCAGGGATGATCGCAAGATCAATGGACGAGTGCGGCCATGGACGGTCGCCCGTTTGACCTTCGCGATCAGGGATCGATCGCAAAAGTTAAGCCGACTTCACCGTGTCGACGGCGCGGCGATCGAGCACGGCGTCGATCAGGCCGTACTCGCGGGCCGCCTCGGCGCTCATGAAGCGGTCGCGCTCCATGTCGCGCTCGATCCGGTCCAGCGGCTGGCCGGTGTGCTGTACGTAGATGTCGTTCAGGCGGCGGCGCAGGTACAGGATTTCCTGCGCCTGGATCTCGATGTCGGTGGCCTGGCCGCGGGCGCCGCCCGAGGGCTGGTGGATCATCACGCGCGAGTTCGGCAGCGAGTAGCGCTTGCCCTTGGCGCCGGCCATCAGCAGCAGCGAGGCGGCGCTGCAGGCCTGGCCGATGCACATGGTGCTGACGTCGGGCTTGATGTACTGCATGGTGTCGTAGATCGCCAGCCCCGCGGTGACCGCGCCGCCCGGGCTGTTGATGTACAGGTGGATGTCCTTGTCCGGATTCTCCGACTCCAGGAACAGCATCTGCGCGACCAGCAGGTTCGCCACCTGGTCGTTGACCTCGCCCACCAGGAAGATCACCCGCTCCTTGAGCAGGCGCGAGTAGATGTCGTAGGAGCGCTCGCCGCGGGCAGTCTGCTCGACCACCATCGGCACCAGGTTGAGGTTCTGAATCGGTTCCATGGTGTTTGCGCTCTCGAGTTGATGTGCCTGAAGTATGCCATCGGGCCCGGCTTGCGCCAGACCCGACGGACGCGCGCCTGATCGATCAGGCGCCTGCGGGGCGCATCACCTCGTCGAAGCTGAGGTCCAGGGTGGTGGTGTTGGCGTGCTCCGCCACCCACTCGGCCACCTGGTCTTCCATCACGCGGTTCTGCAGCCCGGACATCAACTGGGGGTCGCCGTTGTAGAGTTCAATGACCTTTTCCGGCTCCTCGTAGGTCGAGGCGATCGCGGCGAGCTGCTCGGCCACGCGCTTGCGGTCGATCTTCAGCTCCTGCTTGCGGGCGATCTCGCCCATCAGCAGGCCCGCGATCACGCGCTTGCGCGCCATCGGCAGCGCGGCCTCGACCAGCTGCTGCGGCGGCTGCTGACCGCGCGGCACGCTGCCCGCGGCCATCGCCTGCGCCTCGGACTGCACCATCAGCTTCGGCACGTCCAGCGTGGCGTGCGCGTCGGCCAGCTTCTCGGCCACTTCGGACTTCAGCCGGCCCATCAGCGCGGCCTTCAGCTCGCGCTCGAGGTTCGCGCGCACTTCCTTGCGGAAGTGCTCCAGGTCGCCGTCGGCGATGCCGAACAGCTTGGCGAACTCGGCGTCGATCTCCGGCAGCTTCGGCTCCTGCACCTTGACGATCCTGAAGCTCACCTTGGCGGTCTTGCCGGCCAGGTTCTCGTTGCGGAAATCGGCCGGGAACTCGACGTCGGCTTCGTAGCTGTCGTCGGCCTTGCGGCCGGTCAGCGCCTCGTCCAGCGCCTTGAACAGGTTGCCCGAGCCGAGCACGCTGCCGGCGCGCTCCAGGCCTTCGGCCGGGAAGCGGTAGTCGCCGGCCTGCGCGGCGTACTCGAACATCACGAAGTCGCCGTCGGCCGAGGCGCGCTCGACCAGCTCGAAGCTGCGGCGCTGCTGGCGCAGCGTCTCCAGCATCTTCTCCACGTCGGCGTCGGTCACCGTCGCCGCCGGGCGCTTGATCTCCAGCGCGGCGACGTCGACCGCGGGGAACTCCGGCATCACCTCGAAGGTGGCGGTGTAGGCGATCTCGCCGTTCTCCGGCTTGCCGGTGGTGTCGATCGC
The DNA here is from genome assembly GCA_017848855.1 of Rhodanobacter denitrificans. Taxonomy (GTDB): domain Bacteria; phylum Pseudomonadota; class Gammaproteobacteria; order Xanthomonadales; family Rhodanobacteraceae; genus Rhodanobacter_A; species Rhodanobacter_A denitrificans_B. The sequence continues at coordinate 39,064 of JAFIHF010000032.1, read as the reverse complement.
GGGGTTCGCGACCGGCTGCAGCTTCTCCTGCGTCACCGCCTCGCGCAGCGTGCTGCCGATCAGGTCGGACAGCACTTCGCCGCGCACCTGCTCGCCGAAACGCTGCTTGATGACGGCCACCGGCACCTTGCCCGGGCGGAAGCCCTTCAGGCGCACCGTGCGGCCCAGTTCCGCGATGCGCGCGCTCACCTGCGTCTCGTAACGCTCGGCGGGAAACTTCACCGTGAGCTTGCGCTCGAGCGAGCCGATGTTCTCAACCGAAACCTGCATGTCGTCTCCTGGAACCTGAATGTTGTGGCACCCGGCAGGGCACCTGGCGGCAACCGCTGGGGCGCCGGAAATCCATCGCGGTGTGGTGCGAAAGGCGGGACTCGAACCCGCACGGGGGTTACCCGCCAGAACCTAAATCTGGTGCGTCTACCAGTTCCGCCACTTTCGCCTTGCCCAGTCCGGCGGCCGGTGCAGCAACGGCTCCCTCGCCCCGCCTGCCCCGCCACGGCCTAAGTCGATGATTACCCAGCGCTAAAGCGGCTCATTGTACGGTCGCGCCAAGCCGCAGCACAAGCATGCGGCGCGCATGACGCGGCTTTGCGCTGGCCCAAAAGCGAAGCGCCGACCGCAAGGGTCGGCGCTTGGCGAATTGGTGGGCCGTGTAGGATTCGAACCTACGACCAATTGATTAAGAGTCAACTGCTCTACCAACTGAGCTAACGGCCCTGAAACTTGAATTTTGGGGTGAACGATGGGACTCGAACCCACGACAACCGGAATCACAATCCGGGACTCTACCAGCTGAGCTACGTCCACCATAAACACTTGTAGTGGTGCGCCCGACAGGACTCGAACCTGCAACCGTCGGCTTAGAAGGCCGATGCTCTATCCGGTTGAGCTACAGGCGCGGACGCCTACGGCAGAACACGCTAGTGGTCGGGGCAGAGGGATTCGAACCCCCGACTTTTGCGTCCCAAACGCAACGCTCTACCAGACTGAGCTATACCCCGAACGAGCCCGCGACAGCCTTCATCAACGGAGCCTTGGAATGCTACGGACGACCCTACCAGCCGTCAATCCGCAAGCACCGCTCAGGGCACCATGCCCACCATCCCGCAGCATCGGCGAACTGCCTGCTCCACGGAGACAAGCCGAAATGCGAACACCTCGTCTTGCAGTACAAATGGCGCGCCCGGAGAGATTCGAACTCCCGACCACCTAGTTCGTAGCCAGGTACTCTATCCAACTGAGCTACGGGCGCGCACTGAACTTTTCGATCCGTCGGCCGGTTTCCCGATCCGCCGAAGCGAGGAGCGGAATTATTCAGGGTCGTGACGCGAAGGTCAACACTTTTCGTGAAAAATTTTTCACGCCGGTTGCCGATGCCCTGCCGCCCTCGCTCCGCCGCACAAGAACAATCTGCTTGCGGGGAGACCGGCCGCGCGGTTTCCGATCCTCCCCAACGACACAGGGAGCGGCGGCTGCCGCTCCCTGCGCTTGATGCATCGCCGTTTGGCGTATGGACGTCCAGACGTCCGTTTCAGGCATCCATGCCGGAACGGCTCTGTGCCGCCGGATCGCCCACCTTGCCCAGCGTGGAGTCCCCGCCCTTCGGCGGCGGCGGGGGCACGGAGCCGCCGCTGGTGTTGCGGTTCCAGTCGGCCGGCGGCCCCGGCTGGCGGCCGGCCATGATGTCGTCGATCTGGTGCGCGTCGATGGTTTCGTACTGCAGCAGCGCCTCGGCCATCGTGTGCAGCTTGTCGAGGTTGTCGGTGAGCAGCTGCGTGCTGCGCGCGTAGGCGCGGTCGAGGATGCCGCGCACCACCTCGTCGATCTTGCTGGCGGTCTCGTTGGAGATGCTCTTGTGCTGGGTCACCGAGCGGCCCAGGAACACCTCGTCCTCGTCCTCGCCGTAGGTGATCGGGCCCAGCTCGTCGGACAGGCCCCATTTGGTGGCCATGTTGCGCGCCATCTTGGTGGCGCGCTCGATGTCGTTGGACGCGCCGGTGGTGACCTTGTCGGCGCCGAAGATCAGCTCCTCGGCCACGCGGCCGCCGTACAGCGAGCACAGCTGCGACTCGATCGCCACCTTGTTCATGCTGTACTTGTCGCCTTCGGGCAGGTACATGGTGACGCCCAAGGCGCGGCCGCGCGGGATGATCGTGACCTTGTAGACCGGGTCGTGCTCGGGCACCAGACGGCCGACGATGGCGTGACCGGCCTCGTGGTAGGCGGTGAGCTTCTTCTCGCTCTCGCTCATCGCCATCGAGCGGCGCTCGGTGCCCATCAGGATCTTGTCGCGCGCCTTGTCCAGGTGGCTCATGCGCACCTCGCGCGCGTTCTCGCGCGCGGCGAACAGCGCCGCCTCGTTGACCAGGTTGGCGAGGTCGGCGCCGGAGAAGCCCGGCGTGCCGCGCGCGATGGTCATCGCGTCGACGTCGCTGGCCAGCGGCACCTTGCGCATGTGCACCTTGAGGATCTGCTCGCGGCCCTTCACGTCGGGCAGGCCCACCACCACCTGGCGGTCGAAACGGCCCGGGCGCAGCAGCGCGGGGTCGAGCACGTCGGGGCGGTTCGTGGCGGCGATCACGATGATGCCTTCGCTGCCTTCGAAGCCGTCCATCTCGACCAGCAGCTGGTTCAGCGTCTGCTCGCGCTCGTCGTGGCCGCCGCCCAGGCCGGCGCCGCGATGGCGGCCGACCGCGTCGATCTCGTCGATGAAGATGATGCACGGCGCGTGCTTCTTGGCCTGCTCGAACATGTCGCGCACGCGGCTGGCGCCCACGCCCACGAACATCTCCACGAAGTCCGAGCCGGAGATCGAGAAGAACGGCACCTTGGCCTCGCCCGCGATGGCCTTGGCCAGCAGGGTCTTGCCGGTGCCGGGCGGGCCCACCATCAGCACGCCGCGCGGGATCTTGCCGCCCAGCTTCTGGAACTTGGACGGGTCGCGCAGGAACTCGACCAGCTCGCCGACCTCCTCCTTGGCCTCGTCGCAGCCGGCCACGTCGGAGAAGTTGACCTTGATCTGGTCCTCGCCCTGCAGCTTGGCGCGCGAACGGCCGAAGCTCATCGCGCCGCGCCCGCCACCGCCTGACTGCATCTGGCGCATGAACCAGATGAACACGCCCACGATCAGCAGCACCGGCAGCCAGCTCACCAAGAGGCCCAGCAGCGAGAAGCCCTCGGCCGGGTCCTGGCGCACTTCCACGCCCTTGTCCTGCATCTGCTTCACCACCTGGTTGGTGGAGAAGCCCAGCATCGGCGCCACAGTGCGGTAGCTGGAGCCGTCCTTCAGCTTGCCGCTGATTGCGGGCGGCTGGTCGGCGCTGATCACCGCGCTGGAGACGTTGCCGTTGGCCACGCTCTGCACGAAGCTGCTGTAGGCCATGTTCGAGGAACCGGCGCCGCGCGGGTTGAAGCTCTGGAACACGGTGAACAGCACCACCGCGATGATCACCCAGAGCAACACGTTTTTCGCTGTTTCGTTCATGCGCGGTTCTCGCCGGTTTTCGCCGCGCCGGCCTTGCGGCCGGTCGCCAGCGCATACACCTCGCGCGAACGTGCGCGCGAGGCCTTGGGTTTACGCATCGTCACGCGCGTGAAGTCCGCGCGCAAGCTGCGCAGGTAATCGTCGAAGCCGGCGCCCTGGAACAGCTTGATCAGGAACGCGCCGCCCGGTTTCAGCCATTGCCTGGAAAAATCCAGCGCCAGTTCGGCCAGAGCCATCGCCCGGATCTGGTCCGCCAAGGCCACACCGCTCATATTGGGGGCCATGTCGGACAGCACAAGATCCACCGGCTGCCCTTCCAGGCGCGCCTCCAGCTGCCGCAGCACGCTCTCCTCGCGGAAATCGCCTTCGAGGAAATCCACCCCGGCGATACCCTGCATCGGCAGGATGTCCAGCGCGAACACCTTGCCGCGGTCGCCCAGCCGCTGGCGCACCAGCTGCGACCAGCCGCCCGGCGCCGCGCCCAGGTCCACCACGGTCATGCCCGGCTTGAGCAGGCGGTCGCGGTCGATCAGCTCCTCCAGCTTGTACACCGCGCGCGAGCGCACGCCCTCGGCCTGCGCCTTCTTCACGTAGACGTCGTTGAAATGTTCGCGCAGCCAGCCGGCGCTGCTCTTGCTGCGGCCCATGGGTCGATCACTGCAGGGGAATCAGGGCGCATGATACCCTTTGCCGCTCTCTTCCCGCGAATCGAAGCCGCCGCATGGCCCTCTCCCCCTCGCAGATCCGTTACCTGCGCAGCCTCTCCCATGGCCTGAATCCCGTCGTGCTGCTCGGCAACAAGGGCGCCAGCGACGCCGTGGTCAAGGAGCTGGGCCTGGCGCTGGAGATCCACGAGCTGGTCAAGGTGAAGCTCTCCGGCGGCGACAAGGAGGAGCGGCAGGCCCAGCTCGACACCTTGCTGGCCGGCACCGGCGCCGAGGCGGTGCAGCAGATCGGCCACGTCGCCGTGCTGTTCCGCCGCAACGCCGACGAACCGAAGATCGCACTTCCACGCTGACGGGCCATGGTGGGCAGGCGCTGATGGACCTTTCACTCGAACGCCCGGAGGGTTATCTGTTCGTGCGCCGGGTCGGCGAACGCGGCATCACCCTGATCGACCGCGAGCTCACCGACAGCTTCCTGCTGGCGCCCGACCGCGTGGTCGAGCACTGGCCGGTGCACGCGGTCGATGCGCTGGACGCCACCCACGTCGAGGCACTGCTCACCCTGCAGCCCGAACTGGTACTGCTGGGCACCGGCATGCGCCAGGCATTTCCCGCCGCCGCATTCATGGCCGGCTTCCTGCGCAAGGGCATCGGCGTGGAAGTGATGGACAACGCCGCCGCGGCGCGCACCTACAACCTGCTGGCGGGCGAGGGGCGGCATGTGGTGGCGGCGTTCATGCTGCCGCCGAACGCTTGAATACACAGCGCCTGTAGGAGCGCACCCTGTGCGCGAAAGCTTTTGCTTCGATCAGGCGCCAGAGCGTTCGCGCACAGAGCCTGCCCCGGACTTGATCCGGGGGTGCGCTCCTACAGCAATCAGCGCGCGGGCAAGTAGTTCAGCGGATCGACCGGGTTGCCGTCCTTGCGGATCTGGAAGCCCAGTTCCACGCGCGAGGCGCCGCTGGAGCCCATCTCGGCGATCTGCTGGCCGGCGCTGACGCGCTGGCCTTCCTTCACCAGCCGCTTGCTGTTGTGGCCGTAGGCCGACAGCAGGCTGTCGTTGTGCTTGATGATGACCAGTTCGCCGTAGCCGACCAGGCCGTTGCCGCTGTACACCACCACGCCGTCGGCCGCCGCGCGCACCGGCTCGCCGGCCTTGCCGGCGATCTCGATGCCGGGCACCGCGTCGCCGGGCGTGAAGCGCTTGATGACCTGGCCGTCGGCCGGCCAGTGCCAGTTCACGCCGCCCGCCGCGCGCGCGCTGCCGCTGGCGACCGTCGGCGCGGGCGCCGGCGGCGGCACGGCGGCCTTGGGCACGCCGGCCACCGGCACCTCGGTGCTTGCGGGAGCGGTGGGTGCAGGCGCGGGAACCGGAGCTGGAGCTGGAGCCGGCGCATGCGCCGCCGGGGCAGCCGCGACGACCGCGGTTCCGCCGGCCGTCGCCGACACATGCGTGCCGGCCGGCGCCGGTGTCGAGGCCGGCGCGGGCACGCTCTCGAACACCGGCGCGGAAGGCGCGGCGGGCGCGGGCGCCGGCTTCGCCTTTTCAGTCGTGGCCGCTGCCACATGTGCAGCCGGCGCATTGCCCGCGGACGGCGACAGACGCAGATGCTGGCCCGGCCAGATCGTGTAGGGCGCGTCGATGCCGTTCCACTTCGCCAGGTCGCGGAAGTCCACACCCTTGCGGAAGGCGATCGAATACAAGGTGTCGCCCTTCGCCACCTCGTAGCTGCCGCCGGGGACCGGCGTGCGTGCCGCGGCGGGCGCGGCACGGTTGCCGCCCTGACCCGTGGCCGGCTCCACCACCACGGTGCTGCAGGCGGACACGGCCAGCACGGCGGCGGCGAGCAGCAACGGGGCGAGGTGTCGATTCATGCGCGCCAGCATAGCGAGGCCTCCCTGTTTTTTCATGCGCACCGGAGCGTGCTCAATGCCGCCAGATCCACCACGCCAGCAGCGCAGCCAGCAGCACCAGCACGACCCAGCCGATCCATTCGATGTACTTGTGCAGCAGCTGCTCGGCGCGCTCGCCGAACAGCCAGATCAGCAGCGCCAGCAGCCACACGCGCTTGCCGCGGCCCAGCGCCACGCAGCCGAGGAAGGGCAGCACCGGCACGCCCACGATGCCCGAGGCCCAGGTCACGAACTTCATCGGCACCACCGGCTGCAGCGCGGCGAGGATCAGCACGCCGAACAAGCCCCAGCGATGCTCGGCCATCTGCGTGCGCAGGCTCGCCACGCCCTGCTCGATCGGCGCCAGCAGGTGCAGCGTGCCCAGCACCGGCTTCAGCGCCTCGAACGCGAAGTGCCCCAGCGCGTAGCCCACCAGCGCGCCGAGCAGCGAGAACGCGAGGCTGAGGTTGGCGTAGAAGAACGCCTTGTGCCGCTTGCCCAGCATCATCGGCGCCAGCATCACCTCCGGCATGATCGGGAAGATGAAGGCCTCGACGAAACTGAGCCCGCACAGGTAGCGGACCGCATGCGGGTGGCGCGCCCACACCAGGGCGCGGGCATAGAGCTTGCCGAACAGGCGCATCTAGGGGATTTCCTTGTCGATGGTACGCATCAGCCGATGCCGCCCAAGAGCGGTACGAAACTCACGGCGCCCAGTTCTTCCTGCTCGAAGTCGCCCTGCCCGTTGCCACGCAGGCGGATCAGCACCTGGCTGCTGGGCGAGCCCACCGGGGCCACCAGCACGCCGGTGGGGCTGAGCTGTTCGAGGATGCGGGTCGGGATGGTGTCGCCCGCGGCGGTGAGGATGATCGCGTCGAACGGCGCCTCGTCGGCCCAGCCCAGCTTGCCGTCGTCATAGCGCGAACGGATGTTGGTGAGGCCCAGCTGGCGGAAGCGGCGCCGCGCCTGGCGCAGCAGCTCCTCGATCCGCTCCACGGTGTAGACCTGCTCCATCAGTGCGGCCAGCACCACCGCCTGGTAGCCGGAGCCGGTGCCGATTTCCAGCACGCGGCCGGGCTTTTCCTTGCGCGCGTCGAAGTGTTCGAGCAGCGCCTCGGTCATCCGCGCCACCACCCACGGCTGCGAGATGGTCTGGCCCTGGCCGATCGGCAGCGCGGTGTTCTCGTAGGCGCGCGCGTGCAGCGCCTGGTCGATGAAATGGTGGCGCGGCACGTTGCGGATCACGTCGATCACCCGCGCGTCGCGGATGCCGCTTTCGCGCAAGAGGACGGCGAGGCGGTCGCGCGCGCGCTGCGAAGTCATGCCTTCGCCTTTCAGCGCCGAGGGGGGCAAGGGATGGCTCATCGCTCAGGCCGCCTTGTGGCCGTTCGCGGCCATCTCGTCGCTGAGCGACAGCATCCAGCTGCTGACCTTCTCCAGCGCCTGGAAACGGGTGAGGTCGACGTGGATCGGCGTGACCGACACGTAGCCGCGGCGCACCGCGTCGAAGTCCGTGCCGGGGCCGGCGTCATCCACCTCGCCCGCCGGGCCGATCCACCACACCGGGCGGCCGCGCGGATCGGTCTGCGCGATGCACGGCGCCGCGCGATGGCGGCGCCCCAGCCGGGTCACCTCGAAGCCGTGGATCTCCGCCCACGGCCGGTCCGGCACGTTGACGTTGAGGATGGTGTCGGCCGGCAGCGGATCGACCAGCAGGCGGCGCATCAGCCGCAGCACCGCGTTCGCCGCCGAGTCGTAGTGGATGCCGCGGTGGTCGTGGCTGACCAGCGACACCGCGATCGCCGGCAGGCCGAGGAAGCGCCCCTCCATCGCCGCCGACACCGTGCCCGAATAGATCACGTCGTCGCCGAGGTTGGCCGAGTTGTTGATGCCCGACACCACGATATCCGGCTCGTGCTCCAGCAGCCCGGACAACGCGAGATGCACGCAGTCGGTGGGCGTGCCGGCGACGCGGTAGCGGCCGTCTTCCATGTGCAGCACGCGCAGCGGCGCGTCCAAGGTCAGCGAATTGCTGGCGCCGGAACGGTCGCGGTCGGGCGCCACCACCGTCACCTCGCCCACTTCGCCGAGACGCGCGGCAAGCACATGGATGCCTTTCGCATCCACGCCATCGTCGTTGCTGACAAGAACTCGCATGCTGATCCGTGTTGAGTCGAGCGCGGCACGTCACCCTGTGCTGGTGCATGCCCCTGTAGGAGCCTGTTCAATGTCTCCGCACGACCCGCGTTGCCTTGCCATGGCTGCCAGGTGGTGGCGCGTGGCGCAGTGCCTGCCTGGCTGGCAGGTCAAGCCGCGCGCTGCCGCATGGCAGCCATGGCAAGGCAACCCGAAGGGCCGGGGCTGTTTGCCCGCATCCCCTCGTCATCACTCGGTCGTGGACGGACGTCCACTCCCTCGTTCTTCCTTGGCCTGCGCGCAAACAGCTCCCGGCGCGAGCCATGCGGAGACATTGAACAGGCTCCAATTGCCCGAGTTTACCGGAGCGCATCCGCGGTTTCACGGATCGGCGCACGCGCAGCGCCGTGCCGCTTGCTAGCATCGAGGCATGCCACGCCGTCCACCCGCCCCGATCAGCGCAGACGATGCCCGCCTGTTCCGCGAGGCGATCGGCGCGGTGCGTCGCATCGACGTGGTCGCCGCGCCGCCGCCCACGCCGAAACCCGAACCGCAGCCACGCATGTTCGAGGCCGACGAAGCCGCGGTGCCGGGCGAACTGCTGGCGATGGCCTTCGACCCGGCCGCGCTCGAAGTGGGCGAGGAACTCGGCTACCTGCGCGAAGGCTATCCGCCCAAGCTGCTGCGCCAGTTGAAACGCGGCCAGTTCAGCGTGCAGGACGAGATCGACCTGCACCAGATGAACGCCGCCGCCGCGCAAGCCAGCATCGCCGACTTCCTCGCCGAAGCGAAGCAGCGCGGCCTGCGCTGCGTGCGCATCGTCCACGGCAAGGGCCTGCGCTCGAAAGCCGCCGGCCCGGTGCTGAAGGCGCTCACCGACCGCCTGCTGCGCCGGCGCGACGACGTGGTGGCGTTTGCCTCCGCGCGCCCGGCGCTAGGCGGCACCGGGGCCGTGGTCGTGCTGCTTCGGCATCCCCGGTAGGCGCACCGGCGCGCGTTCCACCATCGTCAGGCGTCGGGATGCCGCGCCCGCCACGCCGCCAGCGCAGCCCGGTATTCCGCCATGGCCTCGTCGTGGAGATCGTAGATGCAGGGCTCGCAACCGTTGCCGCAGCATTCGGCGGGATCGGGCGCGGGCGGCGGCTGGGGCCGCGGATCGTCGGGCGGACTGGCAGGCGCGTCGGCAGAAATCACCTGATCGGACATGGCTGCAGTGTATCGTCGCACTGGCAACGCGGCCAGCGCGCTGCGATAGTCGAAAGCTCCCGTTGCGGAAATCCTCCGATGCCGTCACGCCATATCCGCTCCCTGCTTGCGCTGCTGGCCGCGCTGGCACTGCCCTTCGGTGCGCTGGCCGCCGGCGAACACTACCGCGTGGTGGCTTACGACACCGCGCAGCATCCCATCGCCGCGGACGACGTGGATCGCATCGACACCCTGATCTTCGCGTTCGCGCAGGTGGTCGACGGCCGCGTCACGCTCACCCCGGTGGCCCGCGAGCGACTGCAGCAGCGGATCGCGCTGAAGGCCGCCCATCCGCGGCTCAAGGTGATGGTGTCGGTCGGCGGCTGGAGCGCAGGCGGCTTCTCCGAGGCGGCGTCCACCGCGGCCGGCCGCCAGCGCTTCGCCGACAGTGCTGCGGCGCTGCTCGCCGATACGCATGCCGACGGTCTCGACGTGGACTGGGAATACCCCGGCCACCACGAGTCCGGCATCGCCTCCAGCCCGCAGGACCGCGAGCACTTCACCGCCCTGCTCAGGACGCTGCGCGCCACGCTGGACCACGCCGGCCACGGCAGGCACTACCTGCTCAGCATCGCCGCCGCCGACGGCCCGTTCGTGGACGGCATCGACATCGCCGCGGTGGCGCCGTCGCTGGACTGGTTCAACCTGATGACCTACGACTTCTGCAACGCGATGACGCCGACCACCTGCAACCACACCGGCCTGCACGCCTCGAAGCTGGCACCGGCCGATGCGCGCACACTGGCGCGCGCGGTGCGCCAGTTCCGCGCCGCCGGCGTGCCGCCGGCCAAGCTGGTGCCGGGCGTGGCGTTCTACGGCCGCGAGTTCGCCGGCGTCGATCCCGCCCACGACGGCCTGTTCCAGCGCTATGACCACTTCCAGGCCATGATCGCCTGGCAGCAGCTCAAGGCCGACTACATCGACCGCCACGGCTACGTGCGCTACTGGGATGCGCAGGCCGAGGCGCCGTACCTGTGGAACGCGCACACACGTCGCTTCGTCAGCTACGACGATCCCCAGTCCATCGCCGCCAAAGCCGCCTACATCAAGGCACAGCACCTGGGCGGATTGATGTACTGGGAACAGGCCAACGATCCCGACGGCGAACTGCTGCGCGCGGTGTGGCAAAACTTGCAGTGACGCGCGCCCGCGACTTGTGCCCCATATCCGGGCGCCACACGGGACAGCGCCGAGCGAGACTGGTAAAACATCGTGGACGAGGCTGCACCCTCCCCGAGGTAGCCCGATGCCCCCGCGCCGTCGCCTGCTTTCGCTGCTTGCCGGCTCCCTGTTGGCATGCATCCCGCTGGCCGCCTCCGCGCAGACACCCGCCGAATGGCAGGCGCTGCAGCTCGCCGCGGCGAACAAGTCCGAAAAGATCATGGCCGCGGCGAACGCGCACAAGGGTCTGCTCGCGCAGTACCAGGTGCTGCGTCAGGCCTGGAACGAGGACAAGTCGCCGGCGTTCCGGCTGATCTTCGGCCAGTACATCAGCTGGTACCAGAGCTTCATCGGTGACTACCCCGACGCGGCAGCCAGCTTCTCGATCAAGCAGCAGCCCGAACCGGACGACAGTGCTTCGCCGCTGGGCCAGCCCGGCTACCAGGCCCACCCAGCGCTGGCGACGATCCCGGAACTGGCGAAGCCCTACCGCGTCGTGCTGCTGAACGAGGCGCACAACGTGCCGCTCACCCGCAGCCTCACCGTGCAGTTGCTGAGCCGGCTGCGCGAAGAGGGCTACGACTACTTCGCCGCCGAGACGCTGTACCAGACCGACAGCGGCCTGCAGACGCGCGGCTATCCGATCGACAAGAGCGGCTTCTACACCGAGGAACCGGTCTGCGCCGAGATGGTGCGCACCGCGCTGAAGCTGGGCTTCAAGGTGGTCGCCTACGAGGCGCTGTCCGACGCCACCGGCGACGCGCGAGAGGCCGAGCAGGCGCGCAACCTCGACAACGCCGTGTTCAAGCGCGATCCCAAGGCGCGACTGGTGGTGGACGCCGGCTACGCGCACATCCAGAAGTCGGGCCGCTACCTCAACGGCGCCTCGATGGCCGAACACCTGTACAAGCTCACCGGCCTGCCGATGCTGTCGGTCGAACAGACCATGCTGTACCCGCACGCGTTCGCCAGCGACGACCACCCGATCTACACCGCGGTGATGACGCAGCTGCAACCGAGGGCGCCGATCGTGTTCACCAACGCCGCGGGCAAGCCGTGGTCGCTGCGCCCGGGCTACGACGTCAGCGTGTTCTTCCCGCCGAGTCACCTGGTGCGCGGCCGCCCCGACTGGCTGAGTCTGGGCGGCCTGCGCAAGCCCTGGTTCGTCGATGGCACGCGCTGCCAGCAACACTTCCCTTGCCTGGTCGAGGCGCGCTACGCCGACGAGGGCGACGACGCGATCCCGGCCGACCGCCTGGTGCTGGATCAGGTTCCGTTGGTCGGCACACTGGACCTGCGGGTGACGACCAACGCGCAGGGCGTGCCAGGCTCCGATCTCTACCTGCGCCCCGGCAAATACCGCCTGCGCTTCAGCGCCGAGAACGGCAACCCGCTCTACCACCGGAACATCACCGTGACGGCCGGCGACAGCGAACATGATCGGCATACGGCGATGCCGTAACGGCGCGAAATGCCCGGCTGACGACACCTTCGACCTCGAAGCACCCCACAACGACGAAGGCCGGCATCGCCGGCCTTCGTGCATCTGGTGACCCCGGCGCGATTCGAACGCGCGACCTTCCCCTTAGGAGGGGGATGCTCTATCCAGCTGAGCTACGGGGCCGAGGCGCGGATTCTGGCATGGATTGCCGCAGTGCGCGAACCGGCGCGGGGGACACGCCTGCTAGAATTGCCGTTTCGAAACGGGGCGCCACGCGCGCCTGGCACAGGAGTCCGCATGTCCCACCACATCCTCTCCGCGCTCGGCCTGGCCGAGACCAATTCCGGCAGCTACCTCGGCCACGGCGAGTGGTCGAAGACCACCGACGCCGGCACGCTGGCGCCGACGAACCCGGCCAGCGGCGAGGTGATCGCCAGGGTGCATGCGTCGAGCGCGGCCGACTACGAAACCATCGTCAAGCGCGCGCAGGAAGCCGCCAAGGCGTGGCGCGCCACGCCGGCGCCGCGTCGCGGCGAGGCGATCCGCCTGTGCGGCGAGGCGCTGCGCAGGCACAAGGACGCGCTCGGTTCGCTGGTCGCGCTGGAGATGGGCAAGATCAAGCCCGAGGGCGACGGCGAAGTACAGGAGATGATCGACATCGCCGACTTCGCGGTGGGCCAGAGCCGCATGCTGTACGGCTACACCATGCACTCGGAGCGCCCCGGCCACCGCATGTACGAGCAGTGGCACCCGCTGGGCCTCGTGGGCATCATCAGCGCGTTCAACTTCCCGGTGGCGGTGTGGGCGTGGAACGCGTTCCTCGCCGGCGTCTGCGGCGACATCTGCATCTGGAAGCCCTCGCCGAAGACCCCGCTGTCGGCGGTCGCCACGATGAAGATCTGCAACGAGGCGCTCAAGGCCGGCGGCTTCCCCGACATCTTCTTCCTGTTCAACGACGCCGGCACCGAGCTGTCGCAGGCCTTCGTGGACGACAGGCGCATCCCGCTGATCAGCTTCACCGGCTCCACCCGCGTGGGCCGCATGGTGGGCGAGCGCGTGGCCAAGCGCATGGGCCGTTCGCTGCTGGAGCTGGGCGGCAACAACGCGATCATCCTCGACGCGAGCGCGGACCTGAAGCTGGCGATCCCCGCCATCGTGTTCGGCGCGGTGGGCACCGCCGGCCAGCGCTGCACCAGCACGCGCCGGCTGTTCGTGCACGAGTCCATCGTCGCGGACGTCACCGCGAGGCTGGTCGCCGCGTACAAGCAGGTGGAAGGCAAGATCGGCGATCCCACCGATCCGAAGACGCTGATGGGTCCGCTGAACAGCGCCGAGGCGGTGCAGGCCTATCTCGCCGCCGTCGCCAAGGCGAAGCAGGCCGGCGGCACGGTGCTCACCGGCGGCGCCGCGCTCACCGACCGCAAGGGCCACTTCGTGCTGCCCACCATCGTCAGCGGCGTGAAGAACAGCGACGAGGTGGTGCAGACCGAGACCTTCGCGCCGATCCTCTACGTGATGCCGTTCAAGACCCTGGACGAAGCGATCGAGATGCAGAACGACGTGCCGCAAGGCCTGTCCTCGGCGATCTTCACCCAGAACCTGAAGTCGGCCGAGCAGTACCTGTCGGCGGCGGGCAGCGACTGCGGCATCGCCAACGTCAACATCGGCACCTCCGGCGCCGAGATCGGCGGCGCGTTCGGCGGCGAGAAGGAAACCGGCGGCGGCCGCGAGTCCGGCTCCACCGCGTGGCAGGCCTACATGCGCCGGCAGACCAACACCATCAACTACTCCGACGCGCTGCCACTGGCGCAGGGCATCAAGTTCGACCTGTGACACCCGACGCTTGCATCGTGCCGCCTCTCCGCACGCTGCAAGCGTCGGGCTGAAGCCCGACCTACGGTCGCCTCGCACGTAGGTCGGGCTTCAGCCCGACACCCCGCCCCCATACAGGCAACGACGCCATGAGCTACCAACCGCCAACCCGTTCCAGCACCAATTCGCTGGCCATCGTGAGCCTGGTGTTCGGCGTGCTCGCCTGGTGCGTGCTGCCGTTCGTCGGCGCGCTGGTGGCGGTGATCTGCGGCCACCTGGCCCGCGGCGAGATCCGCCGCGCGCCGGTCGACCAGCGCATGGAGGGCGATGGCATGGCGATCGCCGGCATGGTGCTGGGCTACGTGCAACTGGCGGTCAGCGTGATCGTGGTGTTCTTCATCATCGCGGTGCTGGTGTTCGGGGTGTTCGGCCTGGGCGTGGCCAACCACTTCGCGCATTGATCCCGCCCATGCGCCCTGCCCCGGCTTCCCCTGCCTTCGATTTCCGCGGCTATCGCGTTGCCGTCGCCGGCGCCAGCAAGGGCATCGGCCGCGCCATCGCGCTGGCCTTCGCCGAAACCGGCGCCGCGGTGTCGATCTGCGCGCGCGGACAGGCCGCGCTGGACGACGCCGCACACGCGCTCGCCGCGCACGGCGGCAGCGTGCACACGCAGGCCTGCGACCTCGGCGATCCGGCGGCGATCGAGGCGTGGATCGCCGCAGCCACCGCCGCGCTGGGCGGCATCGACGTGCTGGTGAACAACGCCTCCGGCTACGGCTTCGACGAGGACGACGCGTCGTGGCTCGCGAACTTCAACGTCGACCTGATGGCCGCCGTGCGCGCCTCGCGCGCCGCGCTGCCGCACCTCGCGGCCTCCGGCCACGCCAGCATCCTGCACACCAGTTCCATCGCCGCCTTCCACCCGCGGCGCAGCGGCCCCGCCTACGCCGCGATGAAGGCCGCGCTCAGCCAGTACACCACCTCGCAGGCGCTGCAACTGGCCGGGCAGCGCATCCGCGTCAACGCGATCGCGCCCGGCTCGATCGAATTCGCCGGCGGCCTGTGGGACCGCGTGCGGCAAGACGACCCCGCGCGCTACGCCGCCACGCTGGCACGGATTCCCTTCGGCCGCTACGGCACGCCGGAGGAAGTGGCGCACGCCGCGCTGTTCCTCGCCTCGCCGTATGCCGGCTGGATCACCGGCCAGACGCTGTGCGTGGACGGTGGCCAGGGACTCAACGGATAAGCCGGAACCCGATGACCATGTACGACCTGCTCCGCCCGCTGCTGTTTGCGCTGGACGCCGAGACCGCGCACGGCCTCACCCTGTATGGCCTCGATGTGGCGCACCGCAGCGAACTGCTGCGCTTCGTCGCCAGGCCTGCCGCCGAGCTGCCGGTGGAGGCCTTCGGCATCCGCTTCCCGAACCCGGTTGGCCTCGCCGCGGGCCTGGACAAGAACGCCGACCATCTCGACGCGCTGGGCGCGCTGGGGTTCGGCTTCGTCGAGGTGGGCACGGTGACGCCGCGGCCGCAGGCGGGCAACCCGAAGCCGCGGCTGTTCCGCCTGCCGCGGCACGAGGCCATCATCAACCGCATGGGCTTCAACAACGCGGGCGTCGACGCGCTGGTGCGCAACGTCGAGGCATCCAGCTATCGCGGCGTGCTCGGCATCAACATCGGCAAGAACAAGGACACGCCGAACGAGCGCGCAGCGGACGATTACCTGCTGTGCCTCGACCGCGTCTACAGCCGCGCCAGCTACATCACGGTGAACATCTCCTCGCCGAACACCCAGGGCCTGCGCGACCTCCAGGAGGAAGCCACGCTGCGCCGCTTCATCGACACGCTGCGCGAGCGGCAGGAGCAGCTCGGCTCGCAGAGCGGCGCACGCAAGCCGATGCTGCTGAAGATCGCGCCGGATCTTTCCGAGCACGAACTGGACGGCATCGCCGAGGCGCTGCTGGCCAGCGGCATCGACGGCGTGATCTGCACCAACACCACCGTCGACCATTCCCTGGTGGCGGACGACCCGCGCGGCAACGAAACCGGCGGGCTGTCCGGCAAGCCGCTGTTCGCGCGCTCCACCGACGTGCTGCGCGGCATGCGCCGGCGCGTGGGCGGGCGCCTGCCCATCGTGGGCGTGGGCGGCATCCTCGACGGCAGCGACGCGGCCGAGAAGCTCGACGCCGGCGCCCGCCTGGTGCAGCTCTATTCCGGCCTGATCTACCGCGGCCCGAAACTGATCGCCGAATGCGTGGACGAGATCCGCCGCCAACAGGAAGGCCACGATGCCCGCTGAGCGCACCGACATGCCAGTAGCGCGAACCGAGATGGGCGGCTACGCGCTCACCGAAAACGCCTCGCTCGCCACGCGCAACACGCTGCGCGTGAACGCCCGCGCGCACCTGCTCGCCGAATTGCGCGACGCCACGAAACTACCCGAGCTGCTGGACTTCCCCGCCGTGCGCCGCGCACCCCTGCTGGTGCTGGGCGAAGGCAGCAACCTGCTGCTCGCCGGCGACTACCCCGGCACCGTGCTGGCGATGGCCACGCGCGGCGTGCAAGTGGAGCAGGACGGCGACGTCGCGCGCATCGCGGTCGCCGCCGGCGAACGCTGGGACGACTTCGTGCGCTGGTCGCTGGGCCAGGGCTACGCGGGGCTGGAGAACCTGATCCTGATCCCCGGCACCGTGGGCGCCGCGCCGATCCAGAACATCGGCGCCTACGGCACCGAGGTCGCCGAGTTCATCGAGAGCGTGGAAGCCTGGGACACCCGCGAACGCCGCGTGGCCCGGCTCGACCGCGCCACCTGCGCGTTCGGCTACCGCGACTCGCTGTTCAAGCACGAACCCGGCCGCTACATCGTCACCGCCGTGCGCTTCGCCCTGCCCCGCGCGCATGCGCTGAAGCTCGACTACGCCGGCATCCATGAGGAACTGGCGAAAATGGGCGTGGACAAGCCTGCGCCGTTCCACGTCGCCGAAGCCGTGGTGCGCCTGCGCACCCGCAAGCTGCCCGACCCCGCGGTGATCGGCAACGCCGGCAGCTTCTTCAAGAACCCCCTCGTCGACGCCGCGCAGGCCATGGCACTCAAGCAGGCGCATCCCGAGCTGCCGGTATGGCCGCAAACCGACGGCCGCAGCAAGCTCTCCGCCGCCTGGCTGATCGAAGCCGCCGGCCTCAAGGGCTCGCGCCACGGCGACGCCGGCATCTCCAACCGCCACGCCCTGGTGCTGGTGAACCACGGCCACGCCACGGGCGCCGAACTGTGGGCGTTCGCGCAAGGCGCGATCGCCACCGTGCAGGCGAAGTTCGGCGTGCGGCTGGAACCGGAGCCGGTGGTGGTCGGCGCCCCCTGAGAATCTGTTCGAAATCTCAGAGCAGCTCGCGCAGAGCGTCCAGATGCGAGCCGGGATGCTGTCGACTTCCCTCGGTTTCCAGATACGTCGCGGTGTGGCCGCACCGTCTATCGTGTAGGCGGGAGTTGATCCAACGCCCTCGAAATATCGAGCTTGTGTGGTCGGCGGATTGAACCAGGCCATTTCTCTTGGTTACTTCTCTTGACTCCGGGCATCCTGCCCTCCGCCCTTCGGGCCGGCTGCGCCGTTCGCTGCCGCTCCTGCGGCAGCGTGGGCCAGCAAAGAAAGGGGGCTCGGGCGCCGGCAGGCGACCGAAAGCCCGCCGCAGGCGAGCCAAATTACGGAAGTGACAGGTTCTCGCGAGCACCCACCCCTCACCCCAACCCTCTCCCCAACGGGGAGAGGGAGTGCTGTTACGAGGACAACCTCACCTCTTGGCCGGCTTCTCGATATCCGGCAACAACAACGCGCACACCCCGATCAGCGGCAAGTACGCGCACAACTGGTACACATAGCCGATGCCATCGAGGTCGGCCAACTTGCCCAGCACCGCGGCCCCCAGCCCACCCATGCCGAAGGCCAGCCCGTAGAACACGCCGGAGATCATGCCGATGCGGCTGGGCACCAGTTCCTGCGCGTAGACGATGATGGTGGTGAAGGCCGAGGCCAGCACCAGGCCGATCACCACGCTGAGCACGCCGGTCCAGAACAGGTTCGCGTGCGGCAGCAGCAGGGTGAACGGCGCCACGCCGAGGATCGAGCCCAGGATCACCCACTTGCGCCCCACCTTGTCGCCCAGCGGGCCGCCGATCAGCACGCCCGCGGCCACCGCGGCGAGGAACACGAACAGGTGCACCTGCGCGTTCTGCACCGACACGCCGAAGCGGTGCATCAGGTAGAACGTGTAGTAGCTGCTGATGCTGGCGATGTAGAAGTACTTGGAGAAGATCAGCACGCCGAGCAGCAGCAGCGAGAACTTCACCATGCCCGGCGACAGCTCGCGCAGCGGCGCGCGACGCGCACGCGAGTGGCCGCGGCTGGCGTGGTGGCACGCGTACCAATGGCCCACCTGCACCAGCACCGCGACCGCCACGAGCGGCGCCAGCGCGAACCAGGCCACGCTCTCGCGCCCGTGCGGCACGATGATCCACGCCGCCAGCAGCGGCCCCAGCGAGCTGCCAAGGTTGCCGCCGACCACGAACACCGACTGCGCCAGCCCCGGCCGGCCGCCCGAGGCCATGCGCGCCACGCGCGAGGATTCGGGATGGAAGATCGACGAGCCGGTGCCCACCAGCGCCGCCGCCAGCAGCAGCACCGGAAAGTTCGGCGCGGTGGCGAGCAGCAGCAGGCCGGCCAGGGTGAAGCCCATGCCCGCGGCCAGCGAATACGGCATCGGCCGGCGGTCGGTCGCCATGCCCACCAGCGGCTGCAACAACGAGGCGGTGACCTGGTAGGTCAGCGTGATCAGGCCGACCTGGGCGAAGCTGAGCGCGAAGCCGCTCTTGAGCAGCGGATAGATCGCCAGGATCAGCGACTGGATCATGTCGTTGAGCAGGTGCGAGAAGCTGATCGCGCCCAGCACGGAAAACTGGGTGCGCTCCTCGGCGCTCGCGGTGGCGACGGGAGTCAGCGGAACGGCATCGACGCGGGTCTGCATGGGGAGTGGGCAGGCGCAGGAGAGGGGGATGGCAGCGCCGCATTGTAACCGCCCGCCCGCCTGCCCCGCGGCTTGACATACGGCTTGCATATGCCGCGCGCTACCATGCGGAGGCACGCGCCATGGAACCCGCCTCGATGAACTCTCGCGCTCCACGCAGCACCCGCAGCCCCACCGACGCCGCGGCCGCGAACGACGCAGCCGCCGCCGCGCCCGACCTCGGCGAGCGCCGGCTGTACATCAACCGCGAGCTGTCGCAGCTGGCGTTCAACATCCGCGTGCTGGACCAGGCGCTGGACCGGCGCACGCCGCTGCTGGAACGGCTGAAGTTCCTCTTGATCTTCTCGCGCAACATGGACGAGTTCTTCGAGATCCGCGTGGCGGGTTTGAAGGGCCAGATCGCGCTGGACCACGAACTGCTCGGCGCCGACGGCATGCCGCCGCGGCAGGTGCTGGCCGAGATCAGCGCGATCGCGCACCAGCAGATCGAGCGGCAGTACGCGATCCTCAACGAGCGCATCCTGCCGGAGCTGGCCACACACGGCATCCGCATCGCGCGGCGCGACCAGTGGACGCACAAGCAGAAGCAGTGGGTGCGCCGCCATTTCCGCGAGGAGGTGGCGCCGCTGGTGACGCCGATCGGGTTGGATCCGACGCACCCGTTCCCGCTGCTGGTCAACAAGAGCCTGAACTTCATCGTGCAGCTGGACGGCACGGACGCGTTCGGCCGCGACTCCGGCCTCGCCGTGGTGCCGGCGCCGCGCGTGCTGCCGCGGCTGATCCGCGTGCCCGACGACATCGCCGAGGGCGGCGACTGCTACGTGCTGCTGTCCTCGATCATCCACGCGCACGCCGAGGAACTGTTCCCCGGCATGGACGTGCTCGGTTGCTACCAGTTCCGGCTGACCCGCAATGCCGACCTCGCGCTCGATCCCGAGGACGTGGAAGACCTGGCGCTGGCACTGCGCGGCGAGCTGTATTCGCGCCGTTTCGGCGACGCGGTGCGGCTGGAGGTGGCCGACAACTGCCCGAAGGCGCTGAGCGCGCACCTGCTCAAGCAGTTCGGCCTCGCCGAGTCGGAGCTGTACGAGGTGAACGGCCCGGTGAACCTGGCGCGGCTGTTCCGCATCGCCAGCAAGGTGAATTTCCCCGCGCTGCAGTACAAGCCGTTCGTGCCCGCGCTGCCGAAGGCGCTGAAGCACGCCGAGGACCTGTTCGCGGTGGTCGCGAAGCAGGACGTGCTGCTGCTGCATCCCTACGAATCCTTCGCGCCGGTGGTGGACCTCTTGCGCCAGGCCGCGAAGGATCCGCAGGTGCTGGCGATCAAGCAGACGCTGTACCGCACCGGCGCGGATTCGGAGATCGTCGACGCGCTGGTGGACGCCGCCCGCGCGGGCAAGGAAGTGACCGCGGTGGTGGAGCTGCGCGCGCGCTTCGACGAGGAATCCAACCTCTCGCTGGCCTCGCGCCTGCAGCAGGCCGGCGCGATGGTGATCTACGGCGTGGTGGGCATCAAGACCCACGCCAAGCTGATGCTGATCCAGCGCCGCGAAGGCAGCGAGCTGGTGCGCTACGCGCACCTGGGCACCGGCAACTACCACACCGGCAACGCGCGGCTGTACACCGACTACAGCCTGCTCACCTCCGACGAGGTGCTGTGCGAGGACGTGCACAAGCTGTTCTCCCAGCTCACCGGCATGGGCAAGGCGCTGCGCATGAAGAAGCTGCTGCAGGCGCCGTTCACGCTCAAGCAGGGCCTGCTCGACCTGATCGCGCAGGAAACCGCGCACGCCGCGGCGGGCAAAGAGGCGCGCATCCTGATCAAGGTCAACGCGCTCACCGACGCCAAGATGATCCGCGCGTTGTACAAGGCCAGCATCGCCGGCGTGCGCGTGGACCTGATCGTGCGCGGCATGTGCTGCCTGCGGCCGGGCGTGCCCGGCGTGTCGGAGCGCATCCGCGTGCGCTCGGTGATCGGCCGCTTCCTCGAACACAGCCGCGCCTACTGGTTCGCGAACGCCGGCGAGCCGCTGCTGTACCTCTCCAGCGCCGACCTGATGGAACGCAACCTCGACCGCCGCGTGGAATGCGCGTTCCCGATCGAAGGCAAGAAGCTGCAGCAGCGCATCTACAGCGCGCTGGAGCTCTACCTCGACGACAACAGCAGCGCCGCCGAACTGCAGGCCGACGGCAGCTACCGGCCGGTGGCGCGCGCACGCGACGAGGCAGCGCGCGACGTGCAGCAGCAACTGCTGGAGAAATTCTGCGGTGTGGAGGCGTAGGCGCGCGCCTGTCCCGTAGGTCGGGCTTCAGCCCGACACGCGGTTCCCACGAAGGGCACGGCAGTGTCGGGCTGAAGCCCGACCTACGGAATGGCCGGCTTCATGAGGGCGAGGTTGTCCACACGCCCCCGCAATGAGCCAAAAGTCTCGCAAACGTTCAGCCGAGGTGCTGCTTCACCCACGCCACATACCGATCGACGAAGCCCTGCAGGAATTTCTGCGTGCCCTCGTTCGCGACATGGCCCTCGGCGTCGATCAAACCGTCGTCCTTGAACTGCACGAACACCTCGGGCTGCGCCAGCACCGCCACGTCGACGAACACCAGCGAGTTGCGCAGGTGCTGCTACGCCAGCGCGCTGCCGGTGGCGCCGATCGAGGCGCCGATCACCGCGCCCGGCTTGCCGGCGAAGGAATTCGTGCCCCACGGGCGCGAGGCCACGTCGAGCGCGTTCTTCAGCACGCCCGGCACGCCGCGGTTGTATTCCGGCGTGACGAACAGCAGCGCGTCGACAGCCTCGATCTCCTGCTTCAGGCGTTTGCCCTCGGCCGGGTAGTCGGCGTCGAAGTCCTGGTTGTACAGCGGCAGGTTGTCGATGCGGATGTGCTCGAAGGCGAAGTCCTTCGGCGCCAGCCGCTCCACTGCCCGCGCCAGCCGCTTGTTGATCGACGCCTTGCGCAGGCTGCCTACCAGTACCGCCACCTTGATCGTGCTCATGCAGATGCTCCACAGGCCAAGGCGCCGCCGACGAGCGGCGCATCTCGGTTATTGGACGCGCACGGCGATCAAACCGCCGTGACATGCGTCGTCGGAGCCTGTGAAAAATTCCGCGTCGTGCGGAATTTTTCATCGGCACGTCCGGCACATGTCCGTACGCGCCTTCGCGAAGCAGCCACTGGCGTGGCTGCTTCGCGTCCAGCCATCCATGGCCGGGCTGAGAGTCTGTGCATTTCACAGACTCTCAGAGGCTGTGAATTTTTCAAACCAGGCTAAAACCAGTGCTTTTTCGGTCTTTCGAGCGGCCACGTACGTGAAAAATGGTGCGACTTCAGACCCAAAGTACCGCAGATTTTGCGCAGGAGGCTCTCACGCAACGGGGTTTGGAACGGCCTCGGACCGAAGTTGAAAAATTCACAAACTCTCAGCGCATGTACAACGCGTCGTGCAGCAGCTGCCGGCGCGGCTGGTCCGGCTTGCCCAGCCAGGTGAGCTGGTCCTGCGAGCTGTCGTCGGGATCGACCGCCGGCGCCAGGTTCTCCGGCCGCTGCGCGAACAGACCCCAGATCGCGTGGCCTTGCGCGTCGTACAGGAAGGCCACGCGCTCGGTGGGGCAGTCGTGCGGCTTGCACGCGGTCGCCAGCAGCATGGCCTTGCCGTCCACCTGCACGGTCTGCGCCGGCGTGGCGGTGCCGCCCGTGCGCACCCAGGCCGGCAACGCCTGCACGCCCTGCAGCGCGTCCAGCGTCTGCTTGAAGTCCGGACGCTGCAGCAGATCGAACAGGTAGACCGGCGGCGCGGCCACGGTCGGCGCGGCGTTGCCCGCCGTCGTCGCGGTGCCGGCCGGCGGCGCCGGCGTGGCCGGCGTGCCGGAGGACGAGGCGGAGGGCGCCGGCTCCGCCGGCGTCTGCGGACCCTGCGAGCAGGCCGCGCAGGCCAGCGTCGCCGTCAATGCGCATGCGAGCACGGAAAACTTCATCGCGCGTCTCCTGTCATGGTGGCATCGCGTGTCACCGTAACAAGCCGTGTCGCAACCGCCGCTGACGCGCGGGCGCGCGTCATTTCGCCTGCAAGCTCTCCATCGCCTGCTTCGCGTCGGCGTGCGCGGCGTCCAGCGTGCTCGCCTTCAGTCCCTGTTCGGCCTGGTCCAGCGCGGCGCGCAGGCGCGTCTCGGCCGCGGCATCGCCCTTCGCGTCGGCGATCGCACCGTGCCCCATGCCCTTGCAGGGATTCTCCGCCTTGACGTCGTAGCCCTTGCCCGCCGGGCCGACCAGGCAATTCACCACGTGCTGCAGATGCGCATGCGCCGTCGCGAGATCCGTCGCGCCCAGCGCCATGCCGGCATGCGCGCCGGCAGTGGCTGACTGCTTCGCGACCGCGGCATTCGCATCCACCGCCTGCGCGGCGACCGGCAGGGCCAGCGCCAGCAACAGGGCCAGCCATCCACGCGTGCAGATCTTCGTCATGACACGACTCCCGAACGGCGCGGCGTCTGCCGCAGTCCCGCGACTATGGCGCGGCTGGCGTGAGGAAAGGGCAAAGGCTGGTCACGGCGCGCCGGCAGCACCCTGCAGCAGACGCTGCACCGCCGGATCGAGCTGCGCCATGTAGCGCTCCACTTGCCGCGTGTAATCCGAGTCCATGCCCAGCTCGCGGTTGATCTGCATGTGGCTGAGGTCCTGCGGCAAGAACTCGGCATGCACGCCCAGCGACTGCGCCTTCGCCACGTAGGCGCGCGCCGCCGGGCAGGAATCCTCGCGCCGGCTGGAACACACGGCCAGCATCGGCACACTGTGCGCGCGCAGCTGCTGGTACGGCGACGCCGCCAGCCAGTCCGCGGGCTGGCTGCCGAACGCGCGGTCGTAGAGCGGCAGGTGCCGGCCCTGCATCGTCCGCACCACGTCGAGGCAGGCGCTGTCCAGCGCGATCGTGCCCAGCCACGGCCGCACGCCCTGCTGCCGCGCCAGCGCGGGTTCGGCACTGAGCAACGCCACCAGGTGCGCGCCGGAGGAATGCCCCATCACGATGAACCGGGCAGTATCGCCGCCCCACGACGGCGCCAGCCGCTGGGTCGCGGCCAGTGCACGCGCCACGTCGGTTGCCTGCTGCAGCGGCGCCGCCTGCGGCAACAGCCGGTAGTTCGTGGATACGAAGATGAAGCCACGCGGCACCCAGCGCGCGGCCTTGTTTTCGGCCACGCCCGCCGCGGCCTTGTCGCCGACGGCCCAGGCGCCGCCGTGCACGAAGAAGATCACCGGCGCATCGTGCACCTGCCCCGCCGGCAGATAGACGTCGAAACGCTGCCGTGGATCGTCGCCGTAGGCGATGTCGCGCAGCACGCGCACGCCCGCAGGCAAGGCCACCGCCTGCGCCGACGCGCCCCGCGACAATCCGCGTCGCCATGGCCGCTGCTGCGCCTGCGCGGCGAACGCCAGCAGCACCAGGCCCAACAGCGCAGCCCAACCCGTGATCCGCCATCCACGATGCTTCATCACGACCTCCGCAATGCCTTGTGCGGACAAACGGCGGGCACGGACGCCGGTTGACCGCGTTCGGCGCTGCGACGGCATGGGTTACGATGCCCGACCATCCGCAAAGGATCGCTTCCCGTGTCGCACTACACCGGCCCCCTGCTCACCCGCGCGACCGCCGCGGCGCTGCTCGCTGCGCACGATACCGGCGCGGCCACGTGGAGCGGCTCGCTGGATCTGGGCCGCTCGACCGGCACGGCCGAGCTGCAGGCGGATGCCTGGCTGTGGCGCGGCGCACGCTACCCGTATCCGCCCGCGCTGAAGAAGCGCAGCATCCATTACTGGGACGGCGACGCCTTCGCTCCCGCGGCACGCTACTCGGGTTCCCTCATCAAGCTCGTGCCCACCGAATGGGGTGTGCCCACCTTCGAGATCGACGGCATCAAGATGCTG
Organism: Rhodanobacter denitrificans; assembly: GCA_017848855.1. Lineage (GTDB taxonomy): Bacteria > Pseudomonadota > Gammaproteobacteria > Xanthomonadales > Rhodanobacteraceae > Rhodanobacter_A > Rhodanobacter_A denitrificans_B. The sequence continues at coordinate 14,288 of JAFIHF010000032.1, read as the reverse complement.
CCCACCTCGAAGGCCTCGCCGCTGGACGACGCGCGGCGCAAGGTGGCGCTGGTCGAGCCGCGCGGCAAGAGCGTGCTGGACACCTGCGGCGGCCTGGGCTACTTCGCCGCCTGCTGTCTCGAAGCGGGCGCGGCGCGCATCCAGTCGTTCGAGAAGAACCCCGACGTGCTGTGGCTGCGCACGCTGAACCCGTGGTCGCCCGATCCCGAGGCGCCCGACAGCGGCGGCCGCCTCGAACTCGCGCACGCTGACGTGGCGCAGGCCATCGCGCAGGTCGCCACCGCCTCGGTGGATGCGCTGCTGCACGACCCGCCGCGCTTCGGCATCGCCGGCGAGCTGTACTCGCTGGCGTTCTACCGCGAACTGGCCCGCGTGCTGCGCCGCGGCGGCCGCCTGTTCCACTACACCGGCAGCCCGAACAAGCTCACCAGCGGCCGCGACGTGCCGCGCGAGGTGGCGAAGCGGCTGGAGGAAGCGGGCTTCAAGGCGCAACTCGCGCTGGACGGAGTGCTGGCGACGCGGCGCGCGTAGGCGCGGCGATCACAAATGCGCGTCGTGCTCCACGCGTCCGAGGAATTCGTAGCGCGGCGCGTGGCGGTCGATGAAAGTCTGCGTGTGCGCGCCGATCTCTTGGCGCAGCAGGCCGCCATCCTGCGGCGCGACGGCCGGCCACGTCGGCAAGCCGACGCCGTTGGGGTTGCCGGTCTTGATGAAGTTCGCGAAGTAGCCTTCCATCGTCGCCGAGACCTGGCGGTCGGTGGGCGTCCACGCATAGACCTTGTTGCCGTCGAGGTTGCCCAGCGCGTATTCGATCTCGCCGCTGTGCACCGCGCCCGCGTCCGGGCCGGCGCTGCCGTCGCGCTTCGCGGGGCGCGGCTGGTTGAACCGGTAGTAGTACACCGGCGCCTTGCCGGTGCGGTGCTGCCAGTCCATCCAGCGCCAGGTGGCGAAGGCGATGAACTGGTCGCTGGCCAGCGCGGTGCCCGAAGCCTTTATCTCGGCTTCGTCGTGGCCGGGATAGAGCTTGAACGCCTCGTCGGCATGCGTGCCGAACATGCGCGAAAGCGCCGCACGGTAGTTCGCGGGCGTGGGCGGCTGGCCGTTCAGCAGGCTGGCGTAGCTGCCCTCCTGCGAGTTCGAGCCCAGCAGCAGCGGGATGTGCGCCTGTTCGCCGGCCGCGTAGATCGCTTCCGGCGAGCGCGGCAGGAAGGCGCCGTCGAGGGTCATGTCGAAACCGCCGCTGTCGGAGGTGCCCAGCGCCTGCATCAGCACGTCCGCCGGCAGCTTGCGCAGTTCGGCCAGCGAATGCGCGCCGAGCTTGCGCATGAAGGCCTCGCCCTTCGCCTCGGCTTCGGCCCGCGGCATCGGCGCGAGGTTGCCCAGCACCGCACCGCTCTCGCCGATGGCCTGCGCCATCAGGCTCTTCGACAGCGGCGAAGCCATCAGCGCCGACACCGCCATCGAGCCGGCGGATTCGCCGGCGATGGTGATCTTGTTTGGGTTGCCGCCGAACGCGGCGATATTCGCGCGCACCCAGCGCAGCGCGGCGGTCATGTCGAGCAGGCTGTAGTTGCCCGTCGCATGCACGGGCGATTCGGCCGCGAGCTGCGGCAGGGCCAAGAGGCCGAACACGTCGAGCCGGTAGTTCACCGTCACCACGACGATGCCGCGTTGCGCCAGACTGGCGCCGTCGTAGCGCGGCTCCGAGCCGTCGCCGGCTAGCAGGCTGCCGCCGTAGAAGTACACCAGCACCGGCAGCTTGCCTTTTTCGTGCTGCGCGGGCGTCCACACGTTGAGGTAGAGGCAATCCTCGCTCATGCCGTTGGAGCGGAACACCATGTCGCCGTACAGCGGCCGCTGCATGCAGCGCGGGCCGAAGCGATCCGCCTTGCGCACGCCCTGCCACGCGGCCGCCGGCTGCGGCGGTTTCCAGCGCAGCGCGCCCACCGGCGGCGCGGCGTAGGGGATGCCCTTGAACTCGTCGAGGCCGAGCTTCGACTCGTGCACGCCGGACAGCACGCCGGTGGCGACGCGCACCGTGGGCGGCGCGTCGGCCGCCCTGCCGCTGCAGGCGCACAGTGCGAGGCCCAGCCCGAGCAGGGCGCGGCACGCCCGCGGCAAGTGCACGCGCATCAGCCCGCCGCCTGCTTCACCAGCTTGGCGATGCGCTGCTCCACCTCGGCATTCAGCGCCGTGAGCGCGTAGGATGTCGGCCACATCGCGCCGTCGTCGAGCCTGGCCTGGTCGTTGAAGCCGAAGGTGGCGTAGCGATCCTTGAACTTCTGCGCGCCCTTGAAGAAACACACGACCTTGTCGTCCTTCGCATACGCGGGCATGCCGTACCAGGTCCGCGGCACCAGCGCCGGCGCGCTGGCCTTGACGATGGCGTGCAGCCGCGTGGCCATGGCGCGGTCGGGTTCGGGCATCGCGGCGATCGCCGCCAGCACTTCGCGCTCGCCGTCCTCGCGGGTCCGGTCCGCGCGCGCCTGCGCCTTCAGTTCCTGCGCGTAGGCCTTCATCGCGGCCTTTTCCTCGGCGCTGAAGCCGGCGGTTTTGCTGGCGGTCTTGCGCGGGGTTTGCTTCGCAACCGGACTCATCGTGGCACCTCGTCGTCAGGCGGCAACCTGAGAATGCTCCCACGCCGATCCCGCGGCCTCAAGCCGCGGCGGATGCCGTCGCCGCGCATCGCGAGGCAGCCATCCGATACCATGGCGGCCCGCTTCCCCACGCCGAACCGCCATGACCACCACGCGCCTCGAAATCACCCGCCCCGACGACTGGCACCTGCACCTGCGCGACGGCGCTGCGCTGGGTTCGGTGGTGGCCGACAGCGCGCGGCAGTTCGCGCGTGCGATCGTGATGCCGAACCTGAAGCCGCCGGTCGCCACGGTGGCGCAGGCCGAGGCCTACCGCGCGCGCATCCTCGCCGCGCTGCCGGCGGGCAGCGCCTTCCAGCCGCTGATGACGCTGTACCTCACCGAGGCCACGGAGCCTGCGGAGATCGCGCGCGCCAAGGCCAGCGGCTTCGTGCACGCGGTGAAGTACTACCCCGCCGGCGCCACCACCAATTCGCAGGCCGGCGTGCGCGACCTGGCGAACGTGCATGCGGTGCTGGAGGCGATGGAGGAACACGGCCTGCCGCTGCTGATGCACGGCGAGGTCACCGACCCCGCGGTGGACATCTTCGACCGCGAGCAGGCGTTCATCGACCGCCACCTGCTGCCGCTGCGCCAGCGTTTCCCGCAGCTGCGCATGGTGCTGGAACACATCACCACGCGCGCGGCGGCGCAGTTCATCCGCGAGGCGCCGGCGCACGTGGGCGCCACCATCACCGCGCATCACCTCTTGCTCAACCGCAACGCGATCTTCGAGGGCGGCATCCGCCCGCACCATTACTGCCTGCCGGTGCTGAAGCGCGAGACGCACCGCGTGGCGCTCGTGGAAGCGGCCACCAGTGGCGATCCGCATTTCTTCCTCGGCACCGACAGCGCGCCGCATGCGCGCACCGCGAAGGAAACCGCCTGCGGCTGCGCCGGCATCTACACCGCGCACGCGGCGATCGAGCTGTACGCCGAGGCGTTCGATGCGGTCGGCAAACTCGACAAGCTGGAAGCCTTCGCCAGCTTCCACGGCCCCGACTTCTACGGCCTGCCGCGCAACCGCGGCACGATCGCGCTGGAGCGCAAGCCGTGGACCGTGCCCGAAACCCAACCCTTCGGCGACGGCGACTGCGTTCCGTTCCGTGCGGGGCAGCAAGTGGCGTGGTCGCTCGCGTAGGCGGTGGGCAGCCGCGTCACTCGCCGATGCCGGTCTTCCGCGCCCGCCGCCGCATCCGCCACCAGCGCAGCAGGCCGTAGGACAGCCGCACTTTCTCCTGCCCCACCGGCAGGTCGGCGCGGGCGAAGATCCACGCGGACTTGCTGAACGCAATCTGCTGCTCGGGGTAGACGCTGCGGTGGCCGATGATGAGGTAGGCCGCCACGCAGGCGCCGGCCACGTACAGCGTGGCGTCGGCGCCGTACAGCTCCACGCCCATCAGGATCGCCGCGATCGGCGCATTGGAGGCCGACGCCACCACCGCCGCCAGCCCCACCGCCGCGCCCAGCGCCGGCGGCAGGCCGAGCAGGTGCGCGAACGCGCCGCCGGCCACCGCGCCGAGCACGAACTGCGGCGTGACGATGCCGCCGTAGAAGCCCGAGCCCAGCGTGATCGCCACCAGCAGCGCCTTCCACAGGAACCCGAGGTAGGGCATCGCCTCGCCGTGCAGCGCGCGCTCCATCAGCGGCAGGCTGAGGCCGAGGTAATCGGTTGGCACCACGATCACCAGCAGCGCCAGCACCGCGCCGCCCAGCATCGGCACCAATGGCGGCCACAGCGCCCAGCGCTGCTTCAGGCCGCCGAACGCCTTCTTCGCCTGCCGCAGCAGCTCCACGAACAGCCATGCCACGCCGCCGCACAGCACGCCGATCAGCACGGTCTTCAGGAACAGCAGCTCGGTGAACTGGCCGCTGAAGTCGATCGCGTAATGCGGATACGGCACGCCCAGCGCGCGCGACACCTCGAACGCGGTGACGCCGGCGACGATGCCGGGGAACAGGAAGTCGTGGCGGATGCGCCCGATCGCCAGCATCTCCACGCCGTAGATCGCGCCCGCGATCGGCGTGCCGAACACGCTGGAAAAACCCGCGCTGACGCCGCAGGCGAGCAGGCGCTTGCGCAGCTCCGGGTTGAGGTGCAGCACGCGCCCCACCACCGCCGCAAGGCTGGCGCCGATGTGCGCGCACGGCCCTTCCTTGCCCGCCGAACCGCCGCAGGCCAGGGTGATGATCGCGGCCACGGGCTTGATCCACATCGTGCGGAACGGCAGCTTGCCGTGCTGCTCGTTCACCGCCACGATCGCGTTGTCGTTGAACGTGCTGCGCCGCAGCCGGTAGCCGTAATGCAGCAGCAGGCCGTTGGCGAGGCCGCCCAGCGGCAGGGCCAGCGCCAGCCACCACCACGGCGCCGCATACGCATGGCCCTCGCTGGCGTACAGCGCGCGCAGGAACAGCGTGCAGCCCACCCCGACCAACGCGCCGGTGAGCAGCGCCAGCACCAGCCACTGCAGCACGGTCGCCAGCATCACCAGGGGTTCGGTCAGGCGGAAGCGTCGCATCGGCGTGGCGGGGTCGGGAGGAGTGGGCAAAGTGCGCCGAGTATAGCGAGCGCCCCGCGCGGAACCGCCGCGCCGCGGCTTTGATCCGCGCACCGCCGGCCTCATATCGCGGGCAGCGACCATTCCGCCATCACGAGGCCACGCCATGAGCGACCCGCTGCATCTCGTCTGCCCGCACTGCCACGCGGTGAACCGCGTGCCGGCCGAACGCCTCGGCGCGGCGCCCGCCTGCGGCCAGTGCCACCAGCCGCTGTTCGCCGGCCAGCCGCTGGCCGTGGACGCCGCCGGCTTCGAACGGCAGCTGGCGCGCAACGACATCCCCGTGCTGGTGGATTTCTGGGCGCCGTGGTGCGGCCCCTGCAAGATGATGGCGCCGCACTACGCGCAGGCCGCCGCACAGCTCGAACCGCGCGTGCGCCTGCTCAAGGTCGACACCGACGCGGAGCAGGCGCTCGGCGCCCGCTACGCGATCCGCAGCATCCCCACCCTGGTGCTGTTCAAGGGCGGCCGCGAGGTGGCGCGCCAGTCCGGCGCGATGCAGGCCGCGGGCATCGTGCAGTGGGTGCGTGCGCAGGGCGTGTAGGTGCAGCGTCATGGCGCGTGGCCCGGGAACGACGGGTGTCCCTCGCCGGGGCGCGGGTAACATGTGCGTTCGGCATCCTTCCATCGCCGCACTGACCACTACCCGAGCCACGCACCGCCCATGACTCCCCACGCACCACCGATCGAAAAAGGCAGCCCCGTCACCGGCCCGTCGCTGCTCGAAGACGTGAGCCTGCCGGCCGCGGTGGTCTTCGACTCGGCGCTGGCCGCCAACATCGCGTGGATGCAGCGCTACGCCGACCGGCACGGCGCGCAATTCGCGCCGCACGGCAAGACCACGATGACGCCCGCGCTGTTCCGCCGCCAGCTCGACGCCGGCGCGTGGGGCATCACGCTGGCCACCGCGGTGCAGTGCGCCGTGGCGTTCGAGCATGGCGTCACCCGGCTGCTGATGGCGAACCAGCTCGTCGGCGCGCCGAACATGGCGATCGTCGCCGGCCTGATCGAGCGCGGCGCGGAGTACTGCTGCGTGGTCGACAGCGTGGCCAATGTCGAGGCGCTGAACCGCTTCTTCGCGGCGCGCAGCCTGACCCTGCCGGTGCTGATCGAACTCGGCGTGCCCGGCGGCCGCTGCGGCGTGCGCGACGAAGCCGGGCTCGCCGCGCTGGTCGCCGCCATCGCGGCCGCGCCGGCGCTCGCGCTCCACGGCATCGAAGGCTACGAGGGATTGATCGGCGGCGAGCACGCGGCCGACGCCGTGCGCAGCTACGCCCGACGGCTCGTCGCCACCTTGCGCGGGCTGATGGATGCGGGCGCTTTCGCCGGGCGCAAGCCGATCGTCACGGCGGCGGGTTCGCAATGGTTCGACCTGATCGCCGAAGCGTTCGACCAGGCGGACCTGCGCGCGCACTGCACGCCGGTGCTGCGGCCCGGCTGCTACGTCGTCCACGACCATCGCCTGTACCGCGACGCGATGGCCGCGGTGAAGGCACGCCACGCCGATCTCGAAGGCGAACTCCAACCCGCGCTGGCCGTGTTCGCGCACGTGCAGTCGCTGCCCGAACCCGGACTCGCCATCGTCGCGCTGGGCAAGCGCGACATCTCCTGCGACCCCGACCTGCCGATCCCGCTGCAACGGCACCGCCCCGGCGAACCCGCGCAGCCGCTGCGGCACTCCACCGTGCGCAAGGTGATGGACCAGCACACGATGCTGGCGATCCCCGACGACGCCGAGCTGCGCGTCGGCGACGTCGTGTCGTTCGGCGCCTCCCACCCGTGTCTCACGTTCGACAAATGGCGGCAGGTGCTGCGCGTCGACGACACGCTGCGGGTGCTGGAAGCGATGCCCACGTACTTCTAGGCAGCTGATCTTCTCCCCTCCCCCGTCGGGGGAGGGGCCGGGGGAGAGGGCGCGAACTCGTCGCAACGCCTCGCTCCGCCCGAGCCCTCGCCCGGCTGGATTCGCGCCATCCATGGCGCTCACCGGCTACGCCGTTCCGCAGGCGCATCGGGGCCTGCAGGTCGGCACCCTCTTCCGGAGAAAGGGCATCTCTTTTCTCTCGCAAGCGACAAAGCGGTTCCGGTCGCCTGCCGGCGCCCGAGCCACCTTTCTTTGCTGGCCCAAAGAAAGGTGGCCCAAAGAAATGGCCTGTTCAATCCGCCGACCCTACAAGCCCGCTGTGTCGAGGGGATTGGACCAACGCTCGCCGACACGTCCCCCACAGCGGCCACCCCGCGTCGTATCTGGAAACTGAGGGGGCCGAATCTCGCGGCGTGTCGCTCTGCTTTGCTCTGGCCGTTGCTTCTGCGCGCAGGAGCGTGCTGCTTTTCCCGGGGCCCCTCGGCGGCGGTGAGGCGGGGACGACAAGGCCGCGCAGCGGGCGTTGCCATGGATGGCAACGCCTTTTCGCGCGGGCAGGAGCCCGCTCGAAAAGCCCGGCCTCGCCTCACGCACTCGCAGGGCAGGATGCCCGGAGAGCGTCGCCGCGGGGTGTCGTTTCTCTTTGGTGACTTTCTCTTTGGACAAGCAAAGAGAAAGTCACTCGGGCCGCGGCAGCGGCTCGAAACCGCTTTGAATCTGGCGAAAACGGAAAGCAAAGTTTGCGCGAATCCAAGTCACCCGGCTTCAGTTGTCAAAAGCGAGAGCCTACGTTGCCGCCACCCCGCCTGTTCACTACGGCGAACTAAGCGGCAGCAACCACGGATGATCGGGCCGCGAACGGCCGTCCAGACGATTGACCTTGCCGGGGCATCCTTCGCCTTCGCTGACGACGCTCAAGCGCTCGTCGCGCGATTGCAGGCCGGTGCGGTAGCAACTGCCCAGCGAGTCGGTGAACGTCGCCTGCTCGCTGCCCGCCTCGGCGTGGGCGAAGTCGCTGCGGTCGAGCGGATCGGGGATGGTCTTGCCGTCGGCGTGGTCGCGGGTGGCGAGGTGCTCGTCGAGCACGGCGCGATACGGCTTGCCCTGCGCGCCGCTGTGCGCCGCCTCGATGCGATGGCCTTGGCGCATCGCCACCTCGGCGGTGAAATCCTGCCCGGTGCCGTGCATGGTCTTGCGCGAGGCGAGATACAGCGGATCGCGCTGCTGCACGGTGTAGCCGTCCAGACGCTTGCCGTCCAGCGTGCGTTCGACCGCGAGCGACATCGTTCCCAACTGGTCGATGGTCTCGTCGTAGCGTCGGTCGTCCGGGCGCGCGAAGGTCTGGTGGTTGCGGAAGCCGACGGTGTAATGCACGGTCGTGGCGATCACGCCGCGCGGCGTGCGCAGCCGGCCCGCGACCTCGCCTTCCTGCGCCATGTCGGTGTCGATGGTGCCCACGATGCGGCCCGCGGCATCGGCGTGCAGGGTGTCGCGCACGACAAGCCCTGCGGGTTGCTGCGCGGCGAGCGTGTTGCGGGTGACTTCGCCGCTCAGCTCGTTGGCGTGCGGATCGAGATGGACCAGCAGGTTCGCCGCCACGTTGAAGAAGTGGTCGGCGCCCGGCACGCGCACGGCCACGGTGTGCGGCTTGCCGTCGTCGAACAGGCCGGCGAACGGGGTCAGGTCCACCCGCGCGGGAATGAAGTTCGTGGTCTGGATCGCCGGCGTGGGCAGCCACAGGTGCGGCGCCACGCCGCCGGTGAAGATCCACGGATAGACCGGCGCCAGCCCGGCCGGCTGGCCGTCCACCCGCACCTCCACGCCGCGGTAGCTGCCGCCGTCGCAGGCCTCGAACGACTCCAGCGAGTAGTCGCGCGTCCGCTCCAGGTACGCCTTGTCCACGCAGGTGTACCAGCGCTCGTCGTGCGCCTGGCTCTGTGCGATCACGTCGAGCCAGGCGCGCTCCACGTTGCGCGGGAAGGTGATGGTGCGTGACAGCTCCTGCGCGCCGTCCTGCAACGGCGTCTGCTCGCCGCGCGGGTCGCTGCTCAGCGCATAGACGCGATCCGCCGCGGCCGCCGCCGGCTGCGCCGCGCTCGCCGGATAGAACAACAGCCGCGCATCCACGTAGATCGGCTGGTCGGTGGTGGGGCTGACCCAGTTGTTGAGGATCAGCTGCCCCGGCTGCGCGCTGCGGAACAGCGCGGCGTAATCGCCGAGCTCGCGCTCCACGTGCCAGTGCTGGGCCACGCCCGGCTCGGGCTCGATGGTGGTGCCGAAATACAGGTTCACGCCGCCCAGCCACAACGCCACGGTGCGGTCGAACTGGCGCCCGGCCGGCACGGAGAAATCCATCGCCAGCACCACCTTGCTCCAGCCTCCCGTGCAGCCCTTGGGCGGAGCGAACTCGAAGCGATGCGGGCGCGCCGCCATCGAGGAGCCGTCGCCCTGGTCGTCGAACGCCTCGTGCGAAAACAGCGTCACTGCGCAGGGCTTCACCGCCGGCCGCGACACCGGCGGCTCGGCCGTGGCCGCCACGCGCGAGCCCAGCTCGAACCGCGTCGCGGTGGCGGCATGCAGGCCCGCCACCGAAGCCGCGCACGCCGCCAGCAAGGCGAGCCACCGCCGCGCACCATCGTTCTTCACCTTCGCCACTGCCCTGCTCCCCGTTCGCGCCTGTCTGCGCATGCGGCCATCGTGGCATGGCCTGCGGTTTGAACGGGTCAAACGACGCGCTCCGGCGGGCGATCAGCCCATTCCGGAACCGTACCCCGGTCGGTCTCCAGCATGCACTCAGCGCGATTGCGGCCGGCGTGCTTGGCGGCATACAGCGCTGCATCGGCGCGCGACAGTAGGCTGTCGATGTTGTCGCCCGGATAGGCCACGGTGACGCCGCAGCTGATCGTGACGCCATTCGCGTCGAAAACGGGCTCTGCCGCAACATCCCGGCACAACGCATTCGCCATGCGCAACGCCTCTGCCGGACTGATATCCCGCACCAGAGCCACGAATTCATCGCCACCCCATCGACCGAGATCGTCCGTATCGCGGAACAGCCGCAGTGCGGGCGTCGCCAGCGCCATGAGCACTTCGTCGCCGGCCGCATGCCCGAACCGGTCGTTGACCGTCTTGAAGTGGTCGATGTCGAAAAGCATCAGCGCGAACCCGCTGCCTTGGCCCTCGAAACTCGCCAGTTCGGCGTCAATCGCCGCGGCCATGCAACGGCGATTGGGCAGCCCGGTGAGCTCGTCCGTGTTGGAAAGGGACGCCAACTGGTCGACGGCATGCTGGGCAAGCTGCAGTCGGTGCTGATAACCGGAAAAAAAGTACAGTGCAGCGATCAGCGCAGCGGACACCACATACAACTGCAACGTGAAACTGGCGTAGGGTGCGTCGATGTCGTGCACCAAGTAAGGCAAGCTGATGCAGACGAACAGCGCCATGATTCCCAGCGAAATCGCCAGACTGGCCCGGTGACCCGCCAGTGTGAAGGCGAACACGTACACCACCAGTATCCACAGATACAACGGCTGCAAGTCGATGTCGGCGCCGTATTTTGGCGAATACATGCGCAAGGCCATGCACACCGCGCAAACCACGACCGCATACAGCAGGCAGCACACCCCGGTCGCGCGCAGCGGCAGCAACCGGATCCACGTCACGATGAACAGAACCGGCAGGACGAATGAACTCGTGCCCATAACACCGCGCAGAACCGGGGACAGCAAACCACGCGAACCCATGATGCTCCACGCAAGGACCGTGCTGAGCGCGCCCAGAGCGATCATCGCCAACAACAGCCGTTGCCTGAACTTTTCAGACGGCGGAAGCATCCGAGTCGGGCGGCTCATGCGCCCATGTCCGGATCAAGCACCCGCACAGCCGTACCAGCCACAGACCTGCAGTCGGATAACAGCCCGGTGTTTGTAGACGCATGCAGCATCAGCCATTACTCCCGAAACGCCATCATCGCGGAAACCACGTTCGGCGGGATTTGCTCTACCCGAACGGCCGCTCGATCGACGGGCTCTGCGGCGTGAACCAGCGCGCGCCGTCCGCGCCCACGTGCATGTCGTCTTCCAGCCGCACGCCGAACTCGCCGGGGATGTAGATGCCGGGCTCGTCGCTGAAGCACATGCCGGCTTCGATCTTCCGCGCGTTGCCCTCGACCAGGTAGTACCACTCGTGCATGTCCATGCCGATGCCGTGGCCGAGGCGGTGCGAGAAATACTTGTAGCCGGGGCCGTAGCCGGCATCCACGATCACCTTGCGCGCGGCGGCATCGACGGATTCCATCGTGGCGCCCGGATGCGCGGCGGCGAGCGCGGCGCGTTGCGCCTTCGCCACGATGTCGAACACCCGCTTCATCTTGTCGCTGGCTTTGCCAAGCGTGAAGGTGCGGGTGATGTCGCTCTGGTAGCCCTCCACGGTGCAGCCGTCGTCCAGCATCACCGGCGTGCCTTCGCGGATCACCTGCGGTTCGCGCGAGCCGTGCGGCTGCGCGGTGTACTTGCCCACGTTGATGCTGGCGTCGCCGCGCAGACCCATGCGCGCGTAGCCGGCTTCCACCCACGCCGCGATGTGCCGCTGGGTCATGCCCGGTTCCAGTCCCTGCCAGATCGCCTTGTACAGCGCGAGCGTGGCGTCGTTCGCCACCTGCATCAACGCGAGCTCCGCGGGGCTCTTGATCGCGCGGCAGCCGGCGGTGACCGGGGTGGCCGGCGCCAGCTTCGCCTGCGGCATGGCCTCGGCGATGCCGGTGGCGCGGAAGAACGGCACCTTCTCCTCGATGCCCAGCGTGCCGGTGGCGGCGCCCCGCTCGCGCATCGCCTGCGCGATCAGCGCGTAGGGGCTCTGGTTCTCCTGCCAGGTGCGCACGTCGTGGCCGAAGCGGATCTGCTCCAGCGCGCGGCTGCGCTCGAACGCGGGCACCACGTACACCGGCTCGCCCGTGCGCGGCAGCAGCATGCCCATCAGCCGCTCGCTGGTCCACCAGCGCATGCCGGTGTAGTAGTCCAGCGTGGTGCCGCCGTCGAGGTAGATCGCGTCGAGGCCGTGCCGGCCCATCAAGGCCTGCGCCCGCGCCAGGCGCGCGCGACGTTCGTCGTCCGCGATCGGCACGATCCGCGACTGCACCGGCTGCAGCGCGAGGATCGAGGCCGGCAGCTTGATGCCGGCCGCCTCCGCGGCTGTCGCCGTACCACCCAGCATCGTCGCCGCGCCCAGCGCCGTGGCTTGCAGGAAACGGCGGCGGCCGGAGTGCATCGCGTCAGGCGGGTTCATCGGGTTCTCCCATCAGGCAACCGCGCCATTGCGCCACGCCGCAGCGCGTCGTGCCACTGGCAAAAGGCATGGGCGTGCTGCCGTCATTCCATGCGCATGCTGCCGCGGTCCAGGTAGCGCTGGTGCCAGCCCAGCGCCTCGCCCAGCAGGTGCGGCGTGTGCTTGCCGTGGCTGTTGGCGCAGGCGCGCTCGAAGTAGTCGGCGAGCTGCGCGCGGTAATCCGGGTGCGCGCAGTGGGCGATGATGGCGCGGGCGCGCTGCTTGGGCGAGAGCCCGCGCAGGTCGGCCAGGCCCTGTTCGGTGACGATCACCGCCACGTCGTGCTCGGTGTGGTCCACGTGGCTGACCATCGGCACGATCGCGGAGATCGCGCCGCCCTTGGCGATGCTGGGCGTGACGAAGCAGGAGAGGAAGCCGTTGCGCGCGAAGTCGCCCGAGCCGCCGATGCCGTTGATGATGCTGCTGCCGGCCACGTGGGTGGAGTTGACGTTGCCGTAGATGTCGGCCTCCACCATGCCGTTCATCGCGATGCAGCCCAGCCGCCGCACCAGCTCGCCGTGGTTGGACATCTCCTGCGGGCGCAGCACGATGCGCTGGCGGTACAGCGCGATGTTGCGCACGAACTCCGCCACGCCCTCGGGGCTGAGCGAGAACGAGGTGGCCGAGGCGGTTTCGATGGTGCCGTCGCGGATCAGGTCCAGCATGCCGTCCTGGATCACCTCGGTGAACGCGGACAGCCCGCGGAAGCCGCCGTCGCGCAGGCCCAGCAGCACCGCGTTGGCGATATTGCCCACGCCGGACTGCAGCGGCAGCAACCGCTCGGAGAGCCGCCCCGCCTCGATCTCGTGGCGGAAGAACTCCACCAGGTGCGCGGCGATGCGCGTGGAGGTTTCGTCCGGCGGCGTGAAACGGCCGATGCGGTCGGGCGCATCGGTTTCCACCACCGCCACCACCTTGGCCGGGTCCACCCGCAGGTAGGGCTCGCCGATGCGGTCGCCGGGCTTCAGCAGCGGGATCGGCTTGCGGTGCGGCGGCAGCGCGGTGCCGTAGTAGATGTCGTGCATGCCGTCCAGCCCCAGCGGCTGGCGATGGTTCACCTCCACGATCACCCGCTCGGCCAGGTCCAGCCAGGTCTTGTTGTTGCCCACCGAGGTGGACGGCAGCAGCCGCCCGTCCGGCAGGATCGCCGTGGCCTCGACCACGGCCACGTCGATCTTGCCGAGAAAGCCGAACCAGGCGTACTGCGCCACCTGGCCCAGATGGATATCCATGTACTCGATCTCGCCGCGGTTGATGCGCGCGCGCAGCTCGGGGTCGGACTGGTACGGCAGGCGGAACTCGATGCCGCCCGCCCGCGCCAGCGCACCATCCAGCTCCGGCGCGGTGGAGGCGCCGGTGAGCACCTTGAGCGCAAACGCCTCGCCGCGCGCATGCGCCTGCGTGATGTGCGCCGCCAGCGCCTGCGGCACCGCCTTGGGGTAGCCCGCGCCGGTGAAACCGCTCATGCCCACGGTCATGCCGGGGCGGATCAGCGCCGCAGCCTCCTCGGCGCCCATGCGCCTGGCCGCCAGGCCGGCATGCGCAATGCGGTCGTTCATGCGTGTCTCCAAAAACAGGGGATGCGGGGAAACCCCACTCGCCCAAGTGTGGTTCCGGTGCGGCCAGACCGCCAGTCAGACCTTGGGATGAGGCCTAGAGCCTGTTCACGATCTCCACATGGCTCGCGCCGAGAGCTGTTTGCGCGCAGGCCAAGGAAGAGGGAGGGAGTGGACGTCCGTCCACGACCGAGCGATGACGCCGGCATGGGGGCAAACAGACCCGGCCCTTCGGGTTGCCTTGCCGTGGCCGCCATGCGGCAGCGCGCGGCTTGACCCCCGCTTTCGCGGGGGCAGGCTCTGCCGGCCAGGCAGGCGCTGCGCCACGCGCCACCACCTGACGGCCACGGCA
>JAFIHF010000031.1 GCA_017848855.1 Rhodanobacter denitrificans | reverse complement strand
TCAGCACGGTGTTCAAACACCATCCGGACGGTCCGCTCGCGGACTTCCGGCGAGTACGTTGGGGTCTTCTTCTTCGGGGTTTCCATCGCTCCATCCTCTCAAGAGTTGGAGCCTCCGAGAATCCCGGGGCGGTTCACCACCGTGCTGCGCGCGCCGCGCGACGGCATCGTCTCCACCGTATTGCCCAAGCCGGGGCAGATGGTCAGCACCGGTCAGCCGCTGCTCGCCATCCTGCCCATCGGCTCCACGCTGCAGGCGCAGCTGCTGGTGCCCAGCCGCGCCGTCGGCTTCATCGACCCGGGCAGTCGCGTGGTGCTGCGCTACGAGGCCTACCCCTACCAGAAGTTCGGCCAGCAATACGGCGAGGTCACCGACGTCTCGCGCAGCGCGCTCGGCGCATCCGACATCGCCGCGCTGATCGGCCAGCAAGGCCAGCAGCCGCTCTACCGTGTACAGGTAAAGCTGGACAAACCCTTCGTGCTGGCCTACGGCAAGCGCGAGGCGCTCAAGCCCGGCATGGCGCTGCAGGCCGACATCCTGATGGATCGCCGCAGCCTGCTGGAGTGGGTGTTCGAGCCTCTGTACGGCATGGCGCACCACCTGACCGGAGGTGCGCATGGCTGACGGCACCCGCGAACACGGCGCCGCCATGCCCGGCGTTCACCGCATGGCGCTGCAATTCGGCTGGTCGCGCCGCCTGCCGATGATGCTGCAGACCGAAGCGGCCGAGTGTGGCTTGGCCTGCCTGGCGATGATTGCCAGCCACCACGGCCACGACGTGGACCTGGCCGGCCTGCGCCGCCGCTTCTCCACCTCGCTCAAGGGCGTCACCCTGGCGCGGGTCATGGAGATGGCCGGCCAGCTCGGCTTCACCTGCCGCCCGCTCAAGCTCGACCTGGACGAACTGCCCCAACTGCGCACGCCCTGCGTGCTGCACTGGGATCTCAACCACTTCGTGGTGCTCAAGCGCGCCGACAAGCGCGGCATCGTGATCCACGATCCTGCGCGCGGCATCCGCAAGCTGGGGCTGCGCGAGGTTTCCGAGCACTTCACCGGCGTGGCGCTGGAGCTGGCGCCCAAGGCGGACTTCGCGCCGGTCAGCGAGCGGCAGACCATCTCGCTGCGCGCGCTCACGGGCAAGGTGCGCGGCCTGGTGCCCGCGCTTGCCCAAATCCTGCTGCTGGCGCTGGCGCTGGAAGTGTTCGCGCTGGCCGGGCCGTTCTACCTGCAATGGGTGCTGGATCAGGTGCTGGTCTCCGCCGACCACGACCTGCTTACCCTGCTGGGGCTGGGCTTTCTCGGCATCACCGTGTTTTCCGCACTCATCACCGCCGCACGCTCGTGGGCGGTGACCTGGCTGGGCGCCACGCTCAACGTGCAATGGGCCAGCAACCTGTTCGGCCACCTGATGCGCCTGCCGCTGGACTGGTTCGAGAAACGTCACATCGGCGACGTGGTGTCGCGCTTCGGCTCCATCCAGACCATCCAGCAAACCCTCACCACCCAATTTATCGGCTCGCTGCTGGATGGCCTGATGTCGCTGGTGACCCTGGTGGTGATGGGTTTCTACAGCCTGGCGCTCACCGCCCTGGTCGTTGGCCTGTTCCTCGCTTACGGTCTGCTGCGTTGGGCTTTCTTCAACCCGCTGCGCCGGGCGAACGAGGAGCAGATCGTCTACGGCGCCCGCCAGCAGAGCGAACTCTTGGAGTCCATCCGCGGCGCCATGCCGATCAAGCTGGCCAACAAGCAGGACGAGCGCCTCGCCCGTTACGCCAACGCCACCGTAGCCACCGCCAACCGCGGCATCGGCATCCAGCGCCTCGCCATCGCCTTCACCCTGGGCAACCAGCTGATGTTCGGCGTCGGCCGGGTGGCGATGATCTGGATCGCCGCCACCCTGGCACTCAAGAACGAATTCACCGCCGGCGCCCTGATCGCCTTCATCGCCTACGCCGACCAGTTCACCAGCCGCGCCGCCGGGCTGATCGACAAGTGGGTGGACTTCAGCATGCTGAAGCTGCATGCCGAGCGCGTGGCGGACATCGCACTGACCGAGCCGGAGAAGCGTGCGGAAGCCGCATGGAGCGGCCCCGTGCCCGAGGCCAGCATTGAGCTGTGCAATGTCAGCTTTCGCTACGCCGAGAACGAGCCGTGGATTCTCAGGCACTGCAACCTCAAGGTCGACGCCGGCGAATCGGTCGCCATCACCGGCCCCAGTGGTTGCGGCAAGAGCACGCTGGCGAAAATCGTGCTGGGCTTGCTGGAACCCACCGAAGGCGTGGTGAAGTTCGGCGGCATCGACATCCGCAAGCTGGGGCTGGACACCTACCGGCAGTGGGTGGGGGCAGTGATGCAGGACGATCAGCTGTTTGCCGGCTCCATAGCCGACAACATCGGCTTCTTCGATCCCGACGTGGCCATGGAGCGGATCGTGGCGGCGGCGCAGATGGCGGCGATCCACGAGGACATCATGGCGATGCCGATGGGATACCAGAGCTTGGTCGGCGACATGGGATCGAGCCTGTCGGGTGGACAGAAACAACGCGTGATTCTGGCACGTGCGCTCTATTGTAAGCCGCGCCTGCTCGTACTTGATGAGGCAACCAGCCATCTTGATCCGTTGCGCGAGCACAGGGTTAACGAGGCTATTGGACGACTTAAGCTGACACGCATAGTCATTGCCCATAGGCCAGAGACGATTATGATGGTGAACAGAGAGGTGGTCTTGTCGCGAGGAAAAGTGCGTTTGTCGAGGTCGATTGCGATGACCTCAACATCAGCCGTTGCTGGAGCGGCTTGAATCTTCGGCGATCAATTCAGGAGGATGAAAATGCGTGAAATCACTGCATCGGAAATGAGTTCGGCTGCAGGTGGCATGGCTTGCGAAATGGGTGGAAACCCGTTTGGTGCAGGCCCCCAAAGCCCAGCTACCGGCGCCGCTCAGGATTCAGCGGGAAGCTTTCTCGCAGGGTACATTGTCGGCGTGTTCGGCAGCGCATGGGAAGCATTAACGAAATAATTCACCAAGTCTCACTTTGATGCCACCAAGCCAAGGCGACGTTTTAAAAATACGAAACGGCGATTTGGCAACCATCCTTCGTACAAAAAACCAAAACAGGAGAATAAATCATGATTACTCTTTCTGCAGCTGAGATCGCAACTGTATCCGGAGGCTTTGATGAGGCCGCGTACAATGCAGGCGTAGAAACTGGCGCCGGAACCGGCGAAACCTTGGTAAAAGGCGGAAAAGTCATAGCAGCCCTTTACGCAATAGTTATGTTCATGCTTTAGTTATATTAATGCTTTCTGCATAACCAGCACAAGTTACAAACCAAGCCTGATCAGGATCAAGCTGATCAGGCTTGGCTGTCAATTTACGTGACACGACATGAAAAACATGGCATGATGAAATCATCTTCATGGCATCGGCTTCCTTGACAAAGTTTATCCAAACTCAATCCATGGAGTGCTCTAATAAAGGCACGATTGCGTCAAGTTTTATACCAACCACAACATTATCACCCGCCGAGAAGCGTATGAAAACAACACCCATTAGCTGCATTACAATCATAAACTTCACGATATTCTATATCGCCCTGTCAGGACTAATAATAGTGGCACACGGAATTGCATACAATAACTTACTAAACATTATACTTGGGATCTTATCTAGTGGATTCATCTACGGCCTAATCAAAGTAAAGAGTTGCATAAAGACCCTGCCTGATTAGCGTCAGGTGGTGGGTTACATCAAGGGCAAGAGTGCGATCCACTTGGCGCGGGTGTACGGAGAGCGCAAACGGAACTTCGTAGGGCAGAGCTTTTGGGCGCGGGGCTACTTCGTTTCGACGGTAGGGCGTGACGAGGAAGTGATTCGAGCGTACATCCGCAACCAAGAGAACGAGGATCACAGGCTGGAGCAGTTGCAGCTATTGCGATAAAGCCCGCCACCGAACGGTGGTACCCAAGGTCGGGGTCGCGTTAGCGACCCCGATTCAGCCGCTTTGAGCGGCTCACATAACTAAAGCCCCCGGCTTTGCCGGGGGATACTTACTGAAAGTAATCGCTGCGATCGCTCAGCAAGGCCACGGTGCTCGGAACGAGCTGCTTCCTGCGCTCGTGGTAGTTGCGCAGTGCGGATTTCAGGGCGGGGATGTTGCGTGTCTGCCAAAGCTGGCGCAGCTCCGCAAGCTCTTCGAAGCCGTGCTCAATCAGTTCCTGCTTGGCCCGGCGTATCGGCGCCAGCCGATCGTTGGCCTGCTTCACGGCGTGATGTAGGGATTTGTGGGTAGTCGCGCGGGAGATCTCGTCGAAGAGTTGCCATGTCAGCTTGACCGGGTCGTCATCGGGCGCAAGCCCCGGTTGCTCTGTCTTCCCGGCTGCCGGTGCTACACCGATGTCGCACGCCATCAGCAACAGGCGTTCCATCCAGTCGTAGAGAGGTCGCGCAGTGCGACTTCGGTGAGCAACGGAACGTGCAGTCCGCCGCGGGCAAGGTCGACGATCAGGGCTTCGCCGACCAGACGGTAGAGGGCGAACCGGACCGGTGTGGGACTGGTGCTGAATTCTGCTGCGAGCGTGCCCGGATCGATTCGCTGCCCGGGTGCGTAGCGCCCCGACCGCAGGGCGCGTCTGACCTGTCCGTACACGAATGCGCTCTTGGAGTGGATCGCATCCATAGCTCAGCTCCGTGTCTGTGGATGGTTGCCTCCAGAGCCGGATGCTACAAGATCTCGTGCAAGGGTTCGTAAATTGTTGCGTGAAGATGCGGATTCTGAAACGGGATTACGAAAACGAGGTAGGTCATTCGGCTTCTGTGGTGAGGCGACTGTGACCTCGTGCTTCTGTCACGGCTCTATCTGGTTGGTCCAAAAGGCCAGGATGGATTCATGCGTTCGTGCGGATTCCGGAGACCTCTGGTCGGACGTTCGGCTTAGGTTGCGTGCACCGACGGTGTTGAACAGTTGACTGGCCTCGTGGAAACAGGCCAGCTTGGCGGGAGGTAGGACACGGCGGATAGTGACTGCGTCGAGCTACATGTTGCAGATGAGCAACGGCGGTGTGTGGAGCTACGCCTACGATGGCGCCGGCACTCTAGCCGGCTTCAAATGTGCCGCGCAGCCACTGCATGCGCGCATCGACGGCGGGGCCGTCGTAGCTCACCACGTCGAAGCGGCAGGGACGTTGCGCGTGTTGCGGGTGGGCGGCCAGCCACAGCTGCGCGGTGCGGATCAGCTTGTCCTGCTTGCCGCGGGTGACCGAGGCGACGGCGTTGCCGTGGCCGGGGTGGACGCGGTAGCGCACTTCGACGAACACCACGGTGTCGCCGTCGAGCATGACGAGGTCGAGTTCGCCGTGGCGGGTGGTGTAGTTGCGCGCCAGCAGCTTCAGGCCGGCGCGCGCGAGTTCGGCGCCGGCGCGCTGTTCGAAGGCGGCGCCGGCGCTGCGCATCAGTGGGCCGGGGCGGCAGCCGCCGGCGGTGCGCTGCTGCCGGTCGGCGCAGGCTGGTCCTGGACGTCGAGGCTGCCGCCCAGCGGGCGCGCCAGGCCGTTCTGGAACTTCGCCCAGGTCAGCACGCGGCTGACGCGGCCGAACTGGTCGGCGGTGAGCTGGCCGGTGGCGCCGGGCAGGTAGCTGCCGGGGTGTTCGCGCAGCCAGTCGAGGTAGGGCACCAGGTGCCAGGCGTCCATGCCGAATGCGAACAGCCGCGTGTTGCCGTCGCGCGCGGTGGGCAGCAGGGCGGCGATGTCGTCGTGCCGCGGCAGGCCGGGCTGGGTGTTGAACAGCCACGGCGCGTCGCAGAACTCCACGCCGTTGAGGTCGCCGTCGGCGGTGGGGTTGTCGCTGCCGGCGTAGACGTGCGAGGTGGCGAACACCGGCAGCGCGACCTTGGCGATCTGCAGCTGCGGCAGCAGCAACCGCGCCTGCACGGGGCGCATGCTGATGAAGATGCCGGCATCGTTGCCGGAGGTGCTGGCGTTCGCATCGGTGCCGGCGACCGGCGCCGCGCTTGCGGGCAGGTGCAGGCTGGCGATCTGGCTGGCGTAGTTGGTGGCGCCGTTCGGCAGGCTGGCCATGCCGGCCACGTTGCCGCCGCGGGCGAGCAGTTCGGCCTTGAACGCGCTGGCGGCGCGCTGGGCGAAATCGTCGCCGGAGATCACCACGTAGGCCTGGTGCAGGCCGCGCTCGATCATGTGGTCGGCGGCCTGGGCGCCTTCGGTTTCCGGCAGCAGGCCGAATTCGCTGACGTCGGTGGCGGGCAGCTGCTTGTTGTCCGGGTGGTTCAGCGCCAGCACCGGCACCGGCAGGCCGGGCTGGGCGAACAGCGCGGCCACTCCGCTGCGGGTGAGCGGGCCGACCACCAGTTGCGCGCCGTCCGCGGCGGCCTGCTGGTAGGCCTTGACCGCGCCGTCGTCGCTGCCGCGGGTGTCGTAGATGCGCACCGCGGCGCGCGGCGCGTGGGTGCGGGTGTCCTCCGCGTAGGCGGCGAAGAAGCCTTCGCGGATCGCGTTGGCGGCGGCCGCGTAGACGCCGCTCGCGGGCAGCAGCAGGGCCACGTGCGCGGGCATCTTGTAGCCTTCGCGCACTTCCGCGTTCGCGCCCGGCAGCAGGGTGCCCACCGGCTGCTGCAATGTCGGCGTGGGCTGGGCCACGGCGACGCCGCGCTGGCTCAGCGCCTCGTTGGTCCAGGTCAGCATGCGGTCGCCCGGCTTCATCGCGGCGGCGCGCTGCTTGAGCGAGGCGATATCGAGCTTGCCCAGCTCGGCGAGGAGCTGCTTGCGGTTCTCCGCGCGGTCCAGGCCTTGCAGGCGATCGTCCATCTGCACGCGCGTGCGCGCGGCGCCCCAGTGGTCGCCGGTGGCGGCCAGCGCGCGGGCGCGCAGCTCGTACAGGCGCAGCTGCAAGCTGTCGGGCACGGTGACGGTGGGCTGGGTGGTGAGCTGCAGCGCGGTGGCGGCGTCGTGGTGGCGCAGCGCGAGGTCGGCGCGCAGCAGGTCGTAGCGCACGGCGTCCTCGCCCTCGAGGTTCGCGCGCTTGATCTGCGCCAGCGTGGGCGCGGCGTCGTCGATGCGGCCTTCCTCGCGCCAGGCCTCGGCGGCGAGCAGGCGGTAGCGGTCGGCATGGCCGCCGTACTGCGCCGCCAGCACGAGGTAGGCCTGCGCGGCTTGGTCGAACTGACCTTGCCGCGCCAGCGCCGCGGCGCTGTCCGCCGCGGCGATCTCGGCCGGCGAGGGTTTCGTGTTGCCGGGAACGCAACTGCTCAGGACCAGCGTGCCGGCCAGCAACAGGATCGGACCGAGGGCAGGGCGCAGGCGCATCGGAAGCCTCTGGTGGGTATTCGCGGGGAGTGTGCGCGATGATAGCCGATCGTTTCCATGCCCCGGTTCTGCAGGAGTTTGCGCATGTCATCCGTCCAACCCGGCTGCCTGTGGGTGGTCGCCACGCCGATCGGCCATCGCGACGACTTCTCCGCGCGGGCGATCGCGACGCTGCGCGAGGTGGCGGTGATCGCCGCCGAGGACACCCGCCACAGCCGGCCGCTGCTGCTCCACCACAACATCGGCACGCCGCTGCTAGCGCTGCACGAGCACAACGAGCGCGAGGTGGTGGAGGCGATCGTGCGGCGACTGCAGGGCGGCGAGTCGGTGGCGCTGATCTCCGACGCGGGCACGCCGCTGATTTCCGATCCCGGTTTCCGGCTGGTGCGCGCGGCGCGCGCGGCGGGCATCCGCTGCGCGCCGGTGCCGGGCGCCTGCGCGGCGATCGCCGCGCTGTCGGTGGCGGGCCTGCCCAGCGACCGTTTCGTGTTCGAGGGTTTCCTGCCGCCGAAATCCGCGGCGCGCCGCGCGCGCCTGCAGGAACTGGCGGGCGAGCCGCGCACGCTGATCTTCTACGAGTCCTCGCACCGCGTCGCCGAGAGCCTCGCCGACATGCGCGCGGTGTTCGGCGACGCACGCGAGGCGGTGCTGGCACGCGAACTCACCAAGCTGTTCGAGACGGTGCTCGGCGAGCCGCTGGCGCAACTGGCCGAGCGCGTGGCGAACGACCCCGACCAGCAGCGCGGCGAATGCGTGATCCTCGTCGCCGGCCGCGGCGAGGAGGCGGATGCGAAGCTCGCCGAAGGCCAGCGCGTGTTCGCGATCCTGCGCGAGGAACTGCCGCCGGCGAAGGCGGCCAAGCTCGCCGCGGCGATCAGCGGCGCGCCGCGCAAGGCGCTTTACGAGAAGTGAGTGAAGAGGAGTGAGGAGTGAGAGAAGAGCCGCAAGGCCGGTGCTTTTGCTTTCTCTCACTTCTCGCTCCTCGTTCCTCTAAACTATGCAACGGAGTCGGCCGGACAGTCGCGTCGCGCGCGAGCGCATCGAGGAAAGTCCGGGCTCCACAGGGCAGAGTGCCAGGTAACGCCTGGGCAGCGTGAGCTGACGGCCAGTGCAACAGAGAGCAGACCGCCGATGGCCCTTCGGGGATCAGGCAAGGGTGAAAGGGTGCGGCAAGAGCGCACCGCGTACGGGGCCAACGCCGTACGGCACGGTAAACCCCACTTGGAGCAAGACCAAATAGGGGGACATTGGCGCGGCCCGCGTCGTCCCCGGGTAGGTTGCTGGAGCCAGGCGGCGACGCCTGGCCGAGAGGAATGACTGTCGCGCCGCAAGGCGTACAGAACCCGGCTTACAGGCCGACTCCACCTTTCCCGCCCCGGCCCCGGTGCACCGCGCGTGCGCCGGGGCCGGTCATGGATGCGCGCATGCGGTGGCGCACGGTGGGAAGTGAACGGCGGTTCATGCCCGACCGTCCGCACCGACGCGGAAAGCGGTTCTGGCGGCCCGGCGGGTCGAGGGCGGCGCAGGAAAATTTCCCTGCATTCAAGCACCTTGGGGATGTTCCTCAGAAAGTGCTGGAAACGCCGTCATAACTTCGCCTTTCTCCTTGATTCACAAGCAAAAATCCCTTGACAGTCTCAAGGGGCGAGACTATCGTGGCTTTCAGTGTGAAATCGTGGGTTTTCGTGGAGTCTGTTGCGTGTTCCAGGGCGAGACCGCCATCACCGTCGACGACAAGGGCCGCCTGGCCATACCGACCGCGTACCGCGAGTTGGTGGCTAGCGCCTGCGCGAACCGGCTGGTGGTCACCTACAACCCGTTCGAGCAGGGCTGCCTGTGGCTGTACCCGTACGCCGAATGGGAGCAGGTGCGCGACCAGGTCAATGCCTTGCCCAAGGTCAAGGCCTCCCATCGCGACATGCAGATGAAGCTGGTGGGCGCGGCGGCCATCGTCGAGCCCGACAGTGCCGCGCGCATCCTGCTGCCGGCCAGCCAGCGCGCGACCACGGGCATCGAGAAGAAGGCGGTGCTGCTGGGCATGGGCAACAAGTTCGAGCTGTGGAGCGAACAGGCCCACCTGGCCAAGATCCGCCAGACCATCGGCGAAGACGAAATCACCAACGAGATGGCCGCGCTGCAGCTCTGACTGCGCGCGGGTTTGCGGGCGAATACGGGACGGGAGGTGCGGCATGGCCGAGTTGCGGCACATCCCGGTAATGCTGGACGAAGCGGTGGAGGGCCTTGCCGTGCAGGCAGGCGGGCGTTATCTGGATGGCACGTTCGGACGCGGCGGTCACGCCCGCGCCGTGCTGTCGCGCCTCGGCCCCGGCGGCCGGTTGCTGCTGATGGACCGCGACCCGCGCGCCATCGCCGCCGCGCAGGCGGCGTTCGCCGGCGAGCCGCGCGTGGCGATCCGCCATGCGAACTTCGCCAGCCTCGCCGAATGGGACGAGACCGCCGCCGGCCTCGACGGCGTGCTGCTCGATCTGGGCGTGTCTTCGCCGCAGCTGGACGAGGCCGCACGCGGCTTCAGCTTCATGGCCGACGCGCCGCTGGACATGCGCATGGACACCAGCCAGGGCGAGAGTGCGGCGGATTTCCTCGCCCATGCCTCCGAGCGCGAGATCGCCGACGTGCTGTGGCAGTTCGGCGAGGAGCGCTTCAGCCGCAAGATCGCCCGCGCGATCGTCGAGCGCCGCGCGGAGAGCCCGCTCGCCCGCACCGGCGAACTGGCCGCGCTGATCGAGCGCGTGGTGGGTCGGCGCGAGCCGGGCAAGCACCCGGCCACACGCAGCTTCCAGGCGCTGCGCATCCGCGTGAACGGCGAGCTGGACGCGGTGCGACGCGGGTTGGACGCCGCGCTGGCGCGCCTGAAGCCCGGCGGCCGGCTCGCTGTCATAAGTTTTCATTCGCTGGAAGACCGCATCGTCAAGCAGTTCATCCGCGACCACTCCGGCCGCGTGCAGGGCAGCCGGCGCGGCCCGCCGGTGGCCGCGAAGTCGGCCGAACTGGTCGCGGTGGGCAAGGCGCAGTTCCCCTCGCAGGCCGAGCTGGACGCGAACCCGCGCGCCCGCTCGGCGGTGCTGCGGGTGGCCGAAAAGCTTCCGCAGGCGGAGGCCGCATGAAGCTGATCCAGTCCATCTTCATGCTCGCCCTGCTCGGCGCCGTGCTGGCCAGCGCGATCAGCGTGGTGTGGGCGCGCCACGAGAGCCGCGTGCTGTTCGTCAAGCTCACCCAGCTGCAGAACCAGCGCGACGACATGAACATCGAATACGGCAGGCTCGAACTGGAGCAGGCCACGTTCGCCGAGCCGCGCCGCATCGACGAGGAGGCGCGGCAGCAGCTGGGCATGCTCGATCCCCGCCCGCAAGACATCCGGTTGCTGCGCCGATGAAATGGCGCGACCGCATCCGTCCGCAGCCCAAGCGCGCCACGTCGTCGCCGAGCCGCCGCCGCGGCGCCGGCCCCAGCGCGCGCAAGCGCATGGTGCTGGTGGTGGGCGTGCTCGGGCTGGTCTCGCTGGGCCTGGTGGCGCGCGCGTTCGACCTGCAGGTGGTGCGCAAGCAGTTCTACCAGAAGCAGGGCGACGCGCGCTTCCTGCGCGAGGTGCCGATCCCGGTGTCGCGCGGCACCATCTTCGACCGCAACGGCGAGCCGCTCGCCGTGTCCACCCCGGTCACCTCGATCTGGGCCAACCCGGCCGAAGTGCTGGCGAACGACGAGCGCATCCCCGCGCTGGCGCAGGCGCTGGGCGGCAACGCGGCCGACATCAAGAGCTACCTCGAAGCGCGCGCGAACCGCGAGTTCGTCTACCTCAAGCGGCAGATGTCGCCGGAGGCGGCGCAGGCCGTGCTCGACCTCGACATCCCCGGCGTCAACGGCCAGCGCGAGTTCAAGCGCTACTACCCGTCGGGCGAGGTCACCGCGCACATCCTCGGCTTCACCAACATCGACGACCACGGCCAGGAAGGGCTGGAGCTGGCCTACGACGACTGGCTGGCCGGCAAGCCCGGCGCCAAGCGCGTGATCCGCGACGGCAAGGGCCACGTGGTGGAGGACCTGGAGCAGGTGCGCGCGCCGAAGCCGGGGCAGAACCTCACGCTCAGCATCGACCGCGGCATCCAGTTCCTCGCCTACAACGAGCTGAAGGCCACGCTGGACAAGTTCCAGGCCGCCTCCGGCTCGATCGTGGTGCTCGACGTGAAGACCGGCGAGATCCTGGCGATGGCCAGCCTGCCCACCTTCAACCCGAACGCGGTGGCCGGCAGCAAGCCGGCGCAGCGGCGCAACCGCGCGCTCACCGACGTGGTCGAGCCCGGCTCCACGATGAAGGCGCTCACCCTCGCGGCGGCGCTGTCCAGCGGCAAGTACACGCCGACCAGCCCGATCATCGATACCGGCAACGGCCACTGGTACTTCTACGGCCACGACATCCGCGACGACGACCCGAACGGCCTGCTCACCCCCACCGGCGTGCTCACCCGCTCCAGCAACGTGGGCGCGGCGAAGATCGCGATGACGCTGGACACGCCGCTGATGTACGACACCTACCGCGCGTTCGGCCTGGGCAACAGCACCGGCAGCGGCTTCCCCGGCGAGGCTTCCGGCTACCTCAAGGTCGGCCGCAACTGGCGCCCGCTGGAAAAGGCGATCATGGCCTACGGCTACGGCCTCAACGTCACCCCGCTGCAGCTGGCCAACGCCTACGCCACCATCGCCGACGGCGGCGTGATGCACACGCCCACCTTCGTCAAGGGCGACGACAGCCCGGGCAAGCAGATCATCTCGCCGCAGGTGGCGCACGAGCTGGTCAGCATGCTGGAGACGATCACCGGCCCCAACAGCACCGGCACCAAGGCGCGCATCGCGAACTACAGCGTGGCCGGCAAGACCGGCACCTCGCACCAGGCGGTCGCCGGCGGCTATTCCAGGAGCACCTACAACTCGCTGTTCGTCGGCATCGTGCCGGCCAGCCATCCGCGCCTGGTGACCGCGGTGGTGATCAACGGCACCACCGGCAAGAACGGCTACTTCGGCGGCACCGTGTCGGCGCCGGCCTTCGCCGCGGTGACCAGCGGCGCGCTGCGCCTGCTCGACATCCCGCCGGACAACATCGGCCGCTGGTACGTGGGCGGCCCGCTGCAGGGCAACGGCGGCCTGGTCGGCAGCCAGACGCCGGTCAAGGCGGCGGCGAACGACGTGCCGATCCAGGAGGCGCCGGTGGACGAGGTGCCCGTGGAAGGAGGCGCGCCATGAGCACCGGCCACCTCGACCAGCTGCTGCTGGGCCTCGCCGACGCGGCGCTGGCCGCCGCGCCGGGCGCCGCGCGCATCGTGGTGTCCGGGCTGAGCCTGGACTCGCGCAAGCTGCGCCGCGGCGACGCCTTTCTCGCCCTGCGCGGCACGCAGGATCACGGCATCCGCTTCGCCGCCGGCGCGGTGCAGCGCGGCGCGGAAGTGGTGCTGGCCGAAGGGCCGGCGTTCGAGATCGCGCCGCTGGACGTGCCGGTGCTGTGGATCGACGGCCTGCACGACCTGGTCGGCGAGATCGCGGCGCGCTTCTACGGGCGGCCGTCCGAAGAAATGCGGGTGCTCGGTGTCACCGGCACCAACGGCAAGACCTCCACCGTGCAGCTGCTGGCGCAGGCGCTGACCTTCCTCGGCCATCGCGCGGCGAGCATCGGCACGCTGGGCGCGGGCCTGCACGGCCGCCTGCGCGAAGCCGAGCGCACCACGCCGGACGCGATCAGCGTACATGGCCTGCTGGCCGAGTTCCGCGACGCCGGCGCCAGCCACGTGGGGATGGAGGTGTCCTCGCACGCGCTGGAGCAGGGCCGGGTCGGCGCGGTGGATTTCGAGGTTGCCGCGTTCACCAACCTCACCCGCGACCATCTGGACTACCACGGCAGCATGGAGGCCTACGGCGCGGCGAAGGCGAAGCTGTTCGCCTGGCCGGGGCTGCGCGCCGCGGTCATCAACGGCGATGACGCCTTCGGCGCAGAGCTACTGCAACAGCTGCCGGCCGGCGTGCGCGCGCTGCGCGTGAGCGCGCGGGGCGATGCCGCGGCGGACGTGGCGGCCAGCAACGTGGTCAGCTCCGCCGAAGGCCTGGCCTTCGTGCTGCGCACGCCGTGGGGCACGCACACGCTGCGCAGCCACCTGCTCGGCCTGTTCAACGTGGCGAACCTGCTCACCGTGGCGGCCTGCCTCGGCGCGCTTGACGAGCCGTTCGAGCGCATCGTGGCCGCGTTGGAAAACCTGCAGCCGGTCAACGGCCGCATGAGCCGGCTCGGCGGCCGCCACGGTCAGCCGCTGGTGGTGGTGGATTACGCGCACACGCCCGACGCGCTGGAGCAGGTGTTGAACGCCGTGCGCGCGCATTGCCGCGGGCGATTGCTCTGCGTGTTCGGCTGCGGCGGCGAACGCGACGCGGGCAAGCGCCCGCTGATGGGCGCGATCGCGGCGCGGCTGGCGGACGTCGCCATCGTCACCGACGACAACCCGCGCGGCGAGAACGGCGACGCGATCGTGGCGCAGATCGTGGCCGGCATGGGCGCGGCGCGCGAATACAGCGTGCAGCGCGACCGCGCCGCCGCGATCGAGCAGGCGCTGGCGCTGGCCGAACCCGCCGACGTGGTGGTGATCGCCGGCAAGGGTCACGAAACCTACCAGGAGGGCGCCGCCGGCAAGCGCCCGTTCGACGACATGCTGGTCGCACGTGCGGCCCTGGAGCGGCGCGCATGATGCAGCTCTCCGCCATCGCGATGTGGACTCACGGCCGCCTGCTCGGCGCCGACGCCGCGGTGGGCGGCGTCGCGATCGACACCCGCAAGCTCAAGCCCGGCGACCTGTTCGCCGCGTTCAAGGGCGAGCACGTGGACGGCCACGATTACCTCGCGCAGGCGCAGGCCGCCGGCGCCGCCGGCGCGCTGGTGGCACGCAAGGTGGACAGCCCGCTGCCGCAGGTGCTGGTGGACGACGTGGAAGCCGCGCTCGGCGACCTCGCCAGCGCGGTGCGCGCGCAGCGTCACGCACGGGTGGTCGGCATCACCGGCTCCAACGGCAAGACCACGGTGAAGACGCTGACCGCCGCGATCCTGTCGCTGCACGGGCGCACCCATGTCAACGCGGGCAGCTTCAACAACGAGATCGGCCTGCCGCTGACCCTGCTGGCGATGCCGGAAGACGCCGAATACGCGGTGCTGGAGATGGGCGCGGGCAAGCCCGGCGACATCGCCTACCTCGCCGCCATCGCACGGCCCGATATCGGCCTCGTCAACATCATCGCGCCCGCGCATCTTGAGCGCATGGGCAGCGTGGAAGGCGTGGCCGAGACCAAGGGCGCGCTGTACCAGGCGCTGCCCGCGGACGGCGTGGCGATCATCAATGCGGACGACGCGTTCGCCGGTTTCTTCGCCGGCCTGGCCGGCACGCGCCGCGTGCTGCGCTTCGGGCTGGAGCACAAGGCCGACGTGGGCGCGGACATCGTCGAGCAGCGCGCCGACGGTTCGCGCTTCGTGCTGAGCACGCCGGTGGGCGACGCCGAGGTGAAGCTCGCGCTGCCCGGCCGCCACAACGTGGCGAACGCGCTGGCGGCGGCGGCCATCGCGCTGGCGCTGGAGGTGCCGCTGGACACCATCGTGGCGGGGCTGGAGCAGGCGCGCGCGGTCGCCGGCCGCCTGCGCCGCGTGCAACTGCCGGACGGCGCCACCCTGATCGACGACAGCTACAACGCGAACCCCAGCTCGATGGCCGCGGCGATCGACACGCTGGCGCTGGCGAGCGGCGAACGCTGGCTGGTGCTGGGCGACATGGCCGAACTGGGCGCCGACGCGCGCGCGCTGCATGCCGGCGTGGGCGGGCAGGCGCGCGAGCGCGGCATCGAGCGGCTGTTCGCGGTCGGCCCGCTCAGCGCGGCGGCGGTCGAAGCGTTCGGCGCGGGTGGCACACATTTCACCGACAAGGCGGCCTTGATCGCTGCGCTGCGGGCCGGTCTGCACGGTGGCGTGACCTGCCTGGTCAAGGGCTCGCATTCGGCAGGCATGGAGCAGGTGGTGCAGGCGCTGGAAGGCGCGACCGGAAAGGAGGGCGGCGACCATGCTGCTTGATCTCGCAGACTGGATGGCGCGGCATTTCACCGCCCTGCACCTGTTCCAGTACATCACCTTCCGCAGCATCATGGCCGCGCTCACCGCGCTGGCGATGTCGCTGCTGTGCGGACCGTGGCTGATCAACCGGCTGGCCGCGCTGAAGGCGGGCCAAGTGGTGCGCAGCGACGGCCCGCAGACGCACCTGTCCAAGGCCGGCACGCCGACCATGGGCGGGGTGATGATCCTGTTCGCGGTGACCGTCGCCACCGTGCTGTGGGCCGACCTGCACAACCGCTACGTGTGGGTGGTGCTGGCGGTGATGCTGGCGTTCGGCGTGATCGGCTTCTACGACGACTACCGCAAGCTGGTGCTGAAGGACAGTCGCGGCCTCGCCTCGCGCTGGAAGTATTTCTGGCAGTCGGTGTTCGGGCTGTGCGCGGCGTTGTTCCTGTACGTCACCGCGCCGCATGCCGTGGGCAACGCGCCGGTGGCGGAGACCGCGCTGTTCGTGCCGCTGTTCAAGCACGTGGCGATTCCGCTGGGCGTGTTCTTCGTGGTGGTGGCCTATTTCATCGTGGTGGGCTTCTCCAACGCGGTGAACCTCACCGACGGCCTCGACGGCCTCGCCGCCCTGCCCACCGTGCTGGTGTCGGGCGCGCTCGGCGTGTTCGCCTACCTCGCCGGCAATCGTGTGTTCTCCGAATACCTGGGCATCCCCTCGATCCCCGGCGCGGGCGAGCTGGCGATCTACTGCGGCGCGCTGGCCGGCGCGGGGCTGGGCTTTTTGTGGTTCAACACCTATCCCGCGCAGGTGTTCATGGGCGACGTGGGCGCGCTGGCGATCGGCGCCGCGCTGGGCTGCATCGCGGTGATCGTGCGCCAGGAGATCGTGCTGCTGGTGATGGGCGGCGTGTTCGTGCTGGAAACCGCCTCGGTGATGATCCAGGTGGCCAGCTTCAAGCTCACCGGCAAGCGCGTGTTCCGCATGGCGCCGATCCACCACCACTTCGAGCTGAAGGGCTGGCCCGAGCCGCGGGTGATCGTGCGCTTCTGGATCATCAGCGTCGTGCTGGTGCTGATCGGCCTCGCCACGTTGAAGGTGCGCTGATGAACGGGACTCGGGACTCGGGACTCGGGACTCGGCAAGGCGCCTCGACGCTTGCCGTCGTTTCGTGCGCTTGTGGCGCAGTACGCCATCCCCTCGCGGGGTCTGCTTCGGCTTTCCCGAGTCCCGAGTCCCGAGTCCCGAGTCCCGCACGCCTAGCCCCGGGGGTGCCCCATGCTTAACACCTCCCAAGCCCAACGCCGCAGCGGCCCGCAGGGCCACTACGACCTGTGGCTGCTGGTCGCGCTGGTCGGCCTGGCCAGCGTGGGCGTGGTGATGGTGACCTCCAGCTCGATCGCGGTGGCCGACAGCAGCAACGCGGGCGCGTTCTATTACCTGAAGAAGGACCTGTTCTTCCTCGCGCTGGGCGTGGCCGCGGCGAGCGTGGCGATGCGTACCGAGCTGAAGCTGCTGGAGCGCTACGCGTTCCCGCTGCTGGGCCTGGCGGTGCTGCTGCTGCTGGCGGTGTTCGTGCCGCATTTCGGCATGCGCATCAACGGCGCGCACCGCTGGCTGAACCTCGGCCTCACCAGCTTCCAGCCGGTGGAGGCGGTGAAGCTGATCCTGGTGGTGTACGTGGCCAGCTACCTGGTGCGCCAGCGCGACAGCATCGAGACGCAGTTCCTCGGCCTGATCAAGCCGATCGTGGTGGCGGGCGTGATCGTGCTGCTGCTGCTGGCACAGCCGGACTTCGGCTCGGCCACGCTGGTGATCTCGGTGACCATCGCGATGGTCTGGCTGGGCGGCGCGCGGCCGGTCTACCTGTGCGTGATGGGCATGCCGCTGATGCCGCTGCTGTACATCGCGGCCACCGGCGAAAGCTACCGCGTGAAGCGGCTCACCTCGTTCATGAACCCGTGGGAGCACCCGTTCACCGACGGCTTCCAGCTCACCCAGTCGCTGATGGCGATCGGCCGCGGCGAGTGGACCGGCGTGGGCCTGGGCTCCAGCGTGCTGAAACTCTCGTACCTGCCCGAGGCGCACACCGACTTCATCTTCGCGGTGATCGGCGAGGAACTGGGCCTGGCCGGCGTGGTGCTGGTGATGGGCCTGTTCGCGCTGGCGGTGGGCCGCGGCCTGTACCTGGGCCTGAAGGGCGTCGAGGTGGGCCAGCGCTTCGCCGGCTACGTCGCGTTCGGTGTCTCGCTGATGCTGGCGCTGCAGGCGATCGTCTCGGTGGGCGTGAACCTCGGCGCGCTGCCCACCAAGGGCCTCACCCTGCCGCTGATCAGCTACGGCGGTTCCTCGATGGTGCTGACCTGCGCGATGGCCGGCGTGCTGCTGCGCGCCACCTACGAGATCAACCGCGCGCTGGACGCGCGCCAGCAGGCCCGCAACATGCCCGCGGCGGTGGCCGCCAGCGACGTGAACGGCGCGGCGCGTCCGCGCGAGGCGGCGGTGGCATGAGCGCCGCACCGCGTCCCGTGCTGATCATGGCCGGCGGCACCGGCGGCCACATCTTCCCCGGCCTTGCCGTGGCCGAAACGTTGCGCGCGCAGGGCGTGCCGGTGGCGTGGCTGGGCGCGGTGGGCGGCATGGAGACCAGGGTGGTGCCGGCGCACGGCATCGAGCTGCATGCGATCCGCGTGGGCGGCCTGCGCGGCAAGGGCTGGAAGACGCGCCTCGCGGCGCCGTGGATGCTGCTGCGTGCGCTGCTGTCCGCGTTCGCCGTGCTGCGCAAGCTCAAGCCGCGCAGCGTGCTGTCGATGGGCGGCTACGTGGCCGGCCCCGGCGGCCTCGCCGCGCGCTTCACCGGCACGCCGCTCTTGGTGCACGAGCAGAACCGCGTGGCCGGCTTCACCAACCGCAAGCTCGCCGCGCATGCGCAGCGCGTGCTGGCCGGTTTCGCCGACGCGCTGCCGAACGCGGCGTGGGTGGGCAATCCGGTGCGCGGCACGATCGCAGCGCTGGCGCCGCCGGCGCAGCGTCTCGCCGATCGCGCCGGGAAGCCGCGCCTGCTGGTGCTGGGCGGCAGCCTCGGCGCGCGCGCCTTGAACCTCGCGCTGCCGCAGGCGCTGGCAAAGCTGCCGGCGGAGCGCCGCCCCGAGGTGCTGCACCAGTGCGGCCAGCGCGGCCTCGACGAGGCGCGCGAGGCTTACGCAAAAGTCGGCGTCGAGGCGCAGGTGGTGCCGTTCATCGACGACATGGCCGGCACCTATGCCTGGGCCGACCTCGCGGTGTGCCGCGCCGGCGCGCTGACCCTGGCCGAACTCACCGCGGCCGGACTGGGCGCGGTGCTGGTGCCGTTCCCGCATGCGGTGGACGACCACCAGACCCGCAACGCCGAGGCGCTGGTCGCCGTCGGCGCCGCCGAACTGATACAGGAACGCGATTTGAACGTGGAACGACTCGCGCAGCGCCTGGACGCGCTGCTGCACGACCGTGCGCGACTGCTGGCGATGGCCGGCGCCGCGCGCACGCTGGCCAAACCCGACGCGGCCGATGCCATCGCCCGCGCCTGCCTGGAGGTGGCCGCATGACCCCGCGTCGCCTGCTCGCGCACGAAGACCTGATGACCACGTTCCGCCGCGTGCACTTCATCGGCATCGGCGGCGTGGGCATGAGCGGCATCGCCGAGGTGCTGCACAACCTGGGCTACGCGGTGTCCGGTTCGGACAAGGCGAATTCGCCCACCGCGCAGCGCCTCGCGCAGCTGGGCCTGGTGGTGCATACCGGCCACGACGCCGCCAACGTGGGCGACGCCGACGTGGTGGTGACCTCCAGCGCGATCAAGCCGGACAACCCCGAGCTGGTCGCCGCGCGCGCCGCGCGCATCCCGGTGATTCCGCGCGCGGAGATGCTGGGCGAGCTGATGCGCTTCCGCCGCGGCATCGCGATCGCCGGCACGCACGGCAAGACCACCACCACCAGCCTGGTCGCCAGCGTGCTGGCCGAGGCGAACTACGACCCCACCTTCGTGATCGGCGGGCAGCTCAACGCCGCCGGCGCCAACGCGCGGCTGGGCACCGGGCAATACCTGGTGGCCGAGGCCGACGAGTCGGACGGCTCCTTCCTGTTGCTGTCGCCGGTGATCGCCGCGGTCACCAACATCGACGCCGACCACCTGGAGAACTACCACGGCGATTTCGCCGAGGTGAAGAAGGCCTTCGGCGACTTCTTGCACCGCCTGCCGTTCTACGGACTGGCCGTGCTGTGCGTGGACGACGCCGAGGTGGCCGAGCTGGCGAAGACCACCACGCGCCGCGTGATGACCTACGGCATCGCCACCGCGGACGCCGACGTGCGCGCCTCCGACGTGCGCCAGCACGGCTTCCAGATGCATTTCGACCTGCACCTGCCCGGCCATGCCGGCGCCTTGCCGGTGACGCTGAACCTGCCGGGCCGGCACAACGTGCTGAACGCGCTGGCCGCCGCCAGCATCGGCTGGCAGCTGGGCGTGGGCGCCGAGGCGATCGCCCACGCGCTGGCGAATTTCCAGGGCGTGGGCCGGCGCTTCCACCGCCGCGGCGAGCTGGCGCTCGACCACGGCAGCGTGTTGCTGGTGGACGACTACGGCCACCATCCGCGCGAGCTGGCCGCGGTGTTCGCCGCCGCGCGCGGCGGCTGGCCCGAGCGCCGCCTCGTGGTCGGTTTCCAGCCGCACCGCTACAGCCGCACGCGCGACCTGCTCGACGACTTCGCGAACGTGCTGGCCGAGGCCGACGTGCTGGTGCTCACCGAGGTCTATCCCGCCGGCGAGGCGCCGATCGCCGGCGCCGACGGCCGCGCGCTGGCGCGTGCGGTGCGCGCGCGCGGCAAGGTCGATCCGGTGCTGGTCGAGCATCCGCGCGAACTCAAGGACACCCTGCCGGCGCTGCTGCGCGACGGCGACCTGCTGCTGCTGCTCGGCGCCGGCGACATCGGCGCGGCCGCAGTGGAGATCGCCGCGCTGGGACAACTCAAGACGAAAGGTGCCGCGTGATGGCCAATCATGATCGGGACTCGGGACTCGGGACTCGGGACTCGGGAAAAGAGCAAACCCCAGGGCAGGGCCAAAACGGCAATGCAGTGGAAGTCGTGGCCGGGAATGGCGCGGATTCAAGACTCGCCTCGGATGCCTCCCGAGTCCCGAGTCCCGAGTCCCGAGTCCCGGCCTCCTTCGGCCGCGTCGCCGTGGTGATGGGCGGCAGCTCGACCGAGCGCGAGGTATCGCTGGATTCCGGTCGCAACGTGCTGGCCGCGCTCAAGGCGCGCGGCGTGGACGCGCACGCGATCGACGGCATTCCCGCCTTGCTCGATGCGCTGCGCGCCGGCCATTTCGCGCGCGTGTTCAACATCCTGCACGGCCAGCACGGCGGCGGCGAGGATGGCGTGCTGCAGGGCGCGCTGGAATCGCTCAAGGTGCCGTACACCGGTTCGGGCGTGCTCGGCTCGGCGCTGTCGATGGACAAGCCGCGTTCGAAGCGCGTGTGGCAGTCGCTGGGCCTGCCCACGCCGAAGTTCGTGGCGCTGGCGCGCGGCGCCGACGCAGCGGCGGTGCACGCGGCCGCGCGCACGATCGGCTTCCCGCTGATCGTGAAGCCGGCCTGCGAAGGTTCCAGCGTGGGCGTCACCCGCGTGTTCGAGGAGGCGCAGCTGGACAGCGCGGTCGAACTGGCGGCGAAGTATCCGGGCGACCTCCTGATGGAAACCCTGATCGAGGGCGACGAGCTGACCGTGGGCATCCTCGGCCGCGAGGTGCTGCCGTCGATCCACATCGTGCCGAAGGGCGCGTTCTACGACTACAACGCGAAGTACATCGCCGAGGACACGAAGTACCTGTGCCCCGGCCTGCAGGGCGAGGCCGAGAGCGAACTGCGCGCGCTGGCGCTGGCCGCGTTCGACGCGCTGGGCTGCAGCGGCTGGGGCCGCGTCGACGTGATGCGCGACCGCCAGGGCCGCAACTGGCTGCTGGAGGTGAACACCGCGCCGGGCATGACCTCGCACTCGCTGGTGCCCAAGGCCGCGAAGGCCGCCGGCATCGACTACGAGACGCTGTGCTGGCGCGTGCTCGAAACGAGTTTCCGGGGGGATGCATGAGGGGTAGCGTCCGCCTCGTCGCCTGGTGCCTCGCCATCGCCCTGCTGGCGCTGCCGATCGTCGGCGTGCTGCACGGCTGGTTTGCCGCCGACCGCTGGCCGGTGACCAAGCTCACCGTGCAGGCCGAGTTCCGCCACGTGGACATGGACGAGCTGCGCGCCGCGGTGCTGCCGAAGCTGGGCAAGGGCTTCTTCGCGCTGAACCTCGACGGCGTGCAGCAGGCGGTGGCGGCGCTGCCGTGGGTGGAGTCGGTGGAGGCGCGCAAGCGCTGGCCGGACACCTTGCAGCTGCGCGTGATCGAGCGCCAGCCGTTCGCGCGCTGGAACGAGAAGCAGCTGATCAGCCGGCAGGGCAAGCTGTTCGACGCGCCGATCGGCGCCGCCGACGCCGCCGCGCTGCCCGATCTGGAAGGGCCGGACGACCGCCTCGCCGAAGTGGTGGGCTTCTACGCCGACGTGCGCAAGGCGTTCGCCGGCACGCATCTTTCGATCAACGGCGTGGCGCTCACCGCGCGCGGCAGCTGGAGCGTCACCACGGCGAGCGGCGCGCGCATCGTGATCGGCGACCGCGACCTCGCCGGCGTGCGGCTGCGCCGCTTCCTCGATGTCTACCCGCAGCTGATGGCCGGCCACGACCAGGGATTCGTCTACGCCGACCTGCGCTACACCAACGGCTTCGCGGTGCGCTGGCCGCAGCCTGCGCCGGCCGCCGCACCCGCCACCACGCGCCGCTCGTGAGGACGCCATGCATATGAAGACGCGCAACGACAAGCAACTGGTGGTCGGCCTCGACATCGGCACTTCCAAGGTCACCGCGATCGTGGGCGAGTACGAGCCGGGCGAACCGATCACCGTGATCGGCATCGGCACCCATGTCTCGCGCGGCATGCGCAAGGGCATGGTGGTGGACATCGAATCCACCGTGAACTCGATCCAGCGCGCGGTGGAGGAGGCCGAGCTGATGGCCGGCTGCGACATCCGCGCGGTGACCGCCTCGATCTCCGGCAGCCACCTGGAAACGCGCAACTCGCACGGCAATGCGGCGATCCGCGACCGCGAGGTCACCCCCGGCGACCTGGAGCAGGTGCTGGAGGCGGCCAGCGCGGTGGCGATCCCGGCCGACCGCAAGGTGCTCTACAAGGAGTCGCAGGAGTACCGCATCGACGGCCAGGACGGCATCCGCTCGCCGGTCGGCATGAGCGGCGTGCGGCTGGAGGCGAACGTGCACCTGGTCACCGGCGCGGCCGCGGCGGTGCAGAACATCACCAAGTCGATCCAGCGCTGCGGGCTTTCCGTGGACGAGCTGGTGCCCTCGGCGCTGGCCAGCGCCCGCGCGGTGCTCACCGACGACGAGCGCGAGCTGGGCGTGTGCCTGGTCGACATCGGCGCGGGCACCACCGACATGGCGATCTACACCCAGGGCTCGATCCGCTACACCGCCTCGCTGCCGATCGGCGGCGACCAGATCACCGGCGATATCACCTACGCCGTGCAGACGCCGACCGCGCATGCGGAGGAGATCAAGATCAAGTACGCGTGCGCGCTGACCCAGTTCGCCCACGCCGACGAGACCATCCAGGTGCCCAGCGTGGGCGACCGCCCGCCGCGCCGGCTGGCGCGGCAGGCGCTGGCGCAGAGCGTGCAGGCGCGCTACGAGGAAATCTTCGAGATGGTGCAGGACCGCCTGCGCAGCTCCGGCTACGACAGCCTGGTGGCGGCCGGCGTGGTGCTCACCGGCGGCGCCGCGAAGATGGAAGGCGCGCTGGAGCTGGCCGAGGAGATCTTCCACAAGATGGTGCGCCTGGGCGTGCCGCAGGAGATCAGCGGCCTCGGCGAGGTGATCAGCAGCCCGCTGCACGCCACCGGCGTGGGTCTGCTGCTGCACGGCGCGCGCCACAACGTGGCCGTGCGCGGCGGCAGCCCCGCGCTGGCCGGCGTCGGCGGCCTGCTCGGCAAATGGCGCAACTGGTTCACCAGGAACTTCTGACGAGGCGCCGGCAGGGGCCTGGTCGGGAGTGCGAAGTTTCGGCGGCGCAGGAGGCGCAGCCACGGGCGGCGGGATGGCCGCCCACCACCGCGGAACGACAGGAGTCGCCACCCGCGGTTACAACGACAACAACTCTGGAGGACGGGAAATGTTCGAACTGATCGAGAAACTTGCACCGAACGCAGTCATCAAGGTCATCGGCGTGGGCGGCGGCGGCGGCAACGCCGTGGCGCACATGATCAACGCCAACATCGAGGGCGTGGAGTTCATCGTCGCCAACACCGACGCGCAGGCGATGAACACCTGCAACTCGCGCACCCACCTGCAGCTGGGCGCGAACGTCACCAAGGGCCTTGGCGCGGGCGCGAATCCCGAGGTCGGCCGCCAGGCCGCGCTGGAGGACCGCGAGCGCATCGAGGCGATGCTGGAAGGCGCCGACATGGTGTTCATCACCGCCGGCATGGGCGGCGGCACCGGCACCGGCGCGGCGCCGGTGGTGGCGCAGCTGGCGAAGGAGAAGGGCATCCTCACCGTGGCGGTGGTCACCAAGCCGTTCCCGTTCGAGGGCCGCCGCCGCATGCAGGTGGCGATGAAGGGCATCGAGGATCTCAGCCAGCACGTCGACTCGCTGATCACCGTGCCGAACGAGAAGCTGCTCAGCGTGCTCGGCCGCGAGGTCACCCTGATCAACGCGTTCAAGGCCGCCAACAACGTGCTGCAGGGCGCCGTGCAGGGCATCGCCGACCTGATCACCGCGCCGGGTCTGATCAACGTGGACTTCGCCGACGTGCGCACGGTGATGAGCGAGATGGGTCTGGCCATGATGGGCACCGGCACCGCCAGCGGCGACGACCGCGCCCAGGCCGCGGCCGAGGAGGCGATCAAGAACCCGCTGCTGGAGGACGTCAACCTCAACGGCGCCTGCGGCATCCTGGTCAACGTCACCGCCGGCCCCAACCTCACCATGCGCGAATTCGACGAGATCGGCCGTATCATCCACGACTTCGCCAGCGAAGACGCGACCGTGGTGATGGGCACCTCGCTCGACCCGGAGCTGAAGGACGAGGTGCGCGTCACCGTGGTCGCCACCGGCCTCAACCGCGCGCCCGCCTCGCGCAACGTGCGCGCGGTGGAGCAGAAGCAGGTGGAGCTGCGCCAGCGCCCGCGTCCGGTGGTGCTGCGTACCGGCACCGGCAACGAGGTGGTGGACTACGCCCAGCCGGAGTCGGTGATCAGCGCCAATCCGCGCAGCGAGGCGCCGGCCCGTAGCCAGGACAACGGCCTCGACTACCTGGACATCCCGGCCTTCCTGCGCCGCCAGGCCGACTGAGTGGCCGCCGCCTGAACCGGGCGCCCGACGCTTGTTAAAAGGAGTTGAACAAAACGCCTGTCGAACTGGTCATTGCAGAAACATGAAAGTCGGGTTCGGGCCGGTTGCCGCGGCGAGGCGTCGCGGCTGTCAGCGAACGGCCGTTTGGCGCGTTCGGGCCTGAACCCCGCAAGACGATGCGTCAGGGAGGGCGCATGATCCACCGCCCCGGGCAGGCGCCCGGATCGGTCGATCCGTTACCCCCGGTGCCGGAATTCCCGTCCCGGCCCGGGGTGGCGTGTCGTCTCCGCGCACCTGGCGCGTGGCGGAACATGTTGTGACGCGTGCGTTTCTGGATGAAGGGCACATGAAGCAAGGCCAGACTGTACGGTACGGTTTGCTATTGCAGCTGGTTAAAACTGTGTTAGCATCCGACCCCTGATTGGCTGCTACTTGGCAGGTACCAACGACAATGATCAAGCAGCGCACGCTCAAGAACATCATCCGCGCCACCGGCGTGGGCCTGCACACCGGCGACAAGGTGTACATGACTCTGCGCCCCGCGGCTCCCAACACCGGCATCGTGTTCCGTCGCACCGACCTCAACCCGCCGGTGGACATCCGTGCGCGCCAGGACAACGTCGGCGACACCCGCCTCTCCACCACGCTGGTGAACGGCGACGTGCGCGTGGCCACGGTCGAGCACCTGCTGTCGGCGATGGCCGGCCTGGGCATCGACAACGCCTACGTGGACCTGTCGGCGCCGGAGGTTCCGATCATGGATGGCAGTGCGGGCCCGTTCGTGTTCCTGCTGCAGTCCGCCGGCATCGAGGAACAGAACGCGCCCAAGCGCTTCATCCGCATCAAGAAGCCGATCAAGGTGCAGGAAGGCGACAAGTGGGCCAGCTTCGAGCCGTTCGAGGGCTTCAAGGTCGGCTTCTCGATCGAGTTCAACCACCCGATCATCTCCAAGCGCACCTCGCGCGCCGAGATCGACTTCTCCACCACCTCGTTCGTGAAGGAAGTGAGCCGCGCGCGCACCTTCGGCTTCATGCGCGACATCGAGATGCTGCGCGAACACAACCTCGCGCTGGGCGGCTCGATGGACAACGCCGTGGTGCTGGACGACTACCGCGTGCTGAACGAGGACGGCCTGCGCTACGAGGACGAGTTCGTCAAGCACAAGATCCTCGACGCGATCGGCGATCTGTATCTCCTGGGCCACAGCCTGATCGGCGCCTACCACGCGCACAAGTCCGGCCACGAGCTCAACAACAAGCTGCTGCGCACCCTGATGGCCGACGCCACGGCCTGGGAAGAAGTCAGCTACCAGGACGACCCGGCCACCTCGCCGATCTCCTACGCCCACCCCGCCCAGGCGATCTGATCGCGCGTCCCCGCGACAGTCATCAGCCGGCAAGAACACGAAGCCGCCGCATCCCCGGGATGCGGCGGTTTTTGTTTGGGCGCTGATTGGCTCGGCCAGAGACTCCGTTCACGCTGAGCGTAGCTTGCGATAGCAAGCGTACGCGAGGAGGCGCCATGGATGGAGTTGGTCTTGAGGAGCGAGGAAGTCGAAGCGCCCGGTAGCAATCCCTTCGACTTCGGCCCTGCGGGCCTGCGCACAGCCCCTCTCCCGCCGGGAGAGGGGTTGGGGTGAGGGTTCGGCAAGACCGAAACGCTGCGCTTCGAACGTACCCTCACCCGCCTGCCGGCACCCTCTCCCGGAGGGAGAGGGACTCAATCAGCAACGATCACGCGACACCATCAGGGAGAACGGCGGGGTTATTTGGCGGGCTTGTCCGGCCCGGCCTGCGCCGCCAGCTGACCGTACAGCTCCTTCCACTCCGGATCGGTGGCGGTCGCGGCCGCGGCGCGCAGATGGGCGGCGGCCGCGGGCGACAGCGTGCGTGCGCGCTCGGCTTCCACTTCGACGCGCGGCAGCGGGCACACGCGGATCCCGAGTGTCTCGGCGCGGATGTCGAGGCTGCGGGCGGTCGCGAGAATCTGCGCCTGCAGCAGGCGCAGGCGCGTGGCCCAGGCCGGCGTGCTGGCGAGGAACAGCAGCCGTCCGCCGCGCAGGTGGGCGAAGCGCACCTCGTCGCGCAGCGGCTGCGGCAGGGTCTGGCGCAGCGCGCGATCCAGCGCATCCAGCGTGGCGGCCTTGTGGGCCAGGCTGGCGAAGGACCCGCAGGCGCTGAGCGCTTGCGGGCCGCGTGGGCGCGAAGCGCGAGACATCGGCGCAAGTTCCGGTGGTTCGGTGCGGCCATGATACCCGGCCCGCGCCGCCCTTGAATCCGCGCCGCCGCGCCACTACTCCAAGACCTTGCCGTGACCATCGCCATGGGTGGCCGCAGGCCCCGTGTAGTAACATGCCCGATTGGCCCACGCGTGCGCGGGCCCTTGATCTCATACATCCGGAACGTCGATGCTCAATCGTGCCCTCACCAGCATTTTCGGCAGCCGCAACGAGCGCGTGCTGCGTCAATTGTCCCGCGTGGTGGCGCGCATCAATGCGCTGGAGCCGCAGTTCGAGAAGCTGAGCGACGACGAGTTGCGCGGCAAGACCGAGGAGTTCAAGCAGCGCGTCGCCAAGGGCGAATCGCTGGACAAGCTGCTGCCCGAGGCGTTCGCGGTGGTGCGCGAGGGCGCCAAGCGCGTGCTCGGCATGCGCCACTACGACGTGCAGCTGATCGGCGGCATGGTGCTGCACCAGGGCAAGATCGCCGAGATGCGCACCGGCGAAGGCAAGACCCTGGTGGCGACGCTGCCGGTGTACCTGAACGCGCTGGAAGGCAAGGGCGTGCACGTGGTCACCGTGAACGACTACCTGGCCCGCCGCGACGCCGGCCAGATGGGCAAGCTGTACGGTTTCTTGGGCCTTACCACCGACGTGGTGTGGCCGGGCATGAACCACGCCGACAAGCACAAGGCCTACGCCGCCGACATCACCTACGGCACCAACAACGAGTTCGGCTTCGACTACCTGCGCGACAACATGGCGCTCAGCAAGGAGCAGCGCTACCAGCGCGGCCTGCACTACGCCATCGTCGACGAGGTGGACTCGATCCTGATCGACGAGGCGCGCACCCCGCTGATCATCTCCGGCCCGGCCGAGGATTCGCCGCAGCTGTACATCGCGGTGAACCGCGTCGTGCCGCAGATGATTCGCCAGAAGGAAGAGGACGGCGAAGGCGACTTCTGGGTCGACGAGAAGCAGAAGCAGGTGCACCTGTCCGAGGACGGCATGCAGCACGCCGACGAGCTGCTGCGCGCGGCCGGCGTGATCAGCGAGGACAGCGGCCTGTACGACGCCAAGAACCTCGCCGTGGTGCATCACCTCAATGCCGCGCTGCGCGCCAACGCGATCTACCAGCGCGACGTGGACTACATCGTGCGCGACGGCGAGGTCATCATCGTCGACGAGTTCACCGGCCGCACGCTGCCGGGCCGGCGCTGGTCCGACGGCCTGCACCAGGCGGTGGAGGCGAAGGAAGGCGTGCCGATCCAGCGCGAGAACCAGACGCTGGCCACGGTGACGTTCCAGAACCTGTTCCGCATGTACAAGAAGCTGTCCGGCATGACCGGCACGGCCGACACCGAGGCGTTCGAGTTCCAGAGCATCTACGGCCTGGAAGTGGTGGTGATCCCCACCCACAAGCCGATGATCCGCAAGGACAACGCCGACCTGGTGTTCCTGGGCCAGCAGGCCAAGTACAACTCGGTGATCGAGGACATCAAGGACTGCCACAAGCGCGGCCAGCCGGTGCTGGTGGGCACCACGTCCATCGAAGTTTCCGAGCTGCTGTCCGGCCAGCTGCGCGCGCAGAAGATCCCGCACGAGGTGCTGAACGCGAAGCAGCACGAGCGCGAGGCCGCCATCGTGGCCCAGGCCGGCCGGCCGGGGCAGGTGACGATCGCCACCAACATGGCCGGCCGCGGCACCGACATCGTGCTCGGCGGCAGCCTGGACGCGGCGCTGGCCGCGCTGCCCGCCGAGGCCACCGAGGTCGAGCGCGCCCGCGTCAAGGCGGACTGGAAGAAGCTGCACGAGCAGGTGCTGGCCGCCGGCGGCCTGCACATCATCGGCACCGAGCGGCACGAGTCGCGCCGCATCGACAACCAGCTGCGCGGCCGCTCCGGCCGCCAGGGCGATCCGGGCTCCTCGCGCTTCTACCTCTCGCTGGAGGACAACCTGCTG
The DNA here is from genome assembly GCA_017848855.1 of Rhodanobacter denitrificans. GTDB lineage: Bacteria > Pseudomonadota > Gammaproteobacteria > Xanthomonadales > Rhodanobacteraceae > Rhodanobacter_A > Rhodanobacter_A denitrificans_B. The sequence continues at coordinate 23,506 of JAFIHF010000031.1, read as the reverse complement.
CGCATCTTCGGCGGCGAGGGCCTGATCCGCTGGATGAAGCGCTTCGGCATGAAGGAGAACGACGCGCTCGAAGACCGCATGATCAGCCGCCAGATCGAGAAGGCGCAGCGCAAGGTCGAGCAGCACAACTTCGACATCCGCAAGCACCTGCTCGAATTCGACGACGTTGCCAACGACCAGCGCAAGGTGATCTACCGCCAGCGCGACGAGCTGCTGGAAGGCGAGGACGTGTCCGCCACCGTGGCCGACATCCGCCAGGACGTGGTCGAGAACATCGTGCGCGAGCACGTGCCGCCGGACAGCATCGACGAGCAGTGGGACATCCCCGGCCTCGACCGCGAGCTGGACGCCAGGTTCGGCCTGGCGCTGGACCTGCCGCACTGGCTGGAACAGCAGAGCGAGGTCGACGCGGCGAGGATCCAGGAGCACGTGCGCGCCGGCGTGGACGAGCTGTTCCGGGCCAAGGAGGCGCAGATCGGCGCCGAGACCATGCGCCAGCTCGAGAAGCACATCATGCTCACCGTGGTCGACAACGCCTGGAAGGAGCACTTGGCGAACATGGACTACCTGCGCCAGGGCATCTACCTGGTGGGCTACGCGCAGCAGGACCCCAAGCAGGCGTTCAAGCGCGAGTCGTTCCGGCTGTTCTCCGACATGCTCGACCGCATCAAGGCCGAGGTGGTGCAGATGCTGGCGCGCATCCGTATTCGCAGCGAGGAGGAAGTCGCCGCGATGGAGGCCGAGCAGCAGCGCCTCGCCGAGCGCCTGCAGCGGCAGATGCTGGCCAGCGGCGGCGGCGCGCCGAACGCCGGCCTCGACGCCGACCCGGCCAGCGTGGCCGCCGGCGCGATGCACCTGCAGCAGCCGGACCAGCCGCGCGTGGGCCGCAACGATCCCTGCCCCTGCGGTTCGGGCAAGAAGTACAAGCATTGCCACGGGCAGCTGGCCTGATCGTCGCGGCCCGAGGCTTGCAGGAGCACGCCCGCGCGCTCAAAAGCCTGTTCGTTCCTGGTCGAAGAATTCGCTTCCTGCGATTTCTTCGACTCGCGGAGCCTGGCCTGCGGCCAGTCTCCGCTCCGTGCCCCGGACGCTGATGCGTCCGGGGCACGTGCGATCCATCCGTGGATCGCTGGCGGCGACTTTCAGTCGCCGCCGGGCACCCGCTTGCGCTGCGGCTCGGCAGCTACCGTGATGTAGCGCGGCTCCTCCTCGTCCAGCTGCAGCGCGGTGAGCTGGCCGCCCCACACGCAGCCGGTGTCGATCGCGTATACGCCGAGGCCGGCGAAGCGCCCCAGCGCGGACCAGTGGCCGCAGATGATGCGCGTGTCGCGCCGGCGCATGCCGGGCACCTCGAACCACGGATACAGTCCCGGCCGCTGGGTGCCGGGTTCGCCCTTGGCTTCGAAGTCGATGCGGCCGTTGACGTCGCAGTAGCGCATGCGGGTCAGGAGGTTGATCGTGGCGCGGTGGCGGTCCAGCCCCTGCAGTCGGTTCGACCAGCCGGCCGGGCGGTTGCCGAACAGGTTGGTCAGGATGCGCGGGTGGCGCGGGCTGGAGAGTTCGCGCTCCACGTCCTGCGCGGCCTTCTGCGCCTGGCGCAGCGTCCATTGCGGCGCGAGCCCCGCGTGGATCATGGTCCAGCCGAGCCGCTCGTCGTGGTGCAGCAGTTTCTGCGAGCGCAGCCATTCGAACAGCACCGGCGCGTCGTCGGCGAACAGCACTTCGCGCAGCTCGGGGTTCACCTTGGCCTGCGCCTCGGGCTTGCGCAGCGCGATCGCCAGCAGGCTGAGGTCATGGTTGCCCAGGGTGACGATGCTCTGCTCGCGCAGCGAGTGGATCAGCCGTAGCGTGGCCAGCGACTGGCCGCCGCGGTTCACCAGGTCGCCGCAGAACCACAACTGATCCTGCGCGGGATCGAAGCGCAGCTTGTCGAGCAGGCGCTGCAGTTCCGGGTAGCAGCCCTGCACGTCGCCGATTGCGTAGGTGGCCATCCTGGCGTCGCCTTCAGTGCAGCGTGCGCGGAATGGACAGGGTGAACGACGGGATCGGCGCCTCGAAGCGGGTACCGTCGTCGGCCAGCATCTGGTAGCTGCCGCCCATGGTGCCCACCGGCGTCTCCAGCACGGCGCCGGAGGTGTACTCGTAGTCGTCGCCCGGGCGCATCCACGGCTGCTCGCCCACCACGCCGTCGCCACGCACTTCCTCCACCTTGCCGTTCGCGTCGGTGATCACCCAGTGCCGGGTCAGCAGTTGCGCGGGCACGCTGCCGCGGTTGCGCAGCGTGATGGTGTAGGCGAACACGTAGCGGTTGTCGTCGGGGCGGGACTGGTCGGGGACGAAGTGCGTCCGCACCTGCACGTCGATCGTGTAGGGATTCTTTTCGCTCATGCGGGAATTGTAAGGCCTGCCGCGCGCGGAATCAGCGCGCGGCGAGCCGCTTGGCGAGGCGCACGAAATCCGCCGGCGCCAGCGTCTCCGCGCGTGCCTTGGGGTCGACGTCGGCGCTGCGGATCGCGTCGGCGTCGAGCAGCTGCCGCAGCGCGTTGGCGAGCGTCTTGCGGCGCTGGCCGAAGGCGGCCTTCACCACCTCGTGCAGCAGCGCGGGATCGGCGTCGTGGCGTTCGTGCGGCGCCAGCGGCACCACGCGCACCACCGCCGAATCCACCTTCGGCGGCGGCCGGAACGCTGCCGGCGGCACCTCGAACAGCGGCACCACCTTGCAGGCCAGTTGCAGCATCACCGACAGCCGGCCGTACACCTTGCTGCCGGGTTCCGCGGCCATGCGGTCCACCACTTCCTTCTGCAGCATGAAGTGCATGTCCTCGATCGCCGCCGCGTGCTCGACGCAGTGGAACAGGATCGGGCTGGAGATGTAGTAGGGCAGGTTGCCGGCGATGCGCAGGCGCTGCACGCCGTGGCGGTGCGCCAGCGCGGTGAAGTCCACCTTGAGCACGTCGGCGTGGATCACGCTGAGTTCGCCCACCGTGGCGGCGCGTTCCTGCAGCGCGGGGATCAGGTCGGTGTCCAGCTCGATCGCGGTGAGCGAGCCGGCGGCGGCGAGCAGCGGCAGCGTGAGCGCGCCCTCGCCGGGGCCGATCTCCACCAGGAAATCGCCGGCGCGCGGCGCGATCGCGCGCACGATGTCGTCGATGTAGCGGCGCTCGTGCAGGAAGTGCTGGCCGAAGCTTTTCTTGGGGCGGGCGTTCATGGAGCAGGAGTGAGTGGAGAGAAGTGAGGAGAGAGAGTGGCCATCTTGCGGGTTTTACTCACTTCTCACTCCTCTGCACTCTCTTCGTGCCGGCGTGCTGCCAGCGTCAAGGCCAGCTTGCTGGCGGCAACCAGGCTGGCGGGATCGGCGCAGCCGGTGCCGGCGAGGTCGAGCGCGGTGCCGTGGTCGACCGAGGTGCGGATGAAGGGCAGGCCGAGGGTGAGGTTGACGGTGCGGTCGAAGGCTTCGCTCTTCAGCACCGGCAGCGCCTGGTCGTGGTACATCGCCAGCACCGCGTCGTAGCGCGCGCGCTGCGCGGGCACGAAGGCGGTGTCGGCGGGCAGCGGGCCGACGAGCTGCATGCCTTCGGCGCGCAGCGCGTCCAGCAGCGGGATGATGGTGTCCAGTTCCTCGCGGCCCAAGTGGCCGCCTTCGCCGGCGTGCGGGTTCAGGCCCAGCACCGCGATGCGCGGCTGCGCGATGCCGAACTTCGCGCGCAGCTCCGCATGCACGATGCGCAGCGTGCGTTCGAGCGCCGTGCGGGTGATCGCAGCGGGCACCGCGCTCAAGGGCAGGTGGGTGGTGGCCAGCGCCACGCGCAGCTCTGGGCTGGCCAGCATCATCACCACGTCGGCGCGGGCGCGTTCGGCGAAGTATTCGGTGTGGCCGCTGAAGCGGATGCCGGCCTCGTTGATCGAGGCCTTCTGCAACGGCGCGGTGACCACGGCGGCATAGCGGCCGGCGAGGCAGCCGTCGGCGGCTTCGGCCAGCGTGGCGAGCACGTGGTGTGCGTTGCGCGGGTCGGGCTGGCCGGGGATTTCCGTGGCGCCCAGCGGCACGTGGTGCACGCGCAGGCGGCCGGGCTCGCGCCGCTCGTGCGGGGTGCCGTCGTCGTCGTCGATGGTGATGGCGAGCCCGCAGCGCGCGGCGGCGCGTTCGAGCAGGCCGCGGTCGGTGATCGCCACCAGGTCGGCTGCCAGCGGCGTGGCGGCCAGTCGCGCGATCAGTTCCGGGCCGACGCCGGCCGGCTCACCGGCGGTGACGGCGAGCCGTGGCAGCGCCATGCCGGCGGCTCCCGGTCAGGAGGCCGCGGGCGTGTTGGTGTCGTCGCGCAGCGCGGGCACCAGCACGTTGATGTAGGCGTTCGCGCGCAGGTCGCGCAGGTAGTCGTCGTAGGCCTGCTCGGCCTTGCGGTTGCCGATCGCCTGGCGCGCTTGGTCGCGTTCCATCTGCGTGGTGAGGTCGCTCTGGCGGGTGCCCAAGAGCTGCACGATGTCCCAGCCGTTGCCGGTCTGGAACGGTTGCGAGACCTGGTTCTCCTTCAGCTGGTCGAGCTGCTGCGCGATCGCGCTGCCCCAGGCGTCCTTGGCGAACCAGCCCATGTCGCCACCGAGGTTCGCGGTGGTGTCGTCCTTGGAGTTGTCCTTGGCCAGCTTGGCGAAGTCCGCGTGCTTGTTGACGATCTGCTCGTACAGCTCCTGCGCCTTCTGCTGCGCCTGCTCGGGCGTCATCAGCTCGCTCGGCTTGAGCAGGATCTGGCGCGCGTGGTACTCGGTGACGATCTGCTTGGACGGCGCGCGCTGGCCGATCAGCTTGATGATGTGGAAGCCGGTGGGGCCGCGCAGCGCGGGGCTGACGTCGCCGGACTTCATGCCGGCCACGGTGTCGGCGAAGGCCGGCGGGATCTCGTCCATGCGGCGCCAGCCGAGGTCGCCGCCGTCCAGCGCGTCGGAGGCGTCGGAGTAGCGGATCGCCGCGGCGTGGAAGTCCATGCCGCCCTTGATCGCGTTGATCGCCTGTTCGGCCTTGGTGGCGGCGGCCTGGATCGCGGCGGCGTCGGCGCCGGAGGGGATGCTGATCTGGATGTGCGCCAGGTGCACCTCGCCGGCCTTGTAGCTGGGGCTGGCGAGCAGGTTGTCGATCTCGCTGTCGGTGACCGCGACCTGGTCGTGCACCACGTTCTGGTGCAGGCGCTGCACGACGAGCTGGTCGGCCAGCTGCTGGCGGAACGCGCCGAAATCCTCGCCGCTGCGCTGCACTTCGGCGCGCAGCTGGTCGGGGCTCATCTTGTTCTGCTGCGCCACCTGGGCCACCGCCTGGTCGACGTCGGCGTCGGAGACGTGCACGCCCTGCTCGTCGGCCTTCTGCAGCTGCAGCCGCATCAGGATCAGGCGATCCAGCACCTGCTGCTGCAGCACGTTCATCGGCGGCAGCTGGCCCGGCTGGCTGGCGTACTGCTGCTGGATCGAGCGCACCGCGTTGTCGAGTTCGCTCTGCAGGATCACGTCCTCGTTCACCACCGCCACCATGCGGTCCAGCGGCTGGGCCTGGCCGGCGGCGGGCGCGGCGTTGGGGCTGGCGCTGGGCAGCAGCTGGGCCTGCGCGGGCAGCGCGAGCGCGAGGGCGGGCAGGAGCAGGGCGAGGAATCGCTTCATCAGGGAGCAGCCGGAGGATGGATACAGCGGTTTATTGATAGCCGAGAATATCACGGCGCAGCAGCGGGTCGATCTTGCCGCCGGTGGAGCCCAGGCCCTTGAACACGACCTCGAACATCACCGCGTTGTCGCGCAGCTTGGCCTGGCCCGGCGTGGTGGGCGGCGCCACGCCGTAGTAGCTCTGGTTGACGTAGCTGCGGTCGACCAGCCGCAGGGTGACGCAGCAGCTGTCGTATTCCACGCCGGCCAGCGCCTCGACCGTGCCCTTCAGCGGGTTGAGCACGCCCTTGACCGGCTCCGCATACGTCCACGCGCCGACCAGGCGCCAGCGCTCGGACAGCGGGTAGACCGCCGAGACGCTGTATTGTTCCATCAGCCCGCGGCGGTAGCGGTAGGCGAAGTTGACCACGCCGTCCAGCCCCAGCCGCCCCTGCAGTTGCAGCATCGCCATGTCGGTGCGGCGGGTGTTCGGGCTCCACTGGTAGGAGCTGCTGGCGCGCCAGCGGTCGCTGAGCTGCAGGTCCAGCTGGGCCACGTAGGACGAGCCGGACCAGTCGGTGGCGGGCGTGGTGGTGTTCGCGCCGTTCGGCATCTGCACCCGCTGCGGGGTGAAGTAGCGGATCTGGCCGAAGCTGGCCGACAGCCGCTCCACGCCGCCCTCGTCGAGCAGGCGGGTGGTGACCGCGGCGGTGAGGTTGTTCGCGTTCATCTGGCGGTCGGCGCCGGAGAACTGGTTGGTGGAGAACAGCTGCCAGTAGTCGAACGACATCGGGCTGGTGTCGAACAGCGGCAAGTTGTCCTGGTTGCGGTAGGGCACGTACAGGTAGTACAGCCGCGGCTCCAGCGTCTGCGTGTAGCTGTGGCCGAACAGCGAGGCGTCGCGGTCGAACACGAGGCCGCTGTCCACGCTGACGATCGGCAGCGAGCGGCTCGGCGACTTCCGCGCGAACGGCGTCGTGGTGCCGCTGCCCAGCAGGCCGTAGTAGCCGTAGTTCCGGTAGCCGTTGCGGAGCTGGTAGTCGGTGGCACGCCAGGCCACGCGCGGGCGCACGAACCAGCCCGGTGCGCCGAAATCCGCGGCGACGAAGGGCTCGATGTCGAGGCGGTTGCCTTCCACGTAGCCCGGCTTGCGGAACGCCACGAACTGGTTGGTCATGCCCAGTTCCAGCCAGTGGGCGAGCGGCAGGTCCAGGTTGAAGTTCGCGTACGGCAGCTGCCGGTAGGGCAGCGACGCGTCGGTGAGGAACGGGTTCATGTTCTGGTAGGCGGTGCCGCCCACCGCGGCGTTCCACTGCGCGGCGCCCCACTTGCCGCCGCCGGCGACGTTCGCGGTGGAGGCGAGGCTGTAGACCGGCGCGCCGCCGAACTGGTTGCCGAAGTCGTAGTAGAAGTTGTTGTCCGAGCTGCGGTCGATCGACGCGTTGAAGTTCCAGCTTCCCCACAGGTGGGTGGTGTCGTTGATGGTGTAGCGGTAGCGGTGCGTGCCCGCGGTGTTCGTGGTGGTGCCGGGATCGGCGCGACCGTGGTCGCGCGGCAGGTACTGCACGTCCAGCGAGCCGCTGCTGCCCTCCGTGAGGTAGCGGAACTCGCTGTCCAGCATGAAGCCGCGCAAGGTGTAGATGCGCGGGTCCAGCGTGGCGTCGTAGTTCGGCGCCAGGTTCAGGTAGTACGGCGTGCTGAGGAAATAGCCCGAGCGGCTGCTGTGGCCGAAGGTCGGGTAGAGGAAGCCGGTCATGCGCCGGTTGTCCACCGGGAAACTGAACCAGGGCAGGTAGATCAGCGGCACGCTGCCGACGCGGAAGGTGGCGCCGCGCGCCACGCCGCGGCCGCTGTCCTGGTCGATGGTGATCGACTTGCCGCGGAACTCCCACAGGTGGTGGCCCACGTCGCAGGTGGAGTAGGTGGCCTGCGAGTAGCGGGTGCGGTCGGCGTCGAACATCTGCGCCTTGCTGGCCGCGCCGTTGCCGCGCGACTGCAGCATCTGGTAGCGCACGTCGTCGGCGATGCCGGTGCTGGCGTCGTTGTTGCCGCGGGCATGCGCGGCGGACAGCAGCTGGCCGGCGTCCTGGTAGTGCACGTTGCCGCGCGCGTCGTAGTCGGTGGTGTCGTTGTTGTAGTCGACCGTGTCCGCCTGCAGCCGCTGGTCGGCCCGGTCCATGCGCACGTTGCCGGCGAGGTGGTACACGGTCTGCTCGGAACTGTCCACATGCTGCGCGGTCACGTAGGTGCTGCTGCTCTGGCGCAGGCTGCGGTCGCGGGTGAGAGTGGGGTCGTAGAACGACAGCATCGCGTTCGGCCGGCACATCGCGTAGTTGTACGGACGCGGCGGGCAGTGGAAGGAGCCCAGCGGGCAAACCTGCTCGCCGCCGCCGTCCAGCGTGCTCTTGCGGTGCTGCCCGTGGCTGCTGCCGATGGCTTCGGCCGGGCCGCCGATCAGGGCAAGCGCGGCGGCAACCGCCAGCAGGCGGCGTGGAGGGAGCTTGCGCGTCACAATGGAAACCCGGCGGCCGTGAGGCCCGTAAAACTAACAGAAACACCCCGGATCAGGCAGGCGCTCGGCCTGCGCGACACAAGCGAGGATTCAGTCATGAACGTACCCGGCAAGCTCAGGAGCGAGGCGGAATGGCGGGCCGAGCTCAGTCCCGAGCAGTACGCGGTGTGCCGCTGCTCGGCCACCGAGCCGCCATTCAGCGGCAAGTGGTACCACCACCACGCCGCCGGCACCTACGTCTGCGCCGCCTGTCGCAGCGCGCTGTTCGGCTCGGACAGCAAGTACGACTCCGGCTCCGGCTGGCCCAGCTTCTGGCAGCCGCTGATTCCCGCCGCGGTGGTCAGCCGCGACGACGACAGCCACGGCATGCACCGCATCGAGGTGCGCTGTGCGCATTGCGATTCGCACCTGGGCCACGTGTTTCCCGATGGGCCGAAACCCACCGGGTTGCGCTATTGCATCAACTCGCTGGCGCTGGACTTCGTGCCGGAGAGCGGGAAGTGAGTGGAGAGGAGTGAGGAGTGAGAGAAAGCATGGGCTGCGGCGCGCTGCCCCTCTCGCTTCTCACTTCTCTCCACTCACTCCTGCCCTATTCCTACTCCATCAGCGCATCGACATGCGCCACCACGCTGGCGGTCAGCGCGGCGAGGTCGTAGCCGCCTTCCAGCGTGGAGACCAGCCGGCCGTGCGCGTGCCGGCGCGCCAGCTCGACCAGCTTGGCGGTGATCCAGGCGTAGTCCTCGCTGCCGAGGCAGAGGTCGGCCAGCGGGTCGCGCTGGTGCGCGTCGAAGCCGGCCGAAACCAGCACCAGCTGCGGCTTGAATGCGTGCAACCGCGGCAGCAGGTCGTCTTCCCACAGTTCGCGGAACAGGTAGGGGCCGTCGCCGGCCGACAGCGGCCGGTTGAGGATGTTGCCCACGCCGCGCTCGGACGGCAGGCCGCTGTCCGGGTACAGCGGCATCTGGTGGCTGGAGGCGAACAGCACGCGCGGCTCGTCCCAGAAGATGTCCTGGGTGCCGTTGCCGTGGTGCACGTCGAAATCGGCGATCGCCACGCGCTTCAGCCCGTGCGCCGTCAACGCGTGCGCCGCGGCCACCGCCACGTTGTTGAACAGGCAGAAGCCCATCGGCTGCTCGCGCGTGGCGTGGTGGCCGGGCGGGCGCACTGCGCAGAACGCGTGGTGCACGTGCCCGCCGGCGAGCACCGCATCCACCGCCGCCACCGCGGCGCCGGCGGCGCGCAGCGCGGCCTCGGCGGAGCCGGGCGAGAGCGCGGTGTCGTCGTCGAGCAGGTGCAGCTCGCCCTCCGGCACGGCGGCGAGAACGGTGTCGATGTGCGCGGCCGTGTGCACGCGCAGCAGCTGCTCGCGGCTGGCGCGCGGCGCTTCCACGCGATCCAGCGCGGCGTGGCGGTCATGGTCCAGCGCGCGCAGCACGGCGGCGAGGCGCGCCGGCGATTCGGGATGGCCGGGGCCGTTGTCGTGCTGCAGGCAGGCCGGATGGGTGTACAGCCGCAGCATGCGGCGGGCTCAGCCGGCCTTGGGCCGCGGCCGCCGCTCGTGCTGCCACAGCACCTCGCCGTGGCCGCCGGCGCGGGCCAGCACGCGGCAGAGCACGAACAGCAGGTCGGAGAGGCGGTTGAGGTAGCGCTGCGTCTGCGCGCGGACCTCGGGTTCCTCGCGGCGCAGGCGGATCACCGCGCGCTCGGCGCGGCGGCACACGGTGCGCGCGAGGTGGCAGCAGGAGGCCGCCATGCCGCCGCCGGGCAGGATGAATTCCTTGAGCGGCGGCAGCGGTTCGTTGAAACCGTCGAGCACGCTTTCCAGGCGCGCGATGTCCGCATCCTGGATCGTCACCATGCCGGGCACGCACAGCTCGCCGCCGAGGTCGAACAGCTCGTGCTGGATCTGGGTCAGTGCCTCGCGCACCGCGTCGTCCACGCCGTCGCTGGCCAGCACCATGCCGATGGTGCTGTTGAGCTCGTCCACGGTGCCGTAGGCCTCGACGCGCACGGAGTCCTTCGGCACGCGCGAGCCGTCGCCCAAACCGGTTGTTCCGTCGTCGCCGGTGCGCGTGTAGATCTTGGAGAGACGGTTGCCCATGAATGTCCCGAATGAAGCGCCCGCTTGCGCGGGCGGACGGTGTTGCTAGATTCGGCCATCCTGGCCTCATCAAGCAACCCGGCCCTCCGCATCCTGCTTCGGGCGCTCGCTGGCGCGAGATGCGCTTCAACGCATCTCGCGACCTCCAGCTCGCCCATCGTCGCCGGTGCGCGTGTAGATTTTCGAAAGGCGGTTGCCCACGTCAGTGCTGGGCTTGGCCGCTGCGCTGCGACAGGCGCGACAGCTGGGTCGCCAGCGCATGCGCCACCGCGCCCAGCCCCACGTAGAGGGCGGTGCCGGCGAGGAACGGCAGATACCAGTCGCCGAGGTTGGCGAACCACGCGGCGAAGCTGCGCGGCGCCGGCACGCTGGCGCTGATCCAGTAGAAGCTGCCGTTGGAAACCAGGTAGCACACGCCCTCGGCCACCAGCAGCGCGGCGACCGCGAGGCCCAGCGTGCGCAGGTTCAGGCCCGACTGGCGCTGCGCCAGCCAGCTGCCGCCCAGCCACAGCGCGCCGTAGGCCGGCAGCAGGAACCAGTAGCCCGGCGACACGCAGTAGTGGCTCCAGAAGTTCATGCCCTGGCCGGTGATCACGAGGTAATCCGCCAGCACCGCTTCGGCCATCAGCAGCGGGAACGCCCAGCGGCCCTGGCCGCGCAGCCAGAAGCCGGCGAGGAAGAACACGCCCCACGAGGCATCCCACAACGCGTGGTGCAGCAGCGAGGGATGGATGCGGGTGACGCCCATCACCAGGGCCAGGCCCAGGAAGATGGCCAGGCGGCGGGTCGTAGCGGTTGCCATGGGAAAGCTCCGTGCAGCAAGGCGGGAATCAGGCTGCCGAGTTTAGCGCAGGCGGCCGCGGGCGGTGCGCTCGCGTATCATCACGGGCATGAATGCCCCTGTTTCCGTGCTGATCGTCGGCGGCGGCTTGGTCGGCGCCAGCCTCGCCATCGCGCTGGACGCTGCCGGCGTGGCCGCCACCTTGGTCGAGGCCGCCGCGCCGCGCACCGACGCCCAGCCCAGCTACGACGAGCGCAACCTCGCGCTGGCCCGCGCTACCGTCAACGGCCTCGCCGCGATCGGCGTATGGCCGCACGCGGCGGCGCAGGCCACGGCGATCCGCCACATCCACGTCAGCCGCGCCGGCGAGTTCGGCAGCGCGCGCATCGCCGCGGCGAAGCACGGCGTGGATGCGCTGGGCTGGACCCTGCCGGCGCGCGAGCTGGGTGCGGCCCTGCTGCACCGGCTGGACGCCTGCACCCGGCTGACCCGGCTCGCGCCCGCGAAACTCGAGTCGCTGGAAGCGCAGCCGCACGGCTGGCGTGCGCGCATCCGCACGGCCGACGGCGAGCGCACGGTCGACGCCGCGCTGCTGGTGGGCGCCGACGGCACCGAATCCTTCGTGCGCGCGCAGCTCGGCATCGAGGCCGTGCGCTACGACTACGCACAGACCCTGTTCGTCGCCACGGTGACGCCCGAGCGCGATCACGGGCACCGCGCCTACGAGCGCTTCTCCGACGACGGCCCGGTGGCCCTGCTGCCGCTGGCCGAGCGCCGCTGCGGCCTCGTGCTCACGGTGCCGGCGGAACAGGCCGACGCGGTCGCCGCGCTGGACGACGCCGGTTTCCTCGCACTGGCGCAGCAGCGTTTCGGCTGGCGGCTGGGGCGGTTGTCGCGGCCCGGCAAGCGGCATCCCTACGCGATCCAGCGCGTGGCCGCGCAGCGGCTCATCGGCCCGCGCGCGGTGCTGGTGGGCAACGCGGCGCAGACCGTGCACCCGATCGGAGCGCAAGGCTTCAACCTCGGCCTGCGCGACGCGCTGACCCTCGCCGAACTGGTCGCCGCCGCGGACGATCCCGGCGCGCCCGACGTGCTGGAACGCTACGCCGCGCGCCGCGCGCCGGACCGCGAAGGCACCATGGCGATGAGCCACGGCTTGGTGCGCCTCGCCTGCCTCGAACAGCCCGCGCTCGCGCCGCTGCGCTCGCTGGCGCTGCTTGCGCATGATCGTTTCGGGCCATTGCAGGATCGCTTGGCGCGGCACGGCATGGGTTTCCGCGGTGAGCCGCCGCATGCGGTGCTGGAGCGCCTGCCATGAGCGCCGCGCATCACGTTCGTGCGTCGCGCCGCGGCCCCGCGCTGGATGTCGCCGTGGTCGGCGGCGGCATGGTCGGCGCCGCCGCCGCGCTGGCCCTGGCCAGGGCCGGCTTCGCCACCGCCCTGCTCGAAGCGCGCGCGCCGCAGCCGTGGAGCGCCGCCGACGAGGTGGACCTGCGCGTGGTGGGGCTGGCGCCGTCGTCGATCGCCCTGCTGCACGAGCTGGACGTCTGGACGTCCATCCGCGACGCGCGTTCCGGCCCGTATGCCCACATGCACGTGTGGGACAGCGAAAGCGGCGCGGCGATCGACTTCGACGCGGCCGACGAGGGTCGCGACCTGCTCGGCCACATCGTCGAGAACAACCTGGTGCAGTGGACGCTGTGGCAGGCGCTGGAAGCCGCCGGCGTGCGCCGGCTGTGCCCCGCCGAGGTGCGTGGCATGGAGGCGCGCGGGGATCGCGTGACGCTGGAGTTGGCCGATGGCGACAGCCTCGCCGCACGCCTGGTGGTGGCTGCCGACGGCGCCGCCTCGCCATTGCGCGCCATGGCCGGCATCGCCACCCGCGGCCGCGACTACGCGCAGCGCGCGGTGGTGGCGCACGTCGCCACCGAGCGGCCGCACGAACGGACCGCATGGCAGCGCTTCCTGCCGAGCGGGCCGTTGGCGCTGCTGCCGCTGGCGGACGGGCGCAGCTCCATCGTGTGGTCGCTGCCCGCGGCCGAGGCACAGCGCGTGCTGGCCCTGGACGACGCGGCCTTCCTGCACGAGCTGGGCGTGGCCAGCGATTTCCGCCTCGGCCGCATCACCGCGACCACGAAACGCGCCGCGTTCCCGCTCAAGCTGCAACTGGCCGAAACCTATCAGGCCGAACGCTTCGTGCTCTTGGGCGACGCCGCGCATGCGGTGCATCCGCTGGCCGGGCAGGGCGTGAACCTGGGCCTGCGCGACGTGGCCGACTTGCGCGACGTGCTGGTCGTTGCATGCGACACGGGCGGCGACTTCGCCGCGTCGCAGGTGCTGCGCCGCTACGCGCGCCGCCGGCGCAGCGCCGACACGCTGGATGCGCGCGGCTTCGACGCGCTGGCGCGCATCTATGCCTGGCAGGCGCCGCCGCTGGTCGCCGCCCGTACGCTGGGCGTGCGCCTGTGCGATCGGCTGGCGCCGCTGAAGCGGCGCATCGCGCGGCACGCCGCCGGGCTCTGATGTTTCTTTTGCGTTCGTCCGTGAATGCGAAAGTCGAACGGGCGGCCATCCTTGGCCGCACTCCCCGAGCAAATGCGATCATCCCTGATCGCGAAGATCAAAAGCCGCTTCTGGCCGAGTCTTGCTGCTAATCAGGTTCCATTTGAGAGAGGGTTCCGCCATGCCTCGCATCCGTGGTTTCGCTGCACTCCTGCTCGCCAGCTTCGCCTTCGCCGCGCAGGCGAAGATGGTGCATCGCCCGGTGGAATGGACGCAGGCCGGCACCCGCTTCCACAGCGTGCTGGTCTACGACGACGCCAGCAGCACGAAGCGCCCGGGCCTGGTGATGGTGCCGAACTGGTTCGGCGTGAACGACGCGGCGATCAGGAAGGCCGAGACGATCGCGGGCAGGGACTACGTGATCCTGCTCACCGACATGTACGGCGCGAACGTGCGCCCGCAGCAGGGCAATGCCGAACAGGCGCAGGCGGCGGTGAAGCCGCTGTATGCCGACCGCGGCTTGATGCGCTCGCGCATCAACGAGGCGCTGGCCCAGCTCAAGGCGCAGGCGAAGGACGCGCCGATCGACACCGCGAAACTCGCCGCCATCGGCTTTTGCTTCGGCGGCGCGGCAGTGCTCGACCTCGCCCGCAGCGGCGCCGATGTCGCCGCCGTCGTCTCCTTCCACGGCGATCTTTCCACCGACGATGCATCGCAAGCGAAGCGCATCAAAGCCCGCGTGCTGGCGATGAACGGCGCCGACGACACGTGGACGATGAAGGACGCCGACAAGTTCATGGACGAGATGCGCCAGAGCCCCGCCGACTGGCAGTTCGTGGCGCTGGGTCACGCGGTGCACTGCTTTACCGAGGTGGGCGAGGACTCGCCCGGCTGCAAGTACGACGCGAAGGCGGCGGCGCGGTCGTATCGGTTGATGCATGCGTGGTTGGAGGAGGCGTTTGCGGGGCGCGATTAAGCTCGTCCTTGGTGTCTTGCCTGTCGCAAGCGACAGAGCGGTTTTGTGCCGCTACTGCAAGCGACAAAGCGGTTTCGTCCACCTGCTGGTGGCCGAGTTACTTCTCCTTTGCTTGTCCAAAGGAGAAGTAACCAAGAGGAAACGACACCCCGATGCGGCGCTCTCCGGGCATCCTGCCCTCCGAGTCCGTGAGGCGTGGCCGGGCTTTTCGGCCGGGCCTCCTGCCCGGTCGAAAAGGCATCGCCATCCCTGGCGATACCCGCTGCGCGGCCTGATCGTCCACGCCTCACCGTCGCATAGGGGCCCCAGGTAAAGCAGCGCGCTCCTGCGCGCAGAAGCAACAGCACCCCACCCCAACCCTCCCCTGCACGCAGGGGAGGGAGATGCAGCGCCAGGCGAGGGGCGAGGCGCTGCGAAGCTTTGTTCCTCAGTTTCCAGATACGTCGCGGGGCGGCCGCTGTAGGGCGACGTGTCGGCAAGCACTGTTCCAACGCCCTCGACACGGCGGGCTTGTAGGGTCGGCGGATTGAACAGGCCATTTCTCTTGGTTACTTCTCTTTGGGCCAGCAAAGAGAAGTGACTCGGGCGCCGGCAGGCGACCGAAAGCCCGCCGCAGGCGAGCCAAGGTGCGGAGGCGTAGGGCTGTCGCGGCACCCGCCCCTCACCCCAGCCCTCTCCCCAACGGGGAGAGGGAGAAAGCAGGTTGCGGCCGGCGTCCGAAACCTCTTTCTCGTTTGCGAGAGCGCGAGAGCAAAGCGCAGCGCGCAGCAAGATTGCGCAACGAGGATCAGCGCTCGATGAGGCGCTCCGCCTCGAACTCGTCCGGCGGCACCACCGGCGCGTCCGGATGCACGGCGGCCTCCAGTTCGGCGGCTTCCACCGACGGCGTGCGCCAGCCCGACTTCACGCCCCAGAGGTAGAACACGAGGCCGATCGCCGCGACCACGGCGAGGTCCCAGCCGTACGGCAGGTAGCCCTTGCCGCCGAAGGTGGTGCTGCCGGCCCAGGAAACGACGGCGATGGCGGGCAGGTAGGCGACCAGCCACCACGCGCCTTTCAGCTGGCGGCCGAAATCGTGCCAGCCGGCCTTGGCCTGGTAGTAGAAGTAGATCGGCAGCGCCACGACCATCAACAGGATGATCTCGCCGGTCAGCGGCCACTTCGCCCAGTACAGCAGTTCGGTGGACATGATGAAGGCGATGCCGGCGAGCACGGGCAGGCCGGCGAGGCGCAGCGGGCGGTGCAGGCCGGGTGCGGTGCGGCGCAGGGTCATCACGCTGACCGGGCCGGTGAGGTAGGAGATGATGGTGGCCACCGAGATCACCGCGGCCAGCGTGCCCCAGCCGCGGAAGAAGAACAGGAACAGGAAGGACACCACGAGGTTCACCCACATCGCCGGGCGCGGCACGCCCCACTTCGGGTGCACGCGGCCGAGGATCTTCGGCAGCGTACCGTTGCGCTCCATGCCGTAGAGCATGCGCGCGGTGGTGGCGGTGTAGGTCATGCCGGTGCCGCTGGGGCTGATCACCGCGTCGATGAACAGCAGCGTGGCCAGCCAGTGCAGGCCCAGGATGATCGCGAGGTCGGCGAACGGCGAGGAGAAATCAATGCCGTGCCAGCCGATGTTCGCCAGCATCTCGCGCGGTACCGCGCCGATGAAGGACACCTGCAGCAGCACGTAGATCACGGTGGCCAGCACGATCGAGCAGACGATCGCGAACGGGATGCTCTTGCCGGGGTTGTGCGCCTCGCCGGCGAGGTTCACCGGGCTCTGGAAGCCGTTGAAGCTGAACACGATGCCGGCGATGGCGACGGCGGTGAGCACGGCGGCGAAGTCGGTGGCGTGCGCCTCGCCGTGGATGCCCACGCTGAAGTTCTCCGGGTGGAAGCCCGAGGCGATCAGCAGCAGCGCGGTGAGCGCCGGGATCACCAGCTTGAACACGGTGATCGCCGCATTGGAGCGAGCGAACAGCTTCACGCTCCAGAAGTTCAGCAGGAAATACGCGATCACCAGCACCGCCGCGATGGCGAGGCCGGCGTGGCTCAGCTCGCCGTGGCCGCCGGGCGCCTGGTGGTAGAGGTCCTTCGCCCACGCCCACTTCCACGAGGACATGTACTGCGCCGAGGCCTCGGCCTCCACCGGGATCACCGAAACGATCGCGATCCAGTTCGCCCACGCCGCGATGAAGCCCACCAGCGAGCCGTGCGAATAGTGGCCGTAGCGCACCATGCCGCCGGATTCGGGGAACATCGCGCCGAGTTCGGCATAGGTCAGCGCGATGAACAGGATGATGGCCGCGCCGATCACCCACGCCCACACCGCGCCCGGGCCGGCTATCTGAGCCGCGCGCCACGCACCGAACAGCCAGCCCGAGCCGATGATCGAACCCAGGCCGGTGAGCATCAGGGCGAACGGGCCGACGTCGCGGCGGATCGAGCTGCTGGAAGACATGGAAACTCCTGAAAGCGCGCGTCGCGCATCCCCGAAAGGGTGGCATGGTTGCAGACCCGGCCATCCGATGCCACCCGCCACAGGTCACAGGCGGGCGTTCGAGAGCGCCCCCTCACCCCAGCCCTCTCCCCCAAGCCGGAGGCTTGGGGGAGAGGGAGGCAAGCGGCAGGCTCTCCCCGAGTCCCGAGTCCCGGCCCCTCAGCACTCGATCACGTTCACCGCGAGGCCGCCGCGCGAGGTCTCCTTGTACTTGTCCTTCATGTCGCGGCCGGTGTCGCGCATGGTCTTGATGACCTTGTCGAGCGACACGCGGTGCTTGCCGTCGCTCTTCAGCGCCATGCGGCTGGCGTTGATCGCCTTCACCGAGCCCATCGCGTTGCGCTCGATGCAGGGGATCTGCACCAGGCCGCCGATCGGGTCGCAGGTGAGGCCGAGGTTGTGTTCCATGCCGATCTCGGCGGCGTTCTCCACCTGCCAGATCGAGCCGCCCAGCGCGGCGGTGAGGCCGCCGGCGGCCATCGAACAGGCCACGCCCACTTCGCCCTGGCAGCCCACTTCGGCGCCGGAGATCGAGGCGTTTTCCTTGTACAGGATGCCGATCGCGCCCGCGGTGAGCAGGTAGTCGACGATGCCGTTTTCGTCGGCCTTGGGGCAGAAGCGCAGGTAGTAGTGGCCCACCGCCGGGATGATGCCGGCGGCGCCGTTGGTGGGCGCGGTGACCACGCGGCCGCCGGCGGCGTTTTCCTCGTTCATCGCCAGCGCGTAGAGGTTCACCCAGTCGAGGATGGTGAGCGGATCCTTCAGCGCGGCCTCGGGCTGGTTGCGCAGTTCCTCGGCCATCGCCGGCGCGCGGCGCGGCACGTGCAGGCCGCCGGGCAGGGTACCGGGCGAGCGCAGGCCGCGCGCCACGCCGTCGGCCATCGCCTTCCACACGGCGAGGATGCCGGCGCGCACCTCGGCCTCGCTGCGCCACACGCGCTCGTTGGCCAGCATCAGCTGCGCGATGGTGAGGCCGTGCTTCTCGCACAGCGCCAGCAGTTCGTCGCCGGTGGTGAACGGATACGGCTGCGCGGTGGTGTCGGCCACGATGCGGTCTTCGGCCGCCTCGTCGGTGTTCACCACGAAGCCGCCGCCCACCGAGTAGTAGTCGCGCGTGGCCAGCTCGCGGCCTTCCGCGTCGAACGCGGTGAAGCGCATGCCGTTGGTGTGGAACGGCAGCTTCTGGCGCTTGTTGAAGACGAGGTCGGCCTTCTCGTCGAACGCGATCTCGTGCTTGCCGAGCAGGCGGATGCGGCCGCTGCCGCGGATGCGCTCCAGCGCGGCGGGGATCGCGTCGGGATCGACGGTGTCCGGATGCTGGCCCTCGAAGCCCAGCAGCACCGCCTTGTCGGTGCCGTGGCCGCGGCCGGTCAGCGCCAGCGAGCCGTACAGCTCGCCGCGCACGCGCGCCACGCGGCCCAGCACGCCCTTCTCCTCCAGCCAGCGTTCGGCGAAGCGCGCCGCAGCGCGCATCGGCCCCACCGTGTGCGAGGAGGACGGCCCGATGCCGATCTTGAACAGGTCGAATACGCTGACGGCCATGGCGTGCTGCAGGTTGGAAGGGGCCGCTATTCTACGCGCGGCGATTCCCCGCGACAGTCCATCCGCAAGCGCATGTCCGATCTCGTCCTCTACCAGCGCGACTACTGCCACCTGTGCGACATGGCGCTCGCCGTGATGGCCGAAGCGCAGGCGCCGGAGTTCGACAGCGCGTGGGTGGACGACGCGCCGGAGCTGGAAGCGCGCTACGGCACGCGCGTGCCGGTGCTGCGCGACATGCGCGACGGCCGCGAACTGGACTGGCCGTTCGACGCGGCGGCGGTACGGGCGTTTCTCGCCGCTACCCTGTAGGAGCGCACCCTGTGCGCGAATGCTCTTGCTTCGATCAGCGCCAGAGCATTCGCGCACAGGGTGCGCTCCTACGGGCGAATCATTTGCCCACCAGCACCAGGTGCGCATGCACCTGCACGTCGGCGCCGATCACCGAGGTGTCGGCGTAGTCGCCGCCGCCCACGTTGAAGTCCAGCCGCTTGAGCGTGGTGCTCACGTCCAGCGTGGCGTTCCTGCCCTGCGGCTTGAAGTCCACCGCGAGGCTCACCGGTTTGGTCACGCCGCGCAGGGTGAGCTGGCCGTCGGCGATCACCTTGCCGCCCACGCTGCGGAAGCCGGTGGTGACGAAGTGCGCGCTGGGGTACTGCGCCACGTCGAAGAAATCCTTGCCGGGCAGCGCGGACTGCTGGTCCTTGTCGCTCACCGCGACGCTGGCCATCGCCACGGTCACGTCGAACTTCGAAGCGGCGAGCTTGGCCGGGTCGTAGCTGATCGCGGCGTGCCATTGCTTGAAGCTGCCGTCGAAGCTGGCGCCCTGGAAGCTGCCGGTGAAGCCCAGCGTGCTGGCGGGCTGCACGGTGTAATCGGCGGCCAGTGCGGCGCCGGGCAAGGCCAGCGCGAGCAGCGCGGCGGCGGCGAGTCGGTGGATCTTCTTCATGCGCGTTCTCCCTTGTCGTTGCGCAACTTGCCGAACGGCAGCATGCGCCGCAGCACGTCGTCGCCGTCGAACACGTGGTGCTTGAGCGCGGCGCCCACGTGCGCCACCAGCACCAGCACGAGGAACCAGAACAGGTACTCGTGCACCGCATGCGCGAGGTGGCGCTGCGCGTCGTCTTTCGCGGCGATGCCCGGCAGGTTGAACAGCTTGAAGAACTGCAGCGGCTTGCCGGTCACCGAGTTGAACCACCAGCCGGAGAGCGGCAGTGCCAGCGCCAGCAGGTAGAGCAGCGCATGGGTGGCGCGTGCGGCCAGCAGCTGCCAGCGCGGCGCCGGTTCCTCGCGTGGGCGGCCGTCGCGCCAGCGCCAGGCCAGGCGCAGCAGCATCAGCGCCAGCACGGTGAGGCCGATCGACTTGTGCAGCGCCAGCCAGTTGATCTTCTGCATCGGATTCTTGGCGAGGTCCATGCACAGGCCGAACACGCCGTTGCCGAGGATGGCCAGCGCCACGATCCAGTGGAAGGACTTGGCGACCGCGCCCCAGTGGCGGTCGTCGCTCAGCAACTTCATGGGGAATCCTTGGTGGCGTGGTCGTCGGGCTGCGCATGATCGCTGCGGATCGCTTCCAGTTCCATCCACACGGACACCTGCCGGCCGATCGAGTTCGGGAACGCGCCGATGCCGAACGCGCTGCGGTCGAGCGTGGCGGTGGCCGAGAAGCCGGCGACGGTGTGCAGGCCGTACAGCGTGCGCGCCACGCGGTTGAGGCGGAACGGGATGTCGAGCGGGCGGCTCACGCCGTGCAGGGTGAGCGTGCCGTGCAGCACGCCGTGGCTGGTGTCGCTGCGCTCGACCGATTGGCTGGCGAAGTGCGCCTCGCGGTACTGCGCGCAATCGAGCAGGGCGTGCCCGCAGGCCGCCGCGCTCCAGCCGGCGTCGCCCATATCGACGCCGGCGAGGTCGATGTCGAGCTCGGTGCTCGCGTGGCTCCAGTCGTCCGGGTCCAGGCGCAGCCAGCCGCGCGCGATGTGCAGCCGCCCGAACGGCCGCGAATAGCCGTCGTGGTCGATGCTGAAGACGATCTGGCTGTGCACGGTGTCGTAGCGATACGTGTGCGTGGCGGCGTGCGCGGCCAAGGCCGGTGCAGCCAGCAACAGCGATAACCAGTGCGCGGAACGCGTGCGTGACATGCGGCAAAGTCTGGACGATCGCCGCTGCGCGCACCAGCGACGGCGCCTGAACGCAGTGTTCGCGGCCTGGCATGTCCTCATGCCAAGCCGAGTCCCGCCTTGGAGCGCGCTCGCGCGGACATTCTTTGGCATGATGGGGCGAGCAGTAGGGGATATGCCATGTTTGCCACGCTCGTGCTGGGGGCCATCTTGTCCGCCGCCATGCCAACCGCGCCCGCCAGCGGCGCAGGGCATGCGCATGCCACGGCAGGCAAGGCCGCGACCGAGGAATTGCCGCCCTCGCCGCAGTTCCGCCATTACGGCCAGGCTTCCGGAGTGCCGTCCGGCGCGGTCTACGCCATCGCGCAGGATCGCAGCGGCATCATGTGGTTCGGCTCCGACGAGGGCCTGGTCCGCTACGACGGCGTCGCCTTCAAGGTATTCAGCCATTCGCCGGCGGATCCCGATTCGCTCCCGGCGAACCAGATCTATGCCTTGTACGTCGACCGCGACGACGACGTCTGGATGGGTGGAGTCACCAGTGGCCTGATGGTCTACGACCAGCGCAGCCGTCGCTTCCGCCAATGGACGCACGATCCGAAGCAACCGGACAGCCTTGCCGGCGACGAGGTCTGGAGCATGGCGCAGACGCCGGACGGTGCGTTGTGGGTGGCCACGCAGGACGGACTGGATCGCCTGCGGCCGGATCGCAACGGCTTCGACCACATCGCCTTGCCGGCGACGGCGGGGGCAGGCTCGGAAGAGGTGGCGGTGCGCGCCTTGCTGGCCGATGCCGACGGCCGGCTCTGGATCGGCGCCAGCGGCGGCCTGTTCGTGCGCGAGCCGGATGGAAACATCCATGCCGTGCCGGTGGCCGACGGCTTCCGCGGCGACCTGCACAAGATCTGGCGCATCCAGGGGCGCCCCGGCGAGATTCGCGTGTCGACGTTCAACGGCCTGCTGACGATCGGCAGGGATGGCGTGGCGCGCCCGTTCGCGAACGAACGCCTCGCGGCGCGGGGCGCATCGATCACCGCCAGCGTGCGCGACGCGCAGGGCTGGCTGTGGCTGGTCGGCACCAAGGGCGCCCTGCTCGACGACGGGCGCGGCGATTTGCGGGACATCGTCAGCCACCCGCTGCTGCCCGGCGGGCTGCCCGACAACCGGATCTGGCAGGCGATGCGCGACCGCGAGGGAGGGTTGTGGTTCGCCCTCGACAAGTCCGGCCTGGCCTACCTGCCGCCGGACTGGAGCGGCTTCACGCGCTTCACGCACGTGCCCGACGATCCGGGCAGCCTGTCGGGCGTCTCCGTGCTGAGCGTGCTGGCCAGCCGCGACGGCCGCCTGCTGGCCGGCGGTTTCGACGGCTGGATCGATGCGCTGGACGTGGGGCGCGGCACGGTGGAGCACGTCAGCCGCGCCTTGCACAGCAACATCTCGTCGATGGCGCAGGACGCCAAGGGGCGCTTGTGGGTCACCGAGAGCGGCGCCGTGTTCCGGCTGGACCAGGGCAAGGCGACGCCGCTCGACCTGGCCAAGGCGCACATGACCCGGCCGGTGTTCATCCGTGCCCCGGGCGACGGGAAGGTCTACGTCGCTTCCTGGGGCGAGGGGATCTTCGCGATCGATCCGGACACGCTCGCGATCGCCCCGGTGCCCTTGCCCGAAGGCATGGCGGACGTGGCGATAGCGAACCAGTTGCTGGCGCATGGCGGCACGCTCTGGTACGCCAGCAAAGGCGGACTGCTCCGGCTGGATCCGCACAACGGCCGCATGGCACCGGTGCCGGGCGTGCCGCATGCCGAAGTGCTCGCCGTGGACTTCGATGCCGACGGATTCTGGGCGGCGACAGAACAGTCGCTGGCGCATTACCGCTACGCGAACGGCGTGGCCGTGCGCGACCGGTCCATCGACATCAGCCGCGAGCCGTTCCTGCCGAACCTGATGACGATCCGCGCGGATCGCCAAGGCAACGTGTGGGTGTTCGCCAACCCCGGCTTGTGGCGGATGGACGCGCGCACGCACCGCTTCAGCAGCTTCGGCGCCGCGCATGGCCTGCTGAACACCGAGTTCGCCAACGGTTCGACGGCGGTATTCCCGGACGGCAGCATCTTCGCGGCCAGCAACGGCGGGGTGGTGGGCTTCCACCCGGACCAGCTGCCGCAGCGGCTGCCGCAAGGCACGCCGCCGCTGACCCTCAGCAAGCTCACGGTGAACCGTGGCGGCCATGTCCAGGCCATCGACGTCGTGCCGGGGCAGGTCGTGCGGATCGGCTGGCGCGACCGCGACCTGCGCGTGCAGAGCCGGCTGGCTTCCTATGTCGATCCTGCGGCCAACCGCTATCGCTACCGCTTGCGCGGCCTCGACCCCGACTGGGTCGATGTCGGCGACCGTGGCGAGCGCGAGTTCGCCGGCCTGCATGCGGGCGACTACACGCTGGAGGTGCAGGCCGCCGGCGCGGACGGCGCATGGTCGCAACTGGGCGCGCCGCTGCGCATCCACGTGCAGGCGCCGCCGTGGCTGCGCTGGTGGGCGTGGCTGCTGTACGCATTGGCGCTGATGCTGGCGGTGGGCTGGATCATGTGGGCGTCGCGGCGGCGGCTGGCGCAGCGCCACCGCATCGAGCTGAGCGAGCAGCGCCGCGCCCTGGCCGAGCAGGCCAGCGCCGCCAAGACCCAGTTCCTCGCCACGCTCAGCCACGAGATCCGCACGCCGATGACCGGCGTGATGGGCATGGCCGAGCTGCTCTTGAACACGCCGCTGGACAGCAAGCAGCAGGACTACACCCGCGCCATGCAGCGCTCCGGCGGCATGCTGCTCAAGCTCCTGAACGACGCGCTGGACCTGGTGCGCATCGACGCCGGC
>JAFIHF010000030.1 GCA_017848855.1 Rhodanobacter denitrificans | reverse complement strand
CTCGTCGCCCCAGCGAAAGCTGGGGCCCAGTGCCTTTGCTCTGAGCTCTGAGCTTTGGCTCTGGCCGTTGCTTCTGCGCGCTGGGAGCGCGCTGCTTTTCCCGGGGGCCCCTCGGCGACGGTGAGGCGGGGACGAAGAGGCAGCGCAGCGGGCGTTGCCAGGGAGGCCAACGCCTTTTCGCGCGGGCAAAAGCCCGCTCGAAAAGCCCGGCCCCGACTCACGCGCTTTCCGTCCATGGAGGGACGGAAAGCGCCGCCGCGGGGTGTCGTTTTCTCTTGGCTACTTCTCTTTGACTCCGGGCATCCATGCCCTCCACCCTTCGGGCCGGCTTCGCCGTTCGCACGCGCTCCTGCGCGTGCGTGGACAAGCAAAAGAGAAGTAGCTCGGGCGCCAGCAGGCGCACGAAACCGCTCTGAAACTTGCGAGAGCACAGAAGCAAGAGCTCCCGCCCCAACCCTCTCCCGCAGGGAGAGGGATTCACCAATCAGCACCTTCCCGAATGCGAGTCGCTCGGCTTCGTTGTTCAAGGCGAGAGCCTGCGGTGCTTGGAGCCTGCGGACTGGAACATCGAATATTCCAGACACCAGTGTGCGAAAGCAGGAATCCAGTGTCTTTTTGAAGTCACTGGATCCTCGCTTTCGCGAGGATGACGAGCAACGGCTCATGGACAGCGTTGCTCGGATCGTCTACCTCATTGAATGCAATTTGGTATGAGCGCCGCGCTCAATCCCTGGGCGGTGGCGGCGCCAGCACCTCGCGGTTGCCGTTGTGCTGCGGGGCGCTGACCACGCCGTCCTGCTCCATCTGCTCGATCAGGCGGGCGGCGCGGTTGTAGCCGATGCGCAGGTGGCGCTGCACGCCGGAGATCGAGGCGCGGCGGGTCTGGGTGACCACGGCCACCGCTTTGTCGTAGAGCTGGGCGTCGGCGTCGCCGCCTTCCTCGCCGTCCTGAGGCAGGCCGGCGTCGTTGATGAACTTGCCGTCGGCGGTGGCCTGCACTTCCTCCAGCACGCCTTCGATGTACTGCGGCGCGCCCTGCGCCTTCAGCCAGTTCACCACGCCGTGCACCTCGTGGTCGTCGACGAAGGCACCGTGCACGCGCTCGGGCGTGGCGGTGCCGGGCGGCAGGTAGAGCATGTCGCCGTGGCCGAGCAACGCCTCGGCGCCGCTCTGGTCGAGGATCGTTCGCGAGTCGATCTTGGAGGACACCTGGAACGCGATGCGGGTGGGGATGTTTGCCTTGATCAGGCCGGTGATCACGTCCACCGACGGGCGCTGCGTGGCCAGCACCAGGTGCACGCCGGCGGCGCGCGCCTTCTGCGCGAGGCGGGCGATGAGTTCCTCCACCTTCTTGCCGACGATCATCATCATGTCGGCGAACTCGTCGATGATGATCACGATGTAGGGCAGCGGCTCCAGCGGTTCCGCGGCGAGGTTCGGCATCTCGGGGTTGGGGCGGAACAGCGGGTCGAGCAGCGGCTGGCCGGCGTTCTCGGCGTCCTTCACCTTCTTGTTGAAGCCGCCGAGGTTGCGCACGCCCACCGCGGCCATCAGCTTGTAGCGGCGCTCCATCTCGGCCACGCACCAGCGCAACGCGTTCGCGGCCTCCTTCATGTCGGTGACCACCGGCGCCAGCAGGTGCGGGATGCCCTCGTAGACGCTGAGCTCCAGCATCTTCGGGTCGATCATGATCATCCGCACGTCTTTCGGGCTGGCCTTGTACAGCAGCGACAGCACCATCGCGTTCACCGCGACGGACTTGCCCGAGCCGGTGGTGCCGGCCACCAGCAGGTGCGGCATCTTGGCGAGGTCGGTGACCACCGCGCGGCCGCCGATGTCCTTGCCCAGCGCCAGCGCCAGCGGCGACTTGGTCTGGTCGTAGCGGTCCGAGCGCAGGATCTCGGAGAGGTAGACGATCTGCTTCTTCGCGTTGGGGATCTCCAGGCCGATCACGTTCTTGCCGGGGATCACGTCGACCACGCGCACGCTGACCACGGACAGGCCGCGCGCGATGTCCTTGTCCAGGCTCGACACCTGCGAGCCGCGGATGCCGGGCGCGGGCTCCAGCTCGAAGCGGGTGATCACCGGACCGGGATACACGCCCACCACCTTGGCCTCGATGCGGAAGTCCTTGAGCTTCAGCTCGACCTGGCGCGACAGCGTTTCCAGCGCCTCGTCGGAATAGCCCGGGCCCTGCTCCGGCGCTTCGTCCAGCAGCGACAGCGGCGGCAGCTCGCCGGGCGCAGAGGCGCCGGTGAACAGCGGGATCTGCGTCTCCAGCTTGGCGCGCTCGCTCTTCGCCACCGGCGCCGGCGGCGTCTCGATGCGCACCGGCTCGCGCTTGGCCTGCTTCACCGCCTCGGCCTTCTTCACCACCTCGCGCTCGGCGCGCGCCTGCTGCGCCTTGAACGCATCGGGCGCCGCGCGCAGCTTGCCGCGCAGCCAGCCGACGAGGCGCAGCGTGGCCTGCCCGGTCCAGTCCATCACCTTGAACCAGGACAGCCCGGTAGCCAGCGTCACCGCCACCAGGAACAGCGCCAGCAGCAGCAGCGGCGCGCCCTTGTCGCCGAACGCGGCGAGCAGGCCATGCGCCACCGCGCGGCCGATCACGCCGCCGGCGCCTTCCGGCGCCATCGCGCTCTGCGGAAAGTTGAGCCAGCACAGGCCCGGCGCGGTGACGAAGAAGAACACCGCACCGATCAGGCGCAGCGAGGATTCCCACGGATGCACCGGCTGCACGCCGCGCTGGCGCAGCACCTGCACGCCGAGCAGCAACAGCAGCAGCGGGAAGAAATACGCCACGCTGCCGAACAGGTAGCGCAGCAGGTCGGCGACATAGGCGCCCACGGTGCCGCCGAGGTTGTGCACGCGCATCGACTCGCCGGCATGCGACCAGCTCGGGTCCTGCGCGTCGTAGCTGAACAGGCACACCAGCAGGTACAGCGCCAGCGGCAGCAGCACCAGGGCGCCCGCCTCGCGCAGGCGACGCTTCAACTCGTCGCTCAGCGCGACCGGTTCCTTCTTCTGTTTGTCGTTTGCGCTGCGCGCCACCGGTACGGGCTTCCATGGGTTGCGGATTCCCGGCAAGTCTACACAGGCCGCGCAGGCTTCCATAGCTCGCCGCTGCCGGCGCCGACCGCCATCCCTTGAATCGGCCGCCCGCCTTCCCCATGCTTGCGGACCGATATCCCGACCGATGCAACCTTCGCGGCGGCTGTGGCGAACAGCCACGCAGACCGCCGACCACCTGAGGAACCCGCGCCATGACCGCCACCCCCAAGCACACCCGCCTGCTGATCCTCGGCTCCGGCCCGGCCGGCTACACCGCTGCGGTGTACGCCGCGCGCGCCAACCTCAAGCCGACGATGATCACCGGCCTGCAGCAGGGCGGCCAGCTGATGACCACCACCGACGTGGACAACTGGCCGGGCGACGTGGAAGGCCTGCAGGGTCCGGCGCTGATGCAGCGCATGGCCGAGCATGCCGAGCGCTTCCACACCGAGATG
>JAFIHF010000029.1 GCA_017848855.1 Rhodanobacter denitrificans | reverse complement strand
GGCACGGTGGCGCTGACCAACGTGGTGGTGAGCGATCCCAAGCTGCCGGGTCTCGCCTGCACGGTGCCGACGCTGGCCGTCGGCGCAACGCAGAGCTGTGCTGCGAGCAACAACACCTACGTCATCACGGCGGCTGACGTGGCCGCGGGCAAGGTGGTCAACACCGCAACCGCCAAGGCGACGCCGCCGGGCACGATCACGCCGCCGACGGCGACCTCGCCACAGGTGGAGACGCCAACCGAGGCGACGCCAGTAGCCAGCTTCACTTTGGCGAAGCACGCGAGCGTGGCGGATACCAATGGCAACACGGTGACCGGCGACGCAGGCGACACCATCACCTACACGTTCGACGTGACCAATACCGGCACGGTCGCACTGACCAACGTGGTGGTGAGCGATCCGAAGCTGCCGGGCCTCGTCTGCACGGTGCCGACGCTGGCCGTCGGCGCGACGCAGACCTGCGCGGCCAGCAACAACACCTACGTGATCACGGCCGCCGACGTGGCCGCAGGCAAGGTGGTCAACACGGCCACTGCGACCAGCACCCCGCCGGGCACGATCCCGCCGACGGCGACCACCGGCACGGTGACCACGCCGACCGTGGTTTCGCCCATCGCCGGCTTCACGCTGCGCAAGAGCGCGAGCGTGGCCGACACCAACGGCGACACGGTGTCCGGCGACGCGGGCGACGTCATCACCTACAGCTTCGAGGTGACCAACACCGGCACGGTGGCGCTGACCAACGTGGTGGTGAGCGATCCCAAGCTGCCGAACCTCGTCTGCACGGTGGCCAGCCTGCCGGTGGGCGCGACGCAGAGCTGCGCCGCCAGCGGCAACGGCTACACCATCACCGCGGCGGACGAGTCCGCGCAGCAGGTGGTGAACACGGCCAGCGCCACGGCGACGCCGCCGGGCACGATCCCGCCGCCGCGCGCCGATGCCACGGTGACCACGCCGGTCGCCGCGACGCCGGCCGGGCAGCTGCGCCTGAGCAAGCAGGCCGGCCAGCCCACGGCGAAGATCGGCGACCTGGTGCGCTACACCATCGCCATCGAGAACACCGGCGTGGTGGCCGTGCATGGCGGCACGCTGGTGGACACCTTGCCGACCGGCTTCAGCTACGTCGACGGTTCGCTCACGGTCGAAGACGAGGATCGCGCCGGCAGCATCGGCGGCATCAGCCCGCTGCGCATCAAGGATCTGGACATCGCCGCGGGCGGCCACGCCACGGTGAGCTACTTCGTGCGCGTGGGCGCCGGCACCGGCAAGGGCGTGCACACCAACCGCGTGGTGGCGGTGGACAGCTCGGGCCGCACCATCTCCAACCAGGCCTCGGCCGACGTGGAGCTGGCCGGCGATCCGTTGCTGGACGACAGCCTGCTGCTGGGCACGGTGTTCGACGACCGCAACGGCGACGGCTGGCAGGCTTCGGCCACCGCCCGCGGCGTGCGGGTGCAGGGCGGCTTCGCGCCGTCGGCCTACGTCGCCAACTCCACCACCATCGACCGCGGCAACGGCCCGCAGCCGCTGGCCGACCACAGCGCGCCGCTGCTGCATGGCGTCGACGTGGGCCGGATCGGCGGGCGCCAGTCCGTCGCCGATCCGGTGGAGCGCCAGCAGGTGGTGATCCGCCAGCACCTGACCGCGCCGGCCTTCACCGACGACTTCGTGCTGACCACGGCCGACGGCAGCACGCTGCGCATGGATGCCGCGGGGCGCACCACGGTCGAGCGCAAGGGCGACGCTGCGCGCGGACTCAGCGCCGAGGATCTCGAGGTCGAGCGCCGGCTCGGCCAGGATGCCGGCGGCCTGGTGGTGGATTACGTGATCCGCAACCGCGGCATCGACGAGCGCGGCATTCCGGGCGTGCGCGTGGCCTCGGTGGATGGCCTGCTGATGGAAACCGACGCCTGGGGCCGCTTCCACCTCGTGGGCGTGGACGGCGGCGCGTGGACGCGCGGGCGCAACTTCATCCTGAAGGTGGATCCGGCCACGCTGCCGCCGGGCTCGGTGTTCACCACCGAGAACCCGCGCGTGCGGCGCATCACCCCGGGCGTGCCGGTGCGCTTCGACTTTGGCGTGCGCCTGCCGCCGGGCGAGATCGGCGGCGGCCACGAGGAAACCACGATCGAACTGGGCGAACTGTTGTTCGCGCCCGGCAGCGCCGAGATCGCGGAGCAGCACCAGCCCCTGCTCGACACCATCGCCGGCAAGGTGAAGGCGCACGACGGCGGCACGCTGACGATCACCGCGCAGGCGGAGCAGGAGGCGCTCGCGCTGGCCCGTGCGCAGGCGGTGCGCGACGCGCTGCTGTCGCGGCTCGCGCCCGAGCTGGCGGCACGCACCCACGTCCGCGTGCTCACCGAGGCCGGGGCGCCGCTGGTCGACCTCGACCAGGCCACCACCCTGGGCAGCGTGCTGTTCGACACGGATCGCGACGCGATCAAGCCGGTGTACCGCGCCTTGCTGGCCGGCATCGCCCGCCAGCTCGACCGGCGCGGCGGCGGCACGGTCGCCATCGTGGGGCGTGCGGACCGGCGCGGCGGCAGCGCCTACAACGTGCAGCTCGGCCTGCGCCGGGCCAAGGCCGTGTACGCGGCGATCGCCGCCGACTTGAGCCCGGAGGTGCGCGCCAAGCTGCGCGTGGAGATTTCCGACAACCCCGATGCCGCCACCGGCATGGGCAAGCGCTAAGGATTGGCCATGAAGCTGACCATGAAACTTCTTGACCTGACCCTCGTCGGCCTGCTCACGATGAGCGCCACGCCGGCGCTGGCCCAGGCCATCGACACCGCCTCGACGAAGGGGGCGGGCACGAGCAGCGACGCGGCCAACTGCGACGGCGACGAATGCCGCAGCGGCGACGGCCTGCTGTTCAAGGTGCGCACGCGCGGCGCGGACCACCCGTTGCCGGGCGAGCTGCGCGACAACCGCCGCGTCGACGTGCTGGCGATGCCGCAGGCGCCGGGCAAGGCGAAGGTTGCCGGCACCTTCTCGGTCGACCTGCCCGGCGGCGGCGTGGTCTGGGCCACCGAGGATCCCACCCTGGGCCAGCCGGTGCTCAACGTGCAGGCCGCCGGCACCGCGCCGTTTGCCGACGGCCGCATCACCACTCCGCTCAGTTTCCACGGCTACAGCAACTACGCCGCCTTCATGCGCAAGCTGGAGGTGCTGGTCTACCGCGGCACCGACAGCGACCGCGTGGCGCCGCTGGCCACGATCACGCTGCCGACCGCGAACGTGGGCGACGCCAGCTGGGACGGCCGCCTGCCGGCCGGGCTCAACCTGCGCCCCGGCGACACCCTGGTCTACGTGGCGCGCGCCTACGGCGCCGACGGCCAGTTCGACGAAACCGTGCCGCAGAGCATCCAGCTGCAGACCCCGGCGGATTACGCGCGCGGCGTGCAGGCGCTGCGCGAGCGCACCGAGCGCAGCAAGGGCACCGCGCTCAGCGCCGAGCAGGCGCAGGCCGAGCAGATCCGCGACGCGATCTTCGGCAGCAACGCGCTGCGCCTGCAGAACATCCCGATCTACGGCTCGCGCGTGCGCATCCACGGCCGCGACGTGCCGGCGGATGCCACGCTGCGGATCAACGGCGAGGTGTTCCCGGTCGACCTGGAGCGCAAGTTCGTCGCCGAGTTCCTGGAGCCGGTGGGCCAGCACCAGTTCGCGCTGACCCTGCAGCGGCCGCAGGCGGCGGAGATCCGGCGCACGCTGGATGTCGACGTCACCGGCTCGCACCGCTTCCTGGTGGCGATGGCCGACCTCACCCTGTCCAACCACAGCGTGAGCAGCAGCGTCACGCCCGCCGCCGAGGACGGCAGCGACAAGGACGGCTTCATCGGCGACGGCCGCCTGGCCTTCTATCTGAAGCAGAAACTCAAGGGCAAGTACCTCGTCACCGCCCAGGCCGACACCCGCGACCGCGAGGTGAAGCGCCTGTTCAACGGCTTCCTCGACGCCGACGCGCAGGACGTGTTCCGCCGGCTCGATCCGGACATGTACTACCCGAGCTACGGCGACGATTCCACCACCACCCGCGACGTGGACACCCAGGGCCGGCTGTACGTGCGCGTGGACTGGGACCGCAACCAGGCGCTGTGGGGCAATTTCGCCACCGGCTTCAACGGCACCGAGTACGGCCAGTACAACCGCTCGCTGTACGGCGCGGCGCTGAGCTGGCGCGGCCGCGAAACCACCGCGCTGGGCGAGGCGAAGGACACGCTGAAGCTGTTCGGCTCGCAGGCGCAGTCGGCGCCCGGCCACAGCGAATTCCTCGGCACCGGCGGCAGCCTGTACTACCTGCGCCAGACCGACGTGCTGCCGGGCTCGGACCAGGTCGTGCTCGACGTGCGCGACCGCCGCACCGGCCGCACGCTGTCCAGCGTGCGGCTGCAGCGCGGCGCCGACTACGAGATCGACGAGCTGCAGGGCCGCATCATCCTCACCCGGCCGCTGGCGCAGATCACCCGCGAGAACCTGCCCTCGATCACCCGCGACACCCCGCTGGACGGCTACGACCAGCTGCTGCTGGTGGATTACGAGTACATTCCCGGTGGCTTCCGCGCCGACGACACCACCGCCGGCGTGCGCGGCAAGCACTGGTTCGGCGAGCACCTCGCGGTGGGCGCCACCTACGTGGACGAGGGCCGCAGCGGCGACGACTACACCCTGGCCGGCGCCGACGTGACCCTGCAGGCCGGCCGCGGCACCTACCTCAAGCTGGAGCAGTCGCACACCGAGGCGGTGGCCGCGCCGATCTTCTACTCGGACAACGGCGGCTTCAGCTTCATCGAGAAGCGCCCGCCCACCGCCGCGCGCAGCGGCGACGCGCGCGCCGTCGAGGCCCGCGCGAACTTCCGCGAACTGGGCTGGACGAAGGAGGACTGGAGCGTGGGCGCCTGGTGGCGCAACGTGGATCCGGGCTTCTCGATCTCGCGCTACGACACCGGTGCCGACATCCGCGAGTACGGCGCGGAGTTCCAGGGCTATCTCACGCAGAACTTCAGCCTGTACGGCCAGGCCAGCCGCGCCGAGCGCGACGGCGAGGTGCTGGAGCAGCAGCAGCTCACCGCCGACTGGCGTCCGGACGAAGTCAACCAGTGGACCGCCGAACTGCGCCGGATCAGCCAGCAGGGCGTGTTCGGCACCGTCGAACCCGCGCTGGGCGCGCTCAGCTACCACCGCCACCTGACCAGCCTGCTGGAGGTCTACGGCATCGCGCAGTACACGCTGGACGACGACCACGGCCGCTATCCCACCAACAACCTGTACACGCTGGGCAGCAAGTACCAGTTCGGCAACCGCTCCACCGTGGGCGCCGAGTACAGCGACGGCAGCCGCGGCCACGCCGCCGAGCTCAATGCCGAATACTGGTTGAGCAACGAGCACAGCCTGTACGGCAACTACCGCTACAGCACCGACAGCACCGCGGTCGACCCGCTGTTCAACCCACGCCAGGCCGGCGGTTGGACGGTGGGCCAGCGCTGGCGCCTGAGCAACCAGGTCAACCTCTACAACGAGAGCCAGTTCCTGAAGGATCCGGGCTACGACAGCGCGGGCCTGGCGCACACCTTCGGCATGGATTTCTATCCGTCCGAAGGCTGGCGGCTGGGCTTTACCCTGCAGGAAGGCCAGCTCGACACCGCCGCGGGCGGCGTCACCCGGCATGCCTACAGCGTCAGCGGCGGGCGCACCGACGCCCGCACCGACTGGACCAGCAAGCTGGAATACCGCCAGGACCACGGCGCCGAATCGCGCCACCAGTGGGTCACCACCAACCGGCTGTTCTACAAGCTCAGCGAGGATTGGCGCCTGGCCTTGCGGGCGAACTACGCCAGGACCACCGACAACCTGAACGCGCTGGACGGCGCGCGGCTCACCGAGCTCAACGCCGGCTTCGCCTTCCGCCCGCACGACAACACCCGCTGGGCCGCGTTCGGCAAGTACACCTTGCTGTACGACCTCGCCTCGCCGGGCCAGATCGGCGGCGCCACCGACGACCAGCGCTCGCAGGTATTGGCGTTCGAAGGCATCTGGCGCTTCGACCCG
This sequence comes from Rhodanobacter denitrificans, assembly GCA_017848855.1. Classification (GTDB taxonomy): domain Bacteria; phylum Pseudomonadota; class Gammaproteobacteria; order Xanthomonadales; family Rhodanobacteraceae; genus Rhodanobacter_A; species Rhodanobacter_A denitrificans_B. The sequence continues at coordinate 5,653 of JAFIHF010000029.1, read as the reverse complement.
CGCTGGGAGCTGGCCGGCAAGCTGGCCGCCCGCCGCGGCGAGTTCCGCATGGGGCGCGGCCAGGGCCCGTGGCTGGACAGCCGCGCCGATTTCGGCGCCGCGCAGTTGCGCTACCACCTCATCGCGAAGTGGGACGGCCTGGCCGAATACCGCGTGATGCGGGTGAAGGACGGCGGCCGCAAGCAGGGCTGGCTGGTGGGCGTGGATCGCCAGGTCGGGCAGAACTTCAAGCTCGGCGTGGGCTACAACTTCACCGACTTCAGCGACGACCTCACCCACTTGCGCTACGACAACAAGGGCTGGTTCCTCAACATGACCGGCTATTACTAGCCGGTCGGCGGGATGCCGCGCGTGGACGGGGATGGGGCGGCGATGGCCGCCCCTTTCTCGTTCGCGCGCCACGCGCACGGCGCCGGCCAGCGTGCGAGGATGCAGGGGCTCACCCACCCGATTTCCGGACTGCGCCCGTTTGCACCACTATGGGTGATAGCTCCATTTCTATGCACCATCGATGTGCATGCGCGCCGCTGGACGGAGTCGCAAGAGGTGGCAAGTCGTTGATGCGCAAAAGCCTTGGCGTTTGGCATCGCGATTGCTAAGAGGCTCCCATCACCCACCCGCGAGGCTTGCTCCATGACCGCCAAGAAAGTGCTCGACCTGATCGTTGAACACGAGGTCGAGTTCGTCGACTTCCGTTTTGCCGACATGCTCGGCAAGCACCACCACGTCACCTTCCCGGCGCACGCCATCGACGAGTCGACCTTCGAGGACGGCAAGATGTTCGACGGCTCCTCGATCACCGGCTGGAAGGGCATCAACGAGTCGGACATGATCCTGATGCCCGACCCGGACACCGCCTACCTCGACCCGTTCAGCGCGCACACCCAGCTGGTGCTGCATTGCGACGTGCTGGAGCCCAGCACCCTGCAGGCCTACGGCCGCGACCCGCGCTCCATCGCCAAGCGCGGCGAGGCGTATCTCAAGTCCACCGGCATTGCCGACACCGCCTTCTTCGGGCCGGAGCCGGAGTTCTTCATCTTCGACTCGATCCGCTGGCAGAACGACATGGGCCGCGTGTTCTACGAGATCGAATCGAACGAGGCCGCCTGGAGCACCCGCTTCAAGTACGAAGACGGCAACATGGGCCACCGGCCCGCGGTGAAGGGCGGCTACTTCCCGGTGCCGCCGGTGGACACGCTGGGCGACCTGCGCGCCGACATGTGCAAGGTGCTCGAATCGCTGGGCCAGAAGGTGGAAGTGCACCACCACGAGGTGGCGAACGCCGGCCAGTGCGAGATCGGCGTGAAGTTCAACACGCTGGTCGCCAAGGCCGACGAGCTGATGACGATGAAGTACGTCATCAAGAACGTGGCGCACCAGAACGGCAAGACCGTCACCTTCATGCCCAAGCCCATCGTGGGCGACAACGGCTCGGGCATGCACGTGCACCAGTCGCTCAGCAAGAACGGCGAGAACCTGTTCGCCGGCGATCTGTACGGCGGCCTCAGCCAGACCGCGCTGTGGTACATCGGCGGCATCTTCAAGCACGCCAAGGCGATCAACGCGTTCGCCAACTCCACCACCAACAGCTACAAGCGCCTCGTGCCGGGCTTCGAGGCGCCGGTGATGCTGGCCTACTCCGCGCGCAACCGCTCGGCGAGCTGCCGCATTCCGTATGTCGCCAGCCCCAAGGGCCGCCGCATCGAGGTGCGCTTCCCCGACCCGATGAACTCCGGCTACCTCGTGTTCACCGCGCTGATGATGGCGGGCCTCGACGGCATCCTCAACAAGATCGACCCGGGCGCGCCGGCCGACAAGGATCTCTACGACCTGCCGCCGGAGGAGGAGAAGAACATCCCGCAGGTCTGCGCCAGCCTCGACGAGGCGCTGGTCGCGCTGGACAAGGACCGCGAGTTCCTGAAGGCCGGCGGCGTGTTCACCGACGACTTCATCGACGCCTACATCGGCGTGAAGATGCAGGAAGTCACCCGCTACCGCGCCTCGACGCATCCGCTCGAGTTCCAGATGTATTACGCGCTGTAAGCACGAACGCGCCGTGCGCAGCATGCGAAGGGGAGGGCGCGAGCCTTCCCCTTCGTTTTTTCGACCGATGCCGTTGGTGACGACAGGGGCGCGCGCCTCGTGTTGCACCAAAATGAGGCAACAACCATGATGGTGCAATGAACGTGCAGCCGTGGCAGGCATGGGCGGAACAGCTGGCGACCGGGGTGGCCCTGGTCGACGCCGAACTGCGCGTGCGCTGGGCGAATGCCGCGCTGGCCGAACTGCTGGGCAGCGGCATGCGCAGCGCGGTGGGCCAGCCGCTGGCGCTGTGGCTGCCCGCGCCGGACGAGCTGGCGCAGGTGCGGCGCGCGCTGGACGAGGCGCGCTTCGTGCAGCTGCGCGAGGCGACGCTGTCCGCGTTCGACGAACGCACGCTCAAGGCCGACCTGGCGATCCAGCCGATGGACGATGGCGGCCTGCTGGTCGAGGTGCATGCGCTGGCCGCGCCGGCGCAAGCCGCCTCGCCGCTGTCGGCCACGCTGCGCGGCTTCGCGCACGAGGTGAAGAATCCGCTGGCCGGCCTGCGCGGCGCGGCGCAGCTGTTGCAGCGGCGCGTCGACGGCGCCGAGCTGCAGGCGCTGGCGCAGCTCATCATCGACGAGGCCGACCGCCTCGCCGCGCTGGCGAACCGGCTGCTGCATCACGACGGCGCCGCGCGTCTGGGCGCGGTGAACGTCCATCAGTTGCTCGACAAGCTGAGCGAGCTGTTGCAGGCCGAACCCGCGCCGCCGCGTCTGCGCCACGACTACGACCCCAGCCTGCCCGACATCCGCGGCGACGCGGACCGCCTGCAGCAGGTGCTGCTGAACCTCGCGCGCAACGCGCTGGAAGCGGGCGCGCGCACGCTCACCCTGCGCACGCGCGCCGAGCACGGCGTGCGCGCCGGCGCACGCGTGCTGCGCTGCGCGCTGCGCGTGGACGTGGTCGACGACGGCCCCGGCGTGCCCGCGGAACTGCGCGACACCCTGTTCGAACCGCTGGTATCCGGCCGCGCCGACGGCACCGGCCTGGGCCTGGCGCTGTCGCGCGAAATCGCCCGCGAGCACGGCGGCGAGCTGTGCTGCAGCAGCCATCCGGGCGAAACGGTGTTCTCGCTGTACCTGCCGCTGGAGCGTGCGCCATGACCAAGCCCCGCGCCTCTTTCGCAGGAGCGCACCCTGTGCGCGACCAAGCTCCCCGCGAAAAGCCCCATCGCGCACAGGGTGCGCTCCTACCGGAGCCACGCCGATGAGCGGCGAGATCTGGCTGGTCGACGACGACCGCGGCGTGCGCTTCGTGCTGGCCGCGGCGCTGCGCGACGCGGGCCTCGCCGTGCGCGAGTTCGACACCGCCGACGCGGTGCGCGCCGCGCTGCGCACGCAGCGTCCCGCGCTGCTGCTCACCGACGTGCGCATGCCCGGCGAGAGCGGCCTGGCGCTGCTGGAAGAACTGAAGGCCAAGGGCATCGCGCCGGTGATCGTGATGAGCGCGTACACCGACGTGGCGACCACCGCCGCGGCCTACCGCGCGGGCGCGGCGGATTACCTTGCCAAGCCGTTCGACCTCGACCAGGCGGTGGCCACGGTGCGCCGCGCGCTGGCCGACGGCGCGTCCGCCGCGGCACCGCCGGCCGCGGCGACGGCGCCCACGCATGCGCTCCTGGGCGAGAGCGCGGCGATGCGCGAGGTGTTCCGCCTGATCGGCCGCGTGGCGGCCAGCGACCTCAACGTGCTCGTCACCGGCGAAACCGGCACCGGCAAGGAGCTGGTGGCGCGCGCGCTGCACGAGGAAAGCGCGCGGCGCGACAAACCCTTCGTGGCGCTCAACACCGCGGCGATTCCTTCCGAGCTTCTGGAGAGCGAACTGTTCGGCCACGAAGCCGGCGCGTTCACCGGCGCGCAGCGGCGCGTGGCCGGCCGCTTCGAACAGGCCGAAGGCGGCACGCTGTTCCTCGACGAGATCGGCGACATGCCGCTGGCGCTGCAGACGCGCCTGCTGCGCGTGCTCGCCGGCGGCGAGTTCTACCGCGTGGGCGGGCGCGAACTGATCCGCTGCGACGTGCGCATCGTCGCCGCTACCCACCAGGACCTCGACGCACGTGTGGCGGCCGGACAGTTCCGCGCCGACCTCAAGCACCGCCTCGACGTGGTGCGCATCGCGCTGCCCGCGCTGCGCGAACGCCGCGAGGACATCCCGCTGCTGGCCACGCACTTCCTCGCCGCCGTGGTGCGGGAACTGAAGCTTCCGCCCAAGCGTTTCGCCAAGGCCACGCTGAAGGCGCTGGCGCAGCACGACTTCCCCGGCAACGTGCGCGAACTGGAAAACCTGTGCCGCCGCCTCGCGGTGATCGCCCCCGGCTCGGAAATCCTGCCCGCCGACCTCGGCGCGTCGCCGCCAGCGAGCGCCGCCGGCGACTGGACCGACGCCCTGCGCGCCTGGGCCACGCGCGCCCTCGCCGACGGCGAAGCCGACATCCATGCCCGCGCCCGCGAAACGCTGGACCGCGTGTTGCTGGAAGCGGCGCTGGCCGCGCACGGTGGGCACCGGCAGCATGCGGCGGCGGCGCTGGGCGTGGGGCGCAATACGTTGACGCGGAAGTTGGGGACATCGCGAACGCGAAAGCGGTGAGCGCTGGGTGCGCGGCCTTTTTCGCGCTCGCGGGGATCTGGGGATGCGAGTCTTTCGCTGCCGGTGTGTTGGCTCGGCTGTGGCGGGCCTTTGGGTGCTTGCTGAGCACGCTTTCTCCCTCACCCCTTTGGGGAGAGGGCTGGGGTGAGGGGCGGGTGCTCGCGATGAGCTCTGCTGATTTGGCTCTTTTTGCTGTTATCGCAAGCGACAGAGCGGTTTCGGTCGCCTACCGGCGCCCGAGTCACTTCTCTTTGCTGGCCCAAAGAGAAGTAACCAAGAGAAATGGCCTGGTTCAATCCGCCGACCCTACAAGCAGGCTGTGCCGAGGGGATTGGACCAACGTTCGTCGACACGTCGCCCTATAGCGGCCACGCCGCGACGTATCTGGAAACTGAGGGTTACAAGCTCGTCGCCCCAGCGCAAGCTGGGGCCCAGTGCCTTTGCTTCGCTTTGCTGGTGCTTCGCTTTGTTTGGCTTTGCTCTGGCTGTTGCTTCTGCGCGCAGGAGCGCGCTGCTTTGCCGGGGCCCCTATGCGGCGGTGAGGCGGGGACGAAGAGGCCGCGCAGCGGGCGAGTCCATGGATGGGCTCGCCTTTTCGACCGGGCAGGATGCCCGGCCGAAAAGCCCGGCCACGCCTCACGGACTCGCAGGGCAGGATGCCCGGAGAGCGCCGCATCGGGGTGCCCTTTCTCTTTGGTTCCTTTCTCTTTGGGCACGCAAAGAGAAAGGAACTCGGGCCGCGGCAGCGGCACGAAACCGCTTCGTTCCTTGCGGCAGGCGCACGAAACCGCTTTCAAACTTGCGACACCGCGCACAAGTCACAGTGCGAAAAAATCAGCCACCACTGAACCGCCCCGACTTTCTCGGAGGCTGTTTGGTTTGAGTCACGCGGCCTTGGCCAGCGCAGCCTGTTGCCGATAGTAAGCCGCTTCGGCTTCCGCTGGCGGGATATTCCCGATCGGCCCCAGCAGTCGGTGGTGGT
>JAFIHF010000028.1 GCA_017848855.1 Rhodanobacter denitrificans | reverse complement strand
GCCGAGGGCTACGCAGCGACGCGCGTGCCGACCGAGCTGCGCGAGATCCCGCAGTCGGTGTCGGTGATCTCGCAGGAGCTGCTGCAGCAGCAGAACGACTTCAATCTGGCCGACGCCCTCAACTGGACCACGGGCATCACGGTCCGGAGCGGCGGCACGAAGAATGCCTTTTTCTATTCGCGAGGCTTCGAGGTTGGCGGATACCACGTCGACGGTGGCTCACAGGTGTCGATGTTCTTCAATGGAATGCAGGTCGACGACATGTCCGAATACGACCGTGTCGAGGTGTTGCGTGGGGCGGACGGCCTGTTCGGCGGCTTCAACGATCCGGGCGCGACGGTCAACCTGGTACGCAAGCAGCCGCTGGCGACGGCCGAGGCGAATGTGGACGCAACGCTCGGTTCGTGGGACTTCTACCACCTGGGGCTGGATGCCACGGGCCCGCTCGGCTTCAACGGCGCCCTGCGCGGGCGCGTGGTGACCAGCAGCACCGAGCAGCATTATTTCTACGATACGGCCAACAGCCGGACGCACAAGCTCTACGGCGTGCTCGCGTACGACCTCGGTCCCTCGACCACACTGACCGTGGGCGGTTCGGTGAAACAGGCCGATTCGACCGGCGCGTTTTTGGGTCTGCCGCGCTACCTCACCGGCGCCGATCCGCATCTGCCGCGCTCCCAGGGCCTGGTCTTTCCACAGAGTCGCGATGTCGAACATATAACGGAAGCATTCGTGGGGCTGAACCATGACTTCGGGGACGGCTGGAAACTCAAGGCCGACCTGGCCCAGATCAACGTCGCGGGGCACAACGTGGAGTGGGATCCACCCTACGGTGGGATCAACCCCGCCACGGGTCTGATCAAGGGGCTGCCGACTGAATCTTCATCCGTAACTCCGTCATCCCAGATGACGGCAGACGCCACCTTGACCGGCGGTTTCGACTGGCATGGCCGCCGTCAGGAAGTGACTCTCGGTGCGGACTATGCAAGGTACATTGCGCATCCGTCATTCATCGAATCGGGAACACCGCTTGGCCCTCCCGCGCTGGACCCTTGGCGGTTCGATCCGACCGCCTACACGCTGGCACCGGCGGGTCCGACCAATCCCTATTTCCTTGGCAGTATCAGTTCTGTCACGAAGACAGGCGGCGTCTATGCCGCGCTGCGCCTGCGCCCATGGGAGGGATGGTCGATAACGCTGGGTGCTCGCGACAATTATTACAGTGTCCGCTCGCACGGCAGACCTGCCCTGGATTTCGGTTCGGGTCCCCAATGGTTCAGTCCCTACAAGTCCGCGACCGTCAGTACCGGGGTGGTGACCCCTTACGCGGGCATCGTGTACGACCTCAACAAGCAGTATTCGCTGTATGCCAGCTACGTCGATGTCTTTCGGCCGGCGAGCGGGAATCTCACGGCGGCCGGGAATCCGATTCCTCCCGAGCACGGCGTCAATCTCGAGGCCGGGATCAAGGCCGCCTGGAACCGCGGGCTGCTCAACGGCTCGCTCGCCTTGTTCAAGATCGATCAAGACAACATCGCCCTGTCTGATCCCAGCCATCCTTTCAGGATGGTGAGCGCGGGGCATTACTGCTGCTACCTGCCGGGCACCAATACCAGCAAGGGCGTGGAGGCGGAACTCAGTGGCCAGCTGACATCGCGGTGGCTGTGGAGCGCGGGCTACACCTTCAACGTCAATCGCTCGGCCACGCTGACGGGCGCGGCCCCGCCCCTGGCGAGCTTCGCGCCCAAACACCTTCTCAAGGTATGGACCGACTATCGGCTGCCCGGTGCCGGCGGGCGCTGGAGCCTCGGCGGCGGCGTGCTGGCGCAATCCGCCAGCTACCTCACGGATTCTGTTTGCGCGTCATCCGATGCCTTCGGCAGGTGCCAGGTGCCGTATCAGAAAGCCAATGTCACGCAGGGCTTCTACACCGTGGTCACCCTGCGCGCGGCCTACCGGATCAATGACCACTGGTCGATGGCGCTGAACGTCGACAACCTGCTTGATCGTACCTATTACCAGAGCATAGGACGTGTTGCCCCCAGCAATTTCTACGGCGCGCCGCGCAGCTTCATGCTGACGATCAACGGCTCGCTGTAAACGGCCGGGGCCGGCCGGCCGCATCTGACGGCCGCCGGCCTTCGCGCTGTCGAACGGGAGCGGTTTTTTCTCACCTTCCCTCTCCCTCCCCCCCGCCGCTCCCCCTGCATCGATCCCCAATCAATGGACGCACGCTCGCTCAATGTCGACCCGGCTGACTACAAGATCTCGCGCAAGCTGTTTGCACGCCTGTGGCGGCTGACTCGGCCTTACTGGGCACAGCCCGGCCATTGGCGCCCGCGCCTGCTGCTGTTCGGCGTGCTCGCGCTGGCGCCTGCCATGACTGGGCTGATGGCATGGACGCAAATCCTGACCAAGGACATGACCAACGCGTTGGTTGCCAAGGATCACGCGCATTACACCGTCTTTTTCATGTCGACCCTCGGCGTCGGTGCGCTGTACGTGGTGGCCGAGCTGTTGATGTCTTACTGGTCCGCCGTGCTCAACGTGGAATGGCGCCAATGGCTGACCGACTACATGGTGAGCCGTTACCTGCAGAAGAGGACTTACTACGACATCGCCCTGAGCGAGGATCTCGACAACCCCGACCAACGCATCCAGGAACAGATCCCGCCGTTCATCAACGTCATTGCCCTGATCCCGCGCATGCTGCTGACCCAGGTACTGCAACTGGTCACCGGTGGAGTCATCATCGCCTCGGTCAGCCGCACGATGATGCTGTATGTCATCGGTTACGCGGTCATCCAGACGCTCGTCACCCTGTTGATGTACACGCCGCTGATCCGGCTGAATTTCGACAACACGGTCGCCGAAGCAGACCTGCGCTACGGCATCCTGCACGTGCGCGAGAATGCCGAAACCGTGGCGTTCTACCGCGGTGAAGCCAGCGAGCAAGCACAAATCGACAGCCGCCTTGCAAAGGTGACACGCACCAAGCTCGCGGTGCTGATCTATCAGATGAAGACCTCGGGCGTCCTGCAGGCGCTGAACGTGATCTGGCAGGCGATGCCGTTCTTCCTGATCGCGCCGTTGTTCTTCCAGGACAAGATCCAATTCGGCGCCATTGCGATGGCGACGGTCGCCGCCGGCAGCATGCTCAGCGCACTGACGTCGTTGGGCAACTTCATCCCGATACTCACCTCAGCTGCGCCCGGCGCCGTGCGGCTGGCCCAGATCCTCGAGCGCTTCGATGCGATGGATGCCGCGCGCACGCGCGATGATGCGCCGACGATTGCACTGGCGCGGGGCGACACGCTGGAAATCAGCGGACTGAGTCTGGAGACGCCGGGCGGCGAACAGCGCCTGGTGCGCGACCTGAACCTTCGCCTCACGCCCGGCCAGCACCTGATCGTCGTCGGCCAGACCGGCGTGGGCAAGAGTTCGCTGCTGCGCGCAATGGCCGGTCTGTGGCAGCGCGGCAGCGGCGTGCTGACGATGCCGCCGGGCGAGCAGTGCATGTTCCTGCCGCAACGGCCCTACATGATCCTGTCCGACCTGCGTTCGCAATTGCTCTACCCGAATATGCGCGACGACGTCACCGACGCCGAATTGCAGCAGGTGTTGCAACAGGTCTGCCTGCCCGATCTGCTCGACCAACACGGGGGAATGGAGGCCGTGCGCGATTGGGGCCGGGTGCTCTCGCTGGGAGAGCAGCAGCGCATCGGATTCGCGCGCGCGCTGATCTCGCGGGCACGCTACGTGTTTCTCGACGAAGCCACCAGCGCGGTCGATATCGCGACCGAGGCGGTGTTGTACGGCCTGTTGCAGGCGGCGAACGTCACCTACGTCAGCGTGGGCCATCGCGAGACGATCCTGGCATTCCACGACCAGGCGCTCTGCCTCTATCCGGATGGCAGCTATCGCCTGACGTCCACGCGAGAGCTGCGAGCCTTGGGCGAGGAGGTGACGAATCCGGTCGAAGCCGAACCGCCGCCGCGCACCGAGCCTCCGGCCGCCGAAGCTCACGCGTCAGCGACAGGGACGCACGGATGAGCATCGGCGAGCGGGCGTCGGCCAGCGGCCGGATCGGCGACGCCGGTCAGGGACAGCATGGTTCACCGTTTTCGCCGGGCGCGGCCGACTCTGGCAGCGCCTGGCCGCTGACGCCGTGGATGTCGCTGTTGGCCGATCTGGCGGCGGCATCGGATCTTGCCGGCTTCTGGAAATCCATGAGCGTTCTGCTCGAATCGCTCGCGCCGTATCGCACCGCGATCGCGTGGAACGATTGGACCACCGTCGTGTTCGGCGAAGCGCCTGCCAGTCCGGCCAGCGGGGATGCAGGCACGAATCCCCATGGCATCTGGCGCAACCGCGTGTTGGCGCTGGCACCGCTGTATGCGTCCGGTGCCCCGTTGCCGCAGGGGCCATTTGCAGTCTCGCTCTCCCGATTGTCCGACGCCGAGGGGGAGCTTCATCGGCTGTTCCAGCCCACCGGCTGGGAGCAAGCGCTGGTGATTCCACTCTCCCGCCGTGGCGACGTGGTGCGCGCCGGCGTCACGTTGTTCCGTGGCGGTGAGGATGGGGCGTTCGCCAGCGAAACCGTGGCGCGCGTGCGCGCGGTGCATGCGCTGCTCGAAGCCCTGGCTCGGCGGGTGCTCGAACAAGACCGGCAGCACGTCATGGAGTCCAGCGTGATGGATGTGCTTGACGACCTTTCGGTCGGCCTGCTGCTGCTGGATTGGGAGCTGAGGCCGGTGTTCGGCAACACGCAGGGGTATCGCCAGACCCGGCGCTGGAATCAACTGTCGGCGCCTGCCACGCAAGTCGAAGACCAGGACGATTTCCATCTGCCCGACGAACTTCGCACCGTTTGCCTGGATCTGCGCCAACGCTGGATGGCGAAGCTGGTCGCCCAGGGTTCCAGCGAGCGCGTTCCGCAGCAGGACATCCGGCATCCCGTCAAGCATGGCTTCAAGGCCACCGTCGAAGTGCCGCAACAGCACCGCGATGCGGTCGGCGCTCCCTCGTTCCTGATCCGCTACAGCGACATGGCTTCCCGCGCCGGCGCCGAAATGGAACCGACCGCCGCGCAGCTTGCCGTGCTCGCCCAGCTCACGCCAGGCGAGCGCAACGTTGCCCTGTTGGTGATGCAAGGCAAGAGCAATCGCGAGATCGCGGCGCAACTGCACCGCGAGATCAGTACGGTCAAGGATCACCTGAGTCACATCTACGACAAGTTCGGCATCCGCAGCCGCACCCAGTTGGTGGCGCTGCCCTCAAGGTGAGCCAGGCAGCGGGGATATTCGCCCGATGCAAGCACAAGACCCTACCAAGGGAGGGTGTGCACGCGATGTGGCCTGCCTAGCATGGCCATGCTTGCAAAACGGCAGGCATCCGATGGTCCGCACGGCAGCTTGCCGCGGCATCGTCGAATGCAATGCCCGATTGTCCCGCCACTCAGCCCATCGAAGGACACCCATGAATACCCGCATCAAATCCCCATCGCAGGCGAAGGCTTCCGGCGCCCTGTCGGCGATCGTCGAAAATACGGTGCTGACGCCCGTCCAGCAGGCGGTTTACGACAAGCTCGAACGCCTGCTCGAAACTTCGCCGGTGATGGCGTTGAGCGGCGCCAGCGGCATCGGCAAGACCACGGTCGCCAGTGCGCTCGCGGCGAAACACGGCGGCCGCATCGTCAGCCTGGGTGAAATCTTCGCCGCGGCCGAGTCCCGGCATGGCGCGCAATGGCAGGAGGCGGTGGAAGCGGTCGTCCTCGAAGCCTTCGTCGGCGTCGATCTGGTCATCATCGACGATTACTCGAGTTTGAGCTTCGTGTCGCGTGCGATGTCGCGCATGTATTTCTTCAATCGGCTGGTTGGCAAGCGCTTGTGCGATGCCGCCGCGCAAATGGGCAAGCGACTGCTGCTCATCGGCTCGCCGCTGCCCTTGTGGGGATCGACGTCCGATGAGTTCAACGATCAGGCCATCCTTGTCGACATGCCGATTTTCGGCGCGGACGACTACGCGCAAATCGTGGCGAACGTCCTCGGCAAGGCGCACGCAGCCAACATCGACTTCAAGGTCGTCCACCGCTATGCGGGCATGCTGCAAGGCTATCAGTTGCGCCTGGCCAGCCAGCTGCTGCGCCAGCGCAAGCAAGCGCCTTCGACCGGTGACTTCATCGACTGCCTGAAGACCTACATCGTCGCAAGCAACACGCGGCTCGAGGAAGTCGAAGAACTCAGCTTCGATTCGCTGCCCGGCTCCGAGCACATCACCGATGCGCTCGAGACCAACATCGTGCTGCCGTTCGAGAACCGCGAGCTGGCCGCCGAGCTCGGCCTCAAGCCCAAGCGCGGCGTGCTGCTGTATGGGCCGCCGGGCACCGGCAAGACCAGCATCGGCCGCGCCCTGGCCCACCGCATCAAGGGCAAGTTTTTCATGATCGACGGCACCTTCGTCACCGAGCCGCCGACCGCGTTCTTCCAGAAGATCCAGAAGGTGGTGCAGGAGGCCAAGGACAATTCGCCTTCGGTGCTGTTCATCGACGATGCCGACGTGCTGTTCAAGATCGAGCATGTCGCGGGTCTTTCGCGCTATCTGCTCTCGCTGCTCGACGGCCTGGAAAGCGCCACCGCCGGCAGCGTCTGCGTGATGATGACGGCGATGGACGTGAAGAAGATCCCCGAAGCGCTGCTGCGTTCGGGCCGCGTCGAGCTGTGGCTGGAGACCAAGGCGCCGGACGAGGCCACGCGCGCGCGCATCCTGCAGCGCTGGATGGGCAGCGACATCCCCGGACACGATGTGGTGGACTATGCGGCGCTGGCCGCGATCACCGGAGGCTGCACGCCGGCGGACCTGCGCCGCATCGTGCGCGATGCCAGAACCCTGTATGCCGCGGATATCGCCGCCGGCCGCACGACCGCCGATGCGAAAACCTACGTGCGCCGCTCGGTGGAAGAGATCGTCGCCTCGCGCAACAACATGGCCGACCTGCTCGGCGACGACAAGCTGCGCATCGGTGTGGCGGCCTGACCCCGGTCTTCCGTCGCGCGCATCTCTTATCTCCTATCCTCCATCAGGACACCTTTCCATGAATACCCAAATCGAGCGCACCCACAGCGAACCGGCCGCACCGGTTGCCGGGGAATCCGCCGCCTCGTTCAAACTCACCCCGGCCCAACGCCACGTTTGCGAAAAGCTGGAAACCTTGCTCGCGGTCACGCCGATCGTGGCATTGGCGGGCGCCGACGGCTTCGGCCGCAGTGCGATCCTCGACACGCTGGCCCGCAAATACCAAGGCAAGCGGATTTCGTTGCGTGATGTCACCGCAGCAACCGCCGCTCGTGGCCCGGACGTGTCGGATGCGGCAATCGGCGCACTGATCCTGGATGCACTGGAGCATGCCGACCTGGTCCTGGTCGACGATTTCGGCACATTGTCGTTCGATACCTCGGCGATACGATTGCAGTATTTCGCACGAGTCGTGCGCAAGCACATCTACGACACCGTGGCGAAATCGGGCAAGCGGCTGGTCCTTGCCGGCCGCCTGCCCGTGCAGTGGGAATCGAGCACCGATCTGTACGGCGACGCGGCGGCCATGGTGGACATGCCGTTGTTCACGCCGAACGACTATGCGGCCATTGCCGAAAACATCCTCGGTCCAGCCAAGGCCGCCGGCATCGACTTTCAGCTCGTGTACCGCTTCGCCTCGATGTTGAACGGCCACCAGCTGCGTGCCGCGTGCAAGCTCGTCGAAGCCGATCCGGCGCCGAGTGCGACGACGTTCATCGAGCAATTGGAGCGATACGTCGTGAACTCCAACGCGCGCCTGGACGAAGTGGAGGCCTTGAGCTTCGACTCGTTGCCGGGTTCCGAACACATCGCCGCTCAATTGGACACCCACCTGGTGCTGCCGCTGAAGAACCGCGAACTGGCGCAGCGGCTCGACCTCAAGCCCAAGCGCGGCGTGTTGCTGTATGGACCGCCGGGCACCGGCAAGACCAGCATCGGGCGGGCGCTCGCGCATCGGATCGAGGGCAAGTTCTTTCTCATCGACGGCTCCTTCGTGACCGAACCGCCGACGGTGTTCTTCGCCAAACTGCAGGGTGTGATCGAGGAGGCCAAGCGCAATTCGCCTGCGGTGTTGTTCATCGACGACGCCGACGTGCTGTTCCGCATCGAGCACATCAGCGGTCTCGCGCGCTACCTGCTGTCGCTGCTCGACGGCCTGGAAAGCGAGACGGCGAACAACGTCTGCGTGATGATGACGGCCATGGACGTGCGCAAGATTCCCGACGCACTGCTGCGCTCCGGGCGCGTCGAGCTGTGGCTGGAAACGCGTGCGCCGGACGAAGACACCCGCGCACAGATCCTCAAGCGCTGGATGAGCACGGATCTGCCCGGGCATGCGTCGATCGACTATGCGCTGCTGGCGCGCAGTACCGAGGGGTTCACGCCCGCGGACCTGCGCCGCATCGCGGGCGACGCCAAGTCGCTGTACGCGGCCGATCGGATCAAGCAGCGTTCCCCGGCCAGCGGTACCGACTATGCCAAGCGCGCCATCGATGCCGTCGTCGCCACCCGCAGCAGCATGGCCACGACGCTTGGCGATGAGTCGCTGCGCGTCGGCGAGGACCGCCCGAAGGGCAAGTACGCCAAAGGCGTGGGCGGAACCGCAGCATTGGATTCATGTGGCGCCTGCGGCTGGTAATTCGCCGATCCACCGGTGAGGGCGTGCGTCGCCGTCGCGCTTGCGCGGGATGCGGCGCGCGCCCCCCATCCTTCGTTTCACGGGAGTGCAGTCGATGAACCAATACGTTATCGAGGTCGGGGCGAACGACTTCGCCGCCGAGGTGGAGCGGTCCGCGCTTCCGGTCTGCGTGGATTTCTGGGCGCCATGGTGCGGTCCGTGCAAGGCTTTGGCCCCCTTGTTCGAGGAAATGGCGCGGGTTTACGCGGGGCGGATCAAGTTCGTCAAGGTCAATGCCGACGACAACAAGGAGCTGAGCAAGCGCCTGGGTGTCCGCAGCCTGCCGACGCTGTTGCTGCTGAAGCACGGCAAGGAAGTCGAGCGCGCCATCGGGCAGCAAAGCAAATCGCGTCTGGCGACGCTTTTCGATCGCTACGCCGGCGCAATGGCTGCAATGCGTTCCGTGCCGCCGGCGAAGAAATGGCGCGCATTCCAGGGTGACGACGCGCTCAAACACGACACCGTCGCACGCGTGCGCAAGCACGTCGCCGCCGACGAAATTCGCGCCATCGGCAGCATGCCGCCCGTCGCGGACACCGACCAGGGCAGGTACAGCCTGATCGGCGCCGCTTCGCACAGCAGCGACCTGGAACGTTACGAAACGAGGTTCGGCATCCCTTCGCACGTTGCGCTGCTCGAAGAATTCGTCCACGTGTTCGTCGCCGATGAGGTGCAGACACCGAACGGCGAAAGGTATCGCAGCTTGCGCGGAGCCACCGGCGACTATCCGGTGCGTTGGCTGGAAGCGATCCCCGTGGGCGCCGACCTGCACAGCGTGACGCCGCGGTTCCTGCATTGGCTGCTGCTCGACCTGATCGATGCCCCGTTGCCCTTCGGCGTGGTGGTCGCCGATGGCATCAAGCCCGCCATCCGCCAGCTTGCCGCCTTGCATGCCCGCGAAGCGGCAGGCGACCGGCCGGGGTACATGGAATGGAAGGCCGCGCGCGAGGCGGTCGCGGCCATCGCGCCGGATCGAAAGGAGGATTCCATGTCATGGGCCGTGGCGTTCTGCGCGGAGACGGTGGGCTGGCCGGCGGAGGAACTCGGCAACGCGGTCCAGAGCGCGCTCGGCAGCTTGTGGTTCGGCTTGTACGGCACCGCGATCCGGCAAGGGTATTCGGCCGAGCAGTGGACTGAGCGTCAAGCGGCGGAAGCGGCCGCCCGGAAGAAGTGGGAATCCAATCCGAACGCCAGTCCGGAGGTACGGGAGGCCTACGAAGAGATCAAGACAGTCCGTGCGCTGCAGGTGAAATGGAATGCCATCGACGCTGCCCAACAGGCGGCGCTGAATCATGAATTGGGCGAACGCTGGCACCGCGGATTGATGCAGTCGCTGCCGGTGGCAACGGTACAGGCGGGAGTGCAGTGATGGATGGGAACGCAGTGATGGACATGCCGGTGATCTCTTATTCGAAATTCCGCCTCGACAACGGCCTGACCGTGGTCGTTCACGAAGACCACAAGGCCCCGGTCGTGGCGGTGTCGATCTGGTACCACGTCGGTTCGGCCTGTGAGCCAGCCGGGCAAACCGGCTTCGCGCATCTGTTCGAGCACTTGATGTTCTCGGGTTCCGAACATCACAAGGGCACGTTCTTCAAACCGTTCGAACTGGCCGGCACGACCGACCAGAACGGCACGACCTGGTTCGACCGCACGAACTATTTCCAGACCGTACCCACGACCGCGCTTGACATGGCGCTGTGGATGGAATCCGACCGCATGGGGCACTTGCTCGGAGCGATCGGGCAGACCGAGCTGGACACGCAACGCGGCGTCGTGCAGAACGAAAAACGCCAGAACGAGAACCAGCCGTACGGCCGGGTGATGGAGAACATCCAGCTCGACGCGTTCCCGGCCAATCACCCCTACCAGCACACGACCATCGGCTCGATGGACGATCTCGATGCCGCCTCGCTCGATGACGTGCGGCAATGGTTCCGTACCTACTATGGTGCGGCCAACACCACGCTCGTGCTGGCGGGCGACATCACCCCCGAGCTCGCACGCGAGAAGGCCCAGCTCTATTTCGGAGACATTCCCTCCGGGCCGCCGGTCGTTCGCCCGGCGCCGTGGATTGCCGCGCGCGCGCAATCGACGCGCGGCACGCTGTACGACCATGTGCCGCAGACGCGGCTGATGCGCGAGTGGAATGCGCCGGGGCTGGACCATGCCGAGGTGCCGCTGCTGCGTCTGGCCGCGGCGATTCTCGGCGGCGGGAAAACCTCGCGCCTGGTGCAGCGTCTGGTCTATCGTGATCGACTCGCGGATAGCGTGTCCGTGGAAGTGCTGGCGCTGGAACTGGCCAGCATGTTCCTGCTGGGCGTCGACGTCCGCAGCGGTGTCGATCCGGCCGCGGTCGAAACGGCCGTCGCGGAAGAGTGGGCGAAGTTTCTCGTGGAAGGGCCGAGCGAGGACGAGGTGCTGCGCGCGCAGATGTCGCTGCGTTCGCAATTCGTACTTGGCCTTGAGAAGGTGGGCGGCTTCAGCGGCAAGGCGGTGGTCCTTGCCGAAGGCCAAGTCTATCGCGGCGATCCCTCCGCCTACCGGACCGATCTCGCGCGGCTGCAGGCGGCCACGCCGGCGACTGTTCTTGCGGCGGCGCAGCGATGGCTGGCGCGCGGCGACCACACCCTGCTGGTGAAACCGTTCGAGCCGGGCATGGACGCGACCGTTGCCAACGCGCGGACGCAAGGCCTGCCCGCGGCGGAAGACAAGCCGCTGCCGCTGCCCGCCGCCATGCCGCAAATAAATATGGTGGCAAAAAGTGCGATCGATCGCAGCCGCGGCGTGCCTCCGGTCGATGTATTTCCGCAGCTGAGCTTCCCGCAGGTGCAGCGTGCGCGCCTGAAGAATGGCATCGAGGTCGTGCTCGCCGAACGTCACGAGATTCCCGCGACGCAACTGCGGATCCAGTTCGACACCGTCCCGTTTGCCGATCGCGGACGCCGCTCCGGACTCACCGCCATGGCGGTTTCGATGCTCAGGGAAGGAACGCGGGACTGCAGCTCCGTCGAGCTTGCAAAGCGGTTGCAGCGCCTGGGGGCGACGCTCTCCTCCTCGGCTGGTCTGGACGTCGCTACGGTCGACATGAGCACACTGAACTCGGGGCTGTCCGGGGCGCTGCAACTGCTGGCGAACGTCGTGCGCACTCCCACCTTTCGCGGCGAGGACCTGGAACGCATCCGCGCACTGACGCTCGCCGCCATCCGGCAGGAACGCAGCAGCCCGGACTCCCTGGCCAATCGTGTCCTGCCGCCGCTGCTGTACGGCGACAAGCATCCCTACGGTGCACCGTCTTCAGGGATCGGTACCGAGCAATCGATAGGATCGTTGACCCCTGCCGACCTGTTCAATTTTCACCGCGAGGTCATCCGCCCGGACAATGCCACGATCTTCGTCGTCGGCGACACGACGCTGGACGCGATCGTTCCTCTGCTCGACGCCGCATTCGGCGACTGGGCCGTCGGGACTCCCGCCGCGATCAAGGCCGGTGTCGCACGGGTGGCGCCGCCATCACGCCCTCGCGTATTCCTGATCCATCGCGCCGGCGCGATCCAGTCGCAGATCGTCGCCGGCACCCTGGCGTCGCCGACGTCGTCTCCCGACCATCTCGCCACGCAGATGGCCAATGGCGTGTTCGCCGGGACGTTCACTTCACGACTGAACATGAATCTGCGCGAAGACAAGCGCTGGACCTATGGTGTTCGCGGTGCATTGCCGGATGCCCTTGGCCAGAGGCCTTTGACGATCTCCGCGCCCGTGCAGACGGACCGGACGGCGGAAGCCATGCGCGAAATCCTGAACGAACTTCGGGCCATCTCCGGCGCTCATCCGCCCGAGCGGGAGGAGGTCGACAAGCTCCGCGCGCAGCGTATTCGCACCTTGCCGGGCAGCTACGAAACCTCGGGTGCCGTGATGAACACGCTGTCGGGCAACCATCTCTACAGGCGCCCGGATGACTACGCGGTGGGCATGAAGAGTCGCCTCGAAGCCTTGAGCGACGAGGAGGTTGCCGCCGCGGCACGGGCGATTTTCGTGGCCGATGCCTATACCTGGATCGTGATCGGTGACCTGTCGAAGATCGAACAGCCGGTACGTGCGCTCGGGATCGGCGCGGTGACCGTGCTCGACGAGAAAGACCTGGCCGACAAATGAGCGAGCGCCGCCGCAAGCCTGCCGGCGTGTAAACGAACCAAGTCGAAGTTTTCAATGCTGCCTACCTGGCTTGCATCCAGCCGATGCGCCGGGTGCAGCCATCCAGAGCGAGCCACATGATCGAACCGAAGGAATATGCCCGCCGTCGCAAACGATTGATGCGCATCGTCGGCGACGACGCGGTCTGCATCGTGCCGGCCGCACCGGAGCGTGTGCGCAACAACGACGCGCATTATGCGTATCGGCAGGACAGCGACTTCCAGTACCTGACCGGCTTCGGCGAACCCGAGGCCTTGCTCGTGCTGATTCCCGGCCGCAAGCGTGGCGAGCAGGTCATGTTCTGTCGCGTACGCGATCCCTATCGCGAGACCTGGGACGGCGCGCGCGCCGGTACCGAGGGTGCGGTCGAACGCTACGGCATGGACGCTGCGTTCCCGATCGACGACATCGATGACATCCTGCCCGGCATGCTCGAAGGGCGCTCGCGCGTCTACTACCATTTCGGTCGCGACGTCGAGTTCGACACCCGGCTGATCGGCTGGGTCAACCGCACCCGCGCGCTGGCGCGCACGGGCGGCCGCGCTCCGCACGAGTTCGTAGCGCTCGGCCACATCCTGCACGAGCTGCGCCTGTACAAGACGAGGACCGAACAGAGGGTGATGACCCGGTGCGCGAAGATCGCTGCCGAGGCGCACCTGCGTGCGATGCGTACCGTGCAACCCGGCATGAACGAGCACGAGGTCGAAGCCGAGCTGCTCCACGTGTTTCGCAAGCACGGCACGGTGCCGAGCTACACGCCCATCGTCGGCGGCGGTGCCAACGGCTGCGTACTGCACTATGTCGCGAACAACGCACTGCTCAAGGACGGCGATCTGCTGCTGATCGACGCTGGCGCCGAACTCGACTGTTACGCCTCCGACATCACCCGCACGTTCCCCGTGAACGGCAGGTTCACGCCGGCGCAGCGCGCGCTGTACGACATCGTGCTGGCCGCGCATCAGGCGGCGGTTGCCGAAGTGCGGCCGGGCCGGTCGTTCATCGCCTACCACGACGCCGCGGTACGCGTCATCACCGCCGGGCTGATCAAGCTCGGCCTGCTCAAGGGCAACCTGAGGAACAACATCAGGGAGGGTACGTACAAGCGCTTCTACATGCACAAGACCGGCCACTGGCTTGGCCTCGACGTACACGATGTCGGCAACTACCGCGTCAATGGCGAATACCGCGAATTGGAGCCGGGCATGGTCGTCACGGTGGAGCCGGGCATCTACATCGCACCCGACGCGAAGGGCGTGCGCGCCAAATGGCGCGGCATCGGCATCCGCATCGAGGACGACGTGCTGGTAACCCGGAGTGAGCCGGAAATCCTGAGCTCGCTCGTGCCGAGCGATCCGGACGAGATCGAAGCGCTCATGCAAAGAGCCATCGGCACCGAGCACGCGTAGAGGGCGACGCGCGATTCCGCGCAAGCTTTGTCGATGGCGAAGGCACGTCGGGCTGATCGCCGAGGTCGACCCGCTGGGGGCGATGACTTCGGCCTGGCGCCGATGACCGACGAGATCGAGATTTCCGAGCAGGCGTGTTACGGCTTTTCCTCGCTCCCTTGTCTCGGTTTGGTACGGCAATCTCGGGCCGGGCCAGAGGGGTGGGGAAATGTTTCGAGCAAGGTTTCTGAAACAGCTGGGGGCATGCGCGTTGGGCATGCTGGCAGCGGTCGGGGCGGCGACCGCGCAGGTG
>JAFIHF010000027.1 GCA_017848855.1 Rhodanobacter denitrificans | reverse complement strand
CGAACGCGCCACCGACTGGCGCGGCAACAACAACATCGCCGAGTCGATCATCCAGCAGATGGCGCGCGAACCGCAGCCGGTGCCGGCGTGGATCGTCTGCGGCGCCGGCACCGGCGGCACCTCGGCCACGATCGGCCGCTATCTGCGCTACCGCCGCCTGGACACCCGGCTGTGCGTGGCTGAACCGGCCGGCAGCGGCTACGCCGAGGGCTGGCGCACGCGCGACCGCAACGCGGTGGCGCGCCTGCCCACCCTGATCGAAGGCATCGGCCGCCCGCGCGTGGAGCCGGGCTTCCTGTTCGAAGTGGTCGACCACGTGATCGAGGTACCCGACGCCGCCTCGATCGCCGCGGCATGGCTGCTGGAGGATCTGCTCGGCCGCCGCTACGGCGGTTCCTCCGGCACCAATCTGGTCGCCTGCCTGCAACTGGCGGCCGACATGCACGCCCGCGGCGAGTGCGGCAGCATCGTGAGCCTGTTGTGCGACCCCGGCGAGCGCTACGCGGAAACCTTGTTCGACCCAGCCTGGCTGGCGGCGCGCGGCATCGGGCTCGCGCCGATGTGCAAGGCGCTGCAGCAATGCCTCGCCAGCGGTTGCTGGAAGCCGTTGTCTAAGCCGGGCTGACCGGCGTCAAGGCGCGCATGCCCGCGGGTAGCGCGCCTTGCAGCATGAGCCGCCACGACCTGTGATCCTTCCTCGACTGGTTCGAACGCCAGCAGCAACTGCTGCGCATGCAGGCGCCGATCGACTCCCATCTCGAAACCACGGCGCTGTGCCACCGCACCCCGCGCAAAGGCGGACCCGCCCTGCTGATCGAGCGCCGGCCTGGACAAGGCGGTGAACTGAACCTTGAAGCGCTGGCATGCGCTGGCCAGCGTCGCCGACGATAGCCGCTACCCGATCGACAACAACCCGATCGAAAACGCCATCCGGCCCATCGTAGCTTTCGACGCCAGCGTTGGATCCATGTCTACGACATCCCACCACTTTCGAGTACACAGTGGTTTGGAGTCCGCCTCCCCGGGCCGGTGGAGATTGGGCTTGAAGAAGCGTTTTTCCGAAGAGCGGATCTTCGGTTGGTCGCCTCAACGGATCACAACCGTTACGGTCACCATCGCCTGATCCCATAGCAGCCGGCTCCTGCGCCTATCCACCCTCACACCGACGACGGATGCGATGGCTGATCGGCCTGGCTCGGCCGCTCGACGGGCGTTGCCACGTATGCCCGAACTCATCAGGCTGCTGCGCAAATGCGGGGCGGCACCACCAATGAGCGACACCCAGTCGCGTGCACTTCACGACCCAACAGATGGGCCATAACAAAAAAGCAGCAATTCGTGTCACAGCCCGAGGCAGCATAAAGCGTCAAAAGTGACACTTTATGGTGATTTGTCCACGTGTGCGGATGCGACGACTTGATGGCGCGCCCGGAGGGATTCGAACCCCCGACCAATGGCTTCGGAAGCCACTACTCTATCCGGCTGAGCTACGGGCGCGTGGTGTTGCGGCACTGCGCGCGGGTCGTTGCGGCCCGCGGCGGGTGGGCAGTATAGCGGAGATGGGCGGCAAACTTCCTCTTTCCGAGCCTACCAGCGAGAGGGGCAGGATGTGCGACGTATTCGTGGGTCGGGATTCATCCCGACTTGCTTTCAGAGCGTCGGGCTGAAGCCCGACCTACGGGCGGCTCGCGTCTGGTGATTGCGCGCGAGTGTCGAAGAGCCCCTCTCCCCCGGCCCCTCTTCCTCGCTCCTCTACGCGGAAAGAGCACATGGATGTGCTCGGTTTTAGGGAGCGAGGAAAGCAGGGCCATCCATGGCCCTTCCCCGCGTCCGCGAGCGGGAGCGGGAGCGGGGAGAAAGCGCGATCAGCGGGCCTTGAACAGCGTGGTGAGGGTGTCGGGCTTGCTGGTGTCGCGGACGAGGTGGGGGTACTTCAGGCCGTCGTGGTAGTCGAGGCGGAGGGTCTTGTACTCGTCGAAGTTCTTCACCAGCAGTTCGATGGGCTGGTTCTTGTCCTTCGCGGCGGCGGTGACGGCGTCCTTCAGCGCGTCGGCGTCGTAGTCGTGGCCGTTGACGGCGACGATGGTCATGCTGGGCGACAGGCCGGCCTTGAACGCGGGGCCGTCCCACAGCACGTCGGCGATCTGGCCGCCCTTGCCCACCGACAGGCCCAGCGAGTAGGTGAGGTCGGCGGCGTGGCGACGCGCTTCCATGGCCTTCACCGCGGCGCTGGGCTGGTCGGTGTAGACGAGCTTCCAGCCGTGCGCTTCGAAGCCGCCGATGAGCGGGCCGTGGCCGTCGAGGCGCTCGCGCAGGTACTTCGCCCAGTCGTACGGGGCGATGGCGTTCAGCGTCTTCACCACGTCGTCGAAGGTGTAGGTGTTGGTGACGAAGCTGCCGTTGTCCATGCCGAAGAAGTCCCTGGCGAAGTCGTCGATGCTCTTCTTGCCGCCGGAGAGCTCGCGCAGCTTGCCGTCCACGTCCAGCCAGATCAGCTGGCCGGCGCTGTAGTAGTCCTCGCTGCCCTGGTAGTTGCGGTAGGGCAGCGGCGCGCGCTGGGCGATGGTGGGGTCGTTGGTGGTGTCCTGCACGTTGCGCCAGCTGGCGAGGCCGGGGCGGCCCTTGTCGTAGGTGGCGGCCACGAAGGCCCACATGTCGTGCGCCTGCTCGGTGTCCCACAGGCCCGAGCGCGAGGCCATCACCTGGCCCCAGAACTGGGTCTGGCCTTCGTACACCCACAAGAGCGTGTCGCTCATCGGCACGTTGAAGTTCGGCGTCCACAGGTCGGCGCCGCGGCGGTACTTGCCGTCCCAGGAGTGGTTGAACTCGTGCGAGAACAGGTCGCGGCCCAGCGCGTTCTTCTTCCACTCGGTGAAGAAGTCGGCCGAGGTGCCGTCCTCGCTGGACTGGTGGTGCTCCAGGCCGTTGCCGCTCATCTTGTCGCTGAGCGAGACGAGGAAGTCGTAGTGGTCGTAGTGGTGCGCGCCGTACAGCTTGTACATCTGCTGCACCAGCTCGCGGAACGGCTTGATCTGCTCGGGCTTGATCTCGAGGTACTTCGGCGCGTCGGCCACGATGTCCATGTGCACCGGCGTCTTCGCGCCCGGATCGAGGTCGATGCGCTTGAAGTACTTGCCGGCGTAGATCGGCGAATCCACCAGGGTGTTGAAGGTGGTGGGCTTGAAGTGCACGGTGTCGCCGTCGCGCGACGCCACCTCCAGCGCGCTGCCGAACTGCCAGCCGGCGGGGAAGGTCACGCTCGCCGCGGTCTTGATCTGGCGCGTGTAGTAGCCGGCGGGGTACAGCGTGTTCGCGTTCCACTGCAGGTTCAGCATCTCCGGCGTCATCACCACGCGGCCCTCGCCGCGGTTCTGCGGCGAGAGGAACTGGAAGTCCACTTCCACGCTGCCGGCGCCGGCCGGCACGTCGATGTGGAAGGCGTAGACGTTGAGCGGGTCGCGCACCCACGGCAGCACCTTGCCGTTCGCCTTCACCACCAGGCCGGCGAACTTGTCGATCGGGCCGGTGGGCGAGTGGTTGCCGGGAATCCACTGCGGGTACAGCAGGGTCAGCGGGCCGGGCTGGGCCGGCACCACCTCGTGCACGCGGAACACGCGATGGGCAACATCGGTGGCATCCACGCTGATCTGCAGCGTGCCCGGGTAGGCCACGTCCTGCGGCGGCGGCACATCGGCGACGGCGGCGAAACTGACGAGGCCAAGGGCGCTGGCGGCGAGGGCGGAGGCGAGGCGGGTGGCTTTCAATGGATTCTCCCAAAGGCAACGGCCCGCGCGACACGGAAGCGCGGGCATGAAGGCCGATGCTAGAGCGGCCGCGAGGTGGGCTCCCCTGCCAGAGGTCATGGCGTGGGTTGTAGGAGCGCACCCCCGGATCAAGTCCGGGGGTGCGCTCCTACGCGGCCCGAGGCGGGCGACACGCATCGGCGCTCACGCCGGCGGCGCGGCGCAGGCCATCGCCTCGGCGACCACCTGCGGCGGAAAGCCCACGCGCGCCAAGAGGCGGATCGCGTTGCGTGCGGTGGCCGGACCGGGGCGCAGGCGGTAGTCGAACCAGCCTTCCGCATCCGGGTCTTCCTGGAAGTGGCAGAGTGCGTAGCGGCCCTGCAGCAGGGCCTGCAGCTCGACGTCGTGGGTGGTGACCAGCACCAGCGCATGCTCGCCCAGCGCGCGCAGCACCGCGCAGGCGATGGCGATGCGCTCCACCGTGTTGGTGCCGCTGAAGGGTTCGTCCAGCACGATCAGGCCGCCTGCTCCGGCCGCGAGGTAGCCGCGGATCGCCTCGATCTGCGCAAAGTACAGGCTCTTGCCGCTCGCCACCGACTGCTCGCCCTGTACCGCCGCGCGCACCGGCACGCGCGGCAGCACCGCACGCGTAGCGAGGCAGAAGCCCGCGGTACGGCCGAGGATCGCGTTGATCGCCAGCATCTTCACGAAGGTGGTCTTGCCGGCCATGTTGGAACCGGTCACCAGCAGGCTGCGGCCATCCAGCTCGACGCTGTTGGGCACGCCCTCGGGCAAGAGCGGATGGCAGCCGTCCTCGACGGCCAGATGCAGCGTATCGGCCAGCTCGGGCGCGCAGTGGCGCGGATACATCGCCAGCGCCGAGGCCAGCGCGATCGCGGCGTCGAGTTGCGCCACCTGCGCGAAGCTTTCGCGCATGCACTCGCGCCGGGCGAAGAAGCGGTCCACCGTCCACAGGTGCACGTTGAGCTCGAACAGGCACAACAGGTTCAGCCACGGCATCAACCAGGACACGGGCTCCCGTTTGCTGGCGCGCAGCAGCCACAGCGGGCGGCGCGCGGCATCGCGGGCGGCCCGCTCCTCGCGCAGACATGCCAGCGGCGGCAGCGCCGGTTCGCCTTCGCGCACGGCGGCCAGCGCATCGGCCGTGTCGAGCAGGCGCAGGCAGCCGTTCACCCGCTCCATCTCGCGCATCTGCTGCCAGCTGCCGCGATAGATCAGCGCGATGTTGATCGCGAGCGCGGCGATCCACCACCACGCCGACCAACCGAACATGAGCAGCCCCACCAGCGGCAGCAGCGACAACGCACCCCACAGGCCGAGCAGCCAGCGCCGCGGCGCGGCGACCGGCGCATCGCCGAACAAGGCCTCGACGACGTGCGCGTGCGCCGGTGCGCGCAAGCGCAACAACACGGCTTGCAGGCGCTCGCGCAGCGGCGCGTCGTCGCGCAGGCGCCGGTGCAGCGCATGGCGCGCGGCCAGCTCGGCAGGGTCGTCCACGTATTCGTGCAGCAGCCGGTACAGCGCCTGGCTGCCCAGCGGCGTCACCGTGGTGTCGAGCCGCGCGAACAGGCGCGGGAACTCCAGGTCGGCCCAGGTCTTGTCGTCCACGCAAGCGCCATCGCCGCGATCCAGCTCGAACCAGCGCGCGGCGAACGGCGCGTGCTTCTCGCCCGGCTGGCCCCACTGCGCGCGCAGTTCGGCGAGCGCGCGGCGGCGGGGTTGCAGGGTATCGAGTGTGCGTTGCGCGAGATCCCGCACGAAGAAACCGATGGACATCTTGCCTCCGCGACATGCGATGTAGGAGCGCACCCAGTGTGCGATGAGGCCTTTGGCGAGTTGTCATTCGCGCACAGAGCTCGCCCCGGACTTGATCCGGGGGTGCGCTCCTACGATCGCTCGCTTTCGAGCCTGCTGTGCCGCATGCCGTAGCCGAAATAGATCAGGCAGCCCAGCGCCATCCAGATCACGAAACGCTCGAAGGTGATCGCGGGCAGGCCGCCGATGCGCTGCCAGCCGTGCGCATCCGGCCACGGCAGGCCGAAGATCAGCAGCAGCGAGAACGCCACGCCCAGCGGCGCCAGCAGCGCGATCCACGGCATGCGGAAGCTGCGCGGCAGCTGGGGCTTGCGGATGCGCAGCACCAGCACCGCCGAGCAGATGATGATGAAGGCGGAAAGCGTGCCGATGTTGACCAGCTCGGCCACCTCGCCGATCGGCAGCAGGCCCGCCACGATCGCGGTGAACACGCCGAGGATCACGGTGGGCCGCGCCGGCGTGCCGAAACGCGGGCTGACCCTGGCGAACCACGTGGGCAAGAGGCCGTCGCGCGCCAGCGCGAACCAGATGCGCGCCGCGCCCAGCATGAAGGCGAACAGCACGCTGGTGACGCCCACCACCGCGGCCACCGCGATCGCCACGCTCACCCAGTGCAGGCCGATCGCCTCGAACGCCTGCGACACCGAGGCGTCGCCGCTCAGGTTGCTGTAGTGGGTGATGCCGGTGAGCACCAGCGACACCGCGATGTACAGCGCCATCGCCACCGCCAGCGACAGCAGCACCGCGCGCGGCAGGTCGCGCTGCGGATGCCTGGCCTCCTCCGCCGCGGTGGTCAGCGTGTCGTAGCCGAACACCGCGAAGAACACCACGCTGGCGCCGGTGAGCACGCCGGCCCAGCCGAAGTGGCCCACACCCTGCGCGTCGAACGCGCGCGGCGGGATGAACGGATGCCAGTTCGCCGCATGGATGAAGAACGCGCCCACGCCGATCACCAGCAGCACGCCCAGCACCTTGATCGTCACGATCGCGGTGTTGAAGCGCGCGCCCCATTCCATGCGCACGGTCAGCAGCAGCGCCACCGCCAGCGACACGCCGGCCGCGATCACGTTGAAGCGGTGGCCATCGCTCGGCCCCGCCACCGCCGTGCCGTGCACGCCGAACAGCTGTTGCAGGTACCAGTGCATGGTCTGCGCGCTCATGCTCTGCTGCGCCCACTCCGGCAAGTGCACGCCCGCCGAGGCCAGCAGCACCTGCACGTAGCCCGACCAGCCGATCGCCACCACCGCGACCACCAGCGCGTATTCCAGCAGCAGGTCCCAGCCGATGATCCAGGCCACGAACTCGCCCAGCACCGCGTAGCCATAGGTGTAGGCGCTGCCGGTGACCGGGATCAGCCCGGCGAACTCGGCATAGCACAGCGCAGCGCAGGCACTGCCCGCGCCCGCGATCAGGAACGACAGCGCCACCGCGGGGCCCGCGTTCATCGCCGCCTGCTGCCCGGCGAGCACGAAGATGCCCACGCCGATGATGCCGCCGATGCCAATCGCGGTGAGCTGCCACAGGCCCAGCACGCGACGGAAATCGCCGCGCTGCCCGGCCTCGCTCTGCAGCTGTTCCACGGACTTGTGGCGGAGCATTCGGCTCAGAAAGCGCATGGGCTCATTCCTGGGGGCAGTCGGCGGATCATAGCGAATCTATGTCGGCGGTCATGGGGGTGAGGCTCGTTCTTCCCTGCGGGAAGCGGGCTGTGGATGGCCGCAGTGCGGAAGGATTGAGGCCAGTGCGCTTTACTCCCCTCGCCCGCTAGCGGGCGAGGGCTTTTGCTCTTCGCGTTATCGCAAGTTTCAAAGCGGTTTCGAGCGCCTGCCGGCGCCCGAGCTACTTCTCTTTTGCTTGTCCAAAAGAGAAGTAGCCAAGAGAAAACGACACCCCGCGGCGGCGCTTTCCGTCCATCCATGGACGGAAAGTCCGTGAGCCGTGGCCGGGCTTTTCGGCCGGACTCCTGTCCGGTCGAAAAGGCGAGCCCATCCGTGGGCTCGCCCGCTGCGCGGCCTTTTCGTCCACGGCTCACCGCCGTCGAGGGGCCCCGGGAAAAGCGGCGCGCTCCTGCGCGCAGAAGCCAAAGCCCCCCCCTCACCCCGACCCTCTCCCCCAAGCGAAGCTTGGGGGAGAGGGAGTTGGTGCGGCGCGTGCTTCGGCTTGGCTTGGCTTTGCTCTGGCTGTTGCTTCTGCGCGCTGGGAGCGCGCTGCTCTACCCGGGGCCCCTATGGCGCGGCGGGCGGGTGGAGGAAAGTCCGTCAGGATGGCTCGCACGGATGCGAGCCAGTTTTTCGCCGGGACAGGAGTCCCGTCGAAAAACCCCGCCACCCGCCCGCGCACCCGGAAGGCAGGATGCCTGGAGGGCGCGCCATCGGGGTGGCCTTTCTCTTTGGTTCCTTTCTCTTTGGCCACGCAAAGAGAAAGGAACTCGGCCGCCGGCAGGTGGACGAAATCGCTCTGTTCCTTGCGTCAGGCGCACGAAAGCCCGCCGCAGGCGAGCCAAGGTGCGCAACCGAACGGTTATCGCGAGCACCCGCCCCTCACCCCAACCCTCTCCTCGCTCCTCAAAGCCGCGGCCATCCATGGCCGCTCCCCGCGTGCCCCGTCGGGGAGAGGGGGCACGCCGGCGCCGCCAGCGGCCAAAACCTCACGCGCGCGACGAGCTACCCAGCCACCCGAAAGCTCCGGCACGCAGCCACGGCAACACCAACAAACTGGTGCCAAACACCAACCCAAACGCCAACGCGATACGGCCGTCCAAATGCGCCACTCCAAACCAGCGCCCCGCAACCAGCGGCAGCGCCGCCATCGCCAGCACGCGAAAACCTTCCGCCCACCACGCCCAGCGCCGCCCTTCCATCAGCGCGCCCAGCACGCACAGCCCGAACACCTGCCAGGCCGCATAGAGCAGCAGTTCGGGCAAGGCGGCGTGGCCGGCCATGCCGAGGAACTGAGTGGTCATGCCCAGCAGCAGCGCGAATTGCAGCAGCACGTAGAGCTTCAGCGGCGCGCCCAGCGGCGGGTCGTAGCGCCCGGTGGGCATCGTGAAGTCCGGTTTCGGGAAACGCGCCGCCACGTCGGCGGGGCGCCAGCCGGGCGGCTTGATCCAGACCAGGAATTTGTCGCGCCAGCGCCGCGCGTGCCACGCGTCCTGCGCGGTGCGCCAGTACACCTCGGCGTTCGCCCACAGCGGGTTCCAGCTGCGCAGCGGCGAGCGCGTGCCGTACACCGGCGGGTCGGCGTCGTCCTCTTCCACGAAGCTGCCGAACAGGCGGTCCCACAGGATCAGGATGCCGCCGTAGTTCTTGTCCAGGTAGCGGTCGTTCACCGCGTGGTGGGCGCGATGGTTGGACGGCGAGCAGAACACGCGGTCGAACCAGCCGAGCCGGCCGATCTGCTCGGTGTGTACCCAGAACTGGTACAGCAGGTCGATCAGCGCCACCACCACGAACACCTCGACCGGCACGCCGAGGATCGCCAGCGGCAGGTAGAAGATCCAGCCCAGCAGCGCGCCGCTGCCGGTCTGGCGCAACGCGGTGGAGAGGTTGTAGCGCTCGCTCTGGTGGTGCACCACGTGCGCGGCCCAGAGGATGTTCACCTCGTGGCCCATGCGGTGCAGCCAGTAGTAGCAGAGGTCGTAGCCGAGCAGGGCGCCGATCCACACCCACACGCTGTCGGCGGGCAGTTGGAACAGCGCGAGGTGCCGCACACACCACGCGTAGATGCCGATCGTCAGTAGCTTGCTGAATACCGCCACCAGCTGCGAGATCGCGCCCAGGCCGATGCTGTTGATCGCGTCGTTGCTGGCGTAGGCATCGCGCCCGCGCAGCTTCGCCACCAGCAGCTCGATGCCGATCAGCAGGAAGAACACCGGCGTGGCCCAGGTGATGATGAGTTCCTGCGTATTCATGCCTGCTGCACCGAACGGGCGATCCACCACAAGGCCAGATAATACGTCGCCAGCACCCACAGGCTCGCCAGCGGCAGCGGGCCGCGGAAGCGGTCCCACGCCAGCAGCGTGTCGCTGAGCATGAACACCAGCGCGCCGCGCGCCGCCAGCCGCGCGGAAACCGCGCCGCGCAACGCCCGCGCCAGCGCCTGTCCGCCGAGGCTGCACAGCACCGCCACGTAGACGATCACCGGCGCGCGCAGCGGCGCCGCGATCGCGCCCCACAGCAGGGCCAGGTTCGCCGCGCCATACGCGAGGCAGGCGAGCAGCGGCCACGCCGGCACCGCGAAGCGGCTGTCGCCGAGCAGGGCCGCGATGAAGCACCCATGCCCGACGAGGAACGCCACCAGGCCCGGCACGAACAGGTCGCCCGGCAGCATCAGGAACACGTCGCCAGCGAGCGAACAGGCGATGCCGGCCAGCACCAGGCGCCGGTAGCGCGGCGACACCGCCGGCCGCGCGCGCCACGCCAGCGCGAAGATCAGCGCCGTGGCCAGCGGCTTGGCGAGCCAGTGCAGCCACAGCCAGCCGGGCGCCTGCGCGGCGAGCAGCGCGCCGGCGATCGCGGCAACGGCCGCCGCCGGCACGGCCGCGGCGAGCAGGCGTGGATACGGCGCGTGGCGATCATGCATGCGGCGCGCCTACTCGTATTCGTGCAGCCGCCCGAAGATCCAGGCGTAGTAGGAGGCCAGCAGCGCCTTGTCCGGGCAGTCGTCGTAGCGGCCCTGGCAGCGCTCGCGCAGTTCGGTGGCGGCGTCGAAGTAGGAATCCTCCGGCAGCCCCGCGGCCTGCAGCACCATGGTGGGCAGGTAGGCGATGTCGAGCATCGGGTAGCTCGGCAGCGGCGGCCCGGCGAAGTTGCTCTTGATCATGTAGTAGGTGAGGAAGTCGCGCTCCGGCGCCAGCGCGGGCGGCAGCGTGCGCGCCAGCGGCCGGATCAGGCTGTCGAAGGACGGCTGGTGGTCGCCGAAGTGCACCAGCACGGTCGGCTCGCTGCGGTCGAGGAAGTCGTGTTCCAGCCCGGCCATCGCCGCGTCCGAATCGTGCAGGCGCCACAGGTAGGTGTCGAAATCCAGCGCGACGTCGCCCTTGAGATCCGGCAGCAGGTTGCGGAACGCCGGCGGCAGCTTGGCCATCGGCGTGTCGTCGTGCGGGCCGTGCTGGTTGATCGTGAGGATCATCACGAACACCGGCTGGCCCGGCTTCTTCACCTTGTCGTAGACGCGCTTGGCCGCCGCGAACATCTGCGCGTCGGTCTCCTCCCACTCGTCCAGCCCCAGCTCGCCCGCGCCGTAGAGGTGGTCGAAGCCGTAGGCACGGTAGGCGTCGCGGCCGTTGAGGAAGCCGCCGTTGGTGGGATAGACCGCGATGGTGAGGTAACCCAGCCGGCGCAGCAGGTTGGGCAGCGTGTCGCGCACATGCGGCGCCAGCACAAACGGCGCGTACATGCCGCCGGGGCCGAAGATGTCCTGCGGCATCCCGGTGTGCACCGCGAACTCGCTGACCCAGGTGCCGCCGCCGAAGGTGTGCGTGCGCAGCAGGCCGTGGCCGCGCGTGCGCGCGTCGGGCCGGAACATCGCGAGCCGGCAGGCCGGTAGGTCGCAGGCGGTGAAGATCGCCGGATCGAAGGTGCTCTCCTCCAGCACCTGCACGATGTCCGGGTACGGCGGCGGCCGCGTGCCGGGCAGGCCGTTCGCGGTGTCGCCCCAGGCGCGCTGCGCCGCGTCCGCGTCCGCCATTGCCGGCAGGTTCACGCCCGAATCGTTGAGGTTGACGAAGAAGTTGGTGAGCTGGGCGTCGTCGGAGAGCTTCTCCCACACGTTGCGCTGGTGCAGCTGGGCGAACGGCCCCGTCGGCAGCATGCACACGCGGAACGCCAGCGCGCACAGCAACACGCCGCCGCCGCGCCAGGCCGCCGCGCGCCAGCCGCGCAGCCGCGCGAACAGCGGCCGGTCCAGCCGCCACGCCAGCACCAGCAGCAGCGGCGCCAGCAGCAGCGCGCCCACGCTCAGCAGGACCAGGTGCGGGTAGTGGCGCAGCGTGTCGAGCAGGCTGGAGCGCACGTAGTAGATGAAGTCCGCCGGCATCAGCGCCGAGTCGAGGTAGCGCAGCTTGAGGTCGGAGACGAAGCGCAGCGTGAGGAACATCCCGCCGCCGAGCAGCAGCGCGAACGCCAGCCGCGCCGTGGCGCCCAGCAGCACGCCGGTGGCGCACAGCATCAGCGCCAGCACGAACAGCTTCTGCAGCGGCGCCGGCTCCGGCCACACCGTCGCCCAGGCGCAGGCCGCAAAGGCCAGCGCGGCGCACACCCGCACCACGCCACTGCGCGTGAGACTCGACGGAAAACCAACCATGCCGCATGCCCCCTGAAGGCGAACCGGCGGACGCCGGGCAGTCATCTTACGGGGACTTGGGCGCTTGCGTGCGAGGGCCGCTGCCGCGCGTTCAGCCGGCAACAGCACAGCGTCCGACGCCGCGAAGCGCGCCCGGGCGAGCGCGCCCCGCGGCAGCCGGCTACTTCACCTCGACCACCACCAGCCCCTGCGGCGGGATGTCGAGGCCGAGCCTGCCGTCGTGCAGCGCGAGCTGCTCGGGCGCGGCCATCTGGCCGGCCGCGCGCAGTTGCCGGATCTGCTCGCGCGAGGGGAAGGCCGGGCGCCCCATACGGTCGAACGCGGCGATGACGTTGCCGTGCGTCTCGTCCAGCCGCCACACCTGCGCCTTCGCGTTCGCCGGCAGCGACGACAGGGCGAGCTCGAAGTGCCGCGTCTCACCCTTCGGCTGGCCGACGGCGTAGCTGGCGGTATCGCCCACCGGCGGCGCGTAATTCCACAGCGCCAGCACGAGGCTGCCGTCGGCGCGGCGGGTGGCCAGCGCGGCATCGGACGATACCGGCAGCCGCACGTCGCCCAGCCTGTGCAGCATCGCGAAGGCGTTGAAGGCCGGCTTGGGGATGTCACGCTCGGCGATCAGGCCGAAGCCGCCGTAGAACGGCGTGCGCACCACGCCCTGCTCCTCGAACACGTCGGAGAACGACCAGTAGCTCATCGCATCCACCTTGCCGGCGCAGGCGCGGATGGTGTTGGCGAGCCACGGGCCCATGTACACCGTGTCGGTGACGTTCGGCAGGTTGGCGTAGGAAGCGTTGAATTCGCTCATGAAGAACGGCAGCTTCGGATACGGCGAGGCCAGGATCTCCCGGTGCACCTTGTCCACCGCGCGGCAGACCATGTCCTTGCGCGGGATCTTTTCGCTGCTGTGGAACACGTTGTCCGCGGTGTCGTCGCCGTAGACATGGGTGCTGACGAAATCCACCGGCACGTTCGCCGCGTGCACGTGCTTGAGGAAGTCGGCGACTTCCGCGGCCTGCGCGGTGGCCGGGCCGCCCACGCGCAGGCGCGGGCTCACCGACTTCAGCGCGCGCGCGGTGTGGTCGTACAGCGTGTAGTAGGTCGGCATCTTGGGGTTGCCGGCCCAGAAACCGATGTTCGGCTCGTTCCACACCTCGAAGTACCACTTCGACACTTCATCGATGCCGTAGCGCGCAATCAGATGCTGCGCGAAGGCGCGGATCATGCCGTCCCACAGCGCGTAGTCCTTCGGCGGCGCGACGTTCGGGTGGTACGAGAAATCCTGCAGCGCCTTGGGGTCGGAACTGAGGTCCTGCGGCATGAAGCCCAGCTCCACGAACGGCCGCACGCCACGCTCCAGCAGGCCGTCGTAGATCTGGTCCACGTAGGAGAAGTTGTAGACGGGCCGGTCGCTCGCCGCCGACTGGTCGGCGGCGTTGTAGAACACCTGGTCGACCTTGCCCAGGTGGAACAGGCCCACGTCGTCGTCGAGGATGCCGTGGAAGCGCACGTAGCCGAAGCCGGTTGCCTGCTTCACCTCGGCCAGGTCCTTGCGGTAGTCGTCGCGCAGCGACAGCGTGGCGCGGCCGGAGCCGAACATCTGCTCCCAGAAATGCGGGAACGGCGTGCCCGCCGCCTTCGCGTCGACCTGGATCCGCACCGTGTCGCTGTCCGCGGGCGCGGCCGGCGCGGCTCCCGCGGCGAGCAGGCACGCGGCCAGCAGGCCCAGCAGGGCGCGCCACGGCTTCGGTTTCGTTTTCATCGGCTCGTCTCCTCCGTGCGCATCGTTCGACGGTTCATGGCTCGCCCAGCGCCTCGCCGTGGCTCGCGATCACCTGCGCGTAGAGCTTCGCGCTGGCCTTGGGCGTGCGCCGCTGGGTGGCGAAATCGACGTGGTACAGCCCGAAGCGCTTGGCATAGCCCAGCGACCACTCCAGGTTGTCCAGCAGCGACCAGGCGTAATAGCCCTTGAGGTTCACGCCCGCCGCGATCGCCGCGTGCGCGGCCTTGAGGTGCCGGCGCAGGTAGTCCGTGCGCAGCGGATCCTGCAGCACGTCGCCCTCGACCACCGGCGGATCGTAGAAGGCGGCGCCGTTCTCGGTGATGTAGAGCGGGATGTCGCCGTAGCGCTGGCGGAAGCCGGTCAGCGTGTCGGTAAGGCCCTGCTCGTACACCTCCCAGCCGGTTTCGGTATGGGTGCGATGCGGCTGGGGCACGGACGCGGCGCGCAGCGGCAGCGCGGCCTCGTCGTGCCGCACCACTGCGCGCGTGTAGTAGTTGAGGCCGACGAAATCCACCGGCTGCTGCGTGAGGCGGAAATCGTCCGCGGGGAAATCCGGCCACGCTTCGCCGTACACCTCGCGCAGCTCGGGCGGGTAGCTGCCGAGCAGCGCGGGGTCGGCGAACTGCTGGTTCATGTAGGCGTGCGCGCGGCGCGTGGCGGCGAGATCCTCCGCGCTGTCGGAAGCCGGGTACTTGGGCTCGATGTTGAACACCACGCCGATCCGATGCTTGCCGTGCGCGCGGTAGGCCTGGATGCCCGCGCCGCTGGCGCGCATCAGGTTGTGCGCCGCGATCGGCGCCTCGTACAGGTTGCGGTGGCCCGGCGCCAGCGCGCCGCGCAGATAGCCGCCGTCCACCACCACCCACGGTTCGTTGAGCGTGGTCCATTGCGGCACGCGGTCGTCCAGCGCCTTGAACATCGTCTCCGCGTACTCGGCGAACCAGTGCGCGCTGTCGCGGTTGAGCCAGCCGCCACGGTCGTCCAGCGCGGCGGGTAGGTCCCAGTGGAACAGCGTGACGTTCGGCGCGATGCCGTGTTCCAGCAGCTCGTCGACCAGCCGCGAATAGAAGTCCAACCCTTTCGCATTGATCCGCCCGGTGCCCTCGGGCAGCACGCGCGACCAGTTCACGCTGAAGCGGTAGCTCCGGAGGCCCAGCGCGCGCATCAGCCGCACGTCGTCCTTGTAGCGGCGGTAATGGTCGCAGGCCACGTCGCCGTGGTCGCCGTTCGCCATCATCCCCGGCGTGTGCGCGAAGCGCTGCCAGATGCTGGGGCCGGCGCCGTCCGCCAGCGGCGAACCCTCGATCTGGTAGGCGGACGTGGCCGCGCCCCAGAGGAAGCCGTCCGGAAAGCGGTAGTGTCGGGTCATGGTTGCGCGAGCTCCCGAATGCCGCACTGCGGCTTGATGTAATCGTTTACACGCCGAGAATAGCCGAACGCCGCCGCAGGATGCACGCTCTTTTCCGCAGCCGCCGCGCCACGACCGCCACCCGGGAGCACGCCACGCCGATGACCACCGTCAGTCTCGACCAGTTGCGCAAGGTCTACCCGAACGGCCACGTCGCCGTCGCCGGCGCCAGCTTCGACATCGGCGACGGCGAACTGCTGGTGCTGGTCGGCCCCTCCGGCTGCGGCAAGACCACCCTGCTGCGCATGATCGCGGGGCTGGAAAGCATCGACGCCGGCACCCTGCGCATCGGCGGCCGCGTGGTGAACGAGGTGGCGCCGAAGGACCGCGACATCGCGATGGTGTTCCAGAACTACGCGCTCTACCCGCACATGACGGTGGCCGAGAACCTCGGCTTCGGCCTGCGCCTGCGCGGCACGCCCAAGGCGGAGATCGCGCAACGCGTGAATGAGGTGGCCCGCCTGCTGGAACTGGAGCCGCGGCTGCACGCGCGCCCCGCCGCGCTGTCCGGCGGCCAGCGCCAGCGCGTGGCACTGGGCCGCGCGATGGTGCGCCAGCCCGCGGTGTTCCTGCTCGACGAACCGCTGTCCAACCTCGACGCACGGCTGCGCCTGTCGATGCGCGTGGAGATCGCCCGCCTGCACCGCCGCTTCGGCACCACCACGGTCTACGTCACCCACGACCAGGTCGAGGCGATGACGCTGGGCCAGCGCATCGTGGTGTTCGACCACGGCGTGATCCAGCAGATCGATACGCCGATGAACCTCTACGAGCGTCCCGCCAACCTGTTCGTGGCCGGCTTCCTCGGCAGCCCCGCGATGAACCTGCTGCGCGGCACGCTGCACGTCAACGATGGCCTCGCATTGGCTACGGCCGGCGGCACGATACGGCTCGGCGCGCCGCCGCAGATGGATGCGCTCGATGGCTGGCGCGATCGCGAGGTGGTCCTCGGGTTGCGCCCGGAAGATTTGCGGCTGCTCGCGGCCGGCAATCGCGAGGTCGCGTTGGAAGCGCGGCTGGAAGTACTGGAGCCGATCGGGAACGAGGTCTTCCTCAACTTGAGTCACGGGGAATTGGCGCTGGTCGCGCGCACGCCGCCCGGGGTTGGCTGCGCTCCGGGCGAACTCGTGAAGTTGGGGGTTGCCGCGCAGCGGCTGCATTTCTTTGATCCGGGTGATGGGACGCGTATCGGTTGAGACGCGCACGTTTTCACATGCGCGATGGTGAAGCAGATTTTCTGTTTCACGATTTCGCAAGGAACAAAGTGGTTTCGAGCCGCTGCCGCGGCCCGAGTGACTTTCTCTTTGCTTGCCCAAAGAGAAAGTCACCAAAGAGAAACGGCACCCCGATGGCGCGCCCTCCGAGCATCCTGCCCTGCGGGTGCGCGAGCGGGTTACGGGGTTTTTCGACGGGACTCCTGTCCCGGATCGGGTAGGGGCTGTTGCCAGCCCCTCCCACACCACCGTACGTGCGGTTCCGCATACGGCGGTTCACGAGCGACAAGTGAGGGTACGCACGTAGTCGGTCAGGCTGACCAGACCGCGTGCATCGAAGTAGGCTTTCGGGAACGCTTGGTTCATGTGACTGGCTCCCGCATTCCACCACGGCCCTTGGCCGTTGTGGCCCGAGCGCCAGGCCCGTTCCGCCGAGAGCCCGCGTTTGCGCAGCAGTTCGGTACGCCGCCTCCGCGTCCTGGCGTGTCGCCAGATCAGACATCGCAAGCGACGACGTAACCATCCATCCAAGTCCTTCCATGCGCTCTGGCTCAGGCTCAGGCGGAAGTATCCCGCCCAGCCCCGCAACACCGGATTCAGTGTCGCAATGGTGTGGGCCAGACTGCGCCCGCGCCCTCTGCGCAGCAACGCGCGGATGCGATCGCGCAGCCGTTGCTCGCTCTGCCGAGCGAACCGCAGATGCACCCTCGCGCCCACCTTGCGAAGGGTATAACCGAGGAACTTGCGTTCCTGCACGCGGGCGCAGGCGCTCTTGCCGAGGTTGACGCGCAGCTTCAGCTTCCTTTCGAGGAAAGCCGTCATGCTCGCCAGCAGGTGGCGTCCCGCCACTTCGCTACCGACGTAGATGTTGCAGTCGTCCGCATAGCGGCAGAACGCATGGCCCCGCCGTTCCAGTTCACGATCCCAGTCCGTGAGCAGGAGGTTGGAAAGCAGCGGCGACAGCGGGCCGCCTTGTGGCGTGCCCATGCTCCGTGCCTCTTCCACTCCGTCGCGCATCAGGCCCGCTTCCAGATACCGGCGGATCAGCTTGAGCACCCGCTCGTCGTCCACGTGCCGGGCCAGCCGCGACATCAGGATGTCGTGGTTGATCCGGTCGAAGAACTTCTCCAAGTCGATGTCCACGACCCACGGACGACCTTCCTGTACGTATTGCCGTGCCGCGCGGATCGCCTGGTGCGCATTGCGCCCCGGGCGGAAGCCGTAGCTCGATGCGGAGAACGTCGCCTCGACGATCGGTTGCAGGACTTGCAGCAGCGCTTGCTGGATCAACCGATCCAGCACCGTCGGGATGCCCAGTGTCCGCACCCCGCCCGAAGGCTTGGGGATGTCCACCGCGCGTATCGCCGACGGCTGGTAACTCCCTTCCAGCAAGGCCGCTTTCACCGTGGGCCAGTGTGCCTTCAGCCAGTCCTTCAACGCGGATACCGGCAGGCCATCGGCCCCCGCGGCACCGCCGTTGCGAACCACTTTCTGGTACGCCGACCACAGGTTGCTGCGTTCGACCACGGCCTCCATCAGCCGCAGTCCCTCCGCTTTCGTTTGCTCCACCGCCGCCGTGTGCGCCTCGGCACCGTCCAGCCTGCCCTCGGGGTGCTGCCCCTGCTCTCGGCTCCCGGCCCCACTCTCGCGGGCTTGTGCTTCTGCGACGCTCATCGAGGTCGATGGCCCTAATCGCGGTCTCTCGTGTTCGGCCCTTCACCGTTGCCGGCTACTACGACCTCTGCTGACTTCTCGCTCCGCATCGCTGCGTCGGACTTTCATCCACGAGGCGAGATCTCCCCGGGTATGACGCACCCGCCTTCACGCTTATGCCTGTCGGATCTACGTCACGTCGTCCGTGCAAGTACCGGGCTTTGGCCTTTTCGGCTGCCTCACCCCAACGTGCCGCCTCTATCCGCTTCCTGTTCGTCAGGCCAGCGCTTTGCTTCCGGCTTCCTCCAGACGCCCAGTCACCCGAAACGCCCTTGCCTTCCGCTAACTGTTCCCCTTGCCGGGCCAGTAGAGGACTTCCACCTCCAAGCAGGTGCGCCCTGCCGGGCGCACCGAAAAACTGGCCCGCATCCGTGCGGGCCATCCTGCGGACTTTCCTCCACCCGCCCGCCGCGCCATAGGGGCCCCGGGTAGAGCAGCGCGCTCCCAGCGCGCAGAAGCAACGGCAAGATCAAGAGCACCCCACCCCAGCCCTCCCCTGCACGCAGGGGAGGGAGCGACAACCTGCAAGCTTGCGGGGCTTCGCTCTTGCTCTGCTTCTGGCGCGCACGATGCGCGCCTGCTGTTCCGAGAGCCCCTCGGCGGCGGTGAGCCGGGGACGATCAGGCCGCGTAGCGGGCGAGCCCATGGAGGGGCTCGCCTTTTCGACCGGGCAGGAAGCCCGGCCGAAAAGCCCGGCCACGGCTCACGCACTTTCCGTCCACGGATGGACGGAAAGCGCCGCCGCGGGGTGCCCTTTCTCTTTGGCTACTTTCTCTTTGGGCACGCAAAGAGAAAGTAGCTCGGGCGCCGGCAGGCGTCCGAAACCGCTTTGAATCTCGCGAAAGCGCAAAGACAAAAGCAGCCCCCTCACCCCAACCCTCTCCCCCAACAAGTTGGGGGAGAGGGAGATATTCAGAGCCACACCAGTAGGCGATGCAAGACTCGCCAGTCGCGCCACACGCCGACACTCACCCCTTCACGCTCCCCAGCAACAAACCCTCCAGGTAATACCGCTGCATGGAAAGGAACAGCACCAGCACCGGCAACACGGTGAGCACCGAGCCCGCCATCATCTGTTCGGTGCCCTCCGTGTGCTCGCGCGCCAGCGAGGCCAGCCCCAGCGGCAGCGTGTAGTGGCCCTGCCCGGTCAGTTCGATCAGCGGCCACATGAAGTCGTTCCATGCGGTGAGGAAGGTGAGGATCGCCAGCGTCGCCACCACCGGGCGCAGCAGCGGCAGCACGATGCGCAGGAAGATGTGCAGCTCGCTGGCGCCGTCGATGCGCGCCGCTTCCAGCAGTTCGTCGGGCAGGCCGCGCGCGTACTGGCGCACCAGGAAGATGCCGAGCACCGAGGCCATGCCCGGCAGCACCACGCCCGCGTAGCTGTCCACCAGGCCGGCGTACTTGAACAGCAGGAACAGCGGCAGCATCGCCACCTGCGCCGGCACCACCAGCAGGGCGAGCAGTGCACGGAACAAGCGTTCGCGTCCCGCGAAACGCAGCTTGGCGAAGGCGTAGCCCGCCAGCAGGTTGCACGCCAGCGACAGCAGGGTGATCGCGCCGGAGATCAGCAGGCTGTTGAGCAGGTAGCGCCCCATGCCGGCGTGTTCGAACAGCTGCCGGTAGTTGTCCAGCACGGGATGCGCGGGCCACAGCGGCGGCGGCAACGCGTTGGAGGTGCCGGCCGGCATGAACGACACTGCGAGCATCCACAGCAGCGGGAACAGCGCCACCGCCGCACCGCCCAGCAACAGGCCGTTGACCAGCGCCTTCGCCAGCCGCGGGCTCACGCCGCCTCCTTGCGCGACAGCCGCAGCATCGCCGCAGTCACCGCGAACATCACCAGGAACAGCACGAACGCCTCCGCCGTGGCGGTGCCGAGGTTCCACCACTGGAAGCCGTCCTCGTACATCAGGTACAGCACGCTGGTGGTGCTGCGCAGCGGCCCGCCCTCGGTCATCACGTAGGGTTCGGCGAACAGCTGGAAATAGCCCGACACGGTGAGGATGGCCACCATCAGCAGGGTCGGCCCCAGCAGCGGCAGGCTGACGTGGCGGAACTGCCGCCAAGCCGAGGCGCCGTCGATGCGTGCCGCCTCGTACAGCTCGGCGGGGATCGCCTGCAGACCGGCGAGCAGGATGATCATGTTGTAGCCGAAGTTCTTCCACACCGCGAACAGGATGATGGTGGGCATCGCCCAGTGCGGGTCGCCCAGCCAGTCCACCGGGTGGATGCCGAGCAGACCAAGCAGGTGATTGGCCCAGCCGTACTTGGTGTTGAACAGGTAGCGCCACACCACCGCCATCGCCACCGCGGTGGTGACCACCGGCGCGAACAACGCGGTGCGGAACAACGCCTTGCAGCGCGCCAGCGGCGAATGCAGCAGCAGCGCTGCGCCCAGCGAGGCGGCCAGCGACAGCGGCACGCCCACCGCGACGAAATAGAACGTGTGCCCCAGCGCGGCCCAGAACTGCGGCCGGTGCAGCAGCATCCAGTAATTGCCCAGCGCCACGAAGCGCAGGTTGTGCAGGTCGGCCAGCGCGTAGAGGTCGTAGTCGGTGAAGCTCAGCGCCAGCGCGCCGAGCACCGGCAGCAGGAAGAACACGGCCAGTACCAGCAGCGCAGGGGCGAGGAACAGCCAGGCGGCGCGTGAGGCCTTCATCGCTTCGTCTCCGCACGTTCGAGCAGCCAGCGCCGTTTGGCCAGGATGCGGTCGGCCTGGCGATCCATCTCCGCCGCGGCCTGGTCCACCGTCAGCTCGCCCGCCACGGCGCGCGCGGCCACCTGCTGCATCATCACCGCGATGCGTTCCCACTCGGGCACGGACGGCGTGGGCTGCACGCGTTCGAGCTGGTCGCGGAAGGCGTGCATGGCCGCGTCGTGCTGCAGCAGCGGGCTGTCCCAGCTGCTGCGCCGGGGCGGCATGTCGCCGGTGAGTCGGTAGAAGCGCTGCTGCACCGGCGGCTGCGAGAGGTATTCGAGCAGCGCCCACGCCGCGCGCCGGTGCTTCGAGGCGCGGAACACCACCAGGCTCGCGCCGCCGGCGAGGCCCGCGCCGGGGCCGTCCGGCCCGGGCAGCGGCGCGGTGGACCAGTCGCCCTGCTCGCCCGCCGGCAGGCGCTTGCGGAACTCGGCGACATTCCACGGCCCCGAGAAGTAGAACGCGTACACGCCGCGGCCGAACTCCTCCCACGGGTTGCCCACTTCCACGTTGGTGACCACCGGCGCCTGCCGCAGGCGGAAGCTGTCCACGTAGAACGCCAGCGCGCGCCTGAAGCCGGCGCTTTCGAAATTGCCGCGGCTGTCGTGCTCGCGCAGCAGCGGATCGGGTTGCTGCAGCGCCAGCGACAGCAGCTGCTCGTACTCGTTGGTCGGCAGCAGGATGCCGTAGACCCTGCGCTCGGGATGGCTGAGCGCGGCCAGCATGCGCCGCCACTCGCCCCAGTCGCGCGGCGGCGCGTCGAAGCCGGCCTGTTTCAGCAGATCCGTGCGATAGAACAGCAGGCGCGTGTCGACGTACCACGGGATGCCGTACAGCTGGCCGTCGATGACGTTGGTCGCCCAGATGCTGGCGAAGTAGTCCGCCGGCGTCACCGTCGCGGAAGCCGCCACGGATTCCCGCAGCGGTTCCAGCGCATGCAGCTCCACCAGCTCCGGCAGCCAGGTGTTGCCCAGCTGCGCCATGTCCGGTGTGGTGCCGCCGGCGATCGCGGTGAGCAGCTTCTGGTGCGCCGCGCTCAGCGGCAGCTGCTGCACCTCGACGTGGATGTCCGGATGCGCGCGCTCGAAATCCGGCAGCAGTTTGGCGACGGCCTCGCCTTCGGGGCCGAAGGTCCAGAACACCAGGGTGTCGTCGTGCTTGCCGGCGCAGCCAGCTAGGCACAGCGTGATGGCGCACATCGCCACGTATGCCTTTCGCCAGAGCGCTGCGCCAGTACCCATATGCCCCTCAGTGCCGCTCCAGCCAGCCGCCGGTGAAGCCGGCGCGCTGCAGGCCACGGCGGATGTAGGGGTTCTTCTTCATCACCTGCCACACCAGTCCGCTGCGCCAGTTCTCGATCATCAGCAGGATCGGTCCCTGGTCGATGCCCAGTTGCTGGTTGTCGGCCCAGCCGAAGCCCGGATAGGTGTGGCCGGCCGTCGGCGTGCCGTGGAAGCTGGGGTTGAAGGCGTCGACGAAACCGTAGCGGTCGTAGATGTACTGGCCGTAGCGCTGCTTCATCGCCATCAGCGCGGGCAGCGCGATGGACGGCGCGAACGCGATCGAGCCGCCGGCGGCGGTGGGCGCGATGGTGCCGTCGTCGTTGATCTCGTCCAGCCCGGCGCCGCGCGCCATGTAGGCGCTGAAGCGGCGCACGCCCTGCGGCGAACTCACCGTCACGTCGCCCGGGCCGTCGCTGGCGGTCAGCCCCCACACGTCGGCGCCGTAGCCGGTCCAGTGGCCGGGGTTGGCGATGGCGTAGGCGCGCTGCGCCCAGGCCGCGAACCGGCTGTTCTGCGCGTAGTCCAGGTCGTGCACACGGCCCCAGGCGTCGCGGATGCCGCGGAAATCCACCCACGCCTCGCTGTACTGGTGGCCGAACAGCGGCGCGAAGTTGAGGAAGGTGTAGCCCTCGAACGAGCCCCAGTCGCGCGGATAGCTCGCGCACCAGGCGATCCACGCATCCTCGCCCACCGGATGCGTGGGCGAACCCAGCGCGAGGATGTAGACCAGCTTGCCCTCGTCGTAGCCCTTCCAGTCGGAGGGAATGAACTGACCGCCCGGCGTCCAGCCCATGCTGAGCAGCGGCTTGCGCGCCTGCATCCACGGCCAGTCGACGGCGCGATAGAGCTGGTCGGTGAGCCGGCGGATCTCCTTTTCCTGCGGCGTGTCGCGGTCGTAGTAGCTCTGCGCGAACAGCACGCCGCCCAGCAGCAGCGTGGTGTCCACGCTGGACAGTTCCACCCCGCGCCCGTAGCGGCGACCGGTGTGCATGTCGAGGAAGTGGTAGAAGAAGCCGTGATAACCGGCAGTGTCGTCCTCGCTGCCGTTCTGCGGCGCGGCGGCGAGGTAGCGCAGCGTGACCAGCGTGCGTTGCACCGCCTGTGCGCGGCTGACGTAGCCGCGTTCGACGCCGATGCCGTAGGCGGTCAGGCCGAAGCCGATCGCGGCGATCGAGGAAAAGGTGTGGTTCGGCCACGAGTCCGGCACCAGGCCGGTGTACGGGTCCGCGCTCTGCCAGAACCAGTCGAAGGTGCGGCGTTCGAGATCGTCGACGAAGGCCTGCTGGTCGGGCGCCAGCTTCTGATACGTCAGGGTGTCGGGCTGCGGCGGCGCGATGGGCTGCTCCGCGCGCACCGGCGTGCCGGCCACGAGCACCGCCAGGGCGACGGCGGCAAGGACGTGCACATGGCGCCATCCGGATGAAAGCATTCGTACCTCGTGTC
Organism: Rhodanobacter denitrificans; assembly: GCA_017848855.1. Taxonomy (GTDB): domain Bacteria; phylum Pseudomonadota; class Gammaproteobacteria; order Xanthomonadales; family Rhodanobacteraceae; genus Rhodanobacter_A; species Rhodanobacter_A denitrificans_B. Next base: position 77,297 of record JAFIHF010000027.1, on the reverse strand, counting down.
ACTGGGTGGATCGATGGTGGAGTGGACCGGCGCTCACGCGACGCCATGCCGACGCCACGGCGGATACTCAGGTGGTCTCCATCGCCGGTGCCGGGCAGACCTTGTCGATGAAGGCCTGGTGCATGGGCATCGCCTCGACGCAGCTGTTCACCACGCGGCTCACGCCGGCCATGAAGCCGGTAAGGTCGCGCTCGGGCATCTGGTCCACCAGCGGGTGGTAGCCCTGCGGCATGATGCGCTGGCCCAGCATCACCTGCACCCAACTCGGCGTCGCGAACATCTCCTCGCCGTCGCGGTAGAAGCGGCCGCTGTCGCGGAACAGGCGGATGTAGTCGTCGAGCTGCGCCGGGATCGACATGTTGCGGCAGTAGTCCCAGAACGGCGTGTCGTCGCGCTCGGTGGCGTGGTAGTGCAGGATCAGGAAGTCGCGGATGCGCTCGTACTCGAAGCGCGCGCGCGCGTTGTAGCGGTCGACCAGCACCGGGCTGAAGTCGCGCTGCGGGAACATCTCCAGCAGGCGCGCGATGCCGGACTGGATCATGTAGATGCTGGTGGACTCCAGCGGTTCCAGGAAGCCGGCGGCCAGGCCCAGCGCGACCACGTTGCGGTTCCACGCCCGCTTGCGCATGCCGGTGGTGAAGCGCAGGCGGTGCGGCTCGCCGAGCGGGGCGCCGTCGAGATTGGCCAGCAGCAGGGCGGTGGCCTCGTCGTCGCTCATGTGCGCGCTGCAGTACACGTGCCCGTTGCCGGTGCGGTGCTGCAGCGGAATGCGCCATTGCCAGCCGGCCGGCCGCGCGCTGGCGCGCGTGTACGGCGTGGGCGGGCCCGTCCGCTCGCAGCCCACCGCGATCGCGCGATCACAGGGCAGCCACTGCGAGCAGTCGTCGAAGCCGGTGTGCAGCGTCTGCTCGATCAGCAGGCCGCGGAAGCCGGAGCAGTCGATGAACAGGTCGCCCGCGATGCGCTCGCCGCTCTCCAGGTGCAGCGCGGCCACGAAGCCGTCGTCCGGCCGCTGCTCGACGCGGGCGATCTTGCCCTCGGTGCGCCGCACGCCGCGCTGTTCCGCATAGCCGCGCAGGTATTTCGCGTACAGGCCGGCGTCGAAGTGGTAGGCGTAGGCGATGTTCGCCAGCGGCGAGTTCTTCGGCACATCGGTCGCCGACGGCATGAACTTGCCGCGCGGCGCCGCCACCGTGTTGATCGAATAGGCGCCGATGTCCTCGGCCACGCCGCGCTGCCGGGCCTTGATCCAGAACTGGTGGAACGGCAGCAGGCTGATGTCGTGGCCGATCTCGCCGAAGCCGTGGATGTAGCTGTCGCCCAGCCGCGCCCAGTCGTTGAACTGCACGCCGAGCTTGAACGTGCCGCTGGTGTTGCGGATGAATTCGACGTCGTCGATGCCGAGCAGGTCGTTGAACAGCTTGAGGTGCGGCACGGTGCCTTCGCCCACGCGCACCGTGCCGATCTCCTCCGACTCCACCAGCCGGATCGAACAGTCCTTGCCCAGCACCTTGGCGAACGCCGCGGCGGCCATCCAGCCGGCGGTGCCGCCGCCGGCGATGACGATGTCCCTGATGCGCATGTCGGTCATGGCGAGCCTTGGAGACGTCAGATCGGCGGAACTGCCGGGGCGCCAACGGCGCCCCGGCCCGACGCTAGAACTTGAAGCCCATCGAGAACTTCACCGTGCGCGGGTAGCCGGTGATGTCGCCGGTGGGGTTGTAGGTCACCACGGGGTGGTAGACGCCGCCCGATCCCCAGTTCTCGAGGTAGTTGGTGTAGTTGTGCCAGTTGAACAGGTTGATCACGTCGAGCCGGACATAGGCGTCGAGACCGCCGTAGACCTTGAAGTTCTTGGTCGCCTGGAAGTCGAAGTCGCGGTAGCCGAAGATCTTGCCGCCGATCAGGAAGCGCCCGTTGCCCGGCGGCGTGACCGATGCCGAACGGCAACCGCCGCCGGAAATGCCGTTGCTGTCCACGTTGGTGGGCGGCGCCCCGAAGCAGGCGAGGTTGAGGTCGGGGATCGGCGTGGCCAGGGTCAGCTTGGCGCCGAGCACGAAGCCCCACGGGCCGTCCATCGTGCCGGTCATCACCAGGCGGTGCTTGGACACGCCGGAATTGGTCATCGGGTAGTGCCCGATCCATTCGTAGTCGAACGCGTACTGGTCGGTGGGGTCGTTGTTGTCGTTGTTCTGCGTGGCGCTGGAGTAGGTGTAGGCGATCGTCGCGCCCCAGTGCGATTCGGGCGTGTAGGGCTTCTCGGCCGACAGCAGCAGTTGCGTGGTGTCCGTCTCCAGCCCGTTGTTCGCGATGATCAGGCTGCCGAAGCCGGGGATGCCGTTGCCCCAGGGCTGGCTGCCGTTCTTCCAGAACGCGCCGTCGGGGTAGCGGTTGCCCAGCGTGTACACCAGGCCGTCGTGGCTCATCACTTCCGCCAGCGTCGCGCTGGTGTTCCAGTCGCCGATCCGGTTGCGCATGCCGATGCTGATCTGGTCCGAATACGGCACCTTGAGGTGGTTGTTGACCATGTCGACTTCCTTGCCGACGTTGCTGCCCGCCACCAGCCCCTGCAGCGTGGGAATGCTGAGGAAGGACGGATCCCACGTATAGCAGCTGCCCACGCCGACCGTGCACGGCACGGCGGGCGTGTTGAACTTGATCGTGGGCTGCGACAGCACCGACTTGGTTTGCTCGACCTGCAGCGTCTCGTACAGGTTGCGGTCGTAGGAACGGCCGATGCCGCCGAACACCACGTGCGACTGGTCGCCGTTGATGTCGTAGGAGAAGCCGAAGCGCGGCTGCCATTCGCTCTTCAGCGCGCGCCGGTTGCTGCCGGTGCTGATGTAGTCGTTGATGTTCACGCCGCCCAGCGCCAGCGTCTGCGCGTAGGTCTGCCCGGCCGGCGCATTCGGATCCTGCATGCCGAACGCGGCCACCACGTTGGCGGGCGTGTGGTAGTTGAGGTAGGACGGCGTCTCCTCGTAGTCCCAGCGCACGCCCAGGTTCAGGGTCAGGTGGTCGTCCACCGCCCAATCGTCCTGGATGTAGAGGCCGAACTGCTTGTCCGAGCTGGTCGCCACCGGGCTCATGCCGGGCGTGGGCGAGCCGAACTGCACCTGGTACGGGATCGCCTCCGTGCCGGCCGGCGTCACCGCGTAGCTGTACAGCGCGTTGGAAACGCCCGCGTCCTGCGCGGTGAGCTTCACCGCCTTGTACTTGAAGCCCATCTTGACGACGTGGTCGCCGTTCCACTGCAGGTCGTTGAAGGTGAGGTCGTCCTGGATCGCCGGACCCTTCTGGCCCTTGTTCTGCTGCGCCAGCGGCGAGTTGCCGGTCTGCAGCACGGTGGTGTTGAGCTGCGGCCCGGTCAGCGTGTAGCGGTTGCCCGCACCCAGCACCTTCGGCGTCGGCGAGAAGAACGCGTCCTCGTAGGTCAGCTGCAGGCGGTTGAACCAGCTGTAGGCGCTGTGATCCCAGCGCAGGTCGACGCGCTTGTCGGTGTTGAGCATGTTGAGCCCGGCCTGCGCGGTGGTCACGCCGCCGACGCCGCTGATCGCGGTTTCGTCGCGGTACTTGCCGCTGAGCTCGAAGCGGTCGCGGTCGGTCGGCTCGTAGTCGATCTTGCCGAACCAGTTGTTCTCGCGGAACGGCAGGTCGGCGGGCCCGATCTGCGATTGCACGGAAGCGGGCAACAGGCTGTTGTAGCCGGTGACGCCCGGCACCACCGTGGTGGGGCTGTCGAACTCCTTGCCCTCGTAGGCGATGAAGAAGTGCGCCTTGTCCTTGAGGATCGGGCCGCCGAGGTCGAAGCCGTAGTCCTTCTCGTGCGAGGGCGTCTTGTGGTGCGCGGCCTGTTCCGACGGCGTCATCGCGCGCATGCGGGTGTTGGTGAAGCTGCCGAACACGTCGCCGTGGAATTCGTTGGTGCCGGACTTGGTTTCGGCGGTCACCGCGGCGCTGGAGATCTGGTCGAACTCCGCCTTGTAGTTGGAGGTGATGACCTTGTACTCGCCGATCGCCAGCTGCGGGAACGGATTGCCCTGGCTGCCGGTCTGGCCGGTGACGCCGCCCGGCAGCACGTAGTTCTTCTGGCCCACGCCGTCGATGTAGACGTTGATCGCGCTGGTGGCCTGGGCGCCCGCGCGCAGGCTGGTGTTGCCGTTCGCGTCGCGCGTGAACACCATGCCCGGGACGCTGTCCGCGAACTCCAGGAAGTTGCGCGATGCGGCCGGCAACGCGTCGATCTGGCGCAGGGTGACCAGGTTGCCGACTTCGGAGGTGGTCACGTCCGGCAGCGTGGTCGCGGACACCGTCACGCCGCCCAGCGTCTTGGTGCCGGCCGGCACCGGCGCGGCCGCGGCGGGGGCGAGGTCGATCGTGCCGGTCGAGGCCACCGACAGGGTGACGCTGCGCTCGGTGCCGGGGCCCGCATCCACCGCATAGGTGCCCGGTCGCAGACCGACCAGCGCAAAGCTGCCGTCCTTGCCGGCGCGGGTGACGCGCACGGCGCCGGTGGCGACGTTCCTGGCGGTGACGGTGGCATCGGCCGGGGCATGCCCGCGCAAGGTGGCATCCGCGGTCTGCGCCCAACCGACGGTCGGCGCGGCAGCGGCCAGCGCGAAAGCGGTGGCGACGGACCCGGCGAGCAAACGCTTCTTGTAGGACTGGTGGCGACTCATGATCTCCCCTCCGCTTTCGTCAACGTGGCGACGAATGTGTGGTTGGCCTGGTTTTGGTGGTTTTGGTGGTTTTGCTGGTCCTGGCGGTTGCGCCGCCGTTCCTGTGCGCCCCGCACGACTCGCGCACGACGATGTCGCAGCCGAGCGTGTGCACCGATGCCGCCGACACCCCCGGGCGATCCATCAGGTCGGCCAGCAGATCCATCGCGTTCTTGCCCAGTTCCGCGATGCGCACGCGCACCGTGCTCAGCGGCGGCGTGACGTAGCGCGCGATCGGGATGTCGTCGAAGCCGGCCAGGGCGATGTCGCCCGGCACGGCCAGACCGGCTTCCTTGAAGGCTTGCAGGCAGCCCACGGCCATCATGTCGTTGGCCGCGAACACGGCCTGCGGGCGCGGCTTCGCCGCCAGCAGTTCGCGCCCGGCGAGGTAACCGGACGATTCGCTGAAGTTGCCGGCGACGATGCGCAGCGGCGCCTTCGGCGCCAGCTTGGCCATCGCCGCGCGGAAGCCCGCCTCGCGCTGGCGGGCGTCGAAGTTGTCCTTCGGCCCGCTGACGAAGGCGATGTCCGCATGCCCGAGTCCGACCAGGTGGCGCACCATGGCGCAGGTGCCGGCGACGTTGTCGATGTTCAGCACGGCGGCGCTGCCGCCCTGCACGTCGCTGTTGAGCAGCACGCTGGGCAGGCCTTCGGGCAGGTTGGCGCGGAGGAAGTCCGCATCCACGCCCGGCGAGGACAGGATCACGATGCCGTCCACGCGGCCCTGCATCGCGCGCAGCGCCACCGCCGCGTCGTCCGCGCCGTTGTGCGAACTGGACACCAGCAGGTGCAGGCCGCGCGCGCGCGCCTCCAGGTCGATGCCGCGGATCAGCTCGGAGAAGAACTCGCCGTGCAGGTCCGGCAGCAGCGCGCCGATGGTGTGCGTGCGGCGCGTGATCAGGCTGCGCGCGGCGCCGTGCGGCACGTAGCGCAGGCGGGCAGCCACCTCGCGCACGCGCCGCTCCGTCGCCGCGGTCACGCCGCCGCTGCCGTTGAGCGCACGCGACACCGAGGCCACGGAGACCTTCGCTTCGCGTGCCACGTCCTTGATCGTTGTCGCCACTGCGTCTCCCCCACGGATGACTTCGGTGCGGGGTGCAACGTAAACGTTTTCATGGCGGCTTGTAAAGTACCGCGTGGGCCGGCGGGGCATGGCATGGGGCAAGGGGCGCCCCGCCACGCGGATTCGCCCGGCATGACGGGCGTGCCGCCGCCAGCGACATTCGCGCACGGACCACACGCAGCCGTATCGTTCGGACGTCCAGCCGTCCAAATCGCAGCATCGACAAATCGGCAAGAATATTTCACACGAAACTGTTGACATGCCCGGATGGGCTGCCGTAGTGTCGGTTCCATGTCGCAGCGCAACAGCCACCGCCACAGCACCGCCAACCATCCTCCAACGGGGATCGCCGGCCCGCTGCAGCTGCGCGGCGAACTCCTTGTCAGCCTTCCCCTCGTACTCCTCATTACCAACGGAGGTGCGGGCTGAGGGCGTGTGTCCAGGTAGCTAGAAGACGAACCTGAAAACACCCGAAGAACCCCGCACCAGAGATGGAGCGGGGTTTTTTGTTGCCCGAAAGCTCATGCCGCAACGGAGCCAGTGATGACCAACCCGCAGCACAACGAGTCCAGCGAGGCCGGCGACGTAGCCGCCGGGCACGTGCGCATCTTCGACACCACGCTGCGCGACGGCGAGCAGACGCCCGGTTTCTCGATGGACCGGCGTGCCAAGCTGCGCATGGCGCAGATGCTCGAAGCACTGGGCGTGGACGTGCTCGAAGCGGGTTTCCCGGCGGCTTCGCCCGACGATTTTGCTGCGGTCGCACAGATCGCCGGCCTGCTGAAGACCACCACCGCCTGCGCGCTGGCGCGCTGCGTGCCCGGCGACATCGACGGCGCCGGCCGCGCGCTGGAGAACGCGCAGCGCTCGCGCATCCACGTGTTCCTCTCCACCAGCCCGCTGCACCGCGAGCACAAGCTGGGCATGAGCCGGCAGCAGGTGCTGGACGCGGCGGTCGCCGGCGTGGAGCGCGCGGTGCGGCTGGCGCACGAGGTGGAGTTTTCCGCCGAGGACGCGATGCGCACCGAGCCGGAGTTCCTCGCCGAGGTGTTCTCCGCCGCCGCCGCCGCGGGCGCCACCACGCTGAACGCGCCCGACACCGTGGGCTACCTGACGCCCGCCGAGATCGCCGAGCGCTTCGCGTACCTGATCGCCAACGTGAAGCGCGGCCGGCGCGTGGTGTTCTCCAGCCATTGCCACAACGACCTGGGCTTGGCCGTGGCGAACAGCCTCGCCGCGGTGGGCGCGGGCGCGCGCCAGGTGGAGTGCACCATCAACGGCATCGGCGAGCGCGCCGGCAACGCCGCGCTGGAAGAGATCGTGATGGCGATGAAGGTGCGCGGCGCCTGGTTCGGCACCGACACCCGCATCGACACGAGGAAGCTGTACCCCGCCTCGCGCCTGCTCGCCGAACTGACCGGCCAGCCGGTGCCGCGCAACAAGGCGATCGTGGGCGCGAACGCGTTCGCGCACGAGTCGGGCATCCATCAGCACGGCATGCTCAAGCACCGCGGCACCTACGAGATCATGCGTCCCGAGGACGTGGGCATCGCCGAGACCAAGCTGGTGCTGGGCAAGCATTCGGGCCGCGCCGCGCTGCGCCAGCGGCTGGAAGCGCTGGGCCACGAGATCGACGAAGCCGCGCTGGACGAGATCTTCGCCCGCTTCAAGACGCTGGCCGACCAGAAGCGCGAGATCCACGACGACGACCTCGACGCGCTGGCGCGCGGCCGCGACCCCGACGCCGCCGGCCCGTGGCGGATGACCCGGCTGGACACCAGCGCGCACCTCGCCGCCGGCGCCTCCGCCTCGGTGAAGCTGGTGCACGAGGACGGCCGCGAGGTGGCCGAGGCCGCGCTGGGCGACGGCCCGGTGGACGCGGTGCTGCGCGCGCTGGAGCGCGCCACCGGCACCACGCTGGAGGTCACCCGCTTCGAGATCCGGGCCGTGGGCGAAGGCGCCGACGCGCAGGGCGAGGCCCGCCTCACCACCCGTTCCGCCGCGCGCGACTGGCACGGCCACGGCGTCTCCACCGACATCGTCGAGGCCGCGGCGCAGGCCGCGCTGGCCATCGTCAACCGCATCGCGCGGCACGCCGCCGACCACACCGCCACACCCGTCACCAAGAGCAAGCAGCTGGGAACTACCGCATGAGCACGCCCTTCCTCTGGCACAACGGCCGCATCAAGCCGTGGGCCGAAGCCAACGTCCACGTCAGCACGCACGCGCTGCATTACGGCTCCTCGGTGTTCGAGGGCGAGCGCGTGTACGCCACGCCGAACGGCCCGGCGTACTTCCGCCTCGCCGACCACACGCGGCGGCTGTTCGAGTCGGCGCGCGTGTACGAGATCGAGGTGGGCTACAGCGAGGCCGAGATCGACGCCGCCTGCCACGAGCTGATCCGCGCGAACCAGATGCCCTCCGCCTACGTGCGCCCGATCGTGTTCCGCGGCGCCGGTGGCCTCGGCGTGCTGCCGAAGGACGGCGCGCCGGTGGAGGTGGCGATCATGGCGATGGCCTGGGGCGCCTACCTGGGCGAGGCCGCCGAGCGCGGCGCCGACGTCTGCGTGGCCTCGTGGCACCGCCCCGCGCCGAACACCTTCCCGAGCTGGGCCAAGGCCGGCGGCAATTACCTCAGCAGCCAGCTGATCGGGCTGGAGGCGCGCCGCAACGGCTACGACGAAGGCATCGCGCTGGGCGTGAACGGCATGCTCAGCGAGGGCGCGGGCGAAAACCTGTTCCTGGTGAAGAAGGGCCGCCTGCTCACGCCGCCGTCCAGCGCCGGCATCCTCGCCGGCATCACGCGCGACTCGGTCATCACCCTGGCCGACGAGCTGGGCCTCGCGGTGGAGGAGCGCGACCTGCCGCGCGAGGCGCTGTATTCCGCCGACGAAGTGTTCATGACCGGCACCGCCGCCGAGATCACCCCGGTGCGCTCGGTGGACCGCAAGCTCGTCGGCAACGGCCAGCCCGGCGAGATCACCCGCGCGCTGCGCGAGACGTTCTTCGGCCTGTTCGATGGCCGCACCCAGGATCGCTGGGGCTGGCTGGATGTAGTGGAGAAAAAGGAGATTGCGGCGTGAGCGCAAAAACCCTGTTCGAGAAAATCTGGGACGCGCACGTGGTGTCGCCGGAAACCGCCGACACCCCGGCCACGCTGTACATCGACCTGCACCTGGTGCACGAGGTGACCTCGCCGCAGGCCTTCGACGAACTGCGCGCGCGCGGCCTCAAGCTGCGCCGCCCGGATCGCACCCTGGCCACGCTGGACCACTCCACCCCCACGCTGCCGCCCGACGCCAGCGGCGAGCGCCCCTACGCCACGCCCGAGGCGAAGGCGCAGGTGGCGCAGCTGGAAACCAACACCCGCGCCTTCGGCGTGCAGCTGCAGGGCTGGGACAGCGAGGCGCGCGGCATCGTGCACGTGATCGGCCCCGAGCTGGGCGCCACCCAGCCGGGCATGACCATCGTCTGCGGCGACAGCCACACCTCCACGCATGGTGCATTTGGAGCATTGGCGTTCGGCATCGGCACCACCGAGGTGGGCCACGTGCTGGCCACGCAATGCCTGCTGCAGCGCAAGCCGAAGACGCTGGCGATCGAAGTGGATGGTCGGCTGCCGCCCGGCGTCGGCGCGAAGGATCTGATCCTGCACGTCATCGGCCGCATCGGCGTGGCCGGCGGCACCGGCTACGTCATCGAATACCGCGGCGAGGCGGTGCGCGCGCTGTCGATGGAAGAGCGCATGACGGTGTGCAACATGTCGATCGAGGCCGGCGCCCGCGCGGGCCTGATCGCCCCCGACGACACCACGTTCGACTGGCTGAAGGGCCGCGAGCGCGCGCCGCAGGGCGCGGCGTGGGACAAGGCGGTGGCGCATTGGCGCACGCTGCACAGCGACGAGGGCGCGCAGTTCGACCGCGTGGTGCACATCGACGCCGGCGCCATCGCGCCCACCGTCACCTGGGGCACCCACCCCGGCGCCGCCATCGCCATCGACGCCCCGGTGCCCGCCGCCGCGAACGCGGTGGAGCAGCGCGCGCTCGACTACATGCGGGTGGCGCCCGGCCACGCCATGGCCGGCAACAAGGTGGACGTGGTGTTCGTGGGCAGCTGCACCAACTCGCGCCTGCCCGACCTGCGCGAAGCCGCCCGCGTGCTGCGCGGCCGCCGCGTGGCCGAGGGCGTGCGCATGCTGGTGGTGCCCGGCTCCGAGGCGGTGCGCCAGGCCGCCGAGGCCGAGGGCCTGCACACGGTGTTCCGCGCCGCCGGCGCCGAATGGCGGCTGCCCGGCTGCTCCATGTGCATCGCGATGAACGGCGACATGGCCCAGCCCGGCCAGCTCGTCGTCTCCACCTCCAACCGCAACTTCGAGGGCCGCCAGGGCAAGGGCGCTCGCACCGTGCTGGCCAGCCCGGCCACCGCCGCCGCCAGCGCGGTGGCGGGGGTGATCGCCGACCCGCGCCCGTATCTCGAGGAGGCCGCCGCATGAAACCTGTTGTTCGCATCACCTCCCGCACCGCCGTGCTGCCGGACGAGAACATCGACACCGACCGCATCATCCCGGCGCGCTTCCTCACCACCACCACGCGCGTGGGGCTGGGCAAGCTGTGCTTCAACGACTGGCGCTACCTGCCCGACGGCAGCGACAACCCCGCCTTCCCGCTCAACCGGCCCGAGGCGCAGGGTTGCAGCATCGTGGTGGCCGGGCGCAACTTCGGCTGCGGCTCCTCGCGCGAGCACGCGCCGTGGGCGCTGCTGGACTACGGTATCCAGGCCGTGCTGTGCAGCGAGATCGCGGACATCTTCCGCGGCAACGCGCTGAAGAACGGCCTGCTCGCGATCGTGATCGGCGAGGCCGAGCACCGCTGGCTGCTGGACCATCCCGGCATCGAGCTGACCATCGACGTGCAGGGCCAGTACATCGCCCTGCCCGACGGCGGCCGCATCGCCTTCGCGCTGGAACCCTTCGCGCGCCACTGCCTGCTCGAAGGCGTGGATCAACTCGGCTACCTGCTGCAGCACGCGGATGCGATCTCGGCGTTCGAATCGCGCAGTGCGGAGGCGGCATGAAGTCCCGCGCACGCCCCACCCCACCTCACCGTCACCCCAGCGGAAGCTGGGGTCCAGCGACTTTCGCGCCGACCAGCAAGGCACTGGGTCCCAGCTTTCGCTGGGACGACGACGTTCTCACCTCCCCGCACAAGGACACCCACGCATGAAGGCGCATATCGTCACCCTGCCCGGCGACGGCGTGGGCCCCGAGGTCACCGCCGCCGCGGTGGCCGTGCTGAAGGCCGTGGCCGGCCACGGCGGCCACGAGTTTTCCTTCGAGGAACAGCTGATCGGCGGCTGCGCCATCGACGCCACCGGCGAGCCGCTGCCCGCCGCCACGCTGGATGCGTGCCGGCGCGCGGACGCGGTGCTGCTGGGCGCGGTGGGCGGGCCGAAGTGGTCCGATCCGAACGCCAAGGTGCGCCCCGAGCAGGGCCTCTTGGGCCTGCGCGCGGCGCTGGGCGTGTACGCCAACCTGCGCCCGCTCGCCGTGCATCCCGCGCTGGCGAAGCTGTCGCCGCTGAAGGACGAGAAGCTGAAGGACGTGGACGTGCTGTTCGTGCGCGAGCTCACCGGCGGCGCCTACTTCGGCGCCAAGACGCGCACGGCCGACACCGCCACCGACGAGTGCAAGTACACCGAGGCCGAAATCGAGCGCGTGGCGCGCCGCGCCTTCGAGCTGGCGCGCGCGCGCAAGAATCACGTCACCTCGGTGGACAAGGCGAACGTGCTGGAAACCTCGCGGCTGTGGCGCAGCACCGTCACCCGCATCGCCGCCGACTACCCCGACGTGAAACTGGAGCACCAGTTGGTCGACTCGATGGCGATGCTGCTCTTGACCCGCCCGGCCAGCTACGACGTGGTGGTCACCGAGAACCTGTTCGGCGACATCCTTACCGACGAGGCCGCGGCGATCGCGGGCTCGCTGGGCCTGCTGCCGTCGGCCTCGCTGGGCGATGGCAAGGTCGGCCTGTACGAACCCATCCACGGCTCCGCGCCCGACATCGCCGGCCAGGGCGTGGCCAATCCCGTCGGCACCATCCTCTCCGCCGCGCTGCTGCTGCGCCATTCGCTGGGCCTGGCCAAGGAAGCCGCGGCGGTGGAAGCGGCGGTGGAGCGCGTGCTGCGCGACGGCCCGCACAGCCGCGACATCGGCGGCAAGGCGGGCACCGTGCAAGTTTGCGATGCCGTGCTCGCCGCCTTCGCCGGCCGCAGCAGCGCCGCCGACACCTATGCCGACCTGGTGAACTCATGTTGCGGCTGAACCGCCACCTTCATGGCGCAGGCACGCGTGCCCGCGCTCCCCTTGCCCTCCCCTGCGCGCCGTCCGCGGCGCCATCGGCGACGAACGCCCACTCCCCAGCGTGGTTCCGTCGCAGCCCCCTGTCTGGCGCCACGGCGCGCGCAGGGGAGGCAATCCACATCCGTCCCGCCACGCCACGCAACACCCCACCCGCACGCATCCGCATCACCGCCAATCGAGGAGCTATCGCATGAGCAGCAACACCACCAACGACACGCTGGCCAAGGCCCGCATCGCCGTCCTGGGCTACGGCAGCCAGGGCCGCGCCCACGCCCTCAACCTGCGCGACTCCGGCCTCGACGTCGTGGTCGGCCTGCGCAAGGGCGGTCCCTCGTGGGAGAAGGCCAAGGCCGAAGGCTTCGCCGTCGCCGAGCCGGGCGAGGCGGTGCAGGGCGCCGACCTGGTCGCCGTGCTCACCCCCGACATGGTGCAGCCGAAGCTGTACTCCGAATCCATCGCGCCGAACATCAAGCCCGGCGCCGCGCTGCTGTTCGCGCACGGCTTCAACGTGCACTTCAAGCAGATCGAGCCGCGCAAGGACATCGACGTGATCCTGGTGGCGCCGAAGGGCCCCGGCGCGCTGGTGCGCAGCGAGTACGAGCGCGGCCGCGGCGTGCCCTGCATCTGGGCCGTGCATCAGGACGTCAGCGGCCACGCCGAGGCGAAGGCCAAGGCGTATGCCGACGGCATCGGCGGCGGTCGCGCGATGATCATCAAGACCGACTTCAAGGAAGAGACCGAGACGGATCTCTTCGGCGAGCAGGCCGTGCTGTGCGGCGGCGCCAGCTCGCTGGTGCAGGCCGGCTTCGAAACCCTGGTGGAAGCCGGCTACCAGCCGGAGATCGCCTATTACGAGGTGCTGCACGAACTGAAGCTGATCGTCGACCTGTTCTACGAAGGCGGCATCACCAAGATGCTGGAGTTCGTCTCCGAGACCGCGCAGTACGGCGACTACGTCAGCGGCCCGCGCGTGATCGACGCCGGCGTGAAGGCGCGCATGAAGGACGTGCTCACCGACATCCAGGACGGCACCTTCGCGAAGAACTGGATCGCCGAATACCACGCCGGCCTGCCGAACTACAGGAAGTTCAAGCAGGCCGACCTGGAGCACCCGATCGAGCAGGTGGGCGCGAAGCTGCGCGCGCGCATGGCGTGGCTGCAGCCGGGCGCCGCGAAGGCGGCCGCCGAACCGCTGAAGAAGGTCGGCTGAGCCCGACGCCGGGCCGCGCACTGTCGCGCGGCCCGTTTCATCCCGAGCACGAGCAACGAGGTACGCCATGAAACGCTTCCATATCGCCCTGGCCGTCGCCGACCTGGACGCCTCCATCGCCGACTACAGCAAGCGCCTGGGCCAGCCGCCGCAGGCGCTGGTGCTCGGCACCTACGCGATGTGGCGCACCGACCAGCTGAACCTCTCGGTGCGCCACGACCCCGCGCACGCCGGCCAGGTGCTGCAGGTGGGCTTCGAGGACGACGACGCGACCGGCTTTTCCAGCGACACCGACGTCAACGGCATCGAGTGGCAGCGCTTCTCCACGCTGGAGCAGGACCTGCAGATCATCTCCCGCTTCGGCGTGCCGGTGCATCCCGCCGTCGAGCGCGACCTGATCCGCAACTGACGGGCGACCTGAGCATCCCAGCCTTCGCCCGTCATCCCAGCGAAAGCTGGGATCCAGCGCCTTGAGCCGTTTATGCGCAAAGTCACTGGATTCCGGCTTCCGCCGGAATGACGACACGGAAAAACCGAACGCCATCGCCTCACCCACCACCAGGAACCCACCGTGACCATCACGCAGGCAGCCCACGCCGCACCCGCCATCGACCACCATCCGCTCGCCGGCCACGCCATGACCGGCGCCGAGGCGATCGTGCAGGTACTGGCCGACGAAGGCGCCGGCGTGCTGTTCGGCTACTCCGGCGGCGCGATCCTGCCGGTGTACGACGCCGTGTTCCGCTACAACGCCGACCACGCGCTGCCCGACGGCCGCGAGCCGATGCCGCTGATCGTGCCCGCCAACGAGCAGGGCGCGGGCTTCATGGCCGCGGGCTACGCGCGCGCCTCCGGCAAGGTGGGCGTGGCGATCGTCACCTCCGGCCCCGGCGCCACCAACATGGTCACGCCGATCCGCGACTCGATGGCCGACTCGATTCCGCTGGTGGCGATCTGCGGCCAGGTGCCGACCACCGCGCTGGGCAGCGACGCGTTCCAGGAGGCGCCGGTCAGCAACATCATGGGCGCCTGCGCCAAGCACGTGTTCCTCGTCACCGACCCGGCGCAGCTGGAGGCCACGCTGCGCACCGCGTTCGAGATCGCGCGCAGCGGCCGCCCCGGCCCGGTGGTGGTGGACGTGCCGAAGAACGTGCAGAACGCCACGCTGCATTTCGACGGCGCCAGCCGCCTCGCCATCCCCGGCTACCGCGCGCGCCTGCGCGCGGTGGAGAGCGCGCGGCTGGACGACGAGGCCTGCGCCGCGTTCTTCGCCGCGCTGATGCAGGCGCAGCGCCCGCTGATCTACGCCGGCGGCGGCGTGGTCGCGGCGGAGGCCGCGGCGGCGCTGCGCGCGTTCGCCGATGCGTTCGGCCTGCCGGTCGCCACCACCCTGATGGGCCTGGGCGCGTTCGACAGCACCGCGCCGCTGGCGCTGCACATGCTGGGCATGCACGGCACCGCCTACGCGAACTACGCGGTGGAGGACTGCGACTTCGTGTTCGCGCTGGGCGCGCGCTTCGACGACCGCGTGGCCGGCGTGCCCGACAAGTTCGCGCCGCGCGCGAAGTTCATCGCGCAGATCGACATCGACCCCGCCGAGATCGGCAAGGTGAAGGCGGTGGACTGGCAGCACGTGGGCCCGCTCGGCCCCGCGCTGGAACGCCTCACCGCCTGGGGCCGCGCGCGCGGCCTGCAGCCGCGGCTGGCCGACTGGCACGCCCACGTCGCGCAGCTCAAGCGCAGGCACGCGATGGACTGGGACCGCGCCAACCCGCTGATCCAGCCGCAGGCGGTGATCGCCGCGATCAACCGCCACGCGCAGGGCCGCGCGATCGTCTCCACCGGCGTGGGCCAGCACCAGATGTGGGCGGCGCAGTACTTCGACTTCCGCGCGCCGCGGCAATGGCTCACCTCCGGCTCGATGGGCACGATGGGCTTCGGCCTGCCCGCGGCGATCGGCGCGCAGTTCGCGCGGCCCGACGCGCTGGTGCTCGACATCGACGGCGACGGCAGCATCCGCATGAACCTCGGCGAGCTGGAGACCGTCACCACCTACGGCCTGCCGATCAAGGTCGTGCTGCTCAACAACCGCTGCGACGGCATGGTGCGGCAGTGGCAGAAGCTGTTCTTCAAGGGCCGCTTCGCCGCCACCGACAAGACCCTGCACACCAAGGACTTCATCCGCGCCGCCGAGGCCGACGGCTTCGCCTGGGCGAAGCGGCTGGAGCGCAACGAGGAGCTGGAGGCCACCATCGCCGACTTCCTCGCGTTCGAGGGTCCCGCCTTCCTCGAAGTGATGATCGACCCGGACGCCGGCGTGTATCCGATGGTGGGGCCCGGTTCCAGCTACACGCAGATGATCACCGGCGAGTTCATCGCCTCGCGCGATGCCACGCCGGTCGAAACGACCGAGATTCCACCGACCTCGATGTTCTGACGCTTTATCCCTTCCCCCTCCGGGGGAAGGTGGCCCGCAGGGCCGGATGAGGGTACGGCGAAGCTGCAGCGTCTCGCGCTGGCCGAACCCTCACCCGCCTGCCGGCACCCTCTCCCGAAGGGAGAGGGGCTCACTTTCAACAACGCGGACGACCGTGTTGGGAGCACTGCCATGAAACACACCCTGTCCCTCCTGCTGCAGAACGAGTCCGGCGCGCTGGTGCGCGTGGCGGGGCTGTTCGCCGCGCGCCACGTCAACATCGACGCGCTCACCGTGGCGGCCACGCACGATCCGGCGGTGTCGCAGCTCACCCTGGTGCTGCACGGCGACGAAGGCACGCTGGAGCAGATCCTGCGCCAGCTGCGCAAGCTGGTGGACGTGCTGGACGTGAGCAGCCTGTCGCTGGTGGGCGGCCACGACGGCAGCCGGCTCGCCGCCACGCCGGCATGAACGCGCGGCTCGCCCCGCGCGCGGCGGCCGACGAGACGCCGTCCGACCTCGACCTGCTGCGCCGCACGCTGGCCGCGCGGGTCTACGAGGTGGCGCGCGAGACGCCGCTGGAACCGGCCGCGCTGCTCTCCGCGCGCCTCGGCAACCGCGTGCTGCTCAAGCGCGAGGACCTGCAGCCGGTGTTCTCGTTCAAGCTGCGCGGCGCCTACAACAAGATGGCCGCGCTCGACCCCGCCGCGCGCGCGCGCGGCGTGATCGCCGCCTCCGCCGGCAACCACGCGCAGGGCGTGGCGCTGGCGGCGGCGAAGCTGGGCATCCGCGCGCTGATCGTGATGCCGGTGACCGCGCCGCAGGTGAAGGTGGATGCGGTGCGCCGCTTCGGCGGCGACTTCGTGGAGGTGCTGCTGGCCGGCGATTCCTACAGCGACGCCCAGGCCGCCGCCGCGCGCATCGAGGCCGAGCGCGGCCTGGTGTTCGTGCATCCCTTCGACGACCTCGCCGTGATCGCCGGCCAGGCCACCGTGGGCATGGAGCTGCTGCGCCAGTCGTGCACGCCGCCCGACGCGGTGTTCGTGCCGGTGGGCGGCGGCGGCCTGCTCGCCGGCGTGGCCAGCTACATCAAGACGCTGTCGCCGCAGACCAAGGTGATCGGCGTGCAGGCGGACGACTCCGACGCGATGGCGCGCTCGCTGGAAACCGGCACGCGCGTGAACCTGCCCGAAGTGGGCCTGTTCGCCGACGGCACCGCGGTGAAGCAGGTGGGCGCGCTCACCTTCGCGCTGTGCCGCCGCCATGTGGACGCGATGCTGCGCGTGGACGGCGACGCGCTGTGCGCCGCGATCCGCGACGTGTACCAGGAAACCCGCAGCGTGCCCGAGCCCTCCGGCGCGCTGGCGCTGGCCGGGCTGAAGCAGTACGCCGCCGCGCACGGACTGCACGGCGCCACGCTCGCCGCGATCGTCTCCGGCGCGAACATGAACTTCGAGCGGCTGCGCTTCGTGGCCGAGCGCGCCGAGGCCGGCGAGCAGCGCGAGGCGCTGTTCGCGGTGACCATCCCGGAGGAGCGCGGCAGCTTCCGCCGCTTCTGCGCCGCGCTGGGCCGGCACAGCATCACCGAGTTCAACTACCGCATCGGCGACGCGCGCCAGGCGCACATCTTCGTCGGCGTGCAGACCGCCAGCCGCGACGAGCGCGCGGCGCTGGCCGCCGCGTTCCGCGCGCAGGGTTTCGCCGTGCTCGACCTGGCCGACGACGAGCTGGCCAAGCTGCACCTGCGCCACATGGTGGGCGGCCGCTCGCCGCTGGCGCAGCACGAGCGGCTGTACCGCTTCGATTTCCCCGAGCGCCCCGGCGCGCTGCCCGACTTCCTCGCCCGCCTGCACCCGGACTGGAACATCAGCCTGTTCCACTACCGCAACCACGGCGCCGACCACGGCCGCATCCTGGTCGGCATCCAGGTGCCGGCCGACGAACAGGCCGAGCTGCGCCGCTTCCTCGAAACACTCGGCTACCCGCACTGCGACGAGAGCGACAACGCCGCCTACCGCCTGCTGCTGCGCAGCTGACACCACGCATCCACAGCCATCCCCGGAGTACGAGACACATGCCCGCCTACCGTTCCCGCACCAGCACCCACGGCCGCAACATGGCCGGTGCCCGCAGCCTGTGGCGCGCCACCGGCATGAAGGACGGCGACTTCGGCAAGCCGATCATCGCGGTGGCGAACAGCTTCACCCAGTTCGTGCCGGGCCACGTGCACCTGCGCGACCTCGGCAAGCTGGTGGCGCAGGAGATCGAGGCCGCCGGCGGCGTGGCGAAGGAGTTCAACACCATCGCGGTGGACGACGGCATCGCCATGGGCCACGGCGGCATGCTGTATTCGCTGCCCTCGCGCGAGCTGATCGCCGACAGCGTGGAATACATGGTCAACGCGCACTGCGCCGACGCGCTGGTGTGCATCTCCAACTGCGACAAGATCACTCCCGGCATGCTGATGGCCGCGATGCGGCTGAACATCCCCACGGTGTTCGTCTCCGGCGGGCCGATGGAATCGGGCAAGGCGCTGGTGAAGGGCGCGAAAGTGGCGCTGGACCTGATCGACGCGATGGTGGCCGCCGCCGACGACAGCTACAGCGACGCCGAGGTGGCCACGCTGGAGCGCTCGGCCTGCCCCACCTGCGGCTCCTGCTCGGGCATGTTCACCGCCAACTCGATGAACTGCCTCACCGAGGCGCTGGGCCTGGCCCTGCCCGGCAACGGCACGGTGCTGGCCACGCATGCCGACCGTGAGCAGCTGTTCCGCCGCGCCGGCCGCGTGGTGGTGGAGCTCGCCCGCCGCTGGTACGAGCACGACGACGCCAGCGCGCTGCCGCGCGGCATCGCCGACCGCGCCGCGTTCGAGAACGCGATGAGCCTGGACATCACCATGGGCGGCTCCACCAACACCGTGCTGCACCTGCTGGCGGCGGCGCGCGAAGGCGGCGTGGACTTCGGCATGGCCGACATCGACCGCCTCTCGCGCCGCGTGCCCTGCCTGTGCAAGGTGGCGCCGGCGAAGAACGACGTGCACATGGAAGACGTGCACCGCGCCGGCGGCATCATGGCGATCCTCGGCGAGCTGGACCGCGCCGGCCTGCTCGACACCACGCGCCCCACCGTGCACGCGCCCACGCTGGGCGAGGCGCTGAGCCGCTGGGACATCCTGCGCAGCAACGACGAGGCGGTGCATACCTTCTACCGCGCCGCCCCCGGCAACGTGCCCACGCAGGTCGCCTTCAGCCAGTCCGCGCGCTGGAAATCGCTGGACACCGACCGCGAGCGCGGCGCGATCCGTTCCGCCGCCCACCCCTTCAGCGAGGACGGCGGCCTCGCCGTGCTGTTCGGCAACCTCGCGCCGGAAGGCTGCATCGTGAAGACCGCCGGCGTGGACGATTCCATCCTCGTCTTCCATGGCAACGCCAGGGTCTACGAAAGCCAGGAAGCCGCGGTGAGCGGCATCCTCGGCAACAAGGTGAAGGCCGGCGACGTGGTGGTGATCCGCTACGAAGGCCCGCGCGGCGGCCCCGGCATGCAGGAGATGCTCTACCCCACCAGCTATCTCAAGTCGAAAGGCCTGGGCAAGGCCTGCGCGCTGATCACCGACGGCCGCTTCTCCGGCGGCACCTCGGGCCTGTCCATCGGCCACGTCTCGCCGGAGGCGGCCGAAGGCGGCCTGATCGCGCTGGTCGAAGACGGCGACCCGATCGCGATCGACATCCCGAACCGCAGCATCCGCCTCGACCTGCCCGAGGAAACCCTCGCCGCCCGCCGCGCCGCGATGCTGGCACGCGGCCGCGACGCGTGGAAACCGCGGAACCGCAACCGCCAGGTCTCGCTCGCGCTGCAGGCCTATGCGGCGCTGGCCTCGAATGCGGCGAACGGAGCGGTGCGGGATCTGGGTAGGTTGGGTGCTGAATGTGCAGGCGGCGCAACAACCTGAGGCTCTTTTGCCGTCATCCCAGCGAGGCGCTTCACAACAGCCGAAAGCTGGTCAAGCTCACTGCTGTCCGGAATATTCGATGTTCCAGTTCGCAGACTCCAAGCGCCGCAGGCTCTCGCCTTGAACAGCGAAGCCGAGCGACATGAATTCGCGCGGGCGCTGATTGGTGAATCCCTCTCCCTCCGGGAGAGGGTGCCGGCAGGCGGGTGAGGGTTCGGGTAAAGCGAAATGCTGCGGCAAGTCCGAACCCTCACCCCCGGCCCCTCTCCCGGAGGGAGAGGGGAGAAGATTACCTGCGAGATATTCCGGACAGTAGTGAGCTTGACCAGCCTTCGGCTGTTGTGAAGCACCTCGCTGGAATGACGAGCCATCAAACCCGCACCCCGAACCGCCCCAGCACCCACACCAGCGCGAAATACACGCCAACCGTGGCGAGGCAGGCAAGGCCCAGCGCCGGCCAGAACGCCACGCCGTGCTTGAGCAGCGCCGGCAGGATCAGGAACAGCGGCAGCGAAGCGAGCACCAGCCAGAAGATGCCGTGCGACAGCGCGGCGATCGCCGCCACGTTGCCGGTGTCGCGATACATCCAGACGAACGCCAGCAGCGAAGTCAGCGGCAGCGACGCGAGCAGCGCGCCCCACAGCGAGCTGCGCTTGCCCAGCTCGGCGACGGCCACCACGACGATGGCCGAGAGCAGCACCTTCAATGCGTAGGCCAGCATGGCCGCGGCTTCCGTCGTTGCGATGGAAGCGCATCGTAAAGCGGCGCCGGCGTGAATGCTTCGGCGCCGCTCAAGCGGACAGCTCCTGCCCGAACATGATCCGGTGCCCATCCACCGTGCGTACGCCGAACTCGCGCATGCCCCAGGGCTTGTCCGCCAGCGGCTGGATGATCTCGGCGCCCGTCGCCCGGTACTCGGCGTACAGCGCCGCGGCATCCGAAACCGTGACGTAGCCGTACCACGAATGATCGCCAAGCTCGGCCGGCGGCATGGCGTCCGTGCACTCGCCCAGCATCACGCGGAAGCTGCCCCGCACCAGGAAGCTCCAGCCCGGCGCCGTGAACTCGATGTTCAGAGCCTGTTTACGATCCCCGCATAGTCCATGTGGGGATCGTAAACAGGCTCTGAGCCCGAGCACCGACGTGTAGTAGTCCGTGGACCGGGCCAAGTCCGGTACGGCGAGCACGAATCGCACCTTGGTGAAATCGGACATATGCACTCCCGTTGCATGAGGTGAGCTTCAACCAGGGCCGGATGACCCACGGATCACTTGCCTCGCCTTGCCGACGCTGCCGGCTTCCCGGGTTTCGGCGCCGGCATCAGCGCCGCCGTCTCGACCAGCAGGCGGCGGATCGCGTCCGAGTCGTCGAGCAGCTCGTCGGCCACCGGATAATCCTTCGCGCCGGGATACGGCGGGCGCTGCGGCAGCTTCGGCGCCAGCGTCGCCGCCGCGGCGGAGGGCTTCACGAACAAGCTGTTGTCGCAGGCGAAGGCGACCACCTTGCCGTCCACGTACAGCGCGTACTCGCCGAACATCTTCCTGCGGGTGAGCCGATCGCCCAGCGCGGCCTGCTCGCTCACGTAGTCGATGAAATCGCGGTCGGTAGCCATGTGCGTGATGGTCTCAAGCCCGAGTCAGGTCGCGTCGCGGGATGGCATCAGTTTGATACGGACTGTCCCGGCGCTTCATCTTGCCATTCCCGGCACTGCATCACGCTGCCCCGCACACCCTCGCACGCTAAACTGCGCCGATGGCTCCCCCACCGCGCAAGCGCCAGCGACGCAAACCCGCCCCCTCGGCTTCGCCGCGCCTCACCAAGGCGCCGCCCGTGGTCACCGTGCGCCCGGCCGACAGCTCGGCGCGCGCCAGCAGCGTGCTGGACTGGCTGCTGGGCCGTTTGCCGCCGCGCTATCGCGAGAAGGCGCGCGACTACCTCGTGCTCACCCGCATGGACCGGCCGATCGGCGCGCTGCTGCTGCTGTGGCCGACGTGGTGGGCGCTGTGGCTGGCGGCGGGCGACTGGCCGCCGCTGAAGCCGCTGGCGATCTTCACGCTCGGCGTGTTCGCGATGCGCGCGGCCGGCTGCGCGATCAACGACTACGCCGACCGCAAGCTCGATCCGCTGGTGGAGCGCACCGCCGGCCGCCCGATCGCCGCGGGCCGGGTGACGCCGCGCGAGGCGCTGCTCGTGTTCGGCGCGTTGCTGGCGTTCGCGTTCGTGCTGGTGCTGTTCACCAACAGGCTCACCATCGAACTCTCCTTCGCGGGCGCCGCGCTGGCGGCGATCTATCCGTTCACCAAGCGCTGGACCTACCTGCCGCAGGTGGTGCTGGGCGCGGCGTTCGGCTGGTCGATTCCGATGGCGTTCGCGGCGGTGGCGGGCCACGTGCCGCCGCTGGGCTGGCTGCTGTTCATCGCGAACATCCTGTGGTCGGTGGTGTACGACACCGAGTATGCGATGGTGGACCGCGAGGACGACCGCAAGGCCGGCGCGAAATCCACCGCGATCCTGTTCGGCGATGCCGACCTGCCGATCCTCGGCGTGCTGATGGCCACGCTGCTGCTGGCAATGCTGTTCGTGGGCCAGCGCGCGCAGCTGGGCTGGCCGTACTGGCTGAGCCTGGTCGCCGCGATCGGGCTGTTCGCATACCAGCTGTGGCTGATCCGCACGCGCGAACGCGGCCCCTGCCTCGCCGCCTTCCGCCACAACAACTGGTGGGGGCTGGCGGTGTGGGTCGGCATCGTGCTGGCGTTGGCGGTGCGGTAGGCGCCTTGTCGGGCTGAAGCCCGACCCACCACTCCGCTCGTAGGTCGGGATTTATCCCGACACCCCCGCCCCATCCGTCGGGATAAATCCCGACCTACCTGCCCGACGGCGTGGGCGCACGCGCCAGCGCCCACACGTCCACCCGTGCCACGCCGGCGCGCTTCAGCACGCGGGCGCATTCGGCCAGGGTGGCGCCGGTGGTCATCACGTCGTCGAGGATCGCCACGTGCGCGGGCAGCGCCGTGCCGGTGCGCAGGGCGAAGGCGCCGCGCACGTTGCGGCGGCGGGCGAGCGCATCCAGTTCGGTCTGCGCGCCGGTGGCGCGGCTGCGTTGCAGCAGGTCGTGGCGCAGCGGCACGCCCAACTCGCGCGCCAGCGGCTTCGCCAGTTCCAGCGCCTGGTTGTAGCCGCGCTGGCGCAGGCGCGCGCGGTGCAGCGGCACCGGCAGCAGCAGTTCCGGCTTCGGCACGGGCATGGGTTCGCGCTGCCACAGCGTGGCCAGCGCGCGGCCGGCGGCGAGGTCGCGGCCGAACTTGAAGCGCGACTCCAGCCGGTCCAGCGGCCAGCCGTAGCGGAACGGCGCCCATGCCGCGTCCCACGGCGGCGCGCGGCGCAGGCAGGCGCCGCACAGCGCGGCGGGCACGGCCAGGGGCAGCGCGCAGCGGGCGCAGCAGCTGCGGTTGCGCGGCAACTCGGCGGCGCAGTCCGCGCACAGATCCGCGCCGCGTTCGCCCGGCGCGCCGCACAGCAGGCAGCGCCACGGCAGCAGCCAGCGTTGCCATGCGCGCCAGGTTCGTTGCAGGCTGGCCTTGTCCATCTTGTCCTCCATGCCCGTCTGCCCGATGGTAGCGACGTCATGCCGCAGCCGTGCAGGAACTTGCGCCGCACGCCCTGACCCAGGTCACGCGCGCACCACATCGGCTGCCCAAGACTCCTGCCCGTTCGCATCCACCCGACGCCCCAAGGAAACCGCATGTCCGATCCCGGCCGCTCCCAACCCTTGTCCGAAGCCTGGCCCGCGCTGGCCGGCACCGCGCTGCGCGTGGCGTTCGGCATCATCTGGATCGTCAGCGCCGCGCTGACCTTCTCACCCGATTTCGCCAGCCACTACGTGGGCTACCTGCACAACGCGGCCACCGGCCAGCCGGCGTGGTCGGCGTGGTGGTTCCAGTTCTGGATCGGCGTGGTGACGCCGCACGCGGGCCTGTTCGTGTGGGCCACGCGCATCGCCGAGACGCTGCTGGCGCTGGCGCTGCTGCTGGGCTTCGCGCGCAAGCTCACCTACATCGTGGGCATCCTGTTCAGCCTGTTGATCTGGAGCACGGCCGAGGGTTTCGGCGGCCCGTATTCGGTGGGCGCGAACAACATCGGCGCGGCGCTCAGTTACGTGCTGATCTTCGCCGCGCTGATCGTGATCAACCTGCGCGCCGGCCCCAGCCCGTACAGCCTCGACTACCTGATCGAGTCGAAGTGGCCGGCCTGGCGCCGCGTGGCCGAGTGGAACGACCAGATCGCCCCCGAGCAGGTGAAGCCGCTGTCCTGGCGCGTGCAGGGGCCGGCGCTGGCCGGCGTGCTGATCCTGGTGGCGCTGCTCCTGGCCGGGCTGCACAGCGCGCTGAACGTGAAGTCGGCGAGCCCCGAATCCGCCGCCGCCGCGGTGTCGCCGCTGGCGCTGGCCTCCACCAAGCCGATCGACAAGGCCCGCGACGCACGCCTGCCGCCGCTCACCGAAGGCGACACGGTGCCGGTGGACATCGCCGTCACCGACGAAACGGTGGAGATCGCCAGCGGCGTGCAGTACCAGGCCTGGACCTTCGGCAAGACCGTGCCCGGCCCGGTGATCCACGTGCGCCAGGGCCAGACGGTGGACGTGACCGTGACCAACCACGGCGCCATGCAGCACTCGATCGACTTCCACAGCGCGATCACCCCGCCCAGCCTCGACTACGTGGAGATCATGCCGGGCGAGGCGATCCACTTCAGCTTCGTGGCCAAGGTGCCCGGCGCGTTCCTCTACCACTGCGGCACGCCGCCGGTGCTGCTGCATCTGGCCAACGGCATGTACGGCGCGATCATCGTCGACCCGGCCACGCCGCTGCCGCCGGCACAGGAGAGCTACGTGCTGGTGCAGGGCGAGTGGTACACCTCGCAGGTGTCCGGCAAGCTGATGGCGGCCAACATGGACAAGATCATGTCGGAGCGCCCGGACGAGGTGGTGTTCAACGGCGCTGCGTTCCAGTACCGCGACCACCCGCTCACCGCCAAGCCCGGCGACCGGGTGCGCCTGTACGTGGTCAACGCCGGCCCCAGCCTGTGGAGCGCGTTCCACGTGATCGGCGCGATCTTCGACAAGGTCTACCCCGGCGGCAACCCGGCGCAGGCGATCGACGGCGTCTCCACCTACAGCGTGGGCCCGGGCGAAGGCATGGTGTTCGACCTCAAGCTCGACCAGCCCGGCAAGTACCCGTTCGTGGACCACTCCATGGCGCACATGCAGATCGGCGCGATGGGCGTGCTGCAGATCGAGCAGCCGGCCGGCACCACGCCGGCCAAGCCCGACATCCGCAAGCTGGCGGCCGCCGCGGCGCCGACCCCGCCGCCGGCCGCGGCCACCGGCCCGTACAGCTTCAACGCCGAACGCGGCGCGCAGCTCTACGCCACCAACTGCGCCGCCTGCCACCAGCCCACCGGCCTGGGCCTGCCCGGCGCATTCCCGCCGCTCAAGGGCAACCCGGCGGTGCTGGACGCCGACCCCGCCAAGCACATCGCCACCATCCTGCACGGCCTGCAGGGCCTGGCCATCGACGGCGTCAGCTACCCCAGCGCGATGCCGCCGTTCGCCGCGACCTTGAACGACGCCGACATCGCCGACATCGCGAACCACGAGCGCACCTCGTGGGGCAACCAGGCCAAAACCATCACCGCCGACCAGGTGAAGGCCGCGCGCGGCAAGTGATGCAAAGCCAGTGAACGGGCGAGAGAGCGGCCCGCGGGTCGCCCTCTTGCTTTCGGCTCGTCGTCAACTGTCATCGCGCCATCGTTGGTTGACGAAGAACGGCTCGCCGCCCACACTTCGCGGCCTCAGCCAGGAGCCGCCCATGCCACTAGCCACCCGCCACGACTGGACGCGCGAGGAAGTCGCCGCGCTGTTCGCGCTGCCGTTCAACGAGCTGCTGCACCGCGCGCACTGCGTGCACCGCGAGCACCACGACCCGAACGCGGTGCAGGTGTCCACCCTGCTCTCGATCAAGACCGGCGGCTGCCCCGAGGACTGCGCCTATTGCCCGCAGGCGGCGCGCTACGACACCGGCGTGGCGGCGCAGAAGCTGATGGAAGTCGACGACGTGCTGGCGCGCGCCAGGGCCGCCAAGGCCGCCGGCGCCAGCCGCTTCTGCATGGGCGCGGCGTGGCGCGGGCCGAAGGACCGCGACATCCCGAAGGTCGCCGAGATCGTGCGTGCGGTGAAGGACCTCGGCCTGGAAACCTGCGCCACCCTGGGCCTGCTCGGCGACGGCCACGCGCAGCAGCTCAAGGACGCCGGCCTCGACTACTACAACCACAACATCGACACCGCGCCGGAGTTCTACGGCGAGATCATCCACACCCGCGAATACCAGGACCGCCTGCAGACGCTGGAGCAGGTGCGCGACGCCGGCCTCAAGACCTGCTGCGGCGGCATCGTCGGCATGGGCGAAACGCGCGAGCAGCGCGCCGGCCTGCTGCAGGCGCTGGCCAACCTGCCCGCGCACCCGCACTCGGTGCCGATCAACCAGCTGGTGCCGGTGCCCGGCACGCCGCTGGCGAACCAGGAAAAGCTCGATCCGTTCGAGTTCGTGCGCACCATCGCGGTGGCGCGCATCCTGATGCCGCTGTCCATCGTGCGCCTCTCCGCCGGCCGCCAGCAGATGGACGACGCGGTGCAGGCGCTGTGCTTCCACGCCGGCGCCGGCTCGATCTTCTACGGCGAGAAACTGCTCACCACCGGCAACCCCGACACCGAACACGACCGCGCCCTGTTCCGCCGCCTCGACCTGCATGCGATGGAAGTGATGGAGGAAGCGGGCACGGTGCATGCGGACATTCTGGATGCCGCGCCCGCGGGTTGCGGACATGGGTGCGGGTGCAGTGCCGCGGCCTGAGCTTTTCCATCCCCTCTCCCCCAAGCATCGCTTGGGGGAGAGGGCCAGGGAGAGGGGGCGCTCTTCGCCCCTGCTTCCACGATGACCGACATGCCAAAGCCCCCCTCACCCCAACCCTCTCCCCCAACATCGTTGGGGGAGAGGGGGCCAGAGCTCCCTCTCCCCCAAGCTCCGCTTGGGGGAGAGGGTCGGGGTGAGGGGGCCGCCCCTGCCTCGCGCCCCGACCTGCTCGACCGTCTGGCCATCCAGACGTCCGAACGCGAACGGCACAACCTGCGCCGCCGCCTGCGCACGATCGAGCACGCCGACGGCCCGTGGCTGGAAACCGGCGGCCGCCGCCTGCTCGGCTTCTGCAGCAACGACTACCTCGGCCTTTCGCAACACCCGCAGCTGATCGCCGCACTGCAACGCGCCGCCGACGATGAAGGCGTGGGCAGCACCTCGGCGCACCTGATCTGCGGCCACCGCCGCGAACACGCGCAGCTCGAAGAAGCGCTGGCCGCATGGACCGGCCGCGAGCGCGCGCTGCTGTTCTCCACCGGCTACATGGCGAACCTCGGCACGCTGCAGGCGCTGCTCGCGCGCGGCGAGCTGTGCGTGCAGGACAAGCTCAACCACGCCTGCCTGATCGACGGCGCACGACTCGCCGGCGCGGAGCTGAAGCGCTACCCGCACGCCGACGTGGCCGCCGCCGCGCGCCAGCTGCAAAGCCGTCCCGGCGCGCCCGCCCTGCTCGCCACCGACGGCGTGTTCAGCATGGACGGCGACGTGGCGCCGCTGGCCGCACTCGCCGCGCTGTGCGCGCGCGAACGCGCCACGCTGATGGTGGACGACGCGCACGGCCTCGGCGTGCTGGGCGCGGACGGCGCGGGCAGCGTGCACGCCGCCGGCTTGTCGCAGCACGACGCGCCGGTGCTGATGGCCACGCTGGGCAAGGCGCTGGGTTGCAGCGGCGCCTTCGTCGCGGGTTCCGCCGCGCTGATCGACGGACTCGCCCAATTCGCGCGCAGCTACGTCTACACCACCGCGATGCCGCCCGCGCTGGCCGCCGCCGCGCTGGCCGCGGTGACGCTGGCGCAGGGCGAAGGCTGGCGGCGCGAGAAGCTGCACGCGCTGATCGCGCGCTTCCGCCACGGCGCCACGCAACTCGGCCTGCCGTTGATGACGTCGGCGAGCGCAATCCAGCCGCTGCTGCTGGGCGATGCGCAGGCCGCACTGGATGCGGCGCAGGCGCTGGAGCGGCGCGGCCTGCTGGTCACCGCGATCCGCCCGCCCACGGTGCCGCAGGGCCAGGCGCGGCTGCGCATCACGCTCTCCGCCGCGCACGAGGAGCAGCACGTGGACCGCCTGCTCGATGCGCTGGCTGACCTGGCTCAGGAGGGATGGAACACCCGCCACGTATAATGGCGTGCTGTTTCGCCGCGTTTTCCCGATGAACATCGTCAACCTCGCCGCCTACCGCTTCGTCGCGCTGGACGACCTGCCCGCGCTGCGCGAGCGCGTGCGCGAACGCGCGGAGGCCTTGCAGCTCAAGGGCACCGTGCTGCTCGCGCCCGAGGGCATCAACCTGTTCCTCGCCGGCCCGCGCGAGGCGGTGGACGCGTTCATGGCGTGGCTGCGCGCGGACGCGCGCTTCGCCGGGCTGGAGGCGAAGGAGTCGCTCTCCGACACGGTGCCGTTCGGCCGCCTGCGCGTGCGGCTGAAGAAGGAGATCATCACCATGCACCAGCCGGCGATCCGCCCCGAGGGTGGCCGCGCGCCGGCGGTGGATGCAGGCACGCTGAAGCGCTGGCTGGACCAGGGCCACGACGACGACGGCCGCGAAGTGCTGCTGCTCGACACCCGCAACGACTACGAGATCGCGCTGGGCAAGTTCGCGCAGGCGCTGGACTACCGCCTCGCCAGCTTCACCGGCTTCCCCGCCGCCGTCGCTGCGGATCGTGCGCGCTACGCCGGCAAGACCGTGGTGTCCTACTGCACCGGCGGCATCCGCTGCGAAAAGGCCGCGCTGCACATGCAGGCGCTGGGCATCGAACGCGTGCGCCAGTTGGAGGGCGGGATACTCAAGTACCTCGAACTCACCGACGGCGCGCACTGGCAGGGCGACTGCTTCGTGTTCGACGGGCGCGGAGCGGTAAACGCCGATCTGCGGCCCACGGCCACCTCCCCTCTCCCGCTTGCGGGAGAGGGGCCGGGGGAGAGGGAGCGCTCTTGCGAGAGTACAGCGCCAGAGCCTGCTCTTAACAACGCACACGCAAGCACCCACCCCTCTCCCACCCCTGCGGGGCACCCTCTCCCCAGCGGGGAGAGGGGAAAAAGCTTATGAGCCTCTACCTCGAAAAACTCGGCCGCGGCTCCATCCCGCTGGTACTGCTTCACGGCTGGGCCATGCACGGCGGCATCCTGGCGCCGCTGGTCGACGCGCTGGCCGAGTGCTGCACGCTGTACGTGGTCGACCTGCCCGGCCACGGCCGCTCGCGCGACTGCGGCCTGCCGCTGGAACCCTCCGCCTGCGCGGCGGCGATCGCGCAGGCCACGCCGCCGGCGCTGTGGCTGGGCTGGTCGCTGGGCGGGTTGATCGCGCTCACTGCGGCGCTGGAACAACCGCAGCAGGTACGCGGACTGGCGATGCTGTGCGCCACGCCGAAGTTCGTGCGCGGCGACAGCTGGCCCTGGGGCAGCGATGCGGCGCTGGTGCACCAGCTCGCGCTGGACCTGGAAACCGACTACCGCGCCACCATCGACCGCTTCCTCGCGCTGGAGGCGATGGGCAGCGCCGACCCGCGCGCCGAGCTGCGCCACCTGCGCGAGCTCGCCTTCGCGCACGGCGAACCCGACCTGCGCGTGCTGCAGGAAGGCATCCGCATCCTGGAGACGCGCGACCTGCGCGCGCAGCTGTCCACGCTGCAGCAGCCGAATGCCTGGATCGCCGGCCGCCGCGACCGGCTGGTGCCGCCGCAGGCGATGGAGTGGTCGGCCGCACAGGCGCACGGCCGCTACACGCAGATCGAGCGCGCCGGCCACGCGCCGTTCTTCGCCCACGCCGGCGAAGTGGCGCAGGCGCTGCAACCCTTGCTGGACAGCTTTTGATGAGTGCGGCTTCAATGAGCGATTTCCACCTCGACCGCGCCCAGGTGCGCCGCAACTTCAGCCGCGCCGCGCGCAGCTACGAGCAGCACGACGCCCTGCAGCGCGTCGTGCAAGGCCAGCTGCTCGACCGGCTGACCTTCTACGACGAATCGCCGGACCGCAAGGGCCTGCTCCCCGAACGCGTGCTCGACGTGGGCGCGGGCACCGGCCTCGGCACTGCGCAGCTCAAGACGCGCTACCCCAAGGCCGAAGTGATCGCGGTGGATCTCGCGCTGCCGATGCTGCAGGCGGCGAAGCGCCACAGCGGCTGGTTGAAGCCCTTCCGCCGCGTCTGCGCCGAAGCCACCGCCCTGCCCTTCCCCGACCACAGCGTGGACCTGCTGCACTCCAACCTGTGCTTCCAGTGGGTCGACGACCTCGCCGCGCTGTTCGGCGAATGCTGCCGCGTGCTGAAACCCGGCGGCCTGCTCGCGTTCTCCAGCTTCGGCCCCGACACGCTGAAGGAACTGCGCGCGGCCTGGGCCGCGGTGGACGGCCACTCCCACGTCAGCCGCTTCCTCGACATGCACGACGTCGGCGACGCGATGCTCAACGCCGGCCTGCGCGACCCGGTGCTCGACGTGGAACGCTACACGCTCACCTACAGCGAACCGCGCAAGCTGCTGGAAGAACTGCGCGGCCTGGGCGCCACCCATGCCGACGCCGCACGCGAACGCCACCTCACCGGCAAGAGCCACTACCGCGCGATGCTTGCCGCCTACGAGGCGATGCGCGTGGATGGCCGCATTCCCGCCACGTGGGAGGTGGTGACCGCACACGCGTGGGGGCCGCCGCCCGGGCAGTCGCGGCGGCTTCCCGGTGGCGGCGAGGTGGCCAGCTTCTCGATCAGCAGTCTTCGCGGGTCGCGGCGGCGCTGAGGCGCGCTCTTCTCCCTCCCCCCTGCGGGGCACGCGGGGAGCGGCCATGGATGGCCGCGGCTTTGAGGAGCGAGGAGAGGGTCGGGGTGAGGGGTGGGTGCTCGCGAGAACCTTTCACTTCCGCAATTGGGCTCGCCTGCGGCGGGCTTTCGTGCGCCTGCCGCAAGAAACAAAGCGGTTTCGAGCCGCTGCCGCGGCCCGAGTGACTTTCTCTTTGCTTGTCCAAAGAGAAAGTCACCAAAGAGAAACGACACCCCGATGGCGCGCCCTCCAGGCATCCTGCCTTCCGGGTGCGCGGGCGGGTTCCGGGGTTTTTCGACGGCACCTCCGTGTGCCGGCGAAAAACTGGCTCGCATCCGTGCGGGCCATCCTGCGGACTTTCCTCCACCCACCCGCCGCGCCATAGGGGCCCCGGGTAGAGCAGCGCGCTCCCAGCGCGCAGAAGCAACAGCAAGATCAACAGCACCCCACCCCAGCCCTCCCCTGCATGCAGGGGAGGGAGCAAAAGCCCGCAAGCTTGCGACGCTCTTGCTTCTGGCGCGCACGATGCGCGCCTGCCTTTCTGGGGCCCCTCGGTGGCGGTGAGCCGTGGACGATCAGGCCGCGCAGCGGGCATCGCCAAGGATGGCGATGCCTTTTCGACCGGGCAGGAAGCCCGGCCGAAAAGCCCGGTCACGGCTCACGCACTTGCCGGGCAGGACGCCCGGCAAGCGCCGCCGCGGGGTGCCCTTTCTCTTTGGCTACTTTCTCTTTGGGCACGCAAAGAGAAAGTAGCTCGGGCCGCGGCAGCGGCTCGAAACCGCTCTGTCGCTTGCGGCAGGCGCTCGAAACCGCTTTGAAACTTGCGATAACGCAAAAGCCAAAGCCCCCCTCACCCCAACCCTCTCCCCCAACGATGTTGGGGGAGAGGGGGAATGGCGCGATAGCAACCCGAAGCGAAGTACACGCACCAGCGCGCGCCAACGCGCCTCACCCCACGCGCGCGTAAAAACTCCCATGCGCCGGCAGCCGCAACGTCGCACCATCCAGCGCACCAGTCACCAGACCGTGGCCATCGAGCGGCAGCAGAGTACCCGCCACCGGCAACACACACTCCACCGCCCCAGCGGAGAGATTGAACGCCACCAGTACGCGCTCCTCGCCCAGCTCGCGCACGAAAGCCAGCACCGGCTCGGCGGTGTCGAGGAAGCGGATGCTGCCCAGCCGCAGCGCAGGTTGCGCGCGGCGCCAGTGCATGAAGCGGCGGTAGCCGTTGAGCGCGGAAGCCGGATCGAGCTGCTGCCGCGCCACGTCCAGCACGCGGTGTTCGGGTGGCACCGGCAGCCACGGCGTGGCGCTGCTGAAGCCGGCGTGGTCGCCTTCGCTCCACGGCATCGGCGTGCGGCAGCCGTCGCGGCCCTTGAACTCGGGCCAGAACGCGATGCCGTAGGGATCGCGCAGCGCCTCGTAGGGCAGCTCGGCCTCGGTGAGGCCAAGTTCCTCGCCCTGGTACACGCACACCGAGCCGCGCAGCGAGCACACCAGCGCGGTGAGCTGGTTCGCCATCGCGGCGGAGCCGTGGCCGTTGCCCCAGCGGCTGAGCACGCGCTCCACGTCGTGGTTGGAGATCGCCCAGCACGGCCAGCCTTCGCTCATCTTCGCTTCCTGCGCGCGCACGGTGTCGCGGATGTAGGCGGCGCTGAAGTCGTCGGTGAGCAGTTCGAAGCTGTAGCCCATGTGCAGGCGGCGGCCGCTGGTGTACTCGGCCATCGTCGCCAGCGAATCCTCCGAGGAGATCTCGCCCAGCGTGGCGCTGCCGGGGTAGCGGTCCATCAGCGCGCGCAGGTCTTCGAGGAAGGCGAGGTTCTCCGGCTGCGTGTTGTTGTACCAGTGGTACTGGAACGCGTAGGGATTGTCGGCGCTGAAGCCGCGGCCGGTGCGTTCGGCCTTGGGCTTGGGCGGGTTGTCGCGCAGCGCGGCGTCGTGGAAGCAGAAGTTGATCGAGTCGAGGCGGAAGCCGTCCACGCCGCGCTCCAGCCAGAAGCGCAGGTTGTCCAGCACCGCCGCGCGCACTTCCGGATGGTGGAAGTTGAGGTCGGGCTGCGCGGCGAGGAAGTTGTGCAGGTAGTACTGGCCGCGCCGCGGCTCCCACTGCCACGCGCTGCCGCCGAAGATCGACAGCCAGTTGTTCGGCGGCGTGCCGTCTTCCTTCGCGTCGGCCCACACGTACCAGTCGGCCTTGGCGTTGTCGCGGCTCTGCCGGCTCTCGCGGAACCAGGCGTGCTCGTCCGAGGTGTGGCTGAGCACCTGGTCGATCATCACCTTGAGCCCGCGTGCATGCGCCTCGCGCAGCAGCCGGTCGAAATCGTCGAGCGTGCCGAACAGCGGGTCGACGTCGCAGGGATCGGCGATGTCGTAGCCGAAGTCCGCCATCGGCGAGCGGAAGAACGGCGCGATCCAGATCGCGTCCACACCCAGGCCGGCCACGTAGTCGAGCCGCTCGATGATGCCCGGCAGGTCGCCCACGCCGTCGCCGTCGGTGTCGAGGAAGCTGCGCGGGTAGATCTGGTAGATGACGGCGCCGCGCCACCACGGTGTGTCGGTCATTGCTGGGCCCCATGGCGTGAGGCAGCCAGTCATGCGGGCCGCCTGTCGTCGAAACGGCGCCCAGCTTAGTGGCAGGGCATGCCCACCCTGCACAGTGCTGCATACGTATTCATGGATGCTGCATGCGCGTTGAAAGATTGATTCAAATAGCCGTATGGACGTCTATTTGCAGGATATATTTGGATCGTGAAGATGAAGTTGCGGCGCGGCTTTGTGCGGGATCAGGCGCACTGCCGCAAGACGCATCGCCACGTAATGCGGCATTGCAACAAACACAAGCGTGCCGCGCCATGAATACGTATGCACGGATCGTTCGCGCCGTAGACGCGGGCCTAACATGCAATCACGCGACGGACGCATGGAAGCAAGCCTGCTGCCGACGATGGCCATCGATGGAATCGCCGTGCGGCGCACGCCGCGATTACGACAGACACCGACCATATTCGTGGGGAGACGAGACATGTTGATGAAACACAAGCTGCTGGCCATGGCGATCGCATCGGCCTGCCTCGGCACCTGCGCCGTGGCCAGCGCTGCCACCGCGCCGGCGCCCGCCGCGCAGCAGCAGGATGGCCAGCAGAGCAGCGCCGACCAGTCCGCCAAGGCCGACGGCACCAAGAAGGACAAGGAGAAGGCGAAGCAGATGCAGGCCGTGCAGGTGAACGGCTTCGTCAGCAGCATCGAGAACTCCACCGCGCTGAAGAAGAACGCCGACTCCATCGTCGAGGCAGTCTCGGCCGAACAGGTCGGCAAGCTGCCCGGCACCTCGATCGCCGACACGCTGGGCCGCCTGCCCGGCCTCGCCGTGCAGGCCCTGAACGGCCGCCCGCAGGTGCTGACCATCCACGGCCTCGGCCCCGATTTCTCCACCGCGCTGATCAACGGCGGCCAGCAGGTCTCCACCTCGAACAACCGCGACGTGCAGTTCGACCAGTACCCGTCGAGCTGGTTCGACAACGTGGTGGTGCACCTCTCCCCGCAGGCCGACCTGATCGGCCAGGGCCTGTCCGGCACGGTGGACATGCACACGATCCGCCCGCTGGAGAAGAACGGCCCCGAGGCGGCGGTGAACGCCAAGTACATCTGGAACAGCATGTCCGAGCTGTCGCCGGGCAAGGGCGTGAGCAACACCGGCCACGACCTCAACGGCGTGTGGGTGCACCAGTTCGCCGACCACACCGTGGGCGTGACCCTGGGCGTGGACCTGGAAGACCACCCCACGCAGATCAAGCACCAGGGGCCGTGGGGCTACCCGAACGACAACAACGGCGACGCGGTGATCGGCGGCTCGAAGAACTTCGGCATCACCGATTCGATGAAGCGCAACGGCGTGCTGGCCACCGTGCAGTGGCAGCCGAACGAGCACTACACCGGCACCGTCGACCTGACCTACGACAACTTCAAGGAAGTGCAGCAGGCCAAGGGCATGGAGTTCCCGCTGTGGTGGAGCTCCGCGCAACTGCAGCCCGGCGGCGTGGTGATCCCGGATCCGCACGTCCCCACCGGTGGCTTCGTGCAGAGTGGCACCTACGCCAACGTGTCGCCGGTGATCCGCAACGACTACAACAGCACCAGCGCGGGCGTCACCAACTTCAACTGGGACAACAAGTTCACGATCAACGAGAACTGGTCGATCGACGCCGTCGCGAACTACTCGCGCGCGACCCGCCATGACGTGAACCTGGAAAGCTACTCCGGCACCAGCTTCAACAAGACCGGCGCCACCGACACGCTGGGCTTCAGCGAGCTCAACAACGGCATGCTGTTCGTCAACCCGTCGCTGAACTACACCCAGGGCGTGGTGCTGACCGACCCGCAGGGCTGGGGCGGCGGCAACGACGTGGTGCAGGCCGGCTTCATCAATGCGCCGCGCACCGTCGATTCGCTCGCCAACGTGCGCATCGCGGTGGAGCGCAGCTTCGCCAGCGGTCCGTTCTCCAGCATGGAGTTCGGCGTGGCCAACAGCCGCCGCAACAAGACCTACCACATCGACCAGAGCTTCCTGACCCTCGGCGGCGGCACCATCAGCGGCGGCAGCGCCGTCACCAGCGCGCCGATCCAGGGCGGCAGCAGCTGCGATCCGCTGTCGTGGATGGGCGTGGGCTCGCAGCTCTGCTACGACCCGTTCGCGCTGATCTCGAACGGCAGCCTGGTGAACGTGCCGACGTTCGGCTCCTCGCTGTCGATGCCGCCGAACTGGAAGGTGCGCGAGAACGTCTTCACCCCGTACGTGCAGTTCAACCTCGACACCCAGCTGGCCGGCATCAGCCTGCGCGGCAACTTCGGCGTGCAGGCGCAGCACACCTCGCAGCGTGCGACCGGCGAGCGCGTGGCCCCGGGCAGCGCCATCACCGGCAACGCGATCACCCTGATCCCGGTGGTCGGCACCACCAGCTACAACAAGGTCCTGCCCAGCGCGAACCTGATCTTCGGCTTCACCGACAACGACGACCTGCGCGTCAGCGCCGCCCGCACCCTGGCCCGCCCGCGCATGGACCAGATGAACGCCAGCCTCTCGGTGAGCGGCAACATCACCCACCTGCCGAACACCGATCCGAACCAGGCCTACTTCAGCGCCTCGGGCGGCAACGCGAAGCTGCAGCCCACCATGGCCGACAACTTCAACGTCAGCTACGAGCACTACTTCAGCGGCGGCAACAGCTACCAGTGCAACGCCGCCGACCAGAAGAACTCGGACCTGTGCCGCACCGGCGGCGGCGGCTACTTCTCGGTGTCGGGCTACTTCATCGGCCTGCACGACTACATCAACCCGAACGCGGCCTACCTGTACGACTTCAGCGCCTTCCTGCCGTTCGGCCTGACCCCGGCGCAGCTGAGCCAGCTGGGCACCACCAAGGGCATCGTCTCCGGCCCCACCAACGACGGCCGCGGCTACGTGAAGGGCGCCCAGGTCACCTTGAACCTGCCGTTCAACCTGATCGCCCAGCCGCTGGACGGTTTCGGCGTGATCCTCACCGGCAACCGCACCAAGAGCTCGCTGGTGTACCCCGGCAACCCGACGCCGATCACCGTGCCGGGCCTGTCGAAGTGGGTCGCGAACGGCACGATCTACTACCAGCACAACGGCTTCGAGGCGCGCATCAGCGACAGCTACCGCTCCGACTTCCTGGGCGAGGTGTCGGGCATCAGCGCCTCGCGCATCGAGCAGACCATCCGGGGCGGCAGCACCTACGACGCGCAGGTGAGCTACACGTTCGACAGCGGCACGTTCAAGGGCCTGACCGTGATCGCGCAGGGTTCCAACCTGTCGAACAAGATCTTCACCACGTTCCAGAACAAGGATCCGCGCCAGGTGCAGACCTGGGAACGCTACGGCCGCACCTACTCGCTGGGTGTGTCGTACAAGTTCCAGTAAGCGGCAACACGCAAGTACCGCGCAACTCCCCCATGCCCCGCTGCGTGCAAACCAGCGGGGCTTTTTTCGACGGGGCCGACACGCGCAAAGGGGTTCCATGGCCGGCAACGGCCTCGGCGAGGGTGGCGACATGAGTGATGCACGCATTCGGCGCGTGGTGATCGTGGGCGGCGGCACCGCCGGCTGGCTGACCGCGGCCCTGCTCGCGCGCGCGCTGGGCTCGCAGCTGAAGATCGCGCTGGTGGAGTCGGCCGAGATCGGCACCGTGGGCGTGGGCGAGGCGACGATCCCGCAGATCCTGCACGTCAACCGCTTCCTCGGCCTCGACGAGGACGACATGCTGCGCGCCGTGCACGGCACCTTCAAGCTGGGCGTGCAGCTCAACGATTTCACCCGCGTGGGCGAGTCCTACCTCCACGCGTTCGGCGACCTCGGCCTGCCGCTGGGGCTGACGCCGTTCCACCACTACTGGCTGCGCAGCCGCGGCCGGCCCGGCGCGCAGAGCCTGTGGGCGCATTCGCTGAACGCGGCGGCCGCCGCCCAGCTCCGCTTCGCGCGGCTGGACACGGTGCCGAACAGCCCGCTCGGCGGCATCCGCTACGCCTACCACTTCGACGCCTCGCTGTACGGCCAGTACCTGCGCCGGCACATCGCGCCCGGCATCGTGGAGCGCATCGAGGGCAAGGTGGTCGACGTGCGCCTGCACGCCGAGGACGGCTACATCGAATCGCTGCTGCTGGACGGCGGCGCCACCGTCGAGGGCGACTTCTTCATCGACTGCTCCGGTTTCCGCGGCCTCTTGATCGAGGGCGCGCTGCAGGCCGGCTACGAGAACTGGCAGCACTGGCTGCCCTGCGACCGCGCGCTGGCGGTGGGCAGCGCGCCGGGCGGCCCGATGCGGCCGTACACCCAGGCACTCGCGCGCAGCGCGGGCTGGCAGTGGCGCATCCCGCTGCAGACGCGCACCGGCAACGGCCACGTGTACTGCAGCCAGTACATCAGCGACGACGAGGCTGCCGCACAGCTGTTGGCGAACCTGGAGACCGAGGCGCTGAGCGAGCCGCGCCCGCTGCGCTTCGTCACCGGCATGCGCAAGCTGGCGTGGAAGCGCAACTGCCTCGCGCTGGGCCTCGCCGCCGGCTTCATGGAGCCGCTGGAATCGACCAGCATCCACCTCGTGCAGTCCGGCGTGAACCGCCTGCTGGCGATGTTCCCCGACCGCCATTGCGACCGCGCGCTGGTGGACGAATACAACCGCCAGACCCGCTTCGAGTACGAGCGGGTGCGCGATTTCCTGATCCTGCACTACAAGGCCACCGAACGCACCGACACGCCGTTCTGGCAACGCTGCGGCGCGATGGAGATTCCGCCGGAACTGGCGCGGCGGATCGAGCTGTTCCGCCGCACCGGCATGATCTTCCGCGAGGGCGACGAGCTGTTCGCCGAAACCGGCTGGCTGCAGGTGCTGCTGGGCCAGCGCATCGAGCCGGCGCGCCACCACCCGCTGGCCGACGACCTCAGCGAGCAGCAGCTCGACCATTTCCTCGCCGACGTGCGCACCTTGGTGAACCGCGCGGTGGCCACGCTGCCGCCGCACCACGAATACGTGGCGCGCCACTGCGGCATGCCGGCGCCCGCCACGGCCTGATCCCTTCGACGGAGGCTCCATGAAAACCCCGCTCCGCCTCGCCCTGCTGCTCTCCGCCGCGCTGCTGCTGCCGGCCGCGCCGGCGCCGGCCGCCACGCCCGCCACCGCCAACCCCGCGGCAACGCAGGCGCCGTCCGACGTGTACTACGAGATCTTCGTGCGCAGCTGGTACGACAGCGACGGCGACGGCACCGGCGACCTCAACGGCGTCACCGCCAAGCTCGACTACCTGCAGTCGCTGGGCGTGGACGGCATCTGGCTGATGCCGATCAATCCTTCGCCCAGCTACCACGGCTACGACATCACCGACTACGAGGCGATCAACCCGCAGTACGGCACGATGGCCGACTTCGAGCGACTGCTGCGCGAGGCGCACAAGCGCGGCATCAAGGTGGTGATGGACCTCGTCATCAACCACACCAGCGACGAGTCGCCGTGGTTCAAGGCCGCGCAGGACCCGCACAGCCCGTATCGCGACTGGTACAGCTGGGCCACGCCCGCCACCGACCTCAAGGCGATCAGCGCCACCGGCGGCCCGCTCTGGCATGCCTTGCCCGATGGAGACCCGGCTTCAAAACAGTATTACCTCGGCGTATTCGTGGCGCAGATGCCCGACCTCGACTACGACACCCCGGCGGTGCGCCAGGAGATGATCAAGATCGGCCGCTTCTGGCTGGACAAGGGCGTGGACGGCTTCCGCCTCGACGCCGCCCAGCACGTCTACGACGACCGCGAAACCGACGCCGACAACCCGGTCGCGCTGCGGAAGAACCTCGCGTGGTGGCGCGAATTCCACCAGGGCATCGATGCCTCGAACCCGCACGCCTGGCTGGTCGGCGAGGTGGCGCGGCAGAACCCCGACGAGCTCGTGCCGTGGATGGGCGCGCTGGATGCGGTGTTCGACTTCCCGCTCGCCACCCGGCTGATCGACAGCGCGCAGCAGGAGCGCGACCGCGACATCGGCGCCACGCTGGAGCGCATGTACGCCGCCTACCGCACCGCCGCGCACGGCCGCTACGACAACGCGCCGTTCCTGTCCAACCACGACCAGGAACGCGTGATGAGCCAGCTCGCCGGCAACCCCGAGCACATGCGCACCGCCGCCGCGATGCTGCTCACCCTGCCCGGCCATCCCTTCGTCTACTACGGCGAGGAACTGGGCATGCGCGGCGAGAAACCCGACGAACACCTGCGCGAGCCGATGCGCTGGTACCGCGCCGGCAAGGGCCCGGGCGAGACGTCGTGGGAAGGCTGGAGCGCGGGCGACGGCGCCGCGGTATCGGTCGAGGCCCAGCAGGCCGACCCCGCCTCGCTGCTCAACTGGTACCGCATGCTGATCCAGTGGCGCAAGGAGATTCCCGCGCTGCGCGACGGCGCGCTGCACGACTGGCGCGACGCCAAGCTGCAGGTGGCCGCGTGGGAACTGGACGACCCGCACGGCGACGTGCTGGTGCTGCACAACCTCTCCGGCCAGCCGCAGACGGTGCAGCTGCCCGCGCAACGCTTCCGCAGCCTGCTGAAACACAGCCTGCCTGGTACCACCGTCGCGCACGGCGCGCTGCAGTTGCCGGCCTACGGCAGCGCGGTGCTGCATTGATGCGGCGTCGATGCCTCCGTAGGAGCGCACCCTGTGCGCGAACGCTTTCGGCTCCGGTCGAAGCACGGCGCCATCGCGCACAGGGTGCGCTCCTACCGTTCGACGCAGCTGTTCAATCCTTCAACAAGACCCACGGAGCTGCACGATGACGACACCGAAACTGCATGCGCTTGCACTCACCGTGCTGCTTGGCCTGGGCCTGGTTCCCGTGGCGCTGGCCGCGCCGGACACCGGCACCGCGCAAGCGCAAAGCGTCGGCAGCGACGGCCTGCGCTTTCCGCTGGCCAACGGCACGCTCGAACTGCAGATGCCCACGCCCGGCGTGCTGCACGTGCATTACCTGCCGAAGAGCGGCGCCACGCCCGCGAGCCTGGTGCTGGACCCGCAGGCGACGAAGGCCGCGCCGTTCCAGCCGCAGGTGCAGCAGCAGGGCGACACGGTGACGCTGCGCTCGGATCGCCTCGTCGCCAGCTGGAACAAGCGCAGCGGCAAGCTCGATGTGAGCGACGCGCAAGGCCGTCCGCTGCTGCAACAGGCTGACCTCGCCGCGCTGGCGCAGGGCCGCATCGTGATTGAGCACGGCGCCAATGATGCGCTGTACGGCATCGGCGGCTACGACGCGTTCGAGAAGAACACCCGCGCCGGCCTGCTGCGCACGGGCAAGCAGGTGGCGAAGGCCGGCGAGCAGGGCCATGCCGGTGCGCCGTTCGTGTGGAGCACCGCCGGCTACGGCGTGCTGGTGGACTGCGACGGCGCGGACTTCCAGCTCGCCGGCGGCCGCATCGCGATCGACAAGTTCGCGCGCCCCGACGCCGACTACTACATCCTCGCCGGCACGCCCATCGAACTGTTCGGCGAGCTGGCCGACCTCAGCGGCCACGCCGAGCTGTTCCCGAAATGGGCGAACGGTTTCATCAACAGCCAGTGGGGCATCGACGAGCAGGAATTCCGCGACATCGTCGCCACCTACCGCGCCAAGCACATCCCGCTCGACGCCTTCACCTTCGATTTCGACTGGAAGGACTGGGGCAAGGACTGGGGCGAGTTCAGCTGGAACCCGGTGAAGTTCCCCGACGGCGCCAGCGGCAAGCTGAAGGCCGACATGGACAAGCTCGGCGTGCGCATGACCGGCATCATGAAGCCGCGCATGCACGTGGACACCGTGGAGGGCCGCTACGCCACCGAACACGATCTGTGGCTGCCCGGCGAAAAGGCCAGCCCGGACTACTTCTCGCACCTGCCGGTGAAGGACATCGACTTCGACCAGCCGGCCGCACGTGCATGGTGGTTCAACCCGCAGCTCGCGCACAGCTTCGACACCGGCATCGTGGGCTGGTGGAACGACGAGGCCGACACCACCAAGAGCAACACCCAGTTCCTCAACATGCAGCGCGCCACCTACGACGGCCAGCGCGCGCATTCGCCGCTGCGCGTGTGGTCGATCAACCGCGACTTCTGGCTGGGCGCGCAGCGCTACGCCTACGGCCTGTGGTCGGGCGACATCCACACCGGCTGGGCCAGCATGGCCGGCCAGCGCGAGCGCATGCTGAGCGCGATCGACGTGGGCGAGACGCAGTGGGGCATGGACGGCGGCGGCTTCCACGGCCATCCCTCCGACGAGAACTACGCGCGCTGGATCGAGTTCGGCGCGTTCACGCCGATCTTCCGCGTGCACGGCGAGGAGCACGAGAAACGCCAGCCGTGGAAGTACGGCCCGGTGGCCGAGGCCGCGGCGACCCGCGCGATCCGCCTGCGCTACGCGCTGCTGCCCTACATCTACAGCTACCAGCACCGCGCCAGCACGCAGGGCGTGGGCCTGGTGCAGCCGCTGGCCTTCGCCTGGCCGCAGGACGCGAACGTGCGCAACGACGTGGAGGCCTGGCTGTTCGGCGACTGGATGCTGGTGTCGCCGGTGGTCGAACAGGGCCAGACCAGCAAGCGCATCTACCTGCCCGCGGGCAGCTGGACCGACTGGGCCAGCGGCAAGGCCTACCAGGGCGGCCAGACCATCACCGTGGCGACCGACGCGAAAGGCTGGAGCGACATCCCGCTGTTCATCCGCGAGGGCGCGATCATCCCGACCCAGGCGGTGATGGACTGGACCGGCGAACACCCGGTGACGACGGTGAACGTGGACGTGTTCCCCGCCGCGCAGGCCACCCACTTCGACTATTACGACGACGACGGCGAGAGCTACGACTACCAGCACGGCGCCGACTTCGTGCAGCGCCTCGCCACGCAGCGCACGGGCGACACGGTGAGCTTCGGCACCGCGGCGCCGGAAGGCAGCTACCGCCCCGCGCTGCGCCACTACCTGGTGCGCGTGCACGGCCTCGCCGCCGCCGCGGTCGACGGCTCGCCCCGGCACTACGCCACGCCCGCCGAACTGATCGCCGCCGACGGCGAAGGCTGGAGCACCGCCAGCGACCGCTACGGCCCGCTCACCGTGCTCAAGCTCGATGCCGGCGCGGCGCGCCAGCTGACGCTGCACGCCGGCGGCGCGCACTGATCCGGCAACACCGGCGCCGCGCCATGAAGCGCGGCGCCTGGAAGCGGCACGGCCAGGCGCGGCCCCCATCGCCGTCACGCGAGGAGACGCCGGCCCTGGGCCCGGCCAGCGCGGCGGTCTGCGCCCAGTTCGCTGTGGGAGAGGGGATTTCGATGAAGCACTCGATGAAGCACGACCGCCACGGCCCGCGCAGGTTGCCGCTGGCCCTGTGCCTGGCGCTGGCCTGTTCCGGCGCGTCGCTGTGGAGCAGCGCCGCACGCGCGGCCAGCAACGACAACAACGTGGAGTGGAACGGCCTGTTCCACGACCAGGGCCCGCTGTACGACAGCGCCGCCGAGCCCACCGCGAGCACGCCGGTGACGCTGACGTTCCGCACCTTCAAGGGCGACATCACCAGCGCGAACATCAAGTACTACGACAGCGCCGACAGCCAGTTCCACTGGGTGCCGATGCACTGGGTGGCGAACGACGCCACCGGCACCTACGACCTGTGGCAGGGCACCATCCCGGCGAGCGGCTCGGAGAAGTACTACCGCTTCCAGATCAACGACGGCAGCGCCACCGCCTGGTACAACGCCGCGGGCATCAGCAGCAGCGAACCCGCGTTCGGCGACTTCTTCATCATCCCCGGTTTCAAGACGCCGGACTGGATGAAGAACGGCGTGATGTACCAGGTCTTCCCCGACCGTTTCTACAACGGCAATCCGAACAACGACGTGACCGACGGCCAGTACACCTACGCCGGCTGCGCCACCGAAAAGCACGCCTGGGGCACGAGCGTCGTCGCCAACGTCAGCGGCTGCAACACCGAAGTGTTCTTCGGCGGCGACCTGAAGGGCGTGATCGACAAGCTCGGCTACATCCGCCACACGCTGGGCGCGGACATCGTCTATCTGAACCCGATCTTCCGCTCTCCCAGCAACCACAAGTACGACACCGCCAACTACTACCGGGTGGACCCGGCCTTCGGCAGCAACGCCACGCTGCGGCGCCTGATCGGCGCCATCCACGACCAGAGCCAGGATCCGCGCGGCTACCTGATCCTCGACGGCGTGTTCAACCACAGCGGCGACAGCAACTGCTGGTTCGGCGCGCAGAGCTACGGCACGAAGCGCTGCCGGAAGCCGGGCGCCGACGTCTCGCAGGCCAGCCCCTACTACAGCTACTACACGTTCCAGCACTGGCCGGACAGCTACAGCGCGTTCTTCGGCTTCCCCAGCATGCCCAAGCTGGACTACGGCGCCAGCGGCTCGGCCACGCGCAACCAGATCTACGGCAGCTACAACTCGGTGATGCAGACGTATCTGGCGCCGCCCTACGGCATCGACGGCTGGCGGCTGGACGCGGCGCAGTACATCGACGCCGGCGGCAACAATGGCAGCGACGCCACCAACCATCAGATCATGCAGGAGATGCGCACCGCGGTGCTGGCGGCGAACCCGAACGCGGAGATCCTCGGCGAATTCTGGGGCGACGCCTCGGCCTGGCTGGACAACGGCCGCGAGTGGGACGGCGCGATGAACTACAACGGCTTCACCCAGCCCGCGTCGGAATGGATCTGCGGCGTGGACTACAGCGGCAACGGCGCCTCGATCACGCCCAGCCAGCTCGACGGCTGGCTGCACGGCACGCGCGCCGACCTGCCCACCGACGTGCAGCAGACGATGAGCAACTTCCTCGGCAGCCACGACACCTCGCGCTTCGCCACGCGCTGCGGCGGCGACATCTGGAAGACCTACCTGGGCCTGATCTTCCAGATGACCTACGTGGGCACGCCGACGATCTACTACGGCGACGAGTACGGCATGCAGGGTGGCGCCGACCCGGACAACCGCCGCACCTTCGACTGGTCGCAGGCGACCACGGCGAACGGCGCGGTGGCGCTGACCCA
The DNA here is from genome assembly GCA_017848855.1 of Rhodanobacter denitrificans. GTDB lineage: Bacteria > Pseudomonadota > Gammaproteobacteria > Xanthomonadales > Rhodanobacteraceae > Rhodanobacter_A > Rhodanobacter_A denitrificans_B. Next base: position 33,061 of record JAFIHF010000027.1, on the reverse strand, counting down.
GCAGCTGGTGCGCATCCGCAACCAGTACCCCGCGCTGCGCACCGGCTCGTTCATGACCCTGCTCACCGACGACGCGCACGACATCTATGCCTACGGTCGCGTCGACCAGGCCAACCGCATCGCGGTGGTGCTGAACGGCACCGGCAACACGGAAACGGTAACGGTGCCGGTGTACGAGCTGAGCGTGACCGACGGCAGCCAGCTCACCGACCTGCTCAGCGGCAGCAAGTACACCGTCAGCGGCGGCAGCGTGACGTTGAACGTGGAGGGCCATTACGGCGCGATCCTCGCGCAGTGAAGCAATGAACCACGCTCCTCCGTCCCCGTGGCGGAGGGGTTGCTCAAGCCAGGCCACATCTGCGTACACTGGCCCCGGACCCGGCCGCAGGCTTGCGCCTGCGGCGGTCCGGCCACGGGGGCCGCCGACACGCAGGGGCGGCGGGCAAGCGCATGACGCCGCTGCCCGCCGGCCGGATCGAGGGAACACCGAGATGATGAGCTTCTTCAGCAGCCTGATGCTGGCACTGACTGCCGGCGCACACGCCCCGCTGTGGCACGACAGTCTGCAATGGCGCGGCCAGAGCGCCAGCATGCAGGTGCAACCCGGCGGCGGCTTCCTGCTGCAGGCGACGCACGCGCGGCGCGCGATCCCGTTGCCGCCGTATGCGGTGCAGACCGCCAGCCCGCTGTTCGACGGCCTGTACGCGATGGCGCAGGACGACCTCAGGCTGGATTCGGTCGCCGCGATCCGCGACGGCGCCTACGACCACGACCGGCCGATTCCCTGCCACTGCTTCGCCACCGGCGAGAAGTGGCCCTACGTGTGGACGCGCGACCTCGCGTTCTCGGTGGATCTCGGCCTGTGGCGCTACGACGCCGCGCGCGCGCGCAACGGCCTGCTGTTCAAGCTCTCCGGCAGCCGCGTGCCGGATGCGCCGAAAGGACCGCTGGTGATGCAGGACACCGGCTCGGGCGGCAGCTGGCCGATCAGCACGGACCGCGTGGCGTGGTTCACCGCCGCGCGCCACCTGCTCGACGATGCCGCGTTCGCCGAGCAGACCTGGCACGCGCTGAACGACACGTTGGCGCAGGATCGCCAGTACGCGTTCGACGCCGGCATGGGCCTGTACCGCGGCGAGACCTCCTTCCTCGACTGGCGCGAGCAGACCTATCCCGCGTGGATGGCGAACGACGTGGTGCCGATCGCGCAGTCCTACGCGCTGTCCACCAACGTGCTGCACTACCAGGCGCTGCAACTCGCCGCGCAGATGGCCGAGCAGCGCCACGACGCGCGTGCGGCGGATTACCGGGCGCAGGCCGATGCGCTGAAGGCGGCGATCAACGCGCATTTCTGGCGCGCCGACCGCGGCATGTACATGAGCTACCTCGGCGGCGACGGCGCACCCTACGACACCTACGACCTGCTCGGCCTCGCGCTGGCGATCGACAGCGGCGTGGCCGAGGGCGAGCGCGCGCGGCAGTCGCTGGCGAACTATCCGGTGTGGCCGGCCGGCAGCCCGGTGATCTGGCCCGAGCGCGCCGACCAGCCGATCTACCACAACCGCGCGATCTGGCCGTTCGTCAGCGCCTACGCGCTGCGCGCCGCGCGCAAGCTGGACGACCCCGCGCACATCGCGTTCGAGATCGCCTCGATCATGCGCGGCGCCGCGCTGGCCGGCTCGAACATGGAGAACTACGAGCTCACCACCGAGGCCACCCACGTCGACGACGGCAAGCTCAGCGGCCCGGTGGTGGATTCGCCGCGCCAGCTGTGGTCGGTGGCCGCCTACCTCGCGCTGGTCGGCGAAGGCGTGTTCGGGCTGGAAAGCGACGGCAGGATCGAGCCGAAGCTGCCGGCGTCGCTGGCGCCGATGCTGTTCGGCCGCGAGGACGCGATCAGCCTGCAGCTGCCCGGCCGCCGCATCACCCTGCAACGCCCGCAGAAGCTGGACGGCAACCTGCTGGTGGCGGATCACATCACGCGGCAGGGCAACGACAGCGTGGTGCGGCTGAAGGCGATCAAGGTGCCCGAGCTGGCCCTGCGCAGCAAGGTGCCGCCGTTCGCGCCCGCCGCACCCGCCGCGCCGCAGGTAACGCGCGACGGCGCGAACTGGCAGGTGCGCAGCGCCGCGCCCGGCGTGCTCTACCTCAACGGCCGGCGCGTGGGCGCGATCGACGGCACGCGCGCGGTGCCCGCAACGAACGCGCTGCAATGCTTCAGCGTGACGCAAACCGGCGCCGACGATCTCGAATCGCTGCAGAGCCCACCGCAGTGCGAAGGCCCGTTCGTGCGCGTCGAAGGCGCGTGGCCGCGCGCATGGATCGCGCCCGCCGACGGCCGCTACCAGGTGGCGCTGCGCTATCGCAACGACCACGGCCCGATCAACACCGGCATCACCGCCGCGGTGAAGCTGCTGGCGATCCGCTGCGACGGCAGCCCCGAGCAGCGCGTGCCGATGGTGATGCCGCACAGCGTGGGCGAGCAGCTCTCCACCACCGCGCAATTCAGCGCACATGCCGGCGCGCATTGCAGCTTCGCCCTCGACGACGGCTTCAACATGAGCTACCTCGCGCACAACGCGCACTACACCGGCGGCGTGGGCGGCGACCAGCCGTTGAACGACGCCAGCGTCGGCGCGCTGCGCATCGTGCCGCTGCCCGCTGCGTCACAGCCATAACTCCCTCTCCCCCAACAGCTCCATCGTTGGGGGAGAGGGTTGGGGTGAGGGGGTAGCTCTTGGCCTTGGTCTTCCCGACCAGCGCAAAGCCCCCCTCACCCAACCCTCTCCCCCGAGCACGGCTCGGGGGAGAGGGCTTCACCCGTTTCAACGTGAGCATCCGGCACCTCGATGAACCACCCCATGACCCGCAAACCCGAGCTGTCGTTCTGGCAGATCTGGAACATGTGCTTCGGCTTCCTCGGCATCCAGTTCGGCTTCGCGCTGCAGAACGCGAACGTCAGCCGGATCTTCCAGACGCTGGGCGCGAACGTGGACCAGATCCCGGTGCTGTGGATCGCCGCGCCGTTCACCGGCCTGATCGTGCAGCCGATCATCGGCTACTGCTCCGACCGCACCTGGAACCGCTTCGGCCGCCGCCGCCCGTATTTCTTCGCCGGCGCGGTGCTGGCCACGCTGGCGCTGCTGGCGATGCCGAACTCGCCCACGCTGTGGATCGCCGCGGGCCTGCTGTGGATCATGGACGCCTCGTTCAACGTGTCGATGGAGCCGTTCCGCGCCTTCGTGGGCGATCAGCTGCCGCCGCGCCAGCGCCCGCTGGGCTACGCGATGCAGAGCGTGTTCATCGGCGTGGGCGCGGTGGTGGCCTCGTTCCTGCCCTGGCTGCTCACCCGTTTCGGCGTGGCGAACACCGCGCCCGCCGGCGAGGTTCCGCACTCGGTGATGTACTCGTTCTACGCCGGCGCGGCGGTGCTGCTGGGCGCGATGCTGTGGACCATCCTCACCACGCGCGAGTACCCGCCCGAGCAGCTGGAAGCGTTCGCCGACAGCCACGTGGGAGAAGAACCGACGAACGTGGCGCAGGCGTGGAAGCTCGGCGTGCTGTTCCTGCTGCTCGGCCTCGCGCTGCTGGCGCTGATCCGGCACTACGCGCTGCGCGCGGAACTCTATCTGCTGGCCGGCGGCCTCGCCGCGGCCGGCGCGCTGTTCCTGTGGCTGTCGCGCACGCGCCGGCAGGGTGCGCTGCGCCAGATCATGGGCGACCTGTACGGCATGCCGCGCGAGATGCGCCGGCTGAACTGGGTGCAGTTCTTCTCCTGGTTCGCGATGTTCGCGATGTGGATCAACACCACGCCGGCCGTCGCCGGCCACTTCTACGGCAGCGCCGACACCACCTCCGCCGCCTACAACGAGGGCGCGAACTGGGCCGGCGTGCTGATGGGCACCTACAACGGCGTGGGCGTGCTAGCCGCGATCGTGATCCCGCTGCTGGTGCGCGCCTGCGGCCTGCGCCTGAGCCACCTGATCAACCTGTGGCTGGGCGGGCTGGGCCTGCTGTCCTTCCTCGTCATCCGCGACCCGCGCTGGCTGGTCGTCTCGATGGCCGGCGTGGGCTTCGCCTGGGCCTCGATCCTATCGCTGCCCTACGCGATGCTGTCCGACAACCTGCCCGCGGCGAAGATGGGCATCTACATGGGCATCTTCAATTTCTTCATCGTGATCCCGCAGCTGCTCGCCGCCAGCGTGCTCGGCGTGCTGCTGAAGCTGTTCTTCCACGACCAGCCGATCTGGGCGCTGGCGCTGGGCGGCGCCAGCCTGCTGGTGGCCGGGCTGTGCACGCTGCGCGTGCACGAGCCGCGCGAGAGCGCCGCGGCCGCGGCGGCATGAGGCGGCGCGGGTGCGGCGCGCTGCTGCTCGCTTATTCGCGGCGCAGGCTCGACCGCCGCACTTTCAGCTCCGCCGGCAGCATCGCGCTCGCGGCGCCTTCGCGGCGGATCAGCCGCAGCAGTTCGTCGACCAGCACCTCGCCGGCCTTGCCGGTGTCCTGCCGCACGGTGCTGAGCGCGGGGTTGACGAAGCTGGCCATCGGGATGTCGTCGAAACCGACCAGTGCCACGTCCTGCGGCACCGCGATGCCGCGTTCGGCCAGGGCGCGCAGCGCGCCGATCGCGATCAGGTCGCTGGCGGCGAAGATGCCGTCGAACGCGACGCCGCTTTCCAGCAGCAGCTCGGCCGCCTCGTAGCCGGCGTGCTCGGTGGTCTCGGCGTCCGCCTGCAGCGCCTCGTCCACCGCCAGCCCGGCCTCGCGCAGCGCCGCCGCGTAACCGCGGTAGCGCTCGTGGAATTCCGGATAGTGCGGGGTGGCGTCGCCGAGGAAGGCGATGCGCCGGCAGCCCTGTTCCAGCAGGTGCCGGGTGGCGAGCTCGCCGCCCGCGAAGTTGTCGCAGCCGATCGACACGCCGGGCTGGCCCGGCAGCACCGCGCCCCAGCGCACGAAACGCGTGCCCTGCGCCACCAGTTTCTCCAGCTTGTCGCGGTGCGACTGGTAGTCGCCGTAGCCGAGCAGGATCAGCCCGTCCGCCTTCTGGCTGCCGGCGAAATCCGCGTGCCAGTCGCGCGAGAACTGCTGGAACGAGATCAACAGGTCGTAGCCCCGCTGCGCGCTGGCGCGGGTGATCGAGCCCAGCATCGACAGGAAGAACGGGTTGATGTGCGAATCGTCGGCGGTGGGATCCTCGAACAGCAGCAGCGCCAGCGTGCCGGTGTGCTGGCGGCGCAGGTTGGAGGCGTTCTTGTCCACCTTGTAGTTCAGCTCGTCCGCCGCCGCCTGAATGCGCCGCCGCGTCTCCTCGCTCACCAGCGGGCTGCCGCGCAGCGCCCGCGACACCGTGGACTGCGAGACCCCGGCGAGGTGGGCGATGTCGAACGATGTGGCCTTGCCCTTCATCGGCGGTCCGGCGATGCGAGAGTGTGGGCGCATCGTAGCAGGAGGAGGACCCGGGGCTCCGGGGGCGCGCTTGCAGCTGGCCCTTGGGCGCTTTTCCACTCCCTCTCCCCCAACAGCTTCATCGTTGGGGGAGAGGGTTGGGGTGAGGGGGGGCTCTTGTTTCTGCTCTCTCGCAAGTTTCAGAGCGGTTTCGTGCGCCTGCCAGCGCCCGAGCTACTTCTCTTTTGCTTGTCCACGCACGCGCAGGAGCACGTGCGAACGGCGAAGCCGGCCCGAAGGGCGGAGGGCATGGATGCCCGGAGTCAAAGAGAAGTAGCCAAGAGAAAACGACACCCCGCGGCGGCGCTTTCCGTCCATCCATGGACGGAAAGTCCGTGAGCCGTGGCCGGGCTTTTCGGCCGGACTCCTGTCCGGTCGAAAAGGCGTTGCCTTCCATGGCAACGCCCGCTTCGCGGCCTGATCGTCCCCGTCTCACCGCCGCCGAGGGGCCCCGGAACAGCAGGCGCGCATCCTGCGCGCCAGAAGCAGAGCAAGAGCGAAGCCCCGCAAGCTTGCGAGTTCTCTCCCTCCCCTGCGCGCAGGGGAGGGTCGGGGTGGGGTGCTGTTGCTTCTGCGCGCTGGGAGCGCGCTGCTTCACCCGGGGCCCCTATGGCGCGGCGGGTGGGTGGAGGAAAGTCCGCAGGATGGCTCGCAGGGATGCGAGCCAGTTTTTCGCCGGGACAGGAGTCCCGTCGAAAAACCCCGCCACCCGACCGCGCACCCGGAAGGCAGGATGCCTGGAGGGCGCGCCATCGGGGTGCCCCTCTCTTTGGCTACTTTCTCTCGGGCAAGCGAGAGAAAGTAGCTCGGGCCGCGGCAGCGGCTCGAAACCGCTTTGTCGCTGGCGTGAGCAACGAAAAAAACTGCATCGCGAGCACCCGCCCCTCACCCCAACCCTCTCCCCAAAGGGGAGAGGGAGAATGTACGCCCCGGATCAAATCCGCATCTGCTCCAACTCCATCCCCCGCGTCTCGCGCACCGCATACAGCACGAACAGCAGCGAGAGCAGCGCGAAGCCCGCATACAAACCGTAAGCGAACGACAGCCCGGCCTCCGCCAGCGAAGGGAAGCTGTAGCTGATCGCGAAGTTGGCGAGCCACTGCGCCGCCGCGGCCACCGCCAGCGCGATCGCGCGGATGGAGTTGGGGAACATCTCGCCCAGGAGCACCCATACCACCGGGCCCCAGCTCACGCCGAAGAACACCACGTAGGCGTTCGCCGCCACCAGCGCCACCAGGCCCACGTCGTGCGGCAGCACCAGCGCCGTGCCGCTGCCGCTGGCCTGCGAGAAGCACCAGGCCATCAGCGCGAGTGTCACTGCCATGCCGGCCGAACCGACGACGAGCAGCGGCTTGCGGCCGATCCGGTCCACCAGCGCGATCGCCACCAGGGTAATCAGCACGTTCACGATCGAGGTGACCACGGTGATGCTGAAGGAATCGGCCTCGCTGAAGCCCACCGAATGCCACAGGGTGGAGGAGTAGTAGAAGATCACGTTGATGCCCACGAACTGCTGGAACACCGACAGCGCGATGCCCACCCAGACCACCGGCAGCAAGCCCGCGCACTTGCCGCGCAGGTCGCGCAGGCGCGGGCGGTATTCCATGCGCAGGCTGTGCTCGATGTCGGCGAGCTTGGCGTCCAGCGCGCGTTCGTCGTCCAGCGCCAGCACCTGGCGCAGCACCGCCTTGGCCTCGGCCAGGCGCGCGCGCGCCACCAGGTAGCGCGGAGATTCGGGCACGGCGAGCACGATGGTGCCGTAGATCAGCGCCGGCACCACCGCCAGCAGGAACATCCAGCGCCAGGCTTCCAGCCCCAGCCACAGCTTGTGCTCGGCGCCTCCTGCCGCGCCGGCCAGCCACGCGTCGCTGAGCAGGGCGGCGAAGATGCCGAGCACGATCGCGAGCTGCTGCATCGAGCCCAGCCGGCCGCGCACCGCCGCCGGCGACACTTCGGCGATGTAGGCCGGCGCGATCACCGAGGCCATGCCCACGCCGGTGCCGCCGATCAGGCGCCACAGCACCAGATCCCACATGCCGTGCACCAGGCCCGAGCCCAGCGAGCCCACCGCCAGCAGCACGGCGGCCACCTGCATGGTGCGCACGCGGCCGTAGCGGTCGGCCAGCATGCCCGCGTACCACGCGCCCAGCGCCGAGCCGAGCAGGGCGCAGGACACCGCGAAGCCGATTTGCTTTGCGTCGAGCCCGAAGCCCGCGCGCACCGCGTCCACCGCGCCGTTGATGACCGCGGTATCCACGCCGAACAGGAACCCGCCCAGCGCCGCCGCCGCCGCGATCAGCACCACCCGCGCCGTCGCGCGCTGCCCCACCACCTCGTCCACGCTGCCCACTGCGCTCATCGCGATCTCCCCACGGCGTCGTCGCCGGCAAGGCTACGATTCTTGCCATGCCGACGCCGCGGCGTCGCCTTGAATACGTATGCAGAGGGTCGGCGCATCAGGCCGGCGTGCCGACCGCCGGCAGCCCATGTACACCACCGTGCGCCATCTCAATCCGGCACGGCGCACTCGCGATGCCGGAAGCAGCCGATCAGATGGTCGTTGACCATGCCGGTGGCCTGCATCAGCGAGTAGCAGATCGTGCTGCCGACGAAGCGGAAGCCGCGCTTCTTCAATTCCTTGCTCATGCGGTCGGACAGCGGCGTGCTGGCGGGCACTTCGCTGCGATCGCGCCAGCGGTTGACCAGCGGCTTGCCGTCCACGAACGACCACAGATAGCCGTCCAGACTGCCGAACTCGGCGATCACCGCAAGCGCGGCCAGCGCGTTGTCGCGCGCCGCGCTTACCTTGAGCCGGTTGCGGATGATGCCAGGGTCGGCGAGCAGCTTCTCCAGCTCGCGCTGCTTCATCGCCGCCACGCGGGCGATGTCGAAGCCGTGGAAGGCGCGGCGGTAGTTGTCGCGCTTGGCCAGCACGGTGCGCCACGACAAGCCGGCTTGCGCGCCTTCGAGGCACAGGAACTCGAACAGCGCGCGGTCGTCGTGCAGCGGCACGCCCCATTCGATGTCGTGGTAGGCGCACATCAGCGCGTCGTCGGCATTGGCCCAGTGGCAACGTTGCATGCGGCGGTTCCGGCAAGGGGGAGCGCACAGTGAACGCCGGCCGGCCCGCGCAGGCAATACACTCGCGCCTTTCCGCCAGCGCGTTGCCCATGTCCACTGCATCCACCCAACGCGGCGCCGCCCTGGCGCTGCTCGCCACGATAGTCCTGTGGGCCTACAGCTGGGTGGTGATGAAGCAGGTGCTGGCGTATGCGGGGCCGTTCGATTTCGCGGCGCTGCGCTACCTGCTGGGCGCCGCGGTGCTGTTCGCGGCGCTGCTGCTGACGCGCCAGCCGCTGCGGCCGCCGCCGCTCGCGCCCACCATCCTGATCGGCCTGTGCCAGACCGCGGCGTTCCAGGGGCTGGAGCAGTGGGCGCTGGTCGGCGGCGGCGCGGGCCACGTGGCGCTGCTCGCCTACACCATGCCGTTCTGGGCGGTGCTGCTGGCGTGGCTGATCCTGGGCGAGCGGCCCACGCGGCGGCACTGGCTGGGCATCGCACTCGCGGCCATCGGCCTCGTCTGCATCATCGAACCGTGGCGCGGGCTGGGCAACGCGGCGAGCACGGTGCTGGCGATCGCCGGCGGCGTGGCCTGGGCCGGCGGCACGGTGCTGAGCAAGCGGCTGTTCCGCCGCCACGCGGTGTCCGCGCTGGCCCTCACCGCGTGGCAGATGCTGGCCGGCGGCGTGGCGCTGGGCATCCTGGCGATGGCCATGCCGCAGCGGAGCATCGAGTGGAGCGGCGCCTTCGTCGCCGGCCTCGCCTACAGCGTGCTGATGGCCTCCAGCCTCGCGTGGTGGCTGTGGTCGATCGTGCTGCGCCGCCTGCCCACCACGGTCGCCAGCGTGGGCAGCCTCGGCGTGCCGATCGTGGGCGTGCTGCTGGCGTGGGCGATCCTGCACGAAGAGCCGCGGCCGATGGAGTGGCTGGGCATAGCCTTCGTGCTGCTGGGTTTGTGCGCGGTGAGCGGGGTGCGGCTGCCGCGCCGGTAGGAGCGCACCCTGTGCGCGAATGCCTTTGCTCCGATCAGCGCCAAAGCATTCGCGCACAGGGTGCGCTCCTACCAGGCAAGATCGAACCGCGCATCGCAAATTCGCACGTTGCGCATTCAGCGCGACGCCGAAACCGCGGCGGTATCATGGGCGCTGCCGTTCCCCGCGGATGCGCCGATGTCCTCCCTGCCCCAACTGTGGTCCCAACTCGTCGACTGGCTGAGCAGCCACGCCGTGGCGCCCGCGCTCGACCTGCTGCACCTGGGCAAGCTCTCGGGCGATCCGCGCGACATCGCCGCCTCGCTGCTGATCGCGGCGCTGCAGATCGGCATCATCGGCTTCCTCTTCCGCCCGCTGGAAACCTTCTTTCCCGCGGAAAAGTGGGCGGATCGCCAGCTCACCCTGGTGGATCGCAACTACACGATGATGATGCTGCTGGGCATCTTTCCGCTGTTCACCTATTTGATCCTGATGCCGTTCAGCCATCTGTTCGGCGGCGCCGACCCGGCCACGTCGAGCACCGGCTCGCCGCTGGCGATCACGCACTGGGCGCCGTGGTTCAACGGCCATCCCTACGTGCTGTTCGGTGTGTACTACCTGCTGTACGACTTCACGTACTACTGGATGCACCGCACCCAGCACGCGATCCCGTGGTGGTGGGCGCTGCACAGCATGCACCACAGCACGCGGCAGATGAGCTGCTGGACGAACGACCGCGGCAACCTGATCGACGGCTTCATCCAGTCGATGATCCTCGCCGTGGTGGGCCTGGCGATGGGCGTGGATCCGGACGAGTTCGCCTGGCTGATGCTGCTGGGCGAGCTGGTGCAGAACCTCTCGCACACCAACACGCGGCTGGGCTTCGGCCGCGTGCTGCAGCGCGTGTTCGTCGATCCGAAGTTCCACCGCCTGCACCACATGCTGGTCGATCCCGAGCGGCCGAAGCTGCACAACTGCAACTACGGCCAGGTGCTGTCGATCTGGGACGTGATCTTCGGCACCGCGCTGTACGGCGAACCGCCGCGCCCCACCGGCGTGGGCGATCCGGTGGTGGATCACGACAACACGCTCAGCCTCGTCGGCCTGCACGTGTATTCCACCAAGCGCTTCTGGGGCGCGGTGCGCACGCTGGACGGCTGGAAGCCCGGCGAGGTGGCGTTCGATCCCGTGAGCTATCGCCCGATCCCGGTGGACAAGCTCGACCTGCATGCGCTGGCGCAGCATCTGTCGGGCGGCGCCGCCGCGCATTCGGCCAACGCGCCAACGAACGCCGCGGTCGTCGAGGAATCCGCGACGGCCTGAGCCGCGTTCACCACGGCAGCGCGTCGAGATCGACGTTGCCGCCGGTGAGCACCAGGCCCACGCGCCGGCCGGCGAAACGTGCGCGCGCCTTGAGCACGGCGGCCAGCACGGTGGCGCTGGAGACTTCCACCACCTGCTTCAGCTCGCTCCACAGCAGGCGCATCGCGGCGATGGTTTCCGCGTCGCTCACGGTGACGACCTCCACGCGATGCGCACGCAGCGCTTCGAGGTTCGGCTCGCCCACCAGGGCACGCAAGCCGTCGCACAGCGTGTCCGGCACCACGCTCGTCACACGCGCGCCTGCGGCCAGCGAACGCGCCGCATCGTCGGCGCCCGCCGGCTCGGCGCCGAACAGCGCGAGATCGGATCGGAGCGCATGCGCGGCGATCGCCACGCCCGCGGCCAGCCCGCCGCCGCCCACCGGCGTGATCAGCGCGTCGAGCTGCGGCACCTGCTTCAGGAGTTCCAGCGCGATCGTGCCCTGCCCCGCCATCACCCGCGCGTCGGCATAGGGATGCACCAGCGCGGCGCCGGTTTGCGCCTGCACCTGAGCGCACATCGCCTCGCGCGCGGCCTGCGTGCGCGCGCAGCGGTGCACGATGCCGACGGCGCGCGCGATCGCGTCGAGCTTGGCCTGCACCGCGCCTTCGGGCACCACCACGTGCGCCTGGATGCCGCGCGTGGCGGCGGCCAGCGCCAGCGCGTTGCCGTGGTTGCCTGAGGAATGCGTGACCACGCCGCGCGCGGCTTCTTCGTCGCTCAGCGACCACACCGCGTTGCAGGCGCCGCGGAACTTGAACGCGCCGCCGCGCTGCAGGTTCTCGCACTTGAAGTGCAGCTCGGCGCCGGCGAGTTCGTCCAGCGCCGCGCTGCGCAGCACCGGCGTCACCCGCGCATGCGGCGCGATGCGCGCGGCGGCGTCGCGCACCTGCGCCAGCGTGGGCAGGGCGGCGCTCATCGCGCGGCGTCCAGTTCCACGCCGCAGCGGAACACGCGTTCCGCGCCCGGCTCCAGCCGGATCGCGTCGGCGCATTCGGGGCGGTTGAAGGCGTCGGCCATGCATTCCATCGGCTCCAGCGCCACCGCGGTGCGCGCGCGCTGCGCCAGCGTGTCGCCGGTGAACACGTGCATCACGCCGCTGTCCTGCCACACCGCGATGCCCAGGCCGTTGGCCGGGTTGCGCAGACGCGTGCGCACGCGGCCGTCCGCGTCGGCCTGCAGGTCGGTGTAGCCCTGGTCGAGGATCGCCTCACCGATCGGGCACCACTCGCGGTAATCCAGCGCGGGCGCCTCGTCCACCGGCAGGAAGGCCGCCGCGCCCGGCAGGGGAATCATGTCGGCGCCGGTGCGGATCAGGGTCTGCGCGGGAATCGCCAGCTCCCAGCCGTCGATGTCGTCGCCGCCCACGCGGAAATAGGGATGCCAGCCGAAGCAGCACGGCGCCGCGGACTCGCCCACGTTGCGCATCACCGCTTCCAGCGTGAGGCCGCCGGCATCGAGCGTGTAGCGCACGGCGAGGTCGATGGCGTGCGGATAGCCCGGCCGCGGACGGATCGCGGCGGTGGCGAAGCTCATCGTGGCCTGCGCGTCGTCGGCGCGGCTGGCGATTACATCGAACGCGGTGTCGCGCACGAAGCCGTGCTTGACGTCGCGCTGGGCGTCGGCCACGCCGGGCTGCAGGTCCTGCGCGCGGCCGTCGAACGTGTAGCGCCCGCCGGCGATGCGGCCCGCGAACGGCGCCATGATCGCGAAGCGCGAACCGGGCCGCGCGGCGATCTCCGCGCCGCTGCGGTAGCCCTCGGCCAGTTCGTGCAGCGCGTCGCCCACGCGCACGGTGTAGCTGGTGATCGCCGCGCCGTGGCGGGCGATCTTCAGCCGCCGCCCGCCCAGGATGTCGTACAGCACCACCAGTTCCTGCCCATCCTCGTTGCTCAGGGCCATGGCGTAACGGGTGGCACTCATCGGGCTTTACCTGCGCTTGAAAGTCCCCATGTTACCGTGGCCGCTTCGTCCCTACGCACCACCGCCATGTCCGATCTCGCCCACGCCGCCGCGCTGCCCGTCCGCCTTGCCGATTACCGCCCGCCAGCCTGGCGCGTGGATCACGCGGAACTGGTCTTCGACCTCGGCATCGACGGCACCGAGGTGGCCGCGAAGCTCCACCTGAGCCGCGACCCCGCGCAGCACGAGCCGCTGCGGCTGGACGGCGAAAACCTGGAACTGCTGGCCATCGCGCTGGACGGCGAGGCGCTGCCCGCCAGCGCCTGGCGCGCGATTCCCGGCGGCCTCGAAGTGGACGGCGCGAAGGACGGCAGCGTGCTGGAAACCCGCGTGCGGCTGAACCCCGCCGCCAACACCGCGCTGGAAGGCCTGTACCTCTCCGGTCCGCGCGACACCGGCTTCCTCTTGACCCAGTGCGAGGCGCAGGGCTTTCGCCACATCACCTATTACCCCGACCGCCCGGATGTGCAATCCACCTTCGCCGTGACGCTGCGCGCCGACCGCGCGCGCTTCCCGGTGCTGCTGGCCGGCGGCAATCCCGATGGCGCGGGCGAGCTGGAGGGCGGTCGCCACTGGGCGCGTTTCGCCGACCCGCACCGCAAGCCCAGCTACCTGTTCGCCCTGGTCGCCGGCCGGCTGGAGAAGATCGAGCGCGACTACCGCACCGCCGACGGCCGCGCCGTGCAGCTGAAGATCTGGGCCGAGGCCGACGCGATCGGCCGCTGCCACTACGCGATGGACGCGCTGGAGCGCTCGATGCGCTGGGACGAAGAGGCCTACGGCCGCAACTACGACCTCGACGTGTTCCACGTGGTCGCTACCCACGACTTCAACATGGGCGCGATGGAGAACAAGGGCCTCAACATCTTCAACGCGAAGTGCCTGCTGGCCGACCCCGACACCACCACCGACGACGAGTACCGCCGCGTGGAGGCGGTGGTGGCGCACGAGTATTTCCACAACTGGAGCGGCAACCGCGTCACCTGCCGCGACTGGTTCCAGCTCTCGCTGAAGGAAGGCTTCACCGTGTTCCGCGAGCAGAGCTTCTCGGCCGACATGAACTCGGCGCCGCTGAAGCGCATCGAGGACGTCTCCGTGCTGCGCCGCGCGCAGTTCCCCGAGGACGCCGGCCCGCTGGCGCACCCGGTGCGCCCCGCCGAGTACCGCGAGATCAACAACTTCTACACCGCCACCGTGTACGAGAAAGGCGCCGAGCTGGTGCGCATGCTGGCCGGCAAGCTGGGCGCGGAAGGCTTCCGCCGCGGCACCGACCTGTACTTCGCGCGCAACGACGGCCGCTCCGCCACCATCGAGGATTTCCTCGCCGCGCTGGGCGAGGCCAACCGCGTGGATCTCACGCCCTACCTCGCCTGGTACGGCCAGGCCGGCACGCCGCGCGTCAAGGCGCACGGCGACTACGACGCCGCGCGCCGCGAGTACGTACTCACGCTGGCGCAGCACACGCCGGCCAGCGCGCAGCAGGCGCACACGCAACCGCTGCCGATCCCGGTGAAGCTCGCGCTGTTCGGCGCCGACGGCACGCTGCTGCCGCTGCATCCGGACGGCCAGACGGCCAACGGCGACACCGAGTTGGTGGTGGTGCTGGACCGCGCCGAGCAGCGCTTCGTGTTCAAGGATGTCACCGAGCGCCCGGTGCCCTCGCTGCTGCGCGGCTTCTCCGCGCCGGTGGTGCTGGAATGCAGCTACACGCCCGCCGAACTCGCCCTGCTGCTCGGCCACGATCCCGACGGCTTCAACCGCTGGGAAGCCGGCCAGCAGCTCGCCCTGCGCGCCTGCGATGCGCTGCGCGACGGCGCCGGTCCGGAGGCCGTCGCGGCCTGGTGCGATGTGCTGGCCGCGCTGTTCGACGACGCGCGGCTCGATGCCGCCCTGCTTGCCGACCTGCTCACCCCGCCCGGCGAGATCGAGCTGGCCGAACGCGAATCCGTGGTCGATCCGGCGCGCATCCACGCGCTGCGCCAACAGTTGCAGCAGCGCCTGGCCACGCGCCTCGGCGCCGCCCGGCTGGAGGCGCGCTACCGCGCGCTGGCCGCACGGACCACCGCCGCCCTCGACGCCGCCAGCCAGGCCGACCGCCGCCTGAAGCAGCGCGTGCTGCAGTTGCTGGCCCTGCTCGACCCGGCGCTGGCCTGCGGGCTCGCCGCCGCGCAGTACCGCGAGGCGCCCGGCATGACCGACCGCCTCGGCGCGCTCGCCGTGCTGGCGCGCCACGACGCCGCGCGCAGCGCCGAGCCGCTGGCGCACTACCGCGCACGCTACGCGGACGATCCGCTGGCGCTGGACAAGTGGTTCGCGCTGCAGGCGCAGCTGCCCGGCGAAGGCGCGCTGGCCCGCGTGCAGGCGCTGGAGGCCGACCCCGCCTTCACCCTGAAGAACCCGAACCGCGCCCGCGCCCTGCTCGGCAGTTACGCCAGCGGCAACCCCACCGGCTTCCACCGCCCGGACGGCGCCGGCTACCGGCTGTACACCGAGCGCCTGCTGGCGCTGGACGCGCTGAATCCGCAGATCGCCGCCCGCCTCGCCACCGCGCTCAACGGCTGGCAGCGGCTGGAACCGCAGCGCCGCGAGGCGGCCCATGCCGCGCTCGCCGCGCTGGCCGCCCACGACAAGCTCTCGCGCAACCTCGCCGAGATCGTGGGCAACATGCTCAAGGGCTGAAACGTGAAGCGGCGGCCAAAGCCGCCGCTTCGCAGGCTGGGCCCGGCTTGCGCGTCAGGCCCGGCTCGGCCGAGCGCTCACACCGGCAGGCTCTGCAGCGCGGTACGCAGCCGCACCATGCGCGACTCCAGCCGCGGCTTCAGCATCGCGCGCTCGTCCGCGTTGCGCTCTTCCAGGGTTTCCATCGCCATCTCGATCCGGCCGATCTCGATCAGCAGGTCGTGGTGCGGAAAGAACTTCTCGAAATCGATGTGCATGCCCATGGCGTCTCTCCCGGTTTCCTGTTTGCCGAGGAGGATGCATGGGCCGTGCCAAAGTGTGATTTGCATCACATCGACCCGTCCGGTCCGGCCGCCGGAACTGACGCCCGGCGTCAGCAACTGCCATCGGCCGGCAAAAAGTCCCCTTTCAGTCACCGCATGTTCACGTGGGTGCGGTGAATATCGACCCACGGTCTGGCGGCATGGACGGCCAAGCCCTCCAAGTTTCACGGTTTCTGGCGCCCGGCAATACGGTCATCCTGGATTCCCCCTGTTCCTGAGACCGCCGGGCGCCAGATCTGAACGACGAAACCCCGCCTCGGTGCGGGGTTTCGTGCGTTCGGCGGCGGCGATCGTGCACGATCGCGGAAGCGAACGGGGCCGGAGATGGCCGCACCGCTCAAAAAACGACGGCGCCCCGAAGGGCGCCGTCCTGCTTCCTTTCACGGCACGCGACCAGGCCCCTGTCCTCCCGATCCCGGCGTGCGTTCCCGCACCGCCGCTGCCCATGAAAGTGCGAGACGGATAAAGCAGTTTGCATGCCAAATGCCCGCCACGGCTCGCGCAGTACCATAGCCACTCCCGTTTTTCGCCAGTTCGCAACCATGCTCCACCCCACCCACTACGACGTGATCGTGATCGGCGGCGGCCACGCCGGCACCGAGGCCGCGCTCGCATCCGCCCGTACCGGCGCGCGCACCCTGCTGCTCACCCACAGCATCGAGACGGTGGGCGCGATGAGCTGCAACCCGGCCATCGGCGGCATCGGCAAGGGCCACCTCGTGAAGGAGATCGACGCGCTGGGCGGCGCGATGGCGCATGCGGCGGACCTCGCCGGCATCCAGTGGCGCACGCTGAACGCCTCCAAGGGCCCGGCGGTGCGCGCCACCCGCTGCCAGGCCGACCGTGCGCTGTACCGTGCCGCGATTCGTCGCATCGTGGAAAGCCAGCCCAACCTCGACCTGTTCCAGCAGGCGGTGGACGACCTGATCGTGGAAGGCGGCCGTGCAGTCGGCGTGATGACGCAAATGGGCGTTTCCTTCCGCGCGCGGTCCATCGTGCTCACCGCGGGCACCTTCCTTGCCGGCAAGATCCATATCGGCCCGGCCCAGTACGCCGGCGGCCGCGCCGGCGACCCGCCGGCCAGCGCGCTGGCTGCGCGGCTGCGCGAGCTGCCGCTGGCGGCGGACCGGCTGAAGACCGGCACGCCGCCGCGCATCGACCGCCGCAGCATCGACTTCACCGGGCTGGAGGAACAGCACGGCGACGACCCGGCGCCGGTGTTCTCCTACCTCGGCACGCGCGAGGAGCACCCGCGCCAGGTCAGCTGCTGGATCACCCACACCAGCGAGCGCACCCACGAGATCATCCGCGGCGCGCTGGACCGCTCGCCGCTGTACACCGGCCAGATCGAAGGCACCGGCCCGCGCTATTGCCCCTCGATCGAGGACAAGGTGGTGCGCTTCGCCGAAAAGGGCTCGCACCAGATCTTCATCGAACCGGAAGGCCTGAATACCTTCGAGATCTATCCGAACGGCATCTCCACCTCGCTGCCGTTCGACGTGCAGCTGGCGCTGGTGCATTCGATTCCCGGCTTCGAGCGCGCCCACGTCACCCGCCCCGGCTACGCCATCGAGTACGACTACTTCGACCCGCGCGGCCTCAACCCGTGGCTGGAGACGAAGGCGATCCCGGGCCTGTACTTCGCCGGCCAGATCAACGGCACCACCGGCTACGAGGAAGCCGGCGCGCAAGGGCTGATCGCGGGCCTCAACGCCGCGCTGGGCGCGCAGGGCAAGGCGCCGTGGTATCCGCGCCGCGACGAGGCGTACATCGGCGTGCTGATCGACGACCTCACCAGCAACGGCACCATCGAGCCCTACCGCATGTTCACCTCGCGCGCCGAATACCGGCTGCACCTGCGCGAGGACAACGCCGACCTGCGCCTCACCGAGCAGGGCCACGCGCTGGGCGTGGTGCCACCGGCGCGCTTCGACGCACTGCGCGCGAAACGCGAGGCGGTGGAACGCGAGACGCAGCGCCTGGGCGCACTATGGGCTGCGCCGACCAACGCACTCGGTGCGGCGATCGAACGCCAGCTCGGCATCGCGCTGAGCCGCGAGACGAACGCGCTGGACCTGCTGCGCCGCCCGGAACTGGATTACGCCAAACTCGCCGCCGTGCCCGAACTCGGCCCCGCGGTGGAACGTGAGGACGTCGCCGCCCAGGTCGAGGTGCAGACGAAATACGCGGGCTACCTCGAACGCCAGCGCGAGGAGATCGCGCGCCAGCGCCGCCACGAGCAGACCGCGATTCCCGCCGGCTTCGACTACGACCGCGTGCGCGGCCTCTCCGCCGAGGTGCTGCTCAAGCTCAAGCGCAGCCAGCCGGCCACGCTGGGCCAGGCCGCGCGGATCAGCGGCGTCACGCCTGCGGCGATCTCGCTGCTGCTGGTGCACCTGAAGCGCCACGCCGCCTGAACGATGCAAGGGCCGGCGCCATGGCGGCGCCAGCCCCTCGTTTCGTTGCCGCGCGAGAAAGCGAACCAGCGCTCCATGCAGGCACAACCCGATGCATCCAGGCTCAACGAGAACCTACCTCCACCTGCGCCAGCGATACGCTCCCCAGCTCCCTCGACGCCAGTCCCCGGTTCTCCGAAGTCCCCGCCACAGGCCGCGGAACCAGCAGGCAGCGTTGGTCGCCATTCCTGGCGAAGTGCCTGCAATGCACATCGACGATGGCCAGCGTTCGCTGTGCACGGTCGGACAACCGAATCTCCCAGGCGTGTTCTTCGCCGGACGAGTTGTCGATGGCCACGTTGACGAACGGCGCCGGCGCCATGCCTTGCTTCCGCAGCGCTTCCAGCCGTGCCGTCGCACGCTGCGCCTCCAGGAACTGCCCGTGCCGGTTGCCGACGCGCACCTTCAAACCGAAGCCCGTGTTCAGCTCGGTCGCATAAGTCTCGTACTGGCCCGGCGCCGCGATGACGGTGACGTGCTGCAGGTTGGCCGTTCGCGACTGCTCCTGGGCGATGCTGCCGCCGCTGACGCAAACCAGACCCAACACCAAGGCTGAAGCAATGATCGTGTGTTTCATGGGAACCTCCCGACGGACTCCCGCGTCCGTTGCGCAACCATAGGCCGGCGCGGCGGAAGGTTCTTGAGGGATTCGCGAGGGATACGCGCGGATTCGCTGATGGTTTGTGATGGATCCGCCGGCGGACCCGGCTCGCTGCCGCATGCGCCCGTGGCATGATGCCCGCATTACCGGCACGAGGAGTGGGCACGATGGAAATCTGGATCGGGCGGAACGGCGAACGCCACGGCCCCTACAAGGAAGAGGATGTGCGTGCGTGGCTGCGCAACGGCCAGGTGAGCGCAAGCGACCTCGCCTGGCGCGAAGGACTGGCCGACTGGCAGCCGCTGTCGGCGCTGTTCCCCGACGAAGTGCGCAACGCCGCGCCCGCCACCGACAACTCCAACTCGGCACCTGCCGCGCCGATGCAGCCACTGCCGCAGACCACCGCCGCGGTGCTGGAGGATCACGCCGGCTTCTGGAAGCGCGTGGCGGCCTACATCCTCGACGCGATCGTGCTGTACATCGTGTTCAAGCTGGTCGGCGCGCCGTTCGGGCTCTCCGCCGCGGATGCCGCCGCCCAGGCCACGATGAAGCAGGAGCTGCTTTCCGGCGTGGGCCTCATGCAAGCCTACGAGCACTACTACGCGGCGATGGCGCACTACAGCCTCATCACCACCGTGGTGGGCTGGCTGTACTTCGCCATCTGCGAAAGCTCCGCCTGGCAGGCCACCGTGGGCAAGCTCGCGCTGGGCATCCGGGTCACCGACCTGCAGGGGCGGCGCATCGGCTTCCTGCGCGCACTTGGGCGCTACGGCGCCAAGTTCATCAGCGCGATGATCCTCTGCATCGGCTTCATCATGGTGGCCTTCACCCGGCGCAAGCAGGGCCTGCACGACCTGATCGCCGGCACCCTGGTGCTGAACGGCCGCGCCAGCGAGTTCAGGGACACGGCCGCGAAGCCCACCGCGAACGGCGGCTCGTTCAGCGCCTGATCGCCACCCGAGACTGCAGCGGCGCCGGAGGCGACTCCGGCGCCGCACGCTTTTCCGGCCCGCACAAACGCGCTTGCTATCATCACGGGTCCGGTTCACACGAAGGACGCGCTTCGCCCCATGCTCAGCATCGAACAACGCATTGCCCAGGACATCGCCGCCAAGACCGAGCAGGTGCGCGCGGCGGTGGAACTGCTCGACGGCGGCGCCACCGTGCCGTTCATCGCGCGCTACCGCAAGGAAGTCACCGGCGGCCTGGACGACACCCAGTTGCGCACGCTGGAAGAGCGCCTGCGCTACCTGCGCGAACTGGAGGAGCGCCGCGCGGCGATCCTCGACAGCATCGCCGAGCAGGGCAAGCTCACCGATGCGCTGAAGGCCGACATCCTCGGCGCCGAAACCAAGGCCACGCTGGAAGACCTGTACCTCCCATACAAGCCCAAGCGTCGCACCAAGGCGCAGATCGCCCGCGAGGCGGGGCTGGAGCCGCTGGCCACCGGCCTGCGCGACGACCCCACGCTCGCGCCCGAAACCTTCGCCGAGCAGTTCGTCGAT
Organism: Rhodanobacter denitrificans; assembly: GCA_017848855.1. Classification (GTDB taxonomy): domain Bacteria; phylum Pseudomonadota; class Gammaproteobacteria; order Xanthomonadales; family Rhodanobacteraceae; genus Rhodanobacter_A; species Rhodanobacter_A denitrificans_B. The sequence goes on along the minus strand of JAFIHF010000027.1, from coordinate 12,697 downwards.
GCGGAGAAAGGCGTGGCCGACGTGCGCGCGGCGCTCGATGGCGCCCGCGCGATCCTGATGGAGTCCATCGCCGAGGACGCGCACCTCGTCGGCGAGCTGCGCGACTGGCTGTGGGACAAGGGCCAGATCCGCGCGAAAGTCGTCGCGGGCAAGGAGAACGAAGGCGCGAAATTCCGCGACTACTTCGACCACATCGAACCGATCGGCAAGATTCCCTCGCACCGCCTGCTGGCGCTGATGCGCGCGCGCAACGAGGGCATCATCGAACTCGAGCTGCAGCCCGCGCTGGACGCCGAGCAAGGCCATGCCGAAGGCGAAGGCCGCGTGGCCGCGCATGCCGGCATCCATGACCGCGGCCGCGCCGCCGACGCCTGGCTGCGCGAGACCGTGCGCCTCACCTGGCGCGTGAAGCTGCACTTGCACCTCACGCTCGACCTGTTCGGCCGCGTGCGCGAAGGCGCGGAGGACGAGGCGATCCGCGTGTTCGGCGACAACCTCAAGGATCTGATGCTGGCCGCGCCCGCCGGCGCCAAGACCGTGCTGGGGCTCGACCCCGGCATCCGCACCGGCTGCAAGGTGGCGGTGGTCGACCCCACCGGCAAGCTGCTCGCCACCGACACCATCTACCCGCACGAACCACGCCGGCAGTGGAACGAGTCGCTGGCCGCGCTGGCGCGCCTGTGCATGAAGCACCACGTCGACCTGATCGCGATCGGCAACGGCACCGCCTCGCGCGAGACCGACAAGCTCGCGGGCGAACTCATCAAGGGCCTCGCCAAGACGCATCCCGAGCACAAGCTGTCGAAGATCGTGGTGAGCGAAGCCGGCGCCTCGGTGTATTCGGCCTCGGAACTCGCCGCGAAGGAATTCCCCGAACTCGACGTGAGCCTGCGCGGCGCCGTCTCCATCGCGCGCCGCCTGCAGGATCCGCTGGCCGAGCTGGTGAAGATCGAACCCAAGGCGATCGGCGTGGGCCAGTACCAGCACGACGTGAACCAGGTGAAGCTGGCGCGCGCGCTGGACGCGCGCGTGGAGGACTGCGTGAACGCAGTGGGCGTGGACGTGAACACCGCCTCCGCCGCCCTGCTCTCGCGCGTGGCCGGCCTCTCCGCCAGCGTGGCGGAGAACGTGGTGAAGCACCGCGACGCGAACGGCCCGTTCGCCAACCGCAAGGCGCTGCTGAAAGTGCCGCGCCTCGGCGACAAGGCGTTCGAGCAGTGCGCCGGCTTCCTGCGCGTGCCCAACGGCGACAACCCGCTGGACGCCAGTGCCGTGCATCCGGAAGCCTATCCGGTGGTGGAGCGCATCATCGCCCAGTGCGGCCGCGAGGTGAAAAGCATCATCGGCGACACCGGCTTCCTGCGCGGCCTCAAGCCCGAGCAGTACACCGACGAGCAGTTCGGCCTGCCCACCGTGCGCGACATCCTCAAGGAGCTGGAGAAACCCGGCCGCGACCCGCGCCCCGAGTTCGTGGCGCCCAGCTTCGCCGAGGGCGTGGAGGACGTGAAGGACCTGCGCCCCGGCATGATCCTCGAAGGCCGCGTCACCAACGTGGCCGCGTTCGGCGCCTTCGTCGACATCGGCGTGCACCAGGACGGCCTCGTGCACGTCTCCGCGCTGTCGCACAGCTTCGTGAAGGATCCGCGCGATGCGGTGAAGGCCGGCGACATCGTCAAGGTGAAGGTGATGGAGGTGGATCTGCCGCGCCAGCGCATCGGCCTGTCGATGCGCCTCGACGACGAGCCGGGCCAGGCGCGCGACAAGGGCGGCGATGCGCGCGGCGCGCGCGACGGCCGCGGCCCGCGCCCCGGCGGCGGCCTGCCCAAGCCCGCGCCGGCCCCGGCCAACAGCGCCTTCGCCGACGCCCTGGCGCGCGCGATCAAGCGCTGAAGTCCCGGCACCCACACCGCATGCTGCAGCGATGCGCTGCAGCATGCGGTTCCGTATGGATTGCCGTACCGTAACGCCCAGCTAACAAGGCCATCCCGGCCGGGGAGTATCCGCATGCTTCGTACCCGTCATCTGGTGGGCGCCATCACTGCCGCCCTGCTGTTCAGCACGGCCGCCAGCGCCACCGATTTCAGCAAGGTCGTCGTGTTCGGCGACAGCCTCAGCGACGCCGGCAACCTGTCGCTGTCGCAGGGTTCGCCGACGCCGCTGCGTTTCACCACCAACCCGGGCAAGACGGCGGCGGAGCTGGTGGCCGCCGGGCTGGGCAGCCCGATCCAGGCCTCGCTGCTGGGCGGCAGCGACTACGCCTTCGGCGGTGCCGGCGTGGTGCAGGGCGTGGCCCCCGTGCCGACCCTGCCGCAGCAGTTCCAGATGTACCTGGCCGCCAACGGCGGCCACGCCGACGGCAACGCGCTGTACCAGGTCTGGGGCGGCGCCAACGACATCTTCTACCTCACCGGCACCACCACCGACCCGAACGCGCTCGCCGCCGGCACCCTCAACGCGGCGAAGACCGAGCTCGGCCTGCTCGGCCAGATGCAGGCGAGCGGCGCCAAATACGTGGTGGTCTACAACCTGCCGAACATGGGCGCCACGCCGGAAGCGCAGGCCGGCGGCGCCGCCGTTTCCGCGGGCGCCACCCAGCTCGCCGTGCTGTTCAACGGCGCCTTGAACACGGGCCTGGCGCAGCTCAGCGGCCAGGGCCTGAACATCATCCCGGTGAACACCTACGGGCTCATCAACGAGGTGATCGCCCATCCCTCGGCCTACGGCTTCAGCAACGTCACCACGCCGGCCTGCAACGGCAGCTCGGTGCAGTGCGGCCCGCAGGGCGCGGGCCTGCCGTTCTCCTACGCGACGGGCACCGACCAGAGCTATTTCTTTGCCGACGGCGTGCATCCCACCACCGCGACGCACAAGATGCTGGCCCAGATCGTGCTCGGCGAAATCGCCGCGCCCGGCCAGGTTTCGCTGCTGGGCGAGGCGCCGCTGGCCGCCAGCGCCGCGCAGACCCGCGCGATCCGCAACGAGATGCTGGCCGACGGCAACGGCAGCGACACCCGCGCCTTCGTCAACGTGGACTATGCGCACCAGCGCTTCGACGGCCAGGCCAGCTCGCCGAAGACCACCAGCAACAACGTCAACCTCACCCTGGGCGTGGACGTGCGCGCCACCGACAATCTCTCCGCCGGCATCGCGCTGGGCGTGGGCCAGCACCACGCCAGCTTCAGCGGCGGTGGCGGCTACAAGCTGCAGGACATCAGCGGCCTCGGCTACGTCACCTGGCACCAGGGCGGCGGCTACGTGGGCGGCTATGCCGATTTCGGCCAGTCCAATTTCAGCGACATCAACCGCCGCCTCGCGATCGGCGCGGCCACCCGCACCGAAAGCGGCAAGACCGACGGTTCGCGCCTGGGCGCGGGCCTCACCGGCGGCTGGTGGTTCGACCTGGGCAGCGTGCGCACCGGCCCGTTCGCCACCGCCGAGTGGCAGACGGTCAAGGTCAGCGGCTACAACGAGGACGGCAACGACAGCACCGCGATGTGGTTCGGCCACCAGCAGCGCAATGCGCTGATCGGCACGCTGGGCTGGCGCGTGCAGGGCCACTGGCAAGCCGGCAACACCCTGCTGTCGCCGTATGCGGAAATCGCCTGGAACCACGACGGCAAGGCCGACGCGCGCGCGGTGAGCGCGGGCCTGACCAGCATGAATGGCAGCTTCGCGCTGACCGGCTACGTGCCGGACAAGACCTGGGGCACCGCCGACCTGGGCCTGTCCGCGCAGTTCAACCCGCAGCTCAGCGGCTGGGTGGGCTACAGCGGCCGCTTCAGCGACAACAGCCAGAAGTACAACAGCGTGAACCTGGGCGTGAAATACGCCTTCTGAAAAGCGCGGAACGGGAAGCACGCCCCGTGAAAAGTGCGGCCATGGATGGCCGCCCATTTGATCTTCGCGATCAGGGATGATCGCAAAGGCAAAGCCATGGATGGCCGCCCGTTTGATCTTCGCGGTCAGGGATGATCGCAAAGGCAAAGCCATGGATGGCCGTCCGTTTGATCTTCGCGGTCAGGGATGATCGCAAAGGCGCATTCAAATCCACGAAAAAGGCCGGCAATGCCGGCCTTTTTCGTGAAGCCTGACGCCGCGGCTTACTTCTTCTTGTTGCCGCCGGCGAGGTTGTAGATGGTCAGCGCCTGCTGGCGCAGGTTGCTGGCTGCGTCGGCGTCCAGCTCGCCGCTCTTGCCGCCGGCCTGCTGCTCGTGCAGCACCACCATGCCGTTCTCGGTCCAGCTGGCGCGCTCGGTCGAGCTGGGCGCGGCGTCCTTGTTCGCCTTCTTCTGCTGCACGGCCACCCACGGCGAACCGTTCTTGTAGGCGAAGTCGGTGCTGGTGAAGCCCTTGTCGCCGTAATCCACCAGCTCGCGGATCACCTTCACCTCGCCGTCCTGGCGGAACACCTGCCAGCCGCGCGAGGCGTTCGGGTCCAGCTTGGTGCCGCTCGACACCTTCATGCCGCCGATCTGCTTGATCAGCGCATTGAAGTCGGCCAGGTCCTTCTCGGCCGGGGTCTGCTCGGCCACCAGCTCGATCGTGGCCTGGTTCTTGTTGCCCTTGGTCAGCACCGGCGCCTGGATCGGCATGGTGTAGTGGCGGGCACCGTCGGTGAGGACGGCCTTCACCACGTACAGGTCGGCCGGATTGATCTCGCCCGGCTTGAAGTTCAGCTCGAACGAGTAGGGGAAGGTTGTGCCCGCGGGCGCCGTCTTGCTGGCCACCGGCGCCGAACCGGCCTGCGCGGAGGACACGTCGACCAGGTTGATCACCAGCTGCGCGTTCGGCGACGGCTGGATCGGGCCGCGCACCGTGATGGTGCCGCTCACGGAACCGGCGGTGGCGGCCGCGGTCGAAGCGGCGCTGGCAGCGCCGCTCTCCGACTGCGACGACGCCGACGAGCCGCAACCGGCCAAGGCCAGCACGGCCATCGACATCACCGACAAAACCATCTTGCGCATGGGGTAAGCCTCGTTGCTGAATTGGATCGAACACGGAAACCGGACGGTGCGACTACGCCTGGGTTTCTTCGCGGGGGAAACGCCGAGCATAGCCCAAAATGCATGGCAACGGGAAAGTCAAGCCGGTCTACCCACACTTTTGCGTGAACGTATACGAAACGGCCGCGCGGCAACGGTCAACCGGAACTTCTTGGTGACGCTTATCATTTTCCGTGAGGGATTCCGTCGCAGGCCAAGGACAGCGCTGCTTGGGCCGGGCGAGCAGGGGCTGAACTGCGACGCAAGCACGTTTTGCGGCCAAACGGCTCCTTTACGCTGCCAACGCATTCTTTCGACACGATAACGCGCAAACTTGCGACCCGTTCCCCCTGTCCATCCAAGGTCAACCGCCATGAGCACGCAGAAAATTCCGCACGATCCGCTCCAGTCGACCTTCGCCGATCGCATCAAGTTGCTGATCCAGCGCGTGGGCAGCGCCACCGAGATCGCACGCATGTGCGGCTTTTCCGAAGGCGTGGTGCGCAGCTGGCGCGACGGCAACACCGACCCCTCGCGTGCGCGCTGCGTCACCATGGCGCGCACGCTGGGCATCTCCCTGGTCTGGCTGGTTGCCGGCGAGGGCGCCCTGCAGGTCGACCCGAACACCATCGGCGGGGACGATGCGCAGTACAGCTCCGAAACCGTCTCGCCGCAGCGTTCGCGCGGCCGCATCAACCACGCCCACCCGCGCCTGGCGGCCCACGTCGACACCGCGCTCGACCCGCATCGGCTGAATACCGCGATGCAGATCCTGCAGTCGGAGCTGGAGCTGGCGAACAGTCCGCTGACGCTCGCCGAGAACACCGACATGCTCAGCAACCTGTACGAGATCCTGGGCAGCGACGGTTCGAGCGTGGACGCCGCCGCCATGCTGAAGTTCAATCGCCAGCTGGCCGAGCGCATCCGTCAGGCGAAGACGCGCGAAATCGCCTGATATCAGGGACAGCCCGCGCCTCGCTGGCACCACGACACGCGGCGACCCGACCGGGTCGCCGCGTTTTTGTTGGAAGAACGCGGGCGCCCGCCCGGCCGAGTCTCGCGATCAGCCGCGCAGCAGCGCGATGTCGGCCACCGCGCCGAAGGCGGCCTTGAGCCGCCCCAGCAGGGCGAGGCGGTTGCGGCGCACCGCCGGGTTCTCCGCATTCACCAGCACCTGCTCGAAGAACGCGTCCACCGGCGCCTGCAGCTGCGCCAGCCGCTTCAGCACGCTGGTGTAGTCGCCGCGCCGCAGCGCTTCGGTGGTCTCCTGGCTGGCCACGCCGAGCGCATCGGCCAACGCGCGCTCCGCGGCATCCTCGAAGTGCGCGGGATCGAGCGCTTCCGGCGGCACCGCGCCGCCATCCTCTTCGGCCTGCTTGCGCAGGATGTTCGCCACGCGCTTGTTCGCCGCGGCCAGGCTGGCCGCTTCCGGCAACTGGCCGAACTCGACCACGGCATGCAGGCGGTGGTCGAAATCGGGCAGCGTCTCCGGCTGCACCGCGAGCACGGCCTCGTAGGCTTCGGCCGGGCAGCCCTGCTCCGCGTAATAGCCGCGCAGGCGATCCAGCACGAAATCGACCAGCTCGACCGCCAGCGCCGCTCGGCGTTGGCCGATGTCGACCGCGGGCGGCTTGCCGTCCTTGCCGGGCTTCACGCCAGCCAAGAGGGCCGCGTCGGGCAGCAGTTCCAGCGCCTCGATGAACACGGCGCGCAGGTCGAGCTCCAGCTTGCCCTCGATCAGGGTGCGCGCCAGGCCCAGCGCGGCACGGCGCAGGGCGAACGGGTCCTTGTTGCCGCTGGGCTTCAGGCCCACCGCGAAGATGCCGGCGAGGGTGTCGAGACGCTCGGCCACGGCCAGCACCTGGCCCAGCGGGTCGGCGGCGATGCCGTCGCGGGCGTAGCGCGGCTGGTAGTAGCTGTCCAGCGCCGTCGCCACGTCGGCCTGTTCGCCGTCGTGGCCGGCGTAGTAGCGGCCCATCACGCCCTGCAGTTCGGGGAACTCGCCCACCATGCGGGTGAGCAGGTCGCACTTGCTCAGGGAAGCCGCGCGGGTGGCCGCGCCGGCATCGACGCCGACGCGCCCGGCCACGATGCGCGCCAGTTCGGCCACGCGCACGCTCTTGTCCCACAGGCTGCCCAGCGCCTGCTGGTAGGTGACGCCCTTGAGCTGCTCCTGATAGCTCGCCAGCGGCGTCTTCAGGTCCTCGTCCCAGAAGAACTTCGCGTCGGCGAAGCGCGGGCGGATCACGCGCTCGTAGCCCTTGCGGATCTCGGCGGGCTGCTTCGATTCGATGTTCGCGACGCCGATGAAGTGCTCGGTGAGCTTGCCGCCCGCGTCGAACACCGGCACGAACTTCTGGTTGGTCTCCATGGTGGTGACCAGCGCCTCCGGCGGCACGGCGAGGAAGCCGCGCTCGAAGTCGCAGGCGATCGCCACCGGCCACTCGACGAGGTTCGCGATCTCGTCGAGCAGCGCCTCGTCGAGCCGCGGCTCGCCGCCGGTCGCCTGCGCCGCGCGCGCCACCTCGGCGCGCACGCGCGCACGCCGCTCGGCCGGATCGGCCAGCACCTTGGCGGCGCGCATCGCGTCGAGCCAGCCGTCGGCATCGGCCACGTGCACCGGCTGCGGATGCATGTAGCGGTGGCCGCGCGACTGCCGGCCGCTCTTCAGGCCCAGCACTTCGCCATCGACGACATCCGCGCCGTGCAGCATCACCAGCCAGTGCGCGGGGCGCACGAAGGCGTAGTCGTGATCGGCCCAGCGCATCGGACGCGGGATCGGCAGGCCCTTGAGCGCCTCGTCCACGATCTCCGGCAGCAGGGCGGCCAGCGCCTGGCCCGGCTTCACCGCGCGGAACACGAACCACGCGCCCTTGTCGGTCTCGAGCTTTTCCAGCTGCGCGACTTCCACGCCGCAGGACTGCGCGAAGCCGGTGAGCGCCTTCGACGGCCGGCCCTGCGCATCCAGCGCGGCGTTGACCGCCGGGCCGCGGCGCTCGACGGACTGCTCCGGCTGCAGCGCGGCGACGCGCGGTATATGGACGGCCAAACGCCGCGGCGAGCAGTACGCCTTCGCCTCGTCGACGGCGGCCTCGATGCCGCGCCTGGCGAGGCCGTCGCAGATGCCGCGCGCGAACGCGGCGGACAATTCGTCGAGCGCCTTCGGCGGCAGCTCCTCGGTGCCCAGTTCGATCAGCAGCGACTTGGCGGCGCTCATGCGGCCTGCTCCTTGGTGTTCTTCTTCAGGCCCGGGAAGCCGAGCTTCTCGCGCTGCGCCACGTAGGCCTCGGCCACCGCGCGCGCCAGCGTGCGCACGCGCAGGATGTAGCGCTGGCGTTCGGTGACGCTGATCGCGCGGCGCGCGTCGAGCAGGTTGAAGGTGTGGCTCGCCTTCATCACCTGCTCGTAGGCCGGCAGCGGCAGGTTCGCGGCGATCAGCTGGTTCGCGGTGGCCTCGCACACGTCGAACCAGCGCAGCAGTTCCGGCACGTTCGCGTGCTCGAAGTTGTAGGTGCTCTGCTCGACTTCGTTCTGGTGGAATACGTCGCCGTAGGTGACGGTGCCGTGCGGGCCGCGCGTCCACACCAGGTCGTAGACGTTGTCCACGTTCTGCAGGTACATCGCCAGGCGTTCGAGGCCGTAGGTGACCTCGCCGGTGACCGGCCGGCATTCCAAGCCGCCGGCCTGCTGGAAGTAGGTGAACTGGGTCACCTCCATGCCGTTCAACCACACCTCCCAGCCCAGCCCCCAGGCGCCCAGCGTGGGCGATTCCCAGTTGTCCTCGACGAAGCGCAGGTCGTGCACCAGCGGGTCGATGCCCAGTTCCTTCAGCGAGCCGATGTATAGCTCGAGGATGTTCTCCGGGTTCGGTTTCATCACCACCTGGTACTGGTAGTAATGCTGCAGGCGGTTCGGGTTCTCGCCGTAGCGGCCGTCGGTGGGTCGGCGCGAGGGCTGCACGTAGGCCGCGGCCCAGGGCTCGGGGCCGAGCGAACGCAGGAAGGTGGCCGGATGGAAGGTGCCGGCGCCGACCTCGGTGTCGAGCGGCTGCAGCAGCACGCAACCCTGCGCCGCCCAGTAGCGGTTGAGGGTCTGGATCACATCCTGGAAAGTGGGTGCGGACATGGTTTTCCGTGACCGTGAACAAAGCGCGTTAGTATAGCTGCAGCACGCTTGCGCACTGGTTTTCCGCCACTGCGCCGCGCCACGGGGAGTTGTCCGGATGGCCGCATCACCGCAAATCGCAACCCTGCTCGGCCGCCGCGGCCGGCTGGAGCTGGACGAGCTGCTCGCCGCGCTGGTGGTCGACGGCTACCTCGGCGCCGACGACGCCAAGCAGGTGCGCATGGGTTCGCGTTCCGGCCGCAGCGCGGTGGAGCTGCACCCGCTGGTGCTGATCGCGAACGCGAAGCTGCCGAACCTGCGCGATCCCGGCCGTCCGCTGAGTCTGGAAGCGCTGGTGGAATGGCTGGCCGGGCACGCCGGCCTGCCCTACCTCAAGATCGACCCGATGAAGGTCAACGTGGCCGCGGTCACCCAGGTGGTGAGCCACGCCTATGCGCAGCGCCACCGCATCCTGCCGGTGGCGGCCGCGCCGGGCGAGGTGACCTTCGCCACCGCCGAACCGTTCGATGCCGCTTGGGCGCGCGATCTCTCGCACATGCTGCGCCGGGACGTGCACCGCGTGGTGTCCAGCCCGATCGACATCAACCGCTACCTGCAGGAGTTCTACGGCGTCCAGCGCTCGATCCAGCTGGCGCAGGACGCGAAGGCGAACGGCGGCTACGACACCTCGGCGATCCTCAACTTCGAGCAGCTGGTCGAGCTGGGCAAGAGCGGCGAAGTCGGCGCCGACGACCGCCACGTGGTGCACATCGTCGACTGGCTGCTGCAGTACGCGTTCGAGCAGCGCGCCTCGGACATCCACCTGGAGCCGCGCCGCGAGGCCGGGCAGATGCGCTTCCGCATCGACGGCGTGATGCACAAGGTGTTCGAGCTGCCGCCGCCGGTGATGAGCGCGGTGACCGCGCGCATCAAGATCCTCGCACGCATGGACGTGGCCGAGAAACGCCGCCCGCAGGACGGCCGCATCAAGACCCGCTCCTCTACCGGGCGCGAAGTGGAATTGCGCGTGTCCAGCATGCCCACCGCGTTCGGCGAGAAGATGGTGCTGCGCATCTTCGACCCCGACCTGGTGGTGAAGGACTTCGCCCAGCTCGGTTTCTCCGCGGGCGAGACGGCGCAGTGGCGGCACATGGTGGAGCGCCCGCACGGCATCGTGCTGGTCACCGGCCCCACCGGCTCGGGCAAGACCACCACGCTGTACTCCACGCTGAAACACCTCGCCACGCCGGAGATGAACGTGTGCACGGTGGAAGACCCGATCGAGATGGTCTCCTCCGAGTTCAACCAGATGCAGGTGCAGCCCTCGATCGACCTCGACTTCGCCGCCGGCGTGCGCACCCTGCTGCGGCAGGATCCGGACATCATCATGGTGGGCGAAATCCGCGATCTGGAAACCGCGCAGATGGCGGTGCAGGCCTCGCTCACCGGCCACCTGGTGCTCTCCACCCTGCACACCAACGATGCGCCCAGCGCGGTGACGCGCCTGCTCGATCTCGGCGTGCCGCACTACCTGATCCAGTCCACGCTCACCGGCGTGGTCGCGCAGCGCCTGGTGCGCACGCTGTGCCCCTACTGCAAGCGCGAAGCCGCGCAGGATCCGCATGAATGGCGCGCGCTCACCCACGGCTGGGCGCTGCCGGTGCCGGACAGCGTGTGCGCGCCGGTCGGCTGCCTGGAATGCCGCAACACCGGCTTCATGGGCCGCACCGGCATCTACGAGATGATGCCGCTGTCGCCGCGCCTGCGCGGGCTGATCACGGCGCAGACCGACTTGGGCAACTTCGGCCAGGTCGCGCTGTCCGAAGGCATGCGCCCGCTGCGCATCTCCGCCGCCGAGCAGGTGGCGCGCGGACTCACCACGGTGCAGGAAGTGCTGGCCGTGCTGCCGCCGATCGAAGCGCCCGACGAACACGCACCGACTCCTCCATCCCCGCCCGCATGAAACCCGTCCTGATCGTCCGCACCGGCCGCGCGCCGGACGCCATCCGCGCCCGCCACGGCGATTTCGCGCACTGGTTCCGGCTCGGCGCGCAGCTGCCGCCGCAACGCCTGCTCGTCGTCGACGTCGAAGCCGGCGAAGCGCTGCCCCGGCCCGACGCGGTGGCCGGCGCGCTGATCACCGGCTCGGCGGCGATGGTCACCGAACGCGCCGACTGGAGCGAACGCGCCGCCGAGTGGATCCGCCGCGCGATGGACGCGGAGCTGCCGATGTTCGGCGTCTGCTTCGGCCATCAGCTGATGGCGCACGCGCTGGGCGGCCGCGTCGATTACCTCCCCGGCGGACGCGAGATCGGCACGCAAGCGATCGAATTGCTCGCCGCGGCCGAAGGCGATCCGCTGGCCAGCGCGCTGCCGAAAAGTTTCCGCGCGCACACCACGCACGAGCAGAGCGTGCTGGAGGCGCCGCCCAGCGCCGTGGTGCTGGCCCGCTCGGAGCGCGATCCGCATCATTGGCTGCGCTACGGTCCGCATGCCGTGAGCACGCAGTTCCACCCCGAATTCAGCGCCGACGTGATGCGCGCCTACATCCGCCGCAAGCATGCCGACATGCAGCGCGAAGGCTCCGACCCGCAGCGCAGCTACCGCGAGGTGGCGGCGACGCCAGTCGCGCGCGGACTGCTGCAGCACTTCGCCCGCCGCCATGGGCTGTCGCACGGCGGCCGCCACCGTTGAGAGTCAATGCCGCAGGCGCCGCGCGATCGCGTCGCGCGAGAACAGCGCAAAGACCAGGCCGAACACGAAACCGCCGATGTGCGCCCACCACACGTAGGCGCCGTAGCTGGGGCCGGCATAGCTGAAGAGCAGCTGCAGCAGCACCCAGATGCCGATCAGCAGGAAGGCCGGCACGCGCACGAATTCCAGGTACAAGCCCAGCGGCAGCACCAGGCCCAGGCGTGCGCGCGGAAACAGCGCCACGTAGGTGCCGACCACCGCCGACACTGCGCCGCTGCAGCCGATGATCGGCAGCCGCACGCCGGCCAGCGACAGTGCACCGATCAGATTCGCGACGATGCCGCCGAGCACGAACAGCAGCAGGAAGCGCAACGAGCCCAACGCACGCTCGCCCGGCAAGCCGAAGATCACCAGGAACAGCAGGTTGCTGAGCAGGTGCAGCCAGGTAACGTGGATGAACAGCGCGGTGAACAGGCGCAGCAGCGAGGGGTCGGTCAGCTGCGGCCACAGCGGCTCGTGCGCATTGAAGATGTTCGCCGGCACCGTGCCCCATTCCTGCAACACGGCGAGCCGCTGCGACAGCGGCAACATGGCCAACCAGACGAAGCACAGCACGCACACGCTGACGATCAGCAGCGTGGCCCACTGCCATTGCCGGCGTCGGCGTGTCTCGACATGTACGAACAAGCTCGCGCTCCGCTTTCCTCGCCGTCGCCGCATGATAGGCGATCGCGGCACGGTTCCGGCCTCGACCACGCCGCATGAACAGGCTTTGCCGGCAAGCGCCCAAAAACAAACACCCCCACCGGGATCGGTGAGGGTGTTCGAGGGATAAAGCCCCTGGCGGTGACCTACTCTTGCATGCGAGGTGCACACTACCATCGGCGCGGCTGCGTTTCACTTCCGAGTTCGGGATG